>DAORVK010000001.1:0-79841 GCA_035433705.1 Steroidobacteraceae bacterium
CGCTGAAGCGGGTGGGCGAACGCGGCGCCGGCAAATGGCAGCGCGTCAGCTGGGATGAAGCGCTCAACGACATCGCCGACAAGATGATCGATGCCATGGTGTCCGATGACGGGCCGGGCTCAGTCATCTGGGATCAGGGCACGGCCCAGACCAACGGCGGCGCGGGCTTCGCCATGATGCGCACCGCGCTGGTGCTCGACACGCCGGTGCTCGACGTGAATACCGAAATCGGCGATCACCGCCCGGGCTTCTGCGTCACCACTGGCAAGATGGTGCATTGCAGTTCCTCGGACGATCTCTTCTATTCCGATCTGATTCTCATCTGGGGCGGGAACCCGATCTACACCCAGATTCCGAATGCGCACTTCATCACGGAAGCGCGCTACAACGGCGCGCGCGTCATCACCATCGCGCCCGATTACTCGGCCTCCTCGATCCACGCCGATCAGTGGGTGCCGGTCAAGGTCGGCAGCGATGCGGCGCTCGGCCTCGGCATGGCGCAGGTGATGATCGCCGAGAGTCTCTATAACAAGCGTTACGTCCAGGAACAGACCGACCTGCCGCTGCTGACGCGCGTGGACAACGGCCGCTTCCTGCGCGGTTCGGATCTGAAGGCAGGCGGCGCTGAAGACGCTTTCTATTGCTACGACCTCGCCAGCAAGCGGCCGGTCGAGGTCTCGAAGAGAACTCTCGAGCTCGGGGCCCTGGATCCGGCGCTAGAAGGCGAGTTCGAGATCGATACCAGTCAGGGCAAGCTTCGGGTGCGCCCTGTCTTCGCGCAGCTGCGCGAGCATCTGCAGCAGTACGAGCCGCAGAAAGCGAGCCCCCTCTGCGGCGTTGATCCAGAGACCATCCGGCAACTGGCGCGCGATCTCGCGAAGGCCCGCGCGGCGACTTGCATCAGTCAATCCAACTTTTCCAAGTACTACCACGGCGTCGAGATGGAGCGCGCGCAGCTCCTGTGCTTCGCGCTGGCCGGCCAGATGGGGCGCAAGGGCGCGGGCTACATGTCCTTCCCTTATCTCTCGGTCGATGGTGTCGACGGGCTGGCGAACCTCAAGGGCGCGGGCAATCCGAAGCTGCAGCTTGCGGCACTTGGCCTGAAGCTCGCCCCGCACTTCATCGCGGACAAGCTGCGGGGCCAGACAAAGGAAATGACCATCTACGACCTGGCGCGCGACGAGTTCCGCCACGGTGCGTTTCCGCCGAGTCTGCTCTGGCTCTATCACCAGGGCGGTTTCGACGAGGTCTACGGACGCTCTGCAGACTGGGATCCGGCCATGAAGCGGCCGCTGTCGTCCTTCATGGACGAGGCAGTCGAGAAGGGCTGGCAATTGAAGCCCAGGAACCGTCCGCGCATCTTCATGGAAGCCGGTGGCAACGTACTGCGCCGCTTCCGCGCCTACGATGTGATGATCGAGAAGCTGCTGCCGAAGCTCGATCTGATGGTCACCATCGACTGGCGCATGAGCAACACGGCGCTCTACAGCGACTACGTACTGCCCGCCGCCGCCTGGTACGAGAAGGACGACATTACCTGGGCGACGCCTCTCTCGCCCTTCTCGCAGGTGGTGACGCGCGCCACGAAGCCGGTCGCGGAAGCCAAAGCCGACTGGGAGATCCACTGCCTGCTGCTGAAGACCATCCAGCGGCGCGCCGCCGAACGCGGCCTCGCGAAGTTCAAGGATCGCCATGGCGAGGAGCGCAGTTTCGACGTCTACGATCAGTTCACCTTCAGTGGCCGCTACACCGAAGACAATGTCGAGGAGCTGCTGGACCTCATCCTCGAGTTGTCCTCCAATGTCGGCGATGTGAACTGGCAGAAGCTCAAGGAAAAGGGCTTCCAGCGCTTCACGGCCCTCGGCGACAACGGCTTCATGAACATCGGCAATGCGACCGACGTCAAGGAGAACGAGACCATCACCGCAGGGCTCTGGCATACCGAAAAGAAGATGCCCTGGCCGACGCTTACCCGGCGCATCCAGTTCTGCATCGATCACCCGTTCTACGAGGAGCTCGGCGAGCGCCTGCCGGTGCACAAGGATCAGCCGAGCATCGGCGGCCAGTATCCGCTTTACATGACAGGCGGGCACACGCGCTGGTCGATCCATGCCAGCTGGCGGGACCAGAAGTACATGCTGCAGTTGAATCGCGGCGAGCCGGTGATCTTCATGAGCGTGGAGGATGCGCAGGCGCGCAGCATCCAGGACGGTGACCGCGTGCGCGTTTTCAACGACATCAGCTCCACCGAGATGCAGGCGCGCGTCGCTGCCGCCCACCGCCCGGGCCAGGCGACCTGTTATCACGCCTGGGAGCCCTTCATGTACAAGAACCGCAAGAGCTACTCGACGCTCACGCCCAATCCGATCAACCCCGTGCAGCTCGCGGGTGGCTACTACCACCTGCAGCCGATGCCGGCGCTGTTCAGCCCCGGCTCAACGGATCGGGCCACCCGCATCGAAATCGAGCGCGTTGCATGAGGACCCCATGACGGAATTCGAAGAGAAGGCATTCCTTGCGACCCTGCGCTCCTGCGTCGGGCGAACCGGCGCACCGATCACGGCGCGTGATCCGGTCAATCGTGCCGCGATCCGCAACTGGTGCGACGCCATGCGTTTCGATGGCGAAGCCGCGGATGACGCAGCCGCATCGGGATGCGGCACCGCGCCGGCCGCGATGCTGGCCGTCTGGAACCTGCCCGGCAACATTCCGCGCGTATTCGATCCTGACTGCCCGCGCGGCAAAGTCTTTGCGCTCCTGAAGGAAGCGGGCTTTGCCTCGATGATCGGCACGAACACCGAGGAGGAGTACAACCGGCCGCTCGAAGTCGGCGAGCTTCTCACCGGCACGCTGTCACTGCTCGAGGTATCGGAGCAGAAGAGCACGGGGCTCGGCACCGGCTACTTCGTGACCACGCTCACCGAGTTCACGAACCAGACAGGCGAGCGCGTTGGCAGCTGGAAGTTCCGCACCTTCAATTTCCGGCCACGCCAGCGCACCGATGAAGAACTCGCGAAGGCGAAACAGCACCGGGAGCAGCAGTCGCGGATTGCGCAGCATCTGCTCGTGCGACCACGTCCGGCGGTGATGAAGGAAACGGCGTTCTTCTGGGAAGGCGCAAAGGCCGGCGAACTGCGCATCCAGCAATGCCGCAGCTGTCAACGTCTGGCGCATCCGCCGGTCGTGCGCTGCCCGGCCTGTGGCTCGTACGACCTCGGCTATCGTGTGGCCAGCGGCAAGGCCACGCTCTACAGCTTCGTCGAGCCGGTGCATCCGCCCATGCCCTTCATGCGCTATCCCTACGTGGTGGGGCTTGTCGAGCTCGAGGAAGGTACACGTCTCCTCACCAATATCGTGCACTGCGCGCCCGAGCAGGTGCGCATCGGCATGCCGCTCGAGCTTGTATTCCAGCAGACCGACCCGGAAATGCGGTTGCCGATGTTCCGCCCGGTGACGCCGCCACCCAATCGGCGCACGCTCCCCTTCGGGGAGGTGCAACCGGGCCAGGAACTGCCACTGCACCCGATCGATGTCACCACCCGACGCATTGTCGCCGGTGCCATCGCCACCCGCGACTTCGAGGATATCCACCACGAAATGGCCGCGGCGAAGCACGCCGGCCTGCCGGATCTCTTCATGAACATTTTCACTACGAGCGGTCTGTGCACGCGCTACGTGCAGGCCTGGGCAGGGCCGGAGGCCCGCATCACGGGAATCAACGTTCGCCTGGGTACCCCCAACGTGGCCGGCGACGCCATGACGCTTGCGGGCGTCGTCGAGAGCTGCACGGCCGGCAGGGACACCGGCAAAGTGAACGTGACTCTGCGCGGCCGCAACGCGATGGGCGATCACGTCACGGGCACCGTGACGGTCGAATTGCCGCAGCGAGGACCCAGATAATGGCAATGTCATTCTCCGGAAAGACCGCGATCGCCGGCATCGGCGCGACGGATTTCTCCAAGTGCTCGGGGCGCAGCACGCTGCGCCTGGCGGTCGAGGCCTGCGAAGCGGCCATCCGCGATGCGGGCATCACGCCCGACATGATCGACGGCATGGTGACCTACACGGTCGATGACAATCACGAGATCGATGTCTGCCGCAGCCTCGGTACCGATCGCCTGACGCACTTCAGCCGCATCCACCACAGCGGCGGCGCGGCCTGCGGCACCATTCACCAGGCCGCGATGGCCGTGATGAGCGGCGCGGCGAACTACTGCCTCGTCTATCGCGCCTTCAACGAGCGCTCCGAGACACGCTTCGGTGTCGGCGTGCAGGAGCGCGCCCCGCTGCCCACGCCGATGGAAGTGGATTTCGGCTGGAGCTCGCCCTTCGGGCTGCTCACGCCGGCGAGCTGGGTGGCGATGTTCGCCCAGCGCTACATGCACGAGTACGGCGCGACGACCGAGGACTTCGGGCGCGTGGCCGTCGCCTGCCGGCGGCACGCCGCCAACAATCCGGCCGCATTCTTCTACAAGCAGCCGATCTCATTGGAAGACCACCAGAAAAGCCGCTGGATCGTCAAGCCGCTGCGCCTGCTCGATTGCTGCCAGGAATCCGACGGTGGTCAGGCGTTTGTCGTGACCACGCTCGAGCGTGCGCGCGACCTGAAGTCAAAGCCCGCTGTCATCCGCGCTGCCGTCCAGGGTTCCTGTGACGATCAGCAGATGATGAAGAGCTACTACCGCAAGAGCATTTCCGGCATCTCCGAGATGGCGCTTTGTGCCGAACAGGTCTATGCCGAGAGCGGGCTCTCGGCCGCCGATATCCAGACCGCCGTGTTCTATGATCACTTCACGCCGCTCGTGTTGCCGCAGCTCGAGGAGTTCGGCTTCTGCAAGCGCGGCGAAGCAAAGGACTTCATCAAGGACGGCAACATCGAAATCGGCGGGCGGTTGCCAGTGAACACGCACGGCGGCCAGATCGGCGAGGCCTATCTGCACGGCATGAATGGCATCGCCGAGGGCGTGCGGCTCACGCGCGGTGAATCCTGTAATCAGCCGCAACACGTCGACAACGTCCTGGTGACCGCGGCCGCTGCCGTGCCCACCAGCGCCCTGATCCTGTCCCGTGATCGCTGAGGTGCGTTCATGAAAGTGAAACTCACCGAACAGGCACTTCTCGATGCGGCCCGCGGCAACACGGGCCTCGCCGACTTCGGTGACGAGGCCGACTGGCACGAGGGCTTCCAGCGGCTCGTGCAGAGCCTGAATGAAGAGGCGCGCCTCAACGCCGTCGGGCGACTGATCGCCTTCAACGAGCTGTTGCGCCATCTCGAGAACCGGCTGCGCGTGACTGAAGACCTGAAGCGTCATCCCGGGATTCTCGACGTCGAGATCGTCAAGCCTCTCTTCATGGTGGGGTTGCCGCGCACGGGCTCGACCATCATGCACGATCTGCTCGCCAAGGACCCGGCCAACCGCGTGCCGATGACCTGGGAGTGCCACCTCATGTCGCCGCCGGCGGAAGCGGCAAGCTACGAGACGGATCCGCGCATCGCAGTCTGCGAACAGCACTTCGAACAGACCTCGCGGGCGCTCATCCCCGAATTCCAGGCGTTGCATGAGATGGGTGCGCTCTTGGCGCAGGAATGCCTGATGCTCAATGCCTTCGATTTCAAGAGCATCATCTTCGCCAACCAGTTCAGGATCCCGGGCTACCAGAGCTGGGTCGAGAACTCGGACCCGACCCCGGTCTACCGCACCCACAAGCGCCAGCTGCAGTACATGCAGTGGCGCAACCCCCGCGAGCGCTGGGTGCTGAAGAGCACCGGCTATCACTGGGGGCTCGCGGCCATCTGTGAGGTGTATCCGGATGCGCGCATCGTCATGACGCATCGTGACCCGCTGAAACTCATCGCCTCGCACTGCTCGCTCGTCTCCATGGCCTGCAGCATGGGCAGCGATGAGGTCGACCGGATCGAGATCGGGCAGATGTGGAGCAGGTCATGGGAGGAAGCGATGCGCCGGGGCGTGGCCTTCCGTGAAAGCGGCCACCCGGTAGCACGCGGTGCTTTCGACATGCATTTTGCGGAGATCCTGAAGGACCAGGTCGACATGGCGCAGAGGATCTACGAGCACTTCGACATCCCGATGAGCGAGGAGGCTCTGCGCCGCATGCGCAGCTTCATCGCGAGCAATCCGCGGGATCGCCACGGCACGCACCGCTACACGCTCGAGCAGTTCGGCCTCGATCGCTCGAAAGAGCGTGCCCGCTATCGCTTCTATCAGGACTACTTCAAGGTGGCCGAGGAATGAGCAGTGATGCGCTGGCCGGCGTCAAGGCCTGGGAAGACTTCTGCGAACAACTGAAGGCGGCCGGTGCGGTACTCGCGAGGCCCGCGACGCCCAAGGACGATCTCACGCAGGCGGAAGGCCTGCGCAAGCTCGCGCGCATGATCCGCATGGGGCTCGAGGCCACGCTCGAGTACGCGGACACGCGCCACCCCGAAGTCTATCCGCTCGTCACGCCAACCACTCTGGGGGAAGGCGAGACTTCGGATGCCCGTTACCACCAGACGATGATCGATGGCAGCCGGACTTATGTGCTGAGCGGCGAGCGGGGCGATGCGCCCTTCATCGAGCTCACGGTCTATGCCGGCAAGATCGGCATCGATGCGCACAGCGCGCAAGTGGGCGCCCTCACCGAGCACGAACTCAAGGTGGATGCCGAAGGGCGCTACGAGATCATCCTCTCGCCGGAAAAGCACCCCGGTAACTGGATCCGCACGACGCGCGAGGCGACGTGCGTCTTCATCCGCCAGTACGCGCACGACTGGAGCCGCACTGTGGGTGCCACGTTCAACATCCGCGAGATCGGTTCCGACTCATTGCCGCCCAATGTCACGCTCGCACAGGTGATCGCGGCCCTGCCGCGCACCGCGGCCTACGTGGCGCGCTCGAGCGCGATCTGGGCGGGCATCGTCGATCAGGCACGCCAGGCGCCGCCCAACCGCTTCGTCACCTTTCCCGCGACGGACCACGATGCGTCCCCCGAAATGCCCACGGGTCATCGCTTCTCATCGGGCCATTTCCGCCTCGAGCCGGACGAAGCGCTGATCGTGACACTGCAGCCGGCCGAAGTGCCGTACTGGGGCATGGACGTCACCAATTACTGGTTCGAGCCGCTGTCCTTCCCTTCGCACCGCTCTCACGTCAATAACCGGACAGCGGCGGCCGCGGCAGACGGCACGGTGAGAGTCGCAATCGCGGCATCCAGTCCGGGCGCAGACAACTGGATCGACACGCGCGGTCACCGCGAGGGCATGATGATGTTTCGCTGGTCCCGGACGGCACTGCCTGTGCCGCAGATCGCAACTGAAGTGGTCCGGTTGAAGTCATGAGCCCGGACGCAAAAAAACTGCTGGAGGGGAGCACCGCCGCACGCAGTGCGCTCTATGCGCTGCTCGCCGAAGCTTTCGGCTATCCACGGGGCGAGCTGCTCGATGCGATCCGCTCCGGCACGCTGGTGAGGCGCCTGCGGGAATGGATCGCGCAGCTTGATCCACCGCTGACGGAACCGATCGACTGGCCGGCGCTCGAAGGCGCCGGCGATGGGGCTCTGGCAGCCGAATACACGCGACTCTTCGACGCCGGCACCGCCGCTTCGCCCTGCGCACTGTACGGTGGCCTGCACGTGGGGCCGCAGATGACCACGATGGAAGAGGTGCTGCGCTTCTACCAGCATTTCGGCCTGGCCCCGACGGGTGTCAGCCGCGACACCCCGGATCACCTCTCGGCCGAGCTCGAGTTCCTGCACGTGCTCGCCTATGGGGAAGCCGAGCTTGGTGCGCGCGGTGAGGACACCACGTCCTGGCGCCTCGGCCGGCGGGACTTCATCGCGCGCCACCCGGGGCGCTGGGTTCCGCTGATGCGCGCGAAACTCGCGCAGCAGAATCCCCTGCCCTACTACGCCGGGCTCGTCGCATTGCTCGAGCAGTGCCTCGCGGCCGATCTGGCGGAGCTCGAAGCCCGGCACGGCAGCGCCTCGCGCGATCCGCACCGGAGCATCCCGGCATGAATGACGTGCCGCCCGGCGAGCGCATGCGCCAGACACTCGCGCGGCAGAGAGCCGCGCAGCGGGCGGAGGGAGTGCCCGATCACCGCACCCGCATCGATCGGCTCGAGCGGCTGGCTATGCTGCTGAGGGAGAACGAAGCGGCGCTGTGCGAGTCCCTGCAGGCCGATTTCGGCCAGCGCTCTCTCTCCAATGCGGCGATGACGGAGATCGCCTACCCGATCTCTGCCATCCGCTACGCGCAGAAGCACTTGCGCGCGTGGATGAAAGACGAGCCGCGCAAGGTGGCGCTGCTGCCGAGGCTGCTGGGCGCACGTGCGCGCGTGCGCCATCAGCCGCTCGGTGTCATTGGCGTGATCTCACCCTGGAATTTCCCGGTGAATCTCGCGGTCGCGCCGCTGACCGACATTCTCGCCGCCGGCAATCGCGCGATGGTCAAGCCCTCCGAGCACACCCCGCGCAACTCCGCGCTGCTTGCAGAACTCGTCGCCCGCTATTTCAGCGACGAGGAAGTGGCGGTGTTTCCGGGTGGGCTCGAAGCCGGCGAAGCCTTCGCAAGGCTGCCCTTCGATCACCTCGTCTTCACCGGTGCGGGCAGCATCGCGCGGCACGTCGCGCGGGCAGCGAGTGAAAATCTCGTGCCGCTGACGCTCGAGCTCGG
This sequence comes from Steroidobacteraceae bacterium, assembly GCA_035433705.1. Lineage (GTDB taxonomy): Bacteria > Pseudomonadota > Gammaproteobacteria > Steroidobacterales > Steroidobacteraceae > CADEFQ01. The sequence goes on from DAORVK010000001.1 coordinate 8,675, forward strand.
CGGCAAATCACCGGTCATCGTGAGCCGCGAGCTGCCGTTCGATCTCGACAGGCTCGCAACCTGCATCATCGACTTCAAGATGAGCAACGCAGGCCAGATCTGCATCGCCCCGGACTATCTATTCGTCCCCGAGGAGAAGCTGCGCGAAGTGATCGAGGCATTACGCAAGGCGGTGACGCGCCTGTATCCGCGGCTCCTCGAGAACCCCGACTACACCGCGATCATCAACGAGCGCCACCTCGCGCGCCTGCAGGGCTACCGGGAGGCGGCTGCGGCCTCGGGTGCCGAGATCATCGAGTTGAATCCCGCCAGCGAGGATTTCTCGCACGCGGCGCATCGCAAAATGCCTCCGTGCCTCGTCATCAACCCGGCGGACGGCGAGCCCATCATGCGCAACGAGATCTTCGGGCCGCTGCTGCCAATCCGGACCTATCGCGACATCAACGAGGCAGTCGACTTCATCAATGGTCAGGGCCATCCGCTCGCGCTCTATTATTTTGGCCGGTCCGGCGGCGCCGAGCTCGAGCACGTGCTCGCCCGGACGCGCTCCGGTGGGGTTTCGGTCAACGACATTGCGGCCCACTCCGGCTGCGAGGATCTGCCTTTCGGTGGTGTCGGTCCGAGTGGCATGGGCGCTTATCACGGTCACGACGGCTTCAAGCGCTTCTCCCATGCGCGAGCGGTGTACGTGCAGTCGAAGATCAACCTGGCGGATCTTTTCGGCCTGCGCCCGCCCTACGGCTCCCGGTACCGGTCCGTCATCGATAACATGATGAAATGAAAGCGGACGTTAAATACCGGCGCCGCACCCAGGCTGAACGCAGCGCGGGAACCCGGGAAAAGGTCATCCAGGCGGTCATCCAGTGCATCGCCGAGGAAGGTCTGCCCAATGCCTCGGCTGCGCGCATCGCCGAGCGGGCCGGCGTAACCTGGGGAGCGATCGCCCATCAGTTCGGCGACAAGGAATCGCTGCTCCTCGCCGTCGTCGAGCGCAATATAGAGGCCATCGAGCGGGATCTCGCCCGGGCGGTCCAGCTCCATCATCTGTCGCCGCGAGAGCGTGTGTCGCTGCTCATCGACCGCGCGTGGCACCACATCAGCCAGCCGACTTCCGTGGCCTACACGGAACTCGTGCTCTACGGGCGCGCTCATCCGCAGGGCAGCATTCGCAGGCGTCAAGCCGAGCTGGCGCTCACCTCGTCCCGCCGGATCTGGCAGGGGCTGTTCGGTGATCTCGGGCTCGATGCCCGCAAACTCAATACCGCACGCACGCTGGCCTCCACCGCCATGCTCGGCATGTCCATCCAGGGTTTGCTCGAGCCGGTGCGCCCGACTTACAGGGAGGAACTCGAGGCCCTGAAACGCATCATCGCCGAGCTCCTGGAGCTGCCACCGGCCTGAGCCGCGAGGCGTGGCTCAGACCGCGACGCGCTTCGAATTGCGCCGTTCCATGTCCTCCATCACAGGGCTGGCCATCGCTTCGGCAAACGCCTGATAGCTCCAGGGCCAGGTCATCGGCACGCCTTCCCGATCGAGATACCAGCTCGAACAGCCGGAAGCGAAAATCGTGCCCTTGGCCGCCGCAATCCGTCGCGCCTCGTAAGCGGCCATGGCCTCTGCGGAGACGCAGATTTCGTCGCAGCTCCCGTTCGAGATCTCGCCGATCAGGCGCTCGACAAACTGCCACTGCCGTTCGGCCACATCGATCAGGGAGAAATTGCCGACCGGCGCCGTCGGGCCGTTGAGGAAGAACAGGTTGGGGAAATCGGGCAGCGTGATCGCCAGGTAAGCAGTGGCGCGCTTCGCCCAGATGTCATCGAGAGCGACACCATTGCGGCCGTGCACCGTCGCGGGACGAATGAAACGGTCGGCATGAAATCCGGTGGCCAGTGCGAGCACATCGAGTTCGTGGAGCGTCCCGTCACGCATCCGCACGCCTTCTGGAACGACCCGTTCGATCGCACCGGTCTCCACATGCACCGCCGGTCGCTGCACGCGCTCGTAATAATCGGGCGAATAGACCAGTCGCTTGCAGGCGGCGCGGTAGCTCGGTCGCAGCTTTTCGCGCAAGACCGGATCCGCCACAGTCTGCTCGAGATTCTGGCGACAGAGGTCCTCGATCGCGTGCATCGCATCGCTATCGGGATCAACGATCCCCATGGTGAAGCGCTGAACATTCCCCAGATACTCAGAGTCGTAGCGGATGGCGTCGATCAGCGCGGGGTCGCGACGGAACGCCTCACGCTCCTCGTCCGTATAGGCAAGGTCAATCACCGGCATGATCCATTGCGGGCTGCGCTGGAAGTGGACCAGCCGCGCAGCGCGATCCGCGAGCGCGCAGACGAGCTGCACGCCCGTGGAGCCGCAGCCGATCACCCCGATCCGCTGGCCGTCGAGTGCGACCTCATCCTCCCAGCGCGCGCTGTGCATTGCCTTGCCGGCGAAGCTGTCGAGTCCTTTGATGTCGGGCGCCTTGGGGTGGTGCAACACGCCCGAAGCAAGAATCACCGCGTCGGCGGAAAAACGCTCGCCCGTCGCGGTCGTCGCGATCCATCCGCCCTGCCTGAACGACAAATCCGTGACTTCGCGGTTGAAGCGGATCAGGGGCATCACGCCCCGGTCGCGCGCGACCCGCTCGAAATAGGCGCGAATTTCGTCGGCCCCCGCGAAAAAGCGGGACCACTCGGCGTTGGGCGCGAAGCTGTAGGTATAAGCGTGCGCGGGGACATCGCAGGTGAGGCCGGGGTAGCGGTTCTCGCGCCAGGTGCCGCCGAGCCGGTCGGCCTTCTCCAGCATGGTCACGTCCTCGTGGCCCGCCTCCCGCAGCCTGATCGCCGCCAGGATGCCTGACATGCCGGCTCCGACCACCAGAAAGCGCATTTTCCGTCGCCCGGTCATGTTCCACTTCCCTTGGACAATTGCCGACCTTTTTAACCGATCCGGCCCACTGCGGCTACCAATTGACCGTCAATCCCATCCCGGATATTGTCGGCTCATACCTAGCTGCAAACAGCGCGCGCCGCGTGATGCCCGTACCCCGGGCTTGTAGCCGGCGGGCCCGCGTTCGAGTGGGCGCGCGGCCAGCGTCTCCCAGCGTTAGTGTTTGATGTAATTGCCGTTGTGGGTGGCGTTGCCTGCTGCACCGGCGACCGTATCCGCGTGCCCGGTGGAGGCGCGCGACGCTTTGTACAGTTGCGAGAGAGACCGGGATGAGCAAGAGGAACCGAACGATCTTCCATGGCGCGCGCCGCACGCGCAGCGCACGCCCCGGCCTACCACTCCTGGGGCCGCCCCCCAAACAGGGGCTCTACGACCCGGCCTTCGAGCGTGATGCCTGCGGTGTCGGCTTCGTGGTGGACATCAAGGGGCGCAAGTCGCACGCGATCCTCGCGCAGGCGATCGAAGTGCTGCGCAATCTCGATCATCGCGGCGCGAGTGGCTGCGAAGTCAATACCGGCGACGGCGCGGGCGTCCTCATGCAGATGCCGCACGCCTTCCTGAAGGAAGCCTGCCGGAAAAGTTCCATTGCCCTCCCCGAGCCCGGGCACTACGGTTGCGGGCTCGTCTTCCTGCCGCGCAACCCGACGATGCGCCGCAGGCTCGAAGAGCGTTTCGACCAGATCGTGCAGTCGGAAGGCCTGCAGATTCTCGGCTGGCGCACCGTGCCGACCAACAGCGCGCCGCTCGGCGACACCGCCATGGCGAGCGAGCCCTTCATCCGCCAGGTCTTCATCGCGCGCAACCCCGAGCTTCCCGACACGCTCGCCTTCGAGCGCCGGCTCTACGTCATCAGGAAGCGGGCCTACAGCGAGATCCGCACTTCCACGCTCGACGGCCACGAGTACTGGTACATCGCGAGCCTGTCCCACAAGACGCTGGTCTACAAAGGGATGCTGCTCACCGCGCAGCTGCCGCAGTATTTCCCGGACCTCGAAGACCCGGCAATGGAGACCGCGCTCGCGCTGGTGCACTCGCGCTTCTCCACCAACACCTTCCCGAGCTGGGATCGGGCGCACCCCTACCGCTATCTTGCCCACAACGGCGAGATCAACACCCTGCGCGGCAACATCAACTGGATGCGCGCGCGCGAAGCGCTCTTCGAATCCGATGCCTTCGGCGAGGACATCCGGCGGATTCTCCCCATCGTGAACCCGAATGGCTCGGACTCCGCGATGTTCGACAACACGCTCGAGCTGCTGGTGCTGGCGGGTCGTTCGCTGCCGCACGCGGTCATGATGATGATCCCCGAGCCCTGGTCGAAGCACGAGGGCATGGACGAGGCACGGCGGGCCTTCTATCAGTACCACACGAGCCTGATGGAGCCCTGGGACGGCCCGGCTTCCATTGCCTTCACCGACGGCGTGCAGATCGGCGCGGTGCTCGACCGCAACGGCCTGCGGCCCTCGCGCTACTACGTGACCAAAGACGACCTCGTGATCATGGCGTCCGAGGCCGGCGTTCTCGAGATCGCGCCCGAGCGCATCCTGCGCAAGGGCCGGCTGCAGCCGGGGCGCATGTTCCTCGTGGACACCGCGCAGGGGCGCATCGTCGATGACGAGGAGATCAAGCGGGCGGTCGTGACCGAGCGTCCCTATCGCCAGTGGCTCGACGAACACCTGGTGCATCTCGGGAATTTGCCAGCAGCGCCCGAAGTGCCGGCGCCCGATCACGACACGCTGCTGCAGCGCCAGATCGCCTTCGGATACAGCTTCGAGGATGAGCGCCTCCTCATCGACCCCATGGCCCGCTCGGGCGTGGAGGCCGTGGGCTCGATGGGCAATGACACCCCGCTCGCCGCGCTCTCCACGAAGCCACGGCTGCTTTACGATTATTTCAAGCAGCTCTTTGCGCAGGTGACCAACCCGCCCATCGACTGCATCCGTGAAGAGCTCATCACCTCGTCCGAAGTCTGGCTCGGCTCGGAGGGCAATCTCCTTCAGCCCCGGCCGGCCGATTGCCGGCGACTCGAGCTCTCGGGACCCGTGCTCTCGAACGAGGACTTCGCGAAGATCCGCCGCCTCGAGGGCATGCCGGGACTGAAAGTGGGCGTGCTTCCGACGCTCTTTCGCGTGACACGCGGCGACAAGGGCCTCGTGAAATCGCTCGAGGAGCTGCGCCTGATGGCGCGGCGGCTCATCGAAGAGGAAGAGGTCAACATCCTCATCCTCAGCGATCGCGGCGTGAACCGGGAATTTGCGCCCATTCCAGCGCTGCTCGCCGTGTCGGCGCTGCACCACTATCTGATCCGCGAGGGGCTGCGGCTCAAGGTGAGCCTGGTACTGGAAACCGGCGAGGCCCGCGAGGTGCATCATTTCTCGCTGCTCATCGGCTACGGCGCGAGCGTAGTGAATCCCTACCTCGCCTTCGAGTCGATCGACGGCATGATTCGCGATGAGCTCCTGACGGGTGTCGATCACGCGACGGCCTGCAAGAACTTCGTCAAGGCGGCCACCAAGGGCGTCGTCAAGGTCATGTCCAAGATGGGTATCTCGGCCGTGCAGAGCTATCACGGCGCGCAGGTGTTTGAAGCGCTGGGCTTGCGCCAGGACGTGATCGACGAGTATTTCACGGGCACCGCGTCGCGCATTGGCGGCATCGCGATCGACGTGATTGCGAAGGAAGTCCTGATACGCCATGGCGCCGCCTTCCCCGAGCGCGATGTCAATGGCCACACGCTGCCTTCGGGCGGGCTCTATCAGTGGCGCACGGACGGCGAGGAGCACCTCTTCAATCCGGCCACCATCCATCTGCTGCAGAAGGCGGTGCGCACCGGAAGCTACCCGACCTACAAGGCCTACACCGAGCTCATCGACGATCAGGCGCAGAAGTTCTACACGCTGCGCGGGCTGCTGGAGTTCAAGGCGGCAGAGGCCGTTCCGCTGGAGGAAGTCGAGTCGGAGGAGAGCATCATGCTGCGCTTCAAGACGGGCGCGATGTCCTACGGCTCGATCAGCAAGGAAGCACACGAGACACTCGCGATCGCCATGAATCGCGTTGGCGGCAAGAGCAACACCGGCGAGGGCGGGGAAGACCCCGCGCGCTATCAGCCGCTGCCGAACGGGGACTCGAAGAACTCGGCCATCAAGCAGGTCGCCTCGGGGCGCTTTGGCGTGACCAGCGAGTATCTGGTGAGCGCCCGCGAGCTGCAGATCAAGATGGCGCAAGGTGCCAAGCCCGGAGAGGGCGGGCAGCTGCCCGGCAACAAGGTCTATCCCTGGATCGCCACGACCCGGCACACGACTGCCGGCGTCGGGCTGATTTCACCGCCGCCGCATCACGACATCTACTCGATCGAGGATCTCGCGGAACTGATCCACGACCTGAAAAACGCCAACCGCCACGCACGCATCAGCGTGAAGCTCGTGGCGGAAGTGGGTGTCGGCACCATTGCTGCGGGCGTGGCCAAGGCCCATGCGGATGTCGTGCTCATCAGCGGCTACGATGGCGGCACCGGCGCGGCGCCCCAGACCTCGATTGCCCATGCAGGACTGCCCTGGGAGCTCGGTCTCGCCGAGGCGCATCAGACGCTCGTGCTCAACAACCTGCGCAGCCGCATCACGGTGGAAACCGACGGGCAGCTGAAAACCGGCCGCGACGTCGTGATTGCCGCGCTCCTCGGTGCCGAGGAGTTCGGCTTCGCCACCGCGCCGCTGGTCGCGATTGGCTGCGTCATGATGCGGGTGTGCCATCTGAACACCTGCCCGACAGGCATCGCAACCCAGGATCCGCGGCTGCGCGAGAAGTTCACCGGCGCACCCGAGCACGTGGTCAATTTCATGCGCTTCATGGCGCAGGACGTGCGCGAGTGGCTCGCGAAACTCGGTTTTCGCTCCATCGAGGAGATGGTCGGACGGGTCGACCGGCTCGCGCCGCGCCGTGCGCTCGATCACTGGAAGGCGCGCGGCTTCGATTTCAGCAACCTGCTCTACCAGCCGGATGTCGGGCCGGACATCGGCCGCTACCGGCAGATGGAACAGGATCATGATCTGGAATCCTCACTCGACGTCACGACGCTCCTCGAACTCTGTCGGCCGGCGATCGCGCGTGGGGAAAAGGTGGTCGCCGAGCTGCCCGTGCGCAACGTCAACCGCGTGGTCGGCACCATCACGGGCTCGGAGATCACGCGCAAGTGGGGCGCGGCGGGCTTGCCCGAGGATACCGTGCGTATCCACTTCCACGGTTCTGCCGGCCAGAGCTTCGGGGCCTTCCTGCCACGTGGCATGAGCTTCCGGCTCGAGGGCGATGCCAACGACTACGTCGGCAAGGGGCTCTCGGGCGGCAAGCTCATCATCCACCCGCCTGCAGGTTCCACCTTCGTACCGGAAGAGAACATCATCGTCGGCAACGTCGCGCTCTATGGGGCGACCAGCGGCGAGGCCTACATCCGTGGCATGGCCGGCGAACGCTTTGCCGTGCGCAACAGCGGCGTGAACGCGGTGGTCGAGGCAGTCGGCGATCACGGATGCGAGTACATGACCGGCGGTCGCGTCGTGGTGCTTGGCCCCACCGGTCGCAATTTCGGCGCCGGCATGTCGGGCGGTATCGCCTATGTGCTCGACGAGCAGGGTAATTTCCCCGCGCAGGTCAACCGGCAAATGGTGAATCTCGAGACACTGGACGACCCCGGGGAGGCCGACGCGGTGCGCGCCATGATTGCGAGGCACCAGGAGTACACGGACAGCACGCGCGCGCGCGCCGTGCTCGCGAACTGGCCCGCGATGCGCAAGCGCTTCGTGAAGGTGATTCCGAAAGACTATCAGCGCGTGCTCGCGGGCATCCGCCGCGCGCACGAGCAGGGTCTCACGGGCGACGAGGCCGTGATGGCGGCCTTCGAGGAAAACGCCCGCGACCTCGCACGCGTCGGCGGCAACTGATCCGGGCGGTATCAAGATGGGCAAGCCAACGGGTTTCATGGAGTATCTGCGCGAGCTGCCGGTCGATCGCACGCCGCAGGATCGCGTTCGGGACTGGAACGAATTCCACCATCACATGGAGGAGAAGCACCTGCGGCAGCAGGCTGCGCGCTGCATGGACTGCGGCGTGCCTTTCTGCCACACGGGCGTGCAGATGAGCAGCGGTGCCTCGGGCTGCCCGGTGAACAACCTCATTCCCGAGTGGAATGATCTCGTCTATCGCGGCCTGTGGCGCGAGGCGCTCGAGCGCCTGCACCGCACGAACAACTTCCCGGATTTCACTGGCCGCGTCTGTCCCGCGCCCTGTGAGGGCTCCTGCGTGCTCGGTCTCAGTGATCCGCCTGTCGCGATCAAGACGCTCGAAGCGGCGATCATCGAGCGGGGCTGGGAAGAAGGCTGGGTGATTCCCGATCCACCAAAAGTGCGTACCGGCAAGCGCGTCGCCGTGGTGGGATCCGGGCCCGCCGGGCTCGCGGCAGCGGAGCAGCTCAATCGCGCGGGGCATGCGGTCACCGTGCTCGAACGCGAGGACCGCCCGGGCGGCCTGCTGATGTACGGTATCCCGAACATGAAGCTCGACAAGCGCGGGGTGGTGCTGCGTCGCACCCAGCTCATGGAGCGCAATGGCATCCGCTTCATCTGCAACGCCCATGTCGGTGAGAACGTCGAGGCGCAGCTCCTACGACGGGACTTCGATGCGGTGGTGCTGTGCACCGGGGCCACCGTGCCGAGGGATCTGTCGGCCGAAGGGCGCGGGCTCCATGGCGTGCACTTCGCCATGGAGTACCTCACTGCGAGCACGAAGGCACTGCTCGGCGGCGGACCTGACACCACGCCGCTGCACGCGAGCGGCAAAGACGTCATCGTGATCGGCGGCGGTGACACCGGCACCGACTGCGTGAGCACGGCGATGCGTCACGGCTGCCGCAGTCTCGTGCAGCTCGAGATCCTGTCGAAGCCGCCGGCCGACCGTGCGGAGGATAATCCGTGGCCCGAATGGCCGCGGATCTACCGTATGGATACCGGGCAGGAAGAGGCGGCGGCGCGCTTCGGCGGCGACCCGCGCAACTACCTCGTAACGGTCAAGCGGCTCACCGGGGATGCGCAGGGGCAGGTGAGCGCGCTCGCCATCGTGGACATCGAGTGGCGCAAGAACGAGCGCGGCCAGCTTGTGCCGACCGAGATACCTGGCACCGAGCGCACCCTGCCCGCGCAACTCGTGCTGCTCGCCATGGGCTTCCTCGGGCCTGAGGCCTCCGTGCTGCGCGATCTCGGCATCGAGTGCGACGCACGCACGAATATCAAGGCCGAGCACGGTCGCTTCGTGACCAGCGTCGAGGGCGTGTTCGCTGCCGGCGACTGCCGGCGGGGGCAGAGTCTCGTGGTGTGGGCGATCAACGAAGGCCGCGGCGCGGCGCGCGAGTGCGATCGTTACCTCATGGGCAGCACTGACCTGCCCTGAGCGGACTGCTTCCATGCCACGGCCCCCCGTGTGTCATCCCGGATCGGGTTGGCGCGTTGAGGGCAGTGGAGGCATGCAATGAAGAAGTCCATCGCGCTGCTCGCAGTGCTCATTTCGATCGGACTGGCCGGCTGCGTGGTAGCGAGCCCACCGCGCCGGGTTGCTGTCGTGGAAGTGGGCGTGCGGCCACCACCTCCGCGCGTCGTCGTAGTGCCGGCATCGCGGCGCGGACACGTCTGGGCAGCGGGCTACTGGCGCTGGGATGGCCACCGCCACGTCTGGGTGGACGGCCAATGGATGCGCGCGCGTCGCGGCTGGACGTGGTCGCCTGCGCACTGGGAAGAGCGGCGCGGCCGGTGGCACTTCGTGCCCGGCCTGTGGGTTCGCGTCGGCCCACGCTAGATTTCGGTGCCAGGAGAAGTCCTGATTGCGCGGCCCCCCATGGATTACGCGGAAACGGGGGTGGATATTCCGCGACTATTGAACCTTGCGGTCCTGATTGCAGGTCGATGCCGTCCGGGGCCGGGTGCAGACAATCAAATGCGCGTGGCGTAGCGTGCCCTGTCTGGGCGGTGCACCGCATACTGGATGGACCCTATGCACGCTTCGAACTTCATCCCGGTAGTCGCAATCAGTTGCTTCCTCAATGCGTGCGGCGACACGCCCGGCTCGCCGCCCGACCTTGCCAAGGAGAAGACGCAAGCACCGAGACCCGCCACGCGTGCGTTGCTCTCGCCCGACGACAACATCCAAGTCGATGTGATCGCCGTTCAGTATGCAGATCATTGGAAGTATGTCGGCGTCATGGCTTTCAGTATCGGAACCCGTGAGCCACGCCTGCCGGATCCAATGACGGAGGATTTCATCCTTGTCGTGCGGGAAGAGCTAGCGGCGGGCACGAAGGTTCCGAGTCCGGCTCAACTGCCAGCGGGCTTCGCCTATCAATGGCTGGGGGGGAAGCGATTACCACAAGATCCGGGCGATCGATCTCAGCCAGTCTGACGAACAGATTTCCCGGCTCTTCGGCGCAGGGACTCCTTCAATTGAGCAGAGATTGATTGAAGCGCTCGAAGCCCGCGAGATTGACCAGGTGGCAGCGCAGAAGCTGCTCACGGCAGTCCGACGCATCAACTATCGAGACGCCGCTGGCCGGGGCCTGCTGCACCAGGCCGCGTACTGGGGACATCTCAATATCGTCAAGGCGCTCATCAGCAAGGGAGCAGATCCCAACCTGCCGGGCATGAACGACAATGCACCGCTTTCCTCGGCAGCGGCCGGTGGCAATCCTGCAATCGTCGAATATCTCCTTTCGGTGGGGGCAGACGTGCACCGGGCCAACAGCTACGGCGACACGCCGCTTCATGGCGCCGTTTACAACGACACCTGTGTCGCCTGTGCGAAAATACTGATCGCTCACGGAGCGGATCCCGCGGTCAAGAATGGCGATGGCAAGACACCGCTGGAGCTTGCCAGGGATCAGAGAGGCTTCGGCATCAATACGGATGACGTGGTCACTTACCTCTCTTCCCTCAAGCAGAAGTAAACATGAGAACTGAAGCGGTTGTCGAAGGCGCTATCATCAGGCAGGCCGCGCGAACTTTCAGAATCGCAGCGCTTCTGATCGTGGCTGGTTTGGCCGGCGTTGCGCACGCGGCCACGCAGACTGACGCCCAGCTGATCTCCTGGGTTCAATGTCGGCTGACGCAACTTGGCCTTGATCCCGGGACAATCGATGGCCGCTTGGGCAAAAGAACGCACGACGCCATCAAGCAGGTCATGGGCGAGAACAGTTCGGGCGAAATAACGCGTGGCGTCGTCGAGCGCTTGCGCGCAGGCACTGCAGTTGAGTACCTGCCGGAGGTCGGGAGCAGCAAAGCAGGCGCCGGCAACCTGCCCCCACCGCTTGCGCGATGTTCTGGGCGAGTTGGCTTCGAAAAGGGAACATGGCGCTGCCTCGCAGAAGCGCAGTGCGAGACGTTCAACGGCCCATGGATCTGCGGCCCGTATGCCAAGAGCGTGACGATGGTGGTGGTCCTGGCGTCCAGCTCCTGTGGAGGTGACCCCGGTTCGCTGGCCAAGCTGGCGCCCGAGTCCACGGCGCGCACTCTGTCGCCGCTGGCTTCGCTGTCGCTGGCACGACTCAGGGCGCTGATTGGAAACTCCCCGGCATCGGAGGCAGCAACCGCACTGCTCGGCCCCTTGGCCTCCGACCGCACGGTGAGCGCCTTTACCGACGCGGTTTACCACTCATACAAACACCACGGCCTGTCAGTTGTTATCGAGAACAACACCATCGCCGGCATATTCCTCTACGCGCAAGGCGCCGACGGTTTCGACGCCTACCCCGGCGAACTGCCGCTCGGTCTGTCGTGGGCAGACGTGCGCCGCGACGTTGAAAGGAAGCTCGGCGCGCCAACTGCCACTGGTGGCGATGGCGCGATCCCGTTCTGGGCAAGGCACCAGCACGGGGTCAGTGTCAGTTATCGCGACAAATCAACGACCGACTTCGACAACCCGCTTCATCACCTGACTCTTCGCGGTTGTGCAGGTGTCGAAGGGACGCCCGATTGCAACATTGAATGATGGAAGGGATATCGCAGCACGTTCCATGCGCATACCGCACAGACCGGCGAGGGCCGATCTGCCGAATGGATCAAGTTGCAGGAAAGCACATTGTAGCGCCACGCTCCCGGATACATGTCAGGGCGCGCCCCTCCAGACTCCTCCCGGGTGAGTAGAACCGGCGCGGGAAATATGCTAATTCTCCAGTCGCGCGTCGTATCAGTATCGGCCGTGACTTCGGTGCGGCGTCACCGGCTTGCGGGGGACTACTTGTGGAAGTCGAGATGCGCGGTCGCCAGACCGGTGCGAGAGCCAACGCATATGGCCGCCGCGCAATCGTTGTTTCGATGTTGTCGATGGCAGTCAATGCATTCGGCGCGAATCCCACAACGTCGCCGCCACAGTTCTCGCCCGACCGGGAGGCCATACTGCGAATCGAATCGATCGCGTTGCCGCCGGTCCTGTTGCCCGGTGATCTGGAAAACGAACAGCTGACGCGCGAGGTTTTCGAAGAGCTCACGCTGGTCCTGGCTCTGAAGGGCTATGTTCTGCATCGCGTTGGTCGCACCGCGCTTCGGTCCGGCCCACGTCCGCCGTCGCTTGGCGACTTGAGCGCAGACGCTCTTGCAGACTTGTTGCCTGACGGCGGCACGCACTATCTTCTTTGCTGGATGGACAATGTGCAGGCAGGGCGCGGTGGTGACGCCAATAGCGCAACATCGATACATCTTTCGGCTGCGCTCATCGACAGGAATGCGAAACGTATCCTCTGGCGAAACGCGGCCAGTCAAGGGCGAATAGCGTTCCCTGCCAGCACGCCTCTTCTGACGTGGCTTGCCTTTCAGCACGCAACCCAGCCATATGTGCCGGACGCCCTGCGCCAGAGCGAGTTCGATCGCGCACTACGCGAATCGACCGAGCTCGGCCAAAGTCTGTTGGATCTCGTGTCGCCGACAGTAGTTGCGGTGCGCAATTTGCTGGGGAGCTTCCCGGAACGCCCGATGCGCTGACTCAACATGGGGAGTGAATCGATGAAACCAATTCGCCCGTTTGTGCTTCTCTCATCGCTCGCGCTTGCGGCAGTAGTCGCAGGCTGCGCCAGTCTCGCCGTTGATCGAATGTTGCCGCCGGTCAAGGCCGCACCGACGCCTCGCTTCGACGCTGCGCTGCGCGCACTGCCCGTGACGGGCGCCCGCCAGGAGATGTTTGGCGGCCCAGCCCTGGTTTCGAACGAGATGTACTGCGACACATTGGTGCAGGCGCTGAAGCAGTCAAACCTCTTTCGCCATGTCTCGACGGAGGGTCAAGGTGACTATGAGCTGCACACAGAGCTGTTCGCGCAGGGCCAGGGTGATGTCGCCCTCACCTATCGTTCCGCGATGGTCGTGCAGTATCGAATCGTTGACACTCGAACTCGCGCTGAAGTGTGGAAGAAGGGATTCAATTCGCGCGAGCAGGTCTCGGTCTCGCAGGCCTTCTCGGGCGCCAAACGAACCGTTACCGCGCAGGAAGGCAGCGTGCGTGACAACCTGGCGCAACTGATAGCTGCGTTGTCGACCGCGGAATTCAAGCAGGTTGGCCGATAGGGCCTCTGATCCCCACGGTGGGGTCGATCGAGCGCGACGGGGATGCTGGCTGCAAGGTTCAGCTCCGGCGGATTGCGCGTCAGGCTCGTGGATTCGTCCGACCGGGGCTTCGGCAGCGTACTACGGATGCGCTGATCGCTCCGCGGCTCACCCGGCGCTTCGAGCTGCTCTCTGGCGCACGACCGCGCATGGTAACCGGGGACGAATCTGGCGTTGGATCGCCTCGAAGGCCTCAACAACCGTCTACAAGAGTTTCCGGTGAGACCCTTCGAAGCACGGAACACTTGAGCGCCAGCGTGCCGTAGTCGCCGTGACTCGTGATGCGATAGTCCTCACCGTCGGAACAAGTCGCCATGATGCTCCCGCCGTTGACCCGCTTCGCCGAAACGACCTTGGCGCAATCGTGGCCGGCACTTCTCAAAGCCGCCGTTGCGAACTCGACGGGATCTCCGGGAGATTCACCCTGCAACGGGCCTCCGGCCGATGTGGCGGACGAGGCCCCGGTTTCAGTTAGCCACAATTGAATCTGCGAGACTTGACTCTTGGTCGCGCGTAACTCGAACACCGCGGGTCCGACCAACAGGAATTCGAGATCGCCAAAGCGCTGGGTACTGAGCATCCCGTCGTTCAATTCGGTCGCCTCGAGCGCGACGTCGTACCCTTCGATCATGAGCGACTTGACGTGCCCGAGAGGGTGCACCGGAGATTCGAACCTCACCGCGAGCGGATCACCCACGATCGCGCCATCCCGATTCCCGCGCCCGACCGTTCCGGGCGGCAGCGTGATGTCGAAGTCTCCTTCAATATTGCTGAATGGCAGCTGGACTCGCTCGTCGCTTTGCTCTGGTGCCGAGCACGCCGCCAGGAAATCAGACAGGATGGCGACGACAATCAGTGTGGCATACCGCGTCATGTCCGCTTGCCCCCATCCGTAGGTCGGGCTCATCGTAGTCCAGCCGCTCTTGAATTTCGAGTGAGCCAGGCAGAGCTCAAGCCTTGCGTGAGAGAGAGAGTCCCGCTCGTCGGCCCGGTGTGGGGATCCGCCGTTGGCTTTCCTGAATGCGCTGGGCCGTTCTCTCCCTGTCGTGGGCGTATGATCGCGCCGTATGTTCGTTTGCGGCGGCCTTGCGCTGGCTTGAACTGGAAAGGCCTCGTGGTGCGCACACTGATCGATCCGCGTTCCAGCGTGCTGTCCCCGACCTGGTCGGTCAGTCAGCGATTTCCGTGGGTGCGCTGCCTCATCGGCACGCTACTGCTTGCCGCCCTGGCGGGCCCTGCCCAGGGCCTCTCGATTCCGCCCGCGGACATGAGCACGTGGGCGTTCAATGTGCCCGCCGCGCCGGCACGATACACGTTCCCTGTCTTCGGGACTCTGAACGACAACGTTTACACTTCGCGCGTCGTCACCCACCCCAGTGTCACTTATCCGGTCACCTACATCATGGGCGATGTGCACGAGCGCTATGTACAGGCCGTGCTGCAGGCGCTATTCGCCACGCATCGCTTCGGCGCCGCCGGGAGCGCTCCCGGGGCGAACACCCTCACCCTGCGCCTGATCGCCTTGCACAACGTCCATACCGTGGGAAAGGGTTTCGCCACCCGCGATATCACCGACCTGATCACGGCATCCTGGGGGTTGTTCGATCCCGAGGGCGTCGAAGTTTACCGCTTTCATTTCAGCGGTACCGCCACCAGCAATTCCGGGCTGGGCAAAGGCTATGGTCCGCGCGGTCGCGAACGAACAGGGCTCGCGTACCAGGACCTGCTCAATAACACCGTTTTGGGGCTGGCCGCCGCGGAACAATTGCAACGTGTCGAGCAAATACCGGAGCTCTATGTGCACCCCGCCGAGCGCGTGATTCGCGCCAGGCTGATGGTGCGCGGCGAGGTGCTGCCCGATGCTTCCAGAGTACTCTCGGGCATGCGCTGGCTGGCCGCCGAACGCGGCGATCATGATCTGTACCAGGTCGCAGCGCACGAGATTGCTCGTCGCAATCTGACGGATTTGAGTGATACGTCGGCCCTGTTGCACACAGTCATTCGCAGCGACAACGAGGCGCTGTTCAGCGAAGTGCTCCGCAGCAGCCGCACGCCAGACGTCATGGAACACGGGCGCTCGCCGCTTCAGCAGACACTCATTCGCGGACAGGACGCGCGTGCAGTGGCGCTGGTGCGTGCCGGCGCGCGCCCGCAAGTCAATGCACCCGGCGATGTGTATCTGGCGGCGGAACTGAACTTTGCATTGGCGGGACTGCTGGTCGCGATGCCACAGGCGGCCTCTGTGGCTTACGCCGCAGCACGGCGCGACTACGACGCTACGATTGCCGAGGCACAGGAAGCGATACGTCGCAATGAGATCGACCTGTGGGCCACGCGCTGGGCGCGAATCCTGGCGCCAGCGCTGCAGGGCGCCCTCGCGGGCGCCGAGGCGCGGGCAGTGGCGGAAGCGGGCGCGAGGCAAACCGGGCTGATGGGCTTTGGCACGGCGGTGTATCGGCCCGCCGAGTTCGATACCAGCACTCCCAAAGGGGCGATTACCTACCTGAACGATCTGGTGCGCCGCTGCAATGAACAGTTGGCGAGGATTCCCTGACAGGACAGGCGTTTGAGGCGCCACGGAGAAACAATCATGTTCACGCATCGCATCGTGATGGCGCTCCTGATCGCGTTCACGTTTCCGGCAGTCGCGCAGCAACGCGTGTGGACTGCACAGGAAAAGCTCATCTGCATGACGCAGGAGCGACTGGTGGAACTCGGATGGTCCGAGGCGCGGGCCACGGGCAGGATGGATGACGCCACGCGTGATGCTCTCGCGCGCTATCAGAAGTTCGCAGGACTTGAAGCAACCGGCGAGGTGTCGGAGAGAGTCCTGGGCTGGCTGGTTCTTCCGTGCCAGGTCAGGTTGCAGTCTGACTGGTACGGGACCGGTGCCACGACCTCGCAGCCTCTGTATGGATGCCGTAACCCGAAGGCCGTAAGTCCCGCGACGAATGCTCCGGATCCGGGCAATTTGCGAACCCCGCTTGCGCGTGGGCCCACGTGCGGACGTGCCCGATGCGTACCTCCCAAGGTGACTCCTGCCGCCATGGAGGGCAGTGGACTGCGATTCGATGGACTCTATGCGGACCAGTCAGGCGGGTTGACGCGATTCATCCGCTTCTACCCCGATGACACGGCGGCGTCCGACATCTTCGTGCAGACACCCTATGAGGTGGCCTGCAAATTGACTCGTGAAGCCGTGACCGCGGCAGGCGCCCCACCGCAGCCCTACCGGCTGGAGGGCGACCAGATCCGGTTTGAGATCACTTCGAAAGGCAAGCGGCGCGCGATGTCAGGCCGGGTGGAAACCGGTCAGCTGCGGCTTGTATATGACGACGAAGCCGCATTGTTCGTGACCAACACGATGATCTTCATCTTCCATCCCGATCCGCAGTGATCAAAAAAAAGCCCCGCTTTCGCGGGGCTTCAAGTGATGCGCGGAAACGGGGGTAGATGTTCCGCGACTTTCGAACCTTGCGGTCCTGATTACATGTCCATGCCGCCCATGCCGCCCATGCCGCCCGGCATCGGATGGCTGTGCTCTTCATCCTTCGGCGCCTCGGCGATCATCACCTCGGTCGTCAGGAGGAGACCCGCCACCGACGCCGCATTCAGCAGCGCCAGACGCGTCACCTTGGTCGGGTCGAGAATGCCCTCTTCGAGCATGTCGCCGTACTCGCCGGTCGCGGCGTTGTAGCCGTAGGCGCCCTTGCCCGCCTTGACGGCGTTCAGGATCACCGCGGCGTCCTCGCCCGCGTTCTCGACGATCTGCCGCAGCGGCTCCTCGATCGCACGCGCAAGGATGCGGATGCCGACCGACTGGTCTTCGTTCGCACCTTCGAGGTCCTTGAACGCCTTCAGCGCGCGAATCAGCGCGACACCGCCGCCCGGCACCACGCCCTCTTCCACCGCCGCACGCGTGGCGTGCAGGGCGTCTTCGACGCGGGCCTTCTTTTCCTTCATCTCGATCTCGGTGGCCGCGCCAACCTTGATCACGGCGACGCCGCCGGAGAGCTTCGCGACGCGCTCCTGCAGCTTCTCCTTGTCGTAATCCGACGTGGCCTCTTCGGCCTGCTGGCGGATCGACTCGATGCGCGCCTTGATATCCGACGCCTTGCCGGCGCCGTCGATCACGGTGGTGTTTTCCTTCTCGACGACGATTTTCTTCGCTTCGCCGAGATCGTTCAGCGTGGCTTTTTCGAGTTGCAGGCCGACCTCATCGGAGATCACCGTGCCGCCCGTGAGGACCGCGATGTCCTGCAGCATCGCCTTGCGACGATCGCCAAAGCCCGGGGCCTTGACAGCTGCGACCTTCAGAATGCCGCGAATGTTGTTCACGACGAGCGTGGCGAGCGCCTCGCCTTCAACGTCTTCCGCGATCACGAGCAGCGGACGACCCGCCTTCGCGACGCCTTCGAGCACCGGCAGCATTTCGCGGATGTTCGAAATCTTCTTGTCGACGAGCAGGATCAGCGGCTTTTCGAGATCCGTCGACTGGCTCGCCTGGTTGTTGATGAAATACGGCGAGAGGTAGCCGCGGTCGAACTGCATGCCCTCGACGACATCGAGTTCATTCGCAAGGCCCGAGCCCTCTTCAACCGTGATCACGCCTTCCTTGCCGACCTTTTCCATCGCATCGGCGATGGTCTTGCCGATCGACTCGTCGGAGTTCGCCGAGATCGTGCCGACCTGCGCGATCGCCTTCGAGTCCTTGCAGGGCTTCGAGAGCTTCTTCAGCTCGTCGGTCGCCGCCGTAACGGCCTTGTCGATGCCGCGCTTGATGTCCATCGGGTTGCGGCCCGAGGCCACAGCCTTGAGACCTTCGCGGATGATCGCCTGCGCGAGCACCGTGGCGGTCGTCGTGCCGTCACCGGCCTCGTCGGAGGTGTTGGAAGCGACTTCCTTCACCATCTGCGCGCCCATGTTCTCGAACCTGTCCTTGAGCTCGATTTCCTTCGCGACCGACACACCGTCCTTCGTGATGGTGGGGGCGCCGAAGCTCTTCTCGAGCACCGCGTTGCGGCCCTTGGGGCCGAGTGTCGCCTTGACGGCGTTGGCGAGAACGTTCACACCCTTGAACATCCGGGCGCGCGCGTCGTCGCTGAAACGTACTTCTTTGGCTGCCATGTTATTTGCCCTCGATCACGGCCATGACGTCTTCTTCGCGCATGACGACGAGATCCTCGCCATCCACTTTGACTTCAGTGCCGCTGTACTTGCCGAAGAGAATCTTGTCGCCGACCTTGACGTCGAGCGGACGGACGGTGCCGTCTTCGAGAATCTTGCCCTTGCCGATCGCGACGATCTTGCCCTGGATGGGCTTCTCGGCCGCGGTGTCGGGAATCACGATGCCACCCGGGGAAGTACGCTCTTCCTCCAGGCGCTTCACGATGACGCGGTCATGAAGCGGACGAATCTTCATGGAGTTCGCTCCTGTGAGTCTGATGATTGATATGGAATTTTCGTATCGCCAGGGAGGTGGTGTTAGCACTCTCCCCGATTGGCTGCTAATGATAGGGGCAGTCGGCGGGATTTCAAGACCCTGACGCCTCAATTGACATAATGCGCCCCGAGAACCTCCGAATCAGGCGGCACTCCAAGGAATGCCCCGCCTGTCTCGCTTAGGATGACTGGATGCCCACGCTGTCCATGGCCGCACGCTTGATCGCGACCTTCACCCTGTTGCTGTCCGCGCTGGCGGCCCCCGCGCTCGCCGACGAGTTTCTCGCTCCCGAGGCGGCCTACCGCTACACAATCGACAGCGACGGCCGGCAGATCGTCGTGCACTGGAACGTCGAACCGGGCTACTACCTCTACAAGAAGCGCATGGGCGTCGTGACTGGCGCTGCAGGCGAGACCCTGGGTGAGCCCGTCTATCCGCAGGGCGAGATGCACACCGATGAGTATTTCGGTGAGCAGGAGATCTTTCGCGGCAGGTTCGATGTTGTGGTCCCGATCACGCTCGCATCGGGCGTGGCGGCCGGCAACGGCGTGCGTGCGGTGCCAATCACGCTGAAACTGCAGGGTTGCGCCGATGCGGGCCTGTGCTACCCGCCGACAGCCTGGCACACGACGGTCACCGTGCCTGCTGTTGCGACCCTTGAGGCCGCAACATCAGGCGCAGCGACGGGCATCGACGCGGTACTCGCACAGGCGCGCGCCAGCGGGTCCGGTGCGGGTGGCGATGAGTTCCTCGATCCGGACATCGCCTTCCAGCTCGCCGCAACCGCCGACGGTCCCGATCGTGTAAAGATCGTCTGGGAGATCGCACCCGAGTATTACCTTTATCGAAACCGGCTCAAGGTGACGACTGCGAGCACCCAGGCCTCGCTCGGACCCCTCGCGCTGCCCACGGGCGAAAGCCACACCGATGAATACTTCGGTGAGCAGGAAATCTACCGCGAAGAGCTCATCGCGACCCTGCCCGTCGCGCGACCCGGCGGCGGCGCCCTCAGCGTGCCGCTCGAGGTGACCTATCAGGGCTGCGCCGATGCCGGCTTGTGCTACCCGCCGATCACGAAGTTGCTGCAGGTGGATCTGCCCGCCGGTGGAACAATCACAGGAGATTCGGCAGGGTTCGTGTCCAGACAGGACTGGATGGCCGGGTTCATCCGCTCCGGCAACCTGTTCCTCGTCATCGGCTTCTTTTTCGGCGCGGGTCTCCTGCTTGCGTTCACGCCCTGTGTGCTGCCGATGGTGCCGATCCTGTCGGGCATCATCGCGGGCCAGGGTGCGGGCGTCACCACGCGCCGCGCGTTCTTCCTCTCCTTGAGCTACGTGCTCGGCATGGCGTTTACCTACACGCTCGCGGGCATCGCCGCCGCCGCGGCCGGCGCGCAGATTCAGGCCGTGTTCCAGCAACCGTGGATCGTGACGGTATTTGCGCTGCTGTTCATTCTGCTTGCGCTGTCGATGTTCGGGCTCTTCACGATCCAGATGCCGGCCGTCATCCAGACACGGCTCGCCGATGCGAGCAATCGACAGCGCGCGGGCACGTTCGGCGGCGTCGCCGTGATGGGCGCCCTCTCGGCGCTGATCGTCACGACCTGCGTGGCGCCCGCGCTCGTCGCCACACTTGCGGTGATCGGCCAGAGCGGCGACGTCCTGCGCGGTGGGCTTGCGCTCTTCGCGATGAGCCTCGGCATGGGAGCGCCACTCCTCGTGGTCGGCGCCTCGGCAGGCAAGCTCCTGCCGAAAGCAGGCCCTTGGATGGACACGGTGAAACGCGTATTCGGCGTGCTGTTCCTGCTGGTCGCGGCGTGGATGCTCGGCCGCATTCTCCCAGGGCGCATGGGGCTCCTGCCCTGGGCGATCACCGCGTTCGCCGCCGCCTGGGTGTGCTCGACCGCGATCGCACCGACACAACGCAAATGGATTCCGCGCACGATCGGCGCAGCGGCTGGCCTTTACGGTCTTGCGCTCATCGCGGGCGCTGCGCTCGGCGGCAGCGATCCGCTTGCGCCGATTCCGCAGCTTGCCGGCAGGCACACGGAACTGCCCTTCAAGACGATCAAGTCGGTCGCAGACCTTGAAGCCGAAATCGCCGCGGCGCGCGCGGCAGGCCGGCCCGTGATGCTCGACTTCTATGCAGACTGGTGCGTGTCGTGCAAGGAAATGGAGAAGTACACGTTCTCCGAACCCGCGGTGCGGGCGGCACTGGCAAAGGCCGTGCTCTTGCGCGCAGATGTGACCGCGAACGACGCCGAGGATCAGGCGCTTCTAAGGCACTTCGGCATCTTCGGCCCACCGACGATTGCGTTCTACGGCACCGACGGCGCCGAGCGGCGCAATTTCCGCGTGGTCGGCTACATGAAGGCGAAGGAGTTCGCGCCGCTCGCGGCACGAGCCATGAGGTAAGAATGGTGCCGGGTTTTCGGTTATTCGGTTATTGCGCGCCAGCGGCGCAATAACCGAATAACCGAAAACCCGGCACCAACGCCTATTTCAGCAACCTCGCCGCGTCGGGCTTGAGGAGCGGCGCAGCGATCGCCACGGGCACCGTCACTTCGTAGCTCCCCTCCGCGTACGGGCCCACGTCGTAAGGCGAATACAGAAACAGGAGACCTCCCCCCGCGCCGCCCATGTCCCGCGGCAACAGCTGGAAGTTGCGGGCGAACCTCGCGAGGTCCGGCACGAAAGGGCCATCGCCGGTGGTGCCGATGAACGAATCCTTCGCCGGATCGTAATCGGGCGCGCGCGAACGCTTCACCGCAATGAGCGCATCGCGCGCCGCGCGCGCGAGCTCAAGGACCGCGGGTGAGCCGGGGACCGGGTTTTTGAGTAGATCGGCGAGCGCCAGGCGCCGCTGCCCGAGCCGGTCCCAGACGAATGCCTCGAGCGTGGTCATGGGATGCGCGCCGCCCGTATATTCGGACACCTTTCCGCGAACATCGAGGTACCGATCTCCGGCAGGGCGGCTCGTCCAGGATGCCGTGAAGAAGTATCCGTCGGCGGTGGCGGCACCGCGCGCCTTGGCGTCGGCCTGCGAGGCGACTTGCGCTTCCGCGAGCGAGCCACGCATGCGCGGCTCGATGAGTTCGTGCAGCCGCGGCACCGACACAATGCCACCGTCGATGGTGATCTCGCCTTCGAAACCGTTCGCCTTCGCCGTTACTCTCGCAGGTTCGGGCGGCACGGTTCGCGGCAGATCGACCTGCGCTCGCTCACAAGCCGTGAGTACACACAGGGCGGGCAACGACAACCAGAACGGGCGGACTCTCATTTCGCGGAGTGTACTAGCCCTGCGACGCGCCGAAGCCCATGGCAAACTGGCCGCAATGACCCCGCAACGACTCCTCGCCCTGATTGCGGTCACCGGCTGCGCTGCCGCGTCGGGCTTTCTTGCGTACCGCACATTCAACAGCGCACCGGTCACAGCACCCGTCGCGACCGCCGTGACCTTGGGTGCCACCACCAGTCTGCCCGCCATCGACGCGCCGCTTCCGCCCCGCAAAATTCCGGACACGCTGCCGCAGTTCACGCTGAAGGACCGCGATGGCGTACCCCGCACGCTCGCGCACTGGGCGGGACATCCGTTGCTCGTGAACTTCTGGGCGACCTGGTGTGCGCCCTGCCGCCGCGAAATACCCTTGCTCAAGCAGCTTCGGAAGGATTATTCGGCCAAGGGTCTCGAAGTGATCGGCATCGCCGTCGATTTTCGTGAGGACGTATTGAAGTACGCCGCCGAAATCGGCCTCGATTACCCGCTACTCATCGGCGAACAGGACGGCCTCGACGCCGCCGCCGCGTTCGGCCTCGAGCCTGTCCTCCCGTTTTCTGTTTTCTCGGACCGCGAGGGACGCATCGTGGCCGTGCGTGTCGGGGAGTTGCACGCGGACGAGGCCGCGTTCATCCTCGCGCGAGTGCAGGATGTCGATGCGGAGCGCCTCGACTTGGCTGCTGCACAGCAGCAAATCGCCGTCAAACTGCGCGAACTGGCGGCAGCACGGGCGCAACAGCCCGCATAAACGCCCGATATCGCTCAATATTGCGCGTAAGTTTCGCGAACGCCGCAAATCCGGTAGATTTCGCGGTCCATGGCGCGCCTCCTGCTCTTGAACGGGCCCAATCTCAATCTGCTCGGACAGCGCGAGCCGCACACCTATGGCACGGCGACGCTCGAGCAGCTGGTGGCCCGCGCCGCGGCTGCGGCCCGAGCTGCAGGTCATGACCTCGTCGCCTTCCAGAGCAACGCCGAGCACGAACTCGTCGAGCGCGTGCACGCGGCGCGCAACGACGGCACAGCGTTCCTCATCGTGAACCCGGGCGCGTTCACCCACACGAGCATCGCACTGCGCGATGCGCTGCTCGCCGTCGCGTTGCCGTTCATCGAAGTGCACCTGTCGAACGTCTTCGCACGAGAATCGTTCCGTCATCACTCCTGGTTCACCGACATCGCGGTGGGCGCCATTTTCGGTCTTGGCGGCGCCGGCTATGAGCTCGCGGTACGCGCGGCTGCCGAGCAGCTTGCGGCACGCGGGACCCAGTAACTCTTTTTCGCTACGGGATACACGGCATGGACATTCGCAAGGTCAAGAAACTGATCGAGCTGCTCGAGGAATCGGGCATCGCCGAAATCGAGATCAAGGAAGGCGAGGAATCCGTCCGCATCAGCCGCATGTCCTCGGGCGCTGCCGCCCAGCACCTCATCGCAGCGCCGCTGGTGGCGCCCGCAATGGCCGCTTCGCCGCCGCCTGCCGCAGCGGCGCCGGCGATCGCGCCGCCGCGCAAATCGAACGAATTTGTCGTGACCGCGCCGATGGTCGGCACCTTTTACGCCTCATCCTCTCCCGGTGCGAAGGCCTTCGTCGAGATCGGCGACGAGGTCAAGATCGGACAGGTACTCTGCATTATCGAAGCGATGAAGATGATGAACCAGATCGAGAGCGACAAGGCCGGGCGCATTACCTCGGTGATGGCCCAGAACGGCGAGCCGGTGGAATTCGGCCAGCCGCTTTTCACGATCGAGTAGGCCATGCTCGAGAAGGTACTGATCGCGAACCGTGGCGAGATCGCCCTGCGCGTGCTGCGGGCATGCCGCGAGCTCGATATAAAGACCGTCGCAGTGCACTCCACGGTCGATGCAAACCTGAAGCATGTGCTGCTCGCCGACGAATCCGTCTGCATCGGCCCGCCGCCCTCGCCACAGAGCTATCTCAACATGCCGGCGATCATCAGCGCCGCGGAAGTCACCGACGCCGTCGCGATCCACCCGGGATACGGTTTTCTTTCGGAGAACGCCGACTTCGCCGAACGCGTCGAGAAGAGCGGCTTCACCTTCATCGGTCCGAAGTCCGAAGTGATCCGGCTGATGGGCGACAAGGTATCGGCCATCAAGGTGATGAAAGCGCACGGCGTTCCCTGCGTCCCCGGCTCCGACGGCCCGCTCGGCGCAGATCACGACGAGAACCTGCGCATCGCGCGCACCATCGGTTACCCGGTGATCATCAAGGCCTCGGGCGGCGGCGGCGGGCGCGGCATGCGGGTCGTGCACAGCGAAGGCGCGCTGCTCAACTCGATCGCCCTGACGCAGGCGGAGGCGCGCGCAGCCTTCGGCAACGACCAGGTCTACATGGAGAAGTTCCTCGAGCGCCCGCGCCACATCGAATTCCAGGTACTCGCGGACAACTACGGCAACGTGGTGCACCTCGGCGAGCGCGACTGCTCGATGCAGCGCCGCCACCAGAAAGTAATCGAAGAGGCCCCCGCGCCGGGAATCAGCGAACGCCAGCGCCGCGAAATGGGCGAGCGGGTCGTCGCGGCTTGCACAGCAGTGGGCTACCGCAGCGCCGGCACGCTCGAGTTCCTCTTCCAGGACGGCGAGTTCTATTTCATCGAAATGAACACGCGCATCCAGGTCGAGCACCCGGTCACCGAGATGATCACCGGCATCGATCTCGTCAAGACACAGCTGCTGATCGCGGCGGGCGAGAAGCTCCCCTACGCGCAGAAGGACATCCAGCTGCGCGGCCACGCGATCGAGGCGCGCATCAACGCCGAGGACGCCAAGACCTTCATGCCCTCGCCCGGCCCTGTCAAGCTCTGGCATGCCCCCGGCGGCCCCGGCATCCGCGTCGACAGCCACCTCTACTCCGGCTACAGCGTGCCGCCAAACTACGACTCGCTGATCGGCAAGATCATCGCGTACGGCGACACCCGTGACACCGCGATCGCGCGCATGAAAATGGCGCTCGCCGAAATGGTGGTCGAGGGCATCAAGACGAACGCCGCGCTGCACCGCGAAATTTTCAACCACACCGCATTCCGCGCGGGCGGGCTGGACATTCATTACCTGGAGCGCCGCCTGGGGTTGAAATGAGCTGAGGGCAAGACCGCTGGCCATGTGGTGGCGTCGACTCCCCGGCTCAAGTCCCATGCCTTATCTTTCCATCCGCTTCCACCTCGACCCGCTCGACCCGGACGCAGCGGAAGCGGCTTGCTTCGCGGCGGGCGCGGTTTCGGTCACGCTGACGGACCAGCGGGACGACGCCGTCCTCGAGCCCGCACCGGGCGAGGTTCGCCTGTGGCCTGCGACGCGCCTCGAGGCCCTCTTCACGCAGGACACTGCGTCGGCCCACACGATCGCCAAGTTGGCCGCGGCACTCGGCGTGCCTGCCGCGAACCTCGAGGTGACGGCGGTCGCCGATCGGGCGTGGGAACGCGAGTGGCTCGCGGACTTCCACGCGATGCGTTTCGGGCGCCGCCTGCACGTGTGCCCGACCCACGAGCGCGTCGATGCCCCCGGTGCAATCGTACTGACTCTGGACCCCGGTCTCGCCTTCGGCACCGGCACTCATCCCACCACTGCCTTGTGCCTCGAGTGGCTCGACGCCCAATTGCCAACCGGCGCCGCAGTGATCGATTACGGCTGCGGCTCAGGCATTCTCGGCATCGCCGCCGTGCTGCTGGGCGCGTCGCGGGCAGATGCCTTCGACATCGATCCCCAGGCCCTCATCGCGACCCGCGACAACGCCGCGGTCAACGGCGTCGCCGCTCGAGTTCACACCCACTCGAGGGCCGATACGCTGCCCCGCACAGCCGACGTGGTGCTTGCCAACATCCTTTCGGGCCCACTCATCGAACTCGCTCCGCAACTCTCGGCGCGCGTGAGACCAGGCGGCGCGCTCGTGCTCGCCGGCCTCCTGTCATCACAAGCCGTAGACGTAGCAGCCGCCTACCGGCCATGGATCGACCTGCGCCCCGGCGGCGAACGGGAGGGATGGCAGGCGCTCGCCGGCACGCGCCGCCCGTAGCTCGCAGCTCGCAGCTCGCCGCCCGCGGCCCGCGGCCCGCGTGGCGCACAGCCCGCGGCCCTTGGTCCTTCGCGCATCCCCCTGCGCTATCATCCGCGCGTGTTCACGGTCTGTCCCAAGTGCGCGCTGACACTCGTCGTCACGGCTGCCGATCTGCGCACCGGCCAGGGATACGTGCGCTGCGGTCGATGCGCGAGCGTGTTCAACGCGCTCGTCGGCCTGCATGACGACTCGCTCCCGGCCGACACGTCGCCTCCGACCGACCGGCGAGCCGCGACTCCTTCTGCCCCGCCACCGCCGCTGATGATGGAAGTGCCCCCCGCGCCACCCTCCGGGTCCGACGTGAACGCCCGCGATGAAGGCGTGGAAATCGATCTCGGGATCGACAGTACGCCGGATACGATGGAGTTCGCGCTCGGCAGCGCGGATCTCGCGGAAATCTTCGTCGCACCGGAGATCGTCGAAGGTGACGCCACATCGGGCACGTTCGAGTCGATCGTGCTCGAGGGTGGCTTGCCGGACGAGGAACTCGCCGCCGCGGACGCCGAGCTCGAGCAGATTGCCCGTGCAGCCGGCGAGACGGTCGCCGACCCCGGCTCGGCCACGATGCAGACTGAAGCCCTGCAACTCGAGACGCGACCACCTTTCACGGTGGTGCCACCACCCGACCTGAGGGACGCAATCCGCCCGCGCGCCGAGGACATCGATGCCTACGAAGAGGCCGATGCGCGCGCGCGCGATTCGCGGTGGTACGGGTTCGCTGCCGCTGCGCTCGGTGTGCTGCTGCTCGTGCAGATCGTGCACCGCAATCGCAATGAGCTCGCGCTGAATCCCCTGCTGAATGGACCGCTGTCGACTCTCTATTCGGCCCTTGGCATGCCGCTCGCCCCGCGATGGGAGCCGGCGGCGCTCGACGTCCGCCAGCTCGGCGCCATCGCCGAATCGGGGGCGCAGGGCGAACTGCTCGTGCGGGCAAGCATCCGCAACGAGGCCGCGCGGGCCCAGCCGATGCCGTTGCTGCGCCTCACGCTGCAGGACCGCTATGGCAAGCGCATCGCAAGCCGCGACTTGCAGCCCACCGAGTATCTCGGAGCGCGCGGTGGCGCCCGCGCGTTCCTCGCGGCCGGGCAGCGCGTCGATGCCGAGGTCGCGGTCATCGATCCCGGCAGCAATGCCGTCGGCTTCGAGGTCGACGCGTGTCTGCCGAACGGCCGCGGCGGCGTCGCCTGCGCGAACGACGCACGAACCACCCGCTGATGCGTATCGGCCCCTACGTTCTGGCCGCGCCGACGGCGCTCGCGCCCATGGCGGGAGTCACCGATCGGCCCTTCAGGATGCTCTGCCGGCGACTCGGCGCAGGAGTCGCTGCGTCTGAAATGCTCACCGCCGACACGCGGCTGTGGCGCAGCCGCAAGTCGCAGCGCCGCATGAACCACGAAGGCGAGCCGTCTCCGCGCATCGTGCAACTCGCGGGCGCCGATCCGGCAGCGCTCGCGGAGGCTGCGCGGCTCAACGTGGACCTCGGCGCCGAAATCATCGACCTCAACATGGGCTGTCCCGCCAAAAAGGTATTCAACCGCCACTGCGGCTCGGCGCTGCTTGCCGACGAGGCGCTCGTCGCGCGCATCCTCGAGGCGGTCGTGGGCGCCGTTCGTGTGCCGGTGACGCTGAAAATGCGCACGGGAGTCGATCGGGAGCACCGCAATGGCGTGAACATTGCACGTATCGCCGCTTCGAGCGGTATCGCGGCGCTCGCAGTGCACGGACGCACGCGTGCCGATCACTACAACGGCGAGGCCGAATACGCAACGATTCGCGACATCAAATCCGCAGTGACGATCCCGGTCTTCGCCAACGGTGATATCGACAGCGTACAAAAGGCGCGCGTAGTGCTTGATTTCACTCGCGCGGATGGCGTGATGCTTGGCCGCGCAGCGCACGGCGCGCCGTGGATATTCCGCGCTGTCAAAGGATTTTTATCAAACGGCGAAGCGCCTGCCGCGCTCGCGCGCGAGCGCGTGCGTGATATCATCGCTTCGCACCTGACGGATCTGTACGACTTCTATGGCGAAGTCGACGGTGTTCGTTTCGCGCGCAAACACCTCGGTTGGTATCTGACAAGTCTGCCTGGCTCCAGGGACGATCGGCGCTTCTTGATGTCACAGGAATCCACAGCGACGCAGTTTGCGTGCGCAGTAGCATGGCTCGACCGCTGGGTCGACGGGACCGCCGAGGCGGCCTGACCACAACAACGACACAATGGCTGCGGGGATCAACTGATGCCGGCGAGAAAAAACCTGCGATTGCGCACCGAATTCGCCGCACGATCGAATGGCAAGACATTGCCGTTGCGTGACCAGGCAGAGCAGGCGCTCGCCGACTATTTCGCGACCCTGAACGGCCATCGTCCGGCGCGCCTGTACGATCTCGTGCTGCGCGAAGTCGAGGAGCCGCTCTTTCGTGTCGTGCTCGACTATGCCGAGGGCAACCAGAGCCGGGCGGCGGGCATCCTCGGCATCACACGCGGCACCCTGCGCAAGAAACTGCGCCAGTTCGGGCTGTCCGCCTGAACGGGGCGCTGCGGCTCCATGCTGATCGAGATTCGCCGCGCGCTCCTGTCGGTTTCCGACAAGACCGGCCTCGTTGAATTCGCTGCAGAGCTCTCGCGCCGCGACATCGAAATCCTTTCCACCGGCGGCACGGCGCGCCTGCTGCGTGAGCACGGCATCCCAGTCACCGAAGTGTCAGCGTATACGGGCTTTCCGGAGATCATGGACGGCCGTGTCAAGACGCTGCACCCGCGCATTCACGGCGGTCTGCTCGGCCGCCGCGGCATCGACGACGCCATCATGCAGTTGCACGACATTCCGCCGATCGACCTTCTCGCCGTGAACCTCTACCCGTTCGCGGAAACCGTTGCGCGGCCCAACTGCACCTATGACGAAGCCATCGAGAACATCGACATCGGCGGACCGGCGATGCTGCGCGCCGCGGCGAAGAATCACCATTCGGTCACCGTTGCGGTCGATCCGGCGGACTATGCGCAGGTGCTGGGCGAACTCGAGGCGAACAGCGGCTGCACGAGCATCGACACGCGCTCGCGGCTCGCCGCCAAGGCGTTTGCACACACCGCACGCTATGACACGATGGTGTCAAGCTATCTCCTCGATCGCGAAGGCGCGACCGAACGCTTTCCGACGACCCTGCCGCTCGTCTTCGACAAGGTGCGCGATCTGCGCTATGGAGAGAACCCGCACCAGGCGGGCGCCTTCTACCGCGATGTCGCGGGCCGCGGGGCATCAGTGGCGTCCGCCAGCGTCGTCCAGGGCAAGGAGCTCTCGTACAACAACATCGCCGATGCCGACACCGCGATCGAGTGCGTGCGGCAGTTCGCGGCGGTCGCCTGCGTGATCGTCAAGCACGCGAACCCCTGCGGGGTCGCAATCGCCGACGCACCGCTCGCCGCCTACGAGAAGGCGTACCGCACCGATCCGACTTCGGCCTTTGGCGGCATCATCGCGTTCAACCGCGAACTCG
Source organism: Steroidobacteraceae bacterium (assembly GCA_035433705.1). Taxonomy (GTDB): domain Bacteria; phylum Pseudomonadota; class Gammaproteobacteria; order Steroidobacterales; family Steroidobacteraceae; genus CADEFQ01. The sequence goes on from DAORVK010000001.1 coordinate 38,526, forward strand.
ACGCGAAGACCGCGACGGCAATCATCGCGCAACAGTTCGTCGAAGTGATTGCGGCGCCCACCGTATCTGCCGAGGCGCGCCGCGTGCTTGCGACGAAGGCGAACGTGCGGGTGCTCGCAGTCGGCGATTACGGGCGCTCGGCAGGCAGCGAGCTCGAATACCGGAGCGTCAATGGCGGCCTGCTTGTGCAGAGTCGCGATCAGGGCGAAGTGGCCGCATCGGACCTCAAGGTGGTCACGAAGCGCCGACCGACCGACGCACAGATCGCGGACCTCCTCTTCGCATGGACCGTCTGCAAGCACGTGAAGTCGAACGCGATCGTGTTCGCGCGCGAGAACATGACGATTGGAGTCGGCGCGGGGCAGATGAGCCGCGTGTACTCGACCCGGATCGCGGCGATGAAGGCCGCGGACGGCAAGCTCGACGTGCGTGGCGCGGCGCTCGCCTCCGACGCCTTCTTTCCATTTCGCGACGGCCTCGACGTCGCCGCCGAGTACGGCATCGCCGCCGTGATCCAGCCGGGCGGCTCGCTGCGCGACAGCGAAGTGATCGCGGCGGCCGACGAACACGGCATCGCGATGGTATTCACTGGCATGCGCCACTTCCGGCACTAGGGCGTCATGAAGGTGCTGGTCATCGGCAGCGGTGGGCGCGAGCACGCGCTGGCCTGGAAGTGCGCACAGCCGGCGCGCGTGACGGAAGTGCTCGTCGCGCCGGGCAATGCAGGCACCGCCCTCGAACCGAAGGTGCGCAACGCGCCGGTTGCCGCAGACGACATCGCAGGGCTCGTCGCGCTCGCACGTAGCGAACACATTTCGCTCACTATCGTCGGCCCCGAGGCGCCGCTCGTGGCCGGCGTGGTCGATGCGTTTGCGGCCGCGGGGCTGCGCTGCTTCGGTCCGCGCCGCGCGCCCGCGCAGCTCGAGGGCTCGAAAGCCTTCACCAAGGAATTCCTGCGCCGCCATCGCATCCCGACTGCGGCCTACGCGACCTTCACGAAGGCGAGCTTCGATCCCGCATGGGTGCGCGCGCAGCGCGCGCCCATCGTGGTCAAGGCGAGCGGCCTTGCCGCGGGCAAGGGTGTCGTGATCGCCGCGAGCGCGGATGAGGCCATTTCGACCGCACAGGCAATGTTTGCGGGCCGCTTCGGCGGCGCGGGCGAGGAAGTCGTGATCGAGGAATTCCTCGAGGGCGAGGAAGCAAGCTTCATCGTGATGGCGGACGGTGAGCATTTCCTGCCGCTCGCGACTTCGCAGGATCACAAGCGACTCGGCGATGCCGACACGGGGCCCAACACCGGCGGCATGGGCGCGTATTCGCCTGCGCCGGTCGTCACGCCGGCGATGAACGATCGCATCCTGCGCGAGGTGATCGAGCCGACGATTCGTGGTCTCGCCGCCGACGGCATGCCCTACACCGGCTTTCTGTATGCGGGCATCATGATCGCGCCCGACGGCACGCCAAACGTGCTCGAGTTCAACTGCCGCTTCGGCGACCCTGAAACACAGCCGATCCTGATGCGACTGCACTCGGACCTGATCGGCCTTTGTGAGGCGGCGCTCGACGGCCACCTTGATCGGGTGCAGGCAGACTGGGACCCGCGGGCCGCGGTCGGGGTGGTGCTGGCTGCCGGCGGCTATCCCGACACGGTGCGCAAGGGCGATCCGATCGACGGCCTCACGCGCGCCGCGCGGCTCCCCGGCAAAGTGTTCCACGCGGGCACAGCGCGCGACGGCAACGCGATCGTCACGAGCGGCGGTCGGGTGCTGTGCGCCGTCGCACTCGGCGCCACGGTGGCGGCTGCCCAGCAGGACGCTTATGCGCTCGTCGATTCGATCCGCTTTACGGGCATGCAGTACCGGCGCGATATCGGCCACAGGGCGATCGCCCGCGAGCAGGCGGGGGACCCTCTGCCCGGCCCCCGAGGGGCGCCGCGGTAGACTCTGGTGCATGGACGTCTACTATCCACCGGGCAGCGGCCTCGCCGCTCCCGAGATGCTCAATTCCCTCTCCGGTCTCGAGTTCATGCAGCGCCTCGCTGCGGGCACGATTCCGCCGCCGCCCATCGCCATCACGCTCGGTTTCGGCATTGCATCGGTCGAACGCGGCAAGGTCACCGTCACGAGTCGCGTCGGCGCGCATGCATACAACCCGATGGGGACGATCCACGGCGGCTACGCCGCGACGCTCCTCGACACGTGCATGGGCTGCGCGGTCATGACGGGCGTCGAGCGCGGTTACGCTTACACCACGCTCGAACTGAAAGTGAACTACCTGCGCGCACTCACGCATGAAAGCGGCGAGCTGCGTGCCATCGGGCGCACGCTGCACGTCGGGCGGCGCAGCGCACTTGCCGAAGGTCAGGTGCTCGATGCGGCAGACCGGCTCATCGCGCACGGCACCACCACATGTCTGATCTACGCGCGATGAGGACACAGGGCTCCAGGGCGGCGCATGAGCCCATGACGGCGCACAGCGTCGAGCTGGCCGTGCAGGCCGCCGACATCGACGCCTACGGGCACGTCAACAACGCCGTCTACCTCACCTGGCTCGATCTTGCCGCCTGGAGCCACTCGGCAGCGCTCGGAGTGCCGCTCGAGACCTGCATCCGGATGCGCCGGGGCATGGCCGCGCTGCGCATCGAAATCGACTACGAGCGTGCCGCGCTCGCGGGCGATCGCGTGAGCGTCACGACCTGGATCTCTGCCTGTGACAGGAAGCTGCGCTGTACGCGTCACTTTCTGCTGCGCCGCGTGAGCGACGACTCTGTGCTCGCACGCGCGCAGACCGGGTATGTGTGCCTCAATCTCGACACGGGTCGCGCGGCGCGCATGCCGCCCGAATTCGTCTCGGCCTACGGCTCGGCGGCAAGTGCCGGCGCCGCGCCCATCAGAAGCTGACGCGCAAGAACAATTCCGGGCCGTCAGTGTTGAGGCGAAAGAGCCCCGGAAAGTCGTGATCGCTGGCGGGATCGACATTGATGTCGACATTGAGCTTCGTGTAGCCGAGCCCCAGCGCGAAGCTCGGCTTCCAGCGGTACTGCACGTCGAGGTGGTACTCGCCGAGCGTGCCATCGATGCCGTCATAACTGGCACTGAAGTATTGCCCCCGCGCAGCGACCGACCAGCGGCCCGCGAAACGCCAGACGCCATCGAGTGCAAGCGTGGGCACGGGCGCGACACCCGATTCCTCTTCCCGCGCATTGCGATCGACCGCCTCGGCGGCCGCCTTGGCGTCGACCAGATAGAGCCCGATGCCAGCGCCGAGCTCGAAGCTGTCGCGCTTCAGGAAGGAATGCAGGAACGTGAAGGACAGTGAGCGGTAGTCAAGGGAGGACTCGATGTTCTCGCCGATGAGGAATGTGTCGTCGCCAAAGACGATGTCCTCATCGAGCACGGTCGCCCCGAAGCGGTTCAGCTTGAAATAGTCGACACGCAGGCGCGTTCGCGCGCCGAAGCGGAAGTAGAGCTCCATGCGGCCGAGATCGATCGCGTCGTCGAGGCCGAGGAGCTCCTCCGCGTAAATCGGTGTGCCGAGTGTGCCGGGCGCGGCGTTGCCGGGGTCGAGCCGCACGCGCGTGTCGGCGGTACCCTTGAAGTATGTGGCGCGCAGCGCGAAGCGGTCGGTGATCGGGCTTGCGACCGGCGGGCGCTCCTTGACGAGCGTGTCGGAGGCGAGCTCGCGCTCGGCGGCGCCGGATGTGGACACCATCGAGGCGGCCGCGAGCGCCATCAGGGTAGCAGCGAGAATCTGATGCATGCAGCGCCGGATCATCGCGTATTGGCACGAGCGCCGCCACCGTCGCCGGCCTGCGACGCCAGCGAGTGTGACGGGCCGCACACCGGGCAGGACTGGTGCCGGGTTTTCGGTTATTCGGTTATTTCGGCGCTCCGCGCCCAATAACCGAATAACCGAAAACCCGGCACCAACTCTTACCGCTTCATCGCCTCGAAGAACTCACCGTTCGTCTTCGTATCCTTCATCTTGTCGATCAGGAACTCGATCGCAGCGAGCTCGTCCATGGGATGCAGCAGTTTGCGCAGGATCCAGATCTTCGCGAGTTCGCCCGGATCGGTGATCAGCTCTTCCTTGCGGGTGCCCGAACGGTTGATGTTCACGGCCGGGAAAACGCGCTTTTCCGCGATACGCCGGTCGAGGTGGATTTCGCTGTTACCCGTGCCCTTGAATTCCTCGTAAATGACATCGTCCATCTTCGAGCCGGTGTCGATCAGCGCGGTCGCAAGGATGGTGAGCGAGCCGCCCTCCTCGATGTTGCGCGCAGCGCCGAAGAAACGCTTCGGCCGCTGCAGCGCGTTCGCGTCGACGCCGCCGGTCAGCACCTTGCCCGAGCTCGGCACGACAGTGTTGTAGGCACGCGCGAGACGCGTGATCGAGTCGAGCAGGATCACGACGTCTTTCTTGTGCTCGACGAGGCGCTTCGCCTTCTCGATCACCATCTCCGCAACCTGCACGTGGCGCGCGGCCGGCTCGTCGAAGGTTGACGACACTACCTCGCCCTTCACGGTGCGCTGCATCTCGGTGACCTCCTCGGGCCGCTCGTCGATGAGCAGCACGATCAGGTGCACCTCCGGGTGGTTCCAGGTGATCGAAGTCGCGATGTTCTGCAGCAGCATCGTCTTGCCGGCCTTCGGCGGCGAGACGATCAGGCCGCGCTGGCCCTTGCCGATGGGCGCGACGAGATCGATTACACGCGCGGTGAGGTCCTCGGTCGAGCCGTTGCCGCGCTGCAGCTTCAGCCGCTTGGTCGGGTGCAGCGGCGTGAGGTTCTCGAACAGCACCTTGTTGCGCGAATTCTCGGGCGAATCGAAATTGATCTCGCCGACCTTCAGCAGCGCGAAGTAGCGCTCGCCCTCTTTCGGCGGGCGGATGAGGCCGGATATCGTGTCGCCGGTGCGCAGGTTGAAGCGACGGATCTGGCTCGGACTGATGTAGATGTCGTCGGGGCCCGCGAGATAGGAGCCATCGGCGGAGCGCAGGAAGCCAAAGCCGTCCTGCAGGATCTCGAGCACGCCGTCACCGTGGATGTTCTCGCCGCTTCTCGCGTGCGCCTTCAGGATCGAGAAGATGATGTCCTGCTTGCGCGAGCGGGCGATGCTCTCGAGGCCAACCGCCTCGGCAACCTTGACGAGTTCGTGGATCGGCTTCGCCTTGAGCTCGGTGAGGCTCATCGAAGCCCGCGATCGGGTCAGCTCTTCCGGGCTGATGATCTCCGAGTCGTCGATTTCGAACGGCTCGAGCTCGTGCAACTCATCCGGGCGGCCGTTGCTGCGATTGCCGTCACGGTTGCCGTGACCACTGTGCCGACCACCGCCTCCCTGGCCTTTTCCCTGACGGTTACGGCCCTGATTGCCCAGATAGCCTCTCACAGGTTGCTGTCCAGGAAGGCCGCGAGCTGGGATTTAGACACGGCGCCCACCTTCTGGGCTTCGACCGCGCCGTTCTTGAAGAGGATCAGCGTCGGAATGCCGCGGATGCCGAACTTCGGCGGAGTTTGCGGGTTCTCATCGATGTTGAGCTTTGCAATCCGGACCTTGTCCTGATACTCGACGGCGAGTTCGTCGAGGATCGGCGCGATCATCTTGCAGGGGCCGCACCATTCGGCCCAGAAATCGAGAAGGACGGGTTTCTCGGACTTCAGCACGTCCTGGCTGAACGTCGAGTCCGAGGTATGGACTATGTGCGGATTGCTCACGCGAAGGATCCTCCGGGGGGAATGGAGTCGATTATTGACGGCACAGGTGAAAGGCCGCGCCACGGAGTGGCATCAAACGGTTACACTAACGAACTTAAGAAGGAGCTGAGTTGCCGGGACGGCGCGGAATCGGGTTCCGCTGTATCTGGCCCAAATTTTTGCGCCTTCCGCGCCAATTTGCAAGGGCCTCTCGAAAAAATGACCGATCAACATCTCTCTGAGCTCCGCTTTGCGGACCTCGACCTCACGCCGCCCGTCATGCAGGGCATCCGGGATGCCGGCTTCGAACGCTGTACCCCGATCCAGGGCGAGACTCTGCCCATCGCGCTCAGCGGGCGCGACGTCGCCGGCCAGGCGCAGACGGGTACCGGCAAGACCGCGGCGTTCCTCGTGGCGATCTTCCAGCGTCTGCTCACGCACCCCCCCGCCGCGACCCGCGGCCCCACATCGATCCGTGCGATCGTGGTCGCACCGACCCGCGAACTCGCCGTGCAGATCCACAACGATGCGCTGGTCCTTGGCAGGCACACCGGGCTGAAGCTCGCGGTGGTCTTCGGCGGCGTCGACTACGACAAGCAGAGAAAACAGCTCGCCGACGGCGTCGACGTGCTGATCGGCACGCCCGGTCGCATCATCGATTACTTCAAGCAGCACGTATACGACATGCGCCATGCGCAGGTCGCGGTGCTCGATGAGGCCGACCGCATGTTCGACCTCGGCTTCATCGCGGACATCCGCTTCATCCTGCGCCGGCTGCCGAAGCCCGAACATCGGCAGTCGATGCTCTTCTCCGCGACCCTCTCGCACCGCGTGCTCGAGCTCGCCTACGAGCACATGAACAACCCCGAGCTCGTGCGCATCGAGCCCGACAAGGTCACCACCGATCGCGTGCGTCAAACCATTTACTTCCCCGCAATGGAGGAGAAGATCCCGCTGCTGGTCGGTCTCCTGCGCCAGGCCGACGCGCGCCGCACGATGGTGTTCGTCAACACCAAGCGCGTCGCCGAACGGCTCGAAGCCGCGCTCATCGCGAACGGGTTTTCCGCGCAGGCGATCTCGGGCGATGTGCCGCAGAAGAAGCGCCTCACCTTCCTGCGCGACTTCCACAACGGCGATCTCGCGGTGCTGATCGCGACCGACGTCGCCTCGCGCGGCCTGCACGTGCCTGACGTGAGCCACGTGTTCAACTTTGACCTGCCGCAGGACGCCCCCGACTACGTCCACCGCATCGGACGCACCGCGCGCGCCGGTGCCGAGGGCGACGCCATCAGTTTCGGCTGTGAGGAATACGCGGTCAGCCTGCCCGACATCGAGGCCTACATCGGCCGCAAGATTCCCGTCGAGGCGATCGCCCCGGGGCAGCTCGCCGAGATCACGCTGCCGCCGCACAGCGCCTGGCGACCGCACGGCCCGCGTCGTCCCGTGGAGGGGCGTCGCGGCGGGGGCGGCCGGCCCGGCAGCAGCAGTCGTCCCCGGGGCCGCTCGGGTCCGCCTCGCCATGGCGAGCGGCCGCACGGCGCCCTCGCACCGCACTCCGCCGCGAAGACACCGCACGCCGCCGCGAACGCGCTGCACGCCGCAAAGACACCGCACGCTCCATCGGAGAACGCCGCTGCCGACGGCGCTCCGAAGCCCCGCCGGCGACGGCGTGGGGGTCGTGGCCGAGGCGGTCCGGGCAAAAATGGTGGTGATGCAGGCGGCGGCGCTCCCGCGCCCTGAGCAACCCCCGGATCAGCGCTTCAATGGGTCGCGCGTAGCAGGTCGGCGATATGGTCGACAGCGGGAAATTCAGGATGATCACGCAGCGCGCGCGAGGTGTCGGGACGGCGCACAGCGATTACACAAGCGATGCCGGCTTCCCGAGCGGCCTGCAGCACCGGCGGGCTGTCGTCGACGAAGAGCGAGCGCGCCGGATCGAAGGGCTCGGCCGCACGTACACCCTGCCAGAAACGTGGGTCTTCCTTCGGTGCGCCGAAGCTGCGCGAGCTCCAGGCTGCATCGAAATAGCCCCGCACGGCCGTGGCCTCATCCTTGATGGCGAGCGTGACAGGATGCGCGTTCGTCAGCAGCACGAGCCGCTTGCCGAGCGCGCGCAAGCTGGCCAGAAGCTGGCGCGCCCCCGGCAGCCAGGCAATGCGCGCGCGCTCCTCGCGATGCACGCCAGCGACATCGATGCCCAGCTCGCGCGACCAGTAGTCGATGTCGTACCAGTCGAGCGTACCCTCGACCGCCTTGAAGCGCGGAGCGAGCGAGTGCAGCGCCGCCTCGTGCGTGACGCCCGTGCGCAATGCCCACTCGCGCGGGATCCGCTCGAGCCAGATGTAATTGTCGTACGCGAGGTCAAGCAGAGTGCCATCCAGATCGAGCAGGACCGTATCGATGTGCGAGAGATCAACCAGGGGGGAGTGCATGGCGCCGCATGATAGCGAACTGCAAACAGACTTCAGCCGGAGGCGTATCCTGCCTCTGGCCCTTGACCCGCTCATGCCAGACCTCATCGACCTCCACACCCACAGCAACCGTTCCGACGGAGTGCTTTCCCCCACCGCCCTCGTCGCGCGCGCGGCGGCACGCGGCGTCAGCCTGCTCGCGCTCACCGATCACGACACGGTGGCGGGCTGCGACGAGGCGCGCGCCGCCTGCCAGGCGGCCGGCATCCGCTTCGTCGCCGGCATCGAGATTTCGACCCAGTGGCGCGGCCAGGCGATCCATGTCGTCGGGCTCGGGGTGGACACCGCTGCCTCCGCGCTCGCGGCACAGGTCGACGATGTCGCGAAACGCCGGCACGAGCGGGTACTGGCGATCGGCGATCGGCTCACCACGCGCGGCCGCATCGCGGGCCGGGAAGTCGCAGCGAGCGCACTCGCCGGCGGCGGCGTCCCGACGCGCATGCATCTTGCGCGCGCGCTCGTCTCCCACGGGTTCGCGGATGACACTCAGCAGGCCTTCGACAAATGGCTCAACCGCGGCCGGCCCGGGCACGTGCCGGTCGAGTGGCCCGAGCTGGCCGATGCGCTGCCCCGGCTCGCGGGCGCCTGCCGGGCCACAGTGCTCGCCCATCCGCATCGCTACCGCCTCTCGGGCGGCGCGCTGCGGCAGCTCGCGACGGACTTCGCGGCAGGGGGCGGGGTGGCGCTCGAGGTCAGCATGGCGGGCATGGGCCCCGGGGACCGTGACCGCATCGCCTCGCTCGCGCGCCGCCAGGGCCTCGCGGGCTCCGCCGGGTCCGATTTCCACGATCCTGCCGTACCATGGAATCCGCCGGGTCGCTTCGCTAAGCTTGCCGAGGGCATCACTCCCGTTACAGAGCGCCTCGACGACGCGTGATGGTCGAAATCGAAGACAACGTCGATCGCGAACTGTTCCGCAATATCGAGAAGTTGCGGCAGCTGCGCATCGAGCACCGGGACCTCGATCAGGTGATCGAGAGGTTGTCGATGGATATCCACATCGATGAGCTGCAGTTGAAGCGTCTCAAGAAGCGCAAGCTCGGCCTCAAGGACCAGATCACACGTCTCGAAAGCGAACTGATCCCCGATCTCAATGCCTAAATCCGCAACCAACACGCGTGATTTTTTCGCGCACCTCACCGACCCTCCGGTCCTCGCCCAGTTGTTCGCTGTCCTGATTGCGCTGCTCGTCGCAGTCGCCGCGGGCAGCCTGTTTCGCGCGTGGTACCGCAAGCGCCGCGGGGCCACGCCGGGCGTGAGCTTCACGGGCCGGATCGTCGAGGCGGTCATCATCCTCGCGCCGATTCTCGTGATGCTCGCGCTGCTCGCCGGCACACGCGTCGTGTTCGATTCTCTCGACATGGAGAACTCGATCATCGACCGGGTGCTGCAACTCGCGGCGGCGCTCGTGCTCGTGCGGCTCGCCGTCTATGTGCTGCGCCAGCTGCTCGGCGAGAACTCATGGCTCAAGGGCTGGCAGAACCAGCTCACGTTCGCCGTGTGGCTCGCGGTTGCGTTCGAGCTGCTCGGCTGGTTCGAGCGCGTCGAACGCGCGCTGAACAACATCGACCTGCTGCCCGGCAAAGCGTCCTTCACGATCTGGGAGCTGATCAAGGCGCTCGTGATCGTCACGGTCGCTGTCATCGTCACTTCGCTGATCGGGCGTACGATCGAGCAGCGCGTGATGAAGGTCAACGCGCTCGCGCTGTCGACCCGCATCGGCATCTCCAAGTTCTCGTACTTCTTCCTGATCAGCCTCGGCTTGCTGCTCGGCATCAATGCGGCGGGCGTCGATCTGACGGCGCTGACCCTGCTCACCGGCGCGATCGGAGTCGGCCTCGGCTTTGGCCTGCAGGCGATCGCGAGCAACTTCGTGTCGGGCTTCGTGCTGCTGATGGACAAGTCGATCAAGCCGGGCGACGTGATCAGCTTCACAGGCGTCACGCCCGGTGGGTCGGGCGGCTCGACGACCGACAATTTCGGCTGGGTGCAGGAGCTGCGCGGCCGTTATATCGTCGTGCGCGATCGCGACGGCGTCGAGACCCTCGTGCCGAACCAGTTCCTGATCAACAACGCGGTGATCAACTGGAGCTATTCTGACGCGCGCGTCCGCCTGCGCCTGCCGGTGATGGTGAGCTATCAGGACGACCCTGAAAATGCTCTCGCCTTGCTGCGGACGGCCGCGGCCGACCACCCGCGCATCCTGAAGGAGCCGGGCCCGGCCACGCGCCTGATGTCGTTCGAGGATTACGGCATGCGGCTCGAAGTGCGCTTCTGGATCGCCGACCCCATGAACGGCGTGAACAATGTGCGCTCTGACGTGAACCGCGCGATCTTTCGCCTCTTCCGCGAGGCCGGCATCACGATCCCGGTCGCGCAGCGCGAGCTGCGCATGCTGCCTTCAACCTCCCATGCCGATATACGTTTCGCGCCAGGTCGAGATACCTGACTCCGACCTCGCGGTGACGTTCATGCGCTCGTCGGGCCCCGGCGGGCAGAACGTCAACAAGGTCGCGTCGGCCGTGCAGTTGCGCTTCGACCTCGCAGGCAGCTCCGCGCTCGCGCCGCGCGTGAAGGCACGGTTGCGCGCCCTCGCCGGTCAGCGGCTCACAAGTGACGGCGCGATCCTGATTCAGGCGCGCTCGCACCGCAGCCAGAGCGACAATCGCCGCGAAGCCGAAGAGCGCCTTGCAGCGCTCGTGCGGCTCGCGCTCGTCGAACCGAAGGTGCGCCGGGCGACGAAGCCGACGCGCGCATCGCAGGAGAGGCGGCTCGCCTCCAAGGCGCGGGCGCAGCGGGCGAAGCGCCTGCGCAGCCGCGTTGGCCGCGACGAGTGAGAAAGACCTTGCCCGCCTTGGCCCGCCCCGGCCCGGCCTTCTGCTATCCCGGCGGCTTGTCGCCCGCAAACGGGATCGGTGTTGCACCGGTGACGACGCCGATCGTCGCCCGATCACTCACGTAGAGCTTCACTTCGCGCTCGAACCTGAGCGGGCCGCGCACAGAGGCGCCCGGCCCGACGACGATCACCGGCACCTTGTCCGAAAACGACAGCGAAATTCCCTTTGATTTCTTCACCGTGACTCCGCCGCCCACCTGCGAGCCAGCGCCCACTGTGACATCGCCCTGCATCGTCTCGATGCCACCGCCCACGTGCGCCGCATCGAGCGTGATGTGGCCGTTGACGTTCTCGAGCCTGCCCTTCACATCCGCGCCCTTCTGCAGCGTGATGGCGCCATTGACGGTCGAGACATCGCCGCCGACGCGGGCCCCAGCTCCGACCTTGATGGCACCATTGACGGTGGAAGCCGAATCAGCCATCGCGCGATCGCCGAGGGTGATCGCGCCGTTGATGGTACCGGCCTCCTTGACCACGGCATCGGCCGCAACGTCGACGGCGCCATTGACGGTCGTCGCGTCCGCAGCGGGCTGACCGGCCGCGACCGAGACCGCGCCGTTGATGTGCTCGCCGCCTTCATGCTGGAGGCACCCGATGCTCGCAAACACGGGCGCGAGCACAAAAACATATCTCAGCATGGCCCTCTCCCTGGCTGCCTCAGTCGCCTCCAGTCTACTCGCGCCCGGGCTTGTCCAGCGCAGTCGCATTACCGGGAAAGAGCGGATCGGTCCGCGCCGCGCGCTCACCGAGCTGCTCGGCCTCCGACTTGTCGATCGCTGCCAGCGCCGTTGGCGGTCGCTCGAGGTAGCGGAAGACGTGCGGTGGCCCGTCACCCTGGTGCAGGCGCCGCACGTGTTCCTCAACCGCCTGATCGGCCCGCGTGAGGCGCAGGCGGCGGCGCAGGTGCGCGATCCAGGTCGGGCTGTGGTAGCGCTCGATCCACCGCCCGGGGTCATCCATGTCGTGCAGCAGCGTCCAGCCGCGCGCTCCGTCGCGCTTGCGCACCCGCCGCAATTCCTGCATCGCAGCCGCGAATGCCACGCGATCCTCCATCGCAACGCGATATTCGATGTTGATCACGACCGGCCCGCTTTGCGGCACGATATCGATCTTCGGTTCGAGCGCGGGCGACCCCAGGCGCATCGACTCGAGGTCGAGGTTCTCCTCCCGCATCACGTGCAGCCAGCGACCCAGCAGGATCGAGGCCAGAAAGCCCACTCCCGCCGCGATGAGACTCGTGCGCAACGACAGTGCGTGCGCAACCTCACCCCACAGCCAGCTGCCGAGGGCGAGCCCGCCGAAGGTCAGCATCTGGTAGATCGCGACGGTGCGGCCGACCACCCAGCGCGGCGAGGTGACCTGCACCGAGGTGTTGAAGGTCGACAGGCACATCACCCAGGCCGCGCCCGCGCCGACCAGTGCCAGCATCGTGGCCGCAAGCCAGGGACTGAGTGCCGCCGCGATCGAGGCGAGGCCGAACATGAGACTCGCGACGCGCACCAGCGTCTCGTTTGACATGCGCTGACGCAGGTGCGCGATGGTCAGCGCACCGATCATGGCGCCGGTTCCGAAGGCGCCGAGCAGCACGCCGTAGGTGATCGCCCCACCCCTCACGAGCTCTTTCGCGATGAGCGGCATCAGCGCCCACACGGCGCTACCCATCATGCCGAAGACCGTGGCGCGCACGTAGATCGCGACGAGCGTGGGAGAAAGTCGCGCATAACGCAGGCCCGCGAGCATCGCAACACCGAGGCTCTCGGGTGGCAGCGCGCGCTCGCGCGGCGCATAGCGCCAGCTGCCGAGCACCACGATCAGGCCGACATAGGACACGGCATTGATGAAGAACGCGAACTGCGCGCCGAACGCCGCGACGATCGCCCCGCCGACGGCGGGGCCCACAGTGCGCGAAATGTTGAAGCCGAGACTGTTGAGCGCAACCGCGCTTGGCACGAGATCCCGCGGCACCTGCTCACCGACCGACGACTGCCACGCCGGCCCGTAGAGCGCCGCGCCGCAGCCGAGCACGAAGGTGAAGGTGAGCAGCATCCACGGCGTGATGTGGCCGCGCCAGGTGACGAACGCGAGCGCGGCGGACACGGAGAGCATGATCACCTGCGCGATCAGCATCAGGCGACGGCGGTCCCAGATGTCCGAGATCGCGCCCGCGACGAGCGACAGCAGCATGATCGGCAGCGTCGTGGAAGTCTGCACCAGCGCGACCATGTCGGCCGAAGGCGCGATCGAGAGCATGAGCCACGACGCGCCCACGCCCTGGATGAGGCTCCCGAAGGTGGAAACGACGGTCGCGATCCAGAGCGCGGCGAAGATGCGCACCTGGAACGGCGCGAGCGTGGCCGCGCGCCAGCGTTCGAACGCGGTGCTCACGTGCGCGACGCTTTCAGCGTATCAAGCCAAGCCTGGAACATCAGCACGTTCCAGAGGTGCGTGTGCCATTTGCGCCGGCCGCCCTGGAAGCGTGCCCAGAGACCGCGCACGATCGTCGCATCGAAGAAGCCCTCCTCCACGAGGCGCCGCTCTGCGAGCAACGCCTCCGCCCAGTCGCGCAGTGGGCCGCGCAGCCAGTCCGCAACCGGCGCGCCGAAGCCCTGCTTTTCCCGTTCAACGATGGTCACGGGCACATGGCGTGCGAGCAACCGCCGCAGCAGCCATTTCGTCGCGCCATCGCGCAGCTTCATGTCGACCGGCAGCGACCATGCCAGTTCCACGACACGATAGTCGAGCAGCGGCGCGCGCGCTTCGAGGCCGACCGCCATGGTCGAGCGGTCGACTTTCACGAGGATGTCGTCCGGCAGGTAGGTGACGAAGTCGAGGAACATGAATCGATCGGCAGGCGTGCCATGCGCCAGCCGGCGCGAGGGGTCGGACCAGGGTGTGAGCGGCTCCCTGCCGCCGCGTACCACATCTTCCGGATGCCGCCAGCGCGACATGCGATTCTGGTAGAGGCCCTCGGGTGTCCCGGCCGCCAGCTCCGCGGCGAACTGGCGCAGTGCGTGGCCACGCGGCTCCTGCCCCGCCCAGGGGCGCAGGAGCCCTCGCATAACCGAAATCCCGGTGCCCGGCACCAACTCGAGCAGGCGCGCGAGACGCAGCGCCCGCAGATAGCGATTGTAGCCACCGAAGAGCTCATCGCCGCCGTCGCCCGAGAGCACCACCGTCACATCGCGGCGTGCGAGGCGGGAGACGAGCATGGTCGGGATCTGCGAGGAGTCAGCGAAAGGCTCATCGAAGACGTGCGCGAGATCCGGCACCGTGGCGAGCGCGTCCGCGCCCGTCACGTGGAACTCCGTGTGCACCGTACCGAGGTGCTGTGCGACCGCGCGCGCCGCGGGCGTTTCATCGCGTCGCGGGTCCTCGAATCCGATGCTGAAGGTGCGCACCGGCGCGCTCGCCTCCTGCTGCATCAGCGCGGTGACGAGCGACGAGTCGATGCCGCCGGAGAGGAAGGCGCCGAGCGGCACGTCGGATTCGAGCCGCACGCGCACGGCGTCGCGCAGCAGCGCTTCGAGCTGCGACAGCGCCTCCTCCACATCGCCAGTGAAAGGATGCGCGAGCGCCTGCTCCGCGCGCTCGCGCGGGCTCCACCAGTGCCGCGCCGCCTCGAGCGGCCGGTGTGAGCCCGCGCCCGCTGCCACATCGCCGGCATCGAGCCTGACGATCGTGCCGGGCAGCACCTTGAACACGCCCTGCAGGATCGACCAGGGCGAGGGTACGTAGTTGAAGCGCAGCATCGACTGCAACGCGCCCCGCTCGACTTCGGGCCTGAAGCCCGGCATTGCAAACAACGCCTTCAGCTCCGAGCCAAAGGCGAGCGCACGACCGCACCATCCGTAGTAGAGCGGCTTCTTGCCGACCCGATCGCGAGCGAGCGTGAGCGTGCGGGCCGTGCGATCCCACAGCGCGAACGCGAACATGCCGTTCGCCTCGGCGAGCGCCGCCTCGAGGCCCCACGCCTCGATGGCGGCGAGCAGCACTTCGGTATCAGAATGGCCACGAAACGCGACGCCCCCGCGCTCGAGGCGCGCGCGCAGCGCGCGGAAATTGTAGATCTCGCCGTTGAAAACGATCTGGTAGCGCCCCGAGGCCGAGCCCATCGGCTGATGACCCGCGGCCGAGAGATCGATGATCGAAAGCCGCCGGTGCGCAAGCGCGAGGCCCGCGGCGGCATCGACCCACACGCCGGCATCGTCGGGCCCGCGATGCGCGATCGCGTCCGCCATGCGCCGCGCGACCTCGCGCAGTTCGCTCTCGCGCTGCCCGAGCGATTCGCCGTGAAAGAGACCTGCGATGCCGCACATGGGTCCGCATAGTGGCGACTTGCCACGGAATCGGCAATTTCACTTGCTATGATGCGCCCCGCATGCGCCGCTACCTGCTTTTCGTCTCGCAGCTCTATGCCTGGGCGATCCTGCGGCCGATCGCGGCGGCAGCCGCAGCGCGCGGCGATGAAGTGGCCTGGTTTTTCGAGCACGAAGCCGACGCGCGCTATCTGCGAGCGGGCGAGCACCGCCTCACCACCGTCGCGCAGGTGCGCGCGTGGCAGCCGCGCGCAGTGTTCGTGCCGGGCAACTGGGTGCCGCATTTCTTTCCCGGCCTCAAGGTCGAGGTGTTTCACGGCTTCAGTGTCGGCAAGCGCAGCGAGGCACGCGGGCACTTCCGCATCCGTGGCAGCTTCGATCTCTATTGCACCCACGGCCCAGATACCACCGGGCCCTTCGCGGCGCTTGCGCAGCAGCACGGGTATTTTCGCGTGGTCGAGACGGGCTGGCCGAAGCTCGACCCGCTCTTCGCGGGCCGCTATCCGCCGGCTGCGCACGCGCGGCCCGTCGTGCTCTTCGCCTCGACGTTTACCGAATCGATCACTGCCGCGCGCCTCCTGCGCGAGACGATTGCGCGGCTCACCGCCACCGGCGAATGGGACTGGCTGCTCACTCTGCATCCCAAGATGGCGCCCGACATCGTCGCCGCCTATCGCGCGCTCGAGGGACCGCAGGTGCGCTTCGTCGAAACCGACGACATCCTCGCGCTTTACGCGCAGGCCGACGTGCTGCTCTCCGACACCTCGTCCGTCGTACCGGAATTTCTCGTGCAGCTGAAGCCGGTGGTCACGCTGCGCAATCGCAAGCCTGGGCCGCAACTGCTCGACGTGCAGCGGCCGGAGGACGTGGAGGGCGCGCTCCGCACCGCGCTTACCCGCCCCGCTCCACTGATGCAGGCGATCCGCGAATACGCCGATCTCGTGCACCCCGCGCGCGACGGCCACGCAAGCGAGCGCGTGCTCGATGCCGCCGAAGCGGCGATCGCTGCCCGGCGTGCGGGTCTGCGCCGCGCCCCATTCAACCTCTGGCGGCGCTTACAGGCGCGCAAGCGCCTCGGCTACTGGTCGCTCGGCTGATTCCCGCATCAGGCGCCACAGGGCCTCGACGTGCCCGCGCTCGGTCATCTCGACACCGAAGGACACCCGTGCCATCCACCGGCCTTCGAGCTGCGAGGGCGTGAGATACGCCCTGCCCGAGGCATTGATGCGCCTGACCCAGTCGAGCGTGTGCGCATCGAGCGCCTCACCGGCAAGGCCCGGTGGCTCGTGCCGCACGCACACGGTCTGCAGCGGCGCGGGCGCGAGCCGCCGCCAGTGCCCGGCGGCGTCCACCTTTGCGGCGAACCAGCGCGCATGCGTGAGGTCGCGTCGCAGGCGCGCCTGCAAGCCCGCGACACCCTGCTCGCGGATCAGGAACCAGAGTTTGAGCGCGCGCATGCGCCGGCCGAGCGGAATGCCCCAGTCGCGGAAGTTCACCGCTTCGCCATCGGCCCCGGTCTTGAGATAGCTCGGGTTCGTCGCCATCACGCGCACAAGGTGCTCTGGATCGCGCACGTAGTACACCGAGCAGTCCATCGAGACGCCGAGCCACTTGTGCGGATTCATCACGATCGAGTCCGCACGCTCGATGCCGGCCCACAGCTTTCTGCATTCCGGCAGGATCATTGCCGAGCCGCCCATCGCGCCGTCCACATGCAGCCACAGGCCGTGTTCGTGCACGATCCGGCCGATCGCATCGACGGGGTCGATCGCGGTCGTGCCCGTGGTGCCGATCGTGGCGACCACCGCGCAGGGCTGCGCGCCGCGCGCGAGGTCGGCGCGAATCGCGGCCTCGAGTGCGTCGGGGTCCATGGCGAAGGCATCGTCCGTGGCGACGAGCCGCAGCTGCTCTCGCCCGAAGCCCGCAAGCAATGCAGCCTTGTCGACCGAGCTGTGTGAGTGGGCGGTGACATAGACGACGAGCGGCTTGTCCGCCGACTGCAGCCCGCCGCGGGCGGCAGCGTAGCCGGTCGCGCGCTCGCGCGCGCAGATGAGCGCAACGAGCGTCGCCTCCGATGCCGTGCCCTGGATCACACCGCGAAATGCCTCGGGCAGATCGAGCATCTGTCGCAGCCAGTCGGTCGTGACCTCCTCCAGCTCGGTGAGCGCCGGGCTCGACTGCCAGTTGAGGCCCAGTTGCGCAAGTCCCGTGCTCGCAAGGTCACCGAGCACCGCCGCGAGCGCGCTGTTCGAGGGGAAATAGCCGAAGAAGCTCGGGCTCTGCCAGTGGGTGCAGCCGGGCAGGATGATGGAGTCGAGGTCGCGCATCACGGCGTCGAACGGCTCGGGCGTCTCGGGTGGCGTGGCGGGGAGCGCGGCGCGCACGTCGCCCGGCTTGTTTGCGGAAAGGACTGGCAGTTCGCCGTTGTAGACCTTCGCGCGACAATCGGCGATCCAGTCGACGAGGGTATGGGCGGCAGCGCGAAATTCTTCGGGTGTCACGGTGGGTGATGCGCGAAGACGGTCGTCGTGCCGTCGAGCGCGACGAGTTCGACGTCGTAGGGCTGCACCGTGCCGTCGGGTACTTCCATGCCCGGCGAGCCCGCGGGCATGCCCGGCACTGTGAGACCCTTCGCCTGCGGCCGCTCGGCGAGCAGGCGCTTCACGTCGGTCGCGGGCACGTGGCCCTCGACGAAATAGCCGCCCACTTCCGCCGTGTGGCAGGAGCCCTTGCCGTAGGGCACACCCACCTTCGTCTTGATCGCGTCCAGGTTGTCGACGTCCTTCACCTCGACGGGAAAGCCCGCCGCCTTCATGTGCGTGATCCAGGACTCGCAGCAGCCGCAGGTCGGGCTCTTGTGCACGACGACGAGCGGCAGGGCCGCCTCCTCCGCGACCCCGGTCGCGATGGGCGTCGCGACGGCCGTCGTCGACTTCTCGCAGGCCGTGAGCGCGGCTGCGCAGAGCACGGAGAACAGGACAGGGCGAATATCGATGCGTATCATGATGTCGTCATTCCTCCCAGCCGACTTCGATGCCATCGGTGTCCCCCACGGCGCTGCGCAGCAGCGTCACGAGCGCAGTCGAGGCGCCAAGGCCGACGAGCTGGTCAATCGTCGTCGCGTTGATGAAGTAATCCGTGTCCGTTCCGTGCTCTTCTTCCAGATGGTCGATCAGCACGTTCAGGTCGTCGTCCGTGATCAACCCGAGGAAGACACCGTCACTCTTGCGATGCAGGCGTGGCATGGCGGTTCTCCAGTCACGATCCGGCCACCATTATGGCCCGAATGTGGCGTGATACGACACGACGCCGTGCGGCATTGCTCCAACGAGCAACAGCACCTGGAAAAACTCCGGCGACACGCCGGGCAGTACCGAAATCGGCCCGAGTCCATACCAGCCGGCAGCTCAAGAAATTGGGATCCTGACAAGGACAGCGTGAAGCTGATGTACGTGGCGATGACCCGCGCGACGCACGAACTGCTGATCACCCGCAGCAAGCGAAGCTCATTCAGCGAGCGCTTGCGGACAATCTGCAAGTCGTTGGCGGCCTGACGCAACGGCTACGCGCGGCCCGGCCTCCTGATGAGCCACGCCCCGAGCGCTGGCAACAACAAGATGGCGCCGAGCATGTTGACGAGGAACATGAAGGTGAGCATCACACCGATGTCGGCCTGGAACTTGAGCGGCGAGAACACCCAGGTGGCGACACCGATCGCGAGCGTGATCCCGGTGAAGATGATGCTCGCGCCCGTCACCCGCATCGTGCGCTCATACGCCTCGCGCACCGACAGCCCTTTGTGCAGGTATTCCTGCATGCGACTGTAGAGATAGATGCCGTAGTCGACGCCGATACCGGCGCCGAGCGCCACCATGGGTAGCGTGGTCACCTTGAGACCGATGCCGACGATCGCCATCACCGCATAGACGAGCACCGAAACGAGCGCGAGCGGCAGCACCACAAGAATGGTTCCAAGAAGCGAGCGGAAGGTGATCAGGCACATGATGCTCACGGCCGCGAACACGCCCGCGAGGATCGGGAACTCTTTCGCCTTTACTTCTTCATTCGTCGCCGCCATCACGCCCACGTTGCCCGCTGCGAGGCGAAACTGCAGGCCCTCGACCGGATTGGCGGTGCGCCACTCCTTCACCGCGGCGACGATGCGCTCGATGGTTTCCGCCTTATGGTCCTCGAGGAAGATGTAGACCGGCACGATCGTACAGTCGGCGTTGAGGAGCCCGGTGCTCGTCTCGATGTAGCGCGTGGACTGCGTGAGCGTGTCGGGGTTGCGCGGGATGCTGCGCCACGCGAGGCTCCCTTCGTTCCAGCCCGCGATCGCGATCTTCGCGACATAGGGCAAGGTCACGACCTCCTGCACGTCCGTCACATTCTGCATGCGCCACGCGAAATAGTCGACCGCTGTCATCTTCCCGTAGCTGAGGCACACCGGTTCCTGCGCCTCGACGATCACGGTGAGGACATCGACGCCGATCGAGAATTTCTGCGTGATGATGTCGCTGTCGCGGTTGTAGCGCGAATCGGCGCGCAGTTCGGGCACGCCGGCCTGCGTATCCCCGATCGGCGTCTCGCGCCCCTTCCAGGCGCCTGCGATCCCGAGCACGATCGCGATACCAATGATGACGGCGGCCGGCCCCCGTTGCGTGATGCGCGAGAGGCTTGCCCACCAGCGCGTGAGCATGGCCTGGCGCTTCTCGACGCGTGCCCGGTAGTTCGGCCCGAACTTCACATACGAGACGAGCACCGGCAGCAACACGAGATCGGTGAGGATCACGATCGCGACACCGATGCTCGCCGTGACCGCCATCTCGCGTATGACCTGCACCGGAATCATCAGGATCGTGACGAAACCGACGAGGTCGGCGAGCAGCGCCACGATCGCCGGCGTGAAGAGCTGGTGGAAGGTGCGTCGCGCCGCGTCCACGCTGCCGAGCCCCTCGAGCACGGCATCGGACACCGCACTGATCTTCTGCACGCCATGGCTCACGCCGATCGCGAAGATGAGGAACGGCACGAGGAGCCCGAGCGGGTCGATGCCATAGCCGAGCGCGACGAGGGTACCGAGCTGCCAGATCACCGCCACGATCGAGCAGACGACCGGCACGAGCGCCACGCGGAACGACTGGCAGTAGACCCACACGCACGCGAGCGTGAGGAGGATCGTGACGATTGCGAACACGATCACCGAGAGCGCGCCATCGGCGATGTCGCCCATGACCATCGCGAAGCCGATCATGCGCACATCGACGGCGGAGTCGCTGCCCGCGCCCTGCACCGTGACCCCGGCGAGATCGGCGCCGGTGCTCTGGATGCGGTCGCGTACGCGCTTCTCGAGCAGGTGCGCGACGGCGATCGGATCGACCGGTTGGCCGCCCGCGTCCTGCTCGAGCACGATCGCCGAGACGAGCGCGCCCGAGAAATCGTTCGCGACGAGCCGCCCGACGATGCCGGCCTTCAGGATGTTCTCGCGCACCTGCGCCATCGCCTCGGGCGTGGGCTGGAAGTCGGCCGGGACCACATTGCCCGCCTCGATGCCATCTTCCACCACTTCGAGGTAGCGCACGTTCGGCGTGAAGAGCGACTGCACACGACCGCGGTCGATGCCGTCCATGACGATCACTTCATCGGTCGCGAGCTTCAGTGCGTTGAAAAATGCCGGCGTGAACATGTTGCCGTCGCGTGCGATCAGCGCGACGAGCACGCGGTTTGCGCCGCGAAACTCCTCGACCTTCGGGTCGAGGTAAGTCTGCATGTACTCGTGCTTCGTCGGCAGCTGCTTGGTGAACGACGCATCGATCCGCAGCCCCTTCACGCAGACGGCCGCGAATACGAGCGTGAGCACCGCGAAGACGAAGAGGATCGTCTTGCGGTGATCGAAGATCGGATGTTCGAGGCGGTCGGCGAGGCTCATTGCAGCGCCACCCGCTCGATGCCCGCCTCACCGACGACGAGCAGCGCCTCGTCGCCCGCGGCGACCGCACCCGAAAGTCCCTTGCGGTCCGCGCGCTGCTGCAGCGTGAAGTTGCGGCCGGCGTCGCGGCTCACGAGCACCGCGCCCGAAAGCCCGACGATCGCAATCGTGGATTCAGTGAGCCGCACGCCCGCCGTCAGCATCGCGATGGTGCCGGTCGGCAGCTTCATCCAGGTCTCGCCCGCATCGTCGGTGCGAAAAAGGTGCCCACGCAAGCCGAACACCAGGAGCGAGTCGCCCCCGAGCGGCAGCAGGCCATACATGGAGCCGTCGTAAGGCAGCGGCAGCGAGCGCCAGGTCGCACCTTCATCGCTCGATCGATACACGTGCCCGGCCTCCGCCGCGATGTAGAGGCGCTCGCCCGCCTTCGCGATGCGGTTCAGGTGATACTGGATGGGCAGCCCCTCGTCAGGGTCGGCATCGCTCACCGGCGCGTGGGCGGGCACCGCCGCATCGACGAAGGGTTGCGGTGCCCAGGTCTCCCCGCCGTCGGTCGTAGTGTAGAACGCCGAGTAGGCGCCGATCGCGATGCCGTGCTGAGCATCGCGGAACCACACGTCGAGCAGCGGCCGCTGCGCCTCAATCGATTCGTGCACTTTTTTCCAGGTCGTACCGCCGTCGGCGGTGCGCAGGATCACCTCGTCGTGACCCACGACCCACGCATGGTGCTCGTCGATCATCGTGACGGCCGTGAGCAGAGCGAGCGTGGGCACGTGCGGCGACTGCACCCAAGTGGCGCCCGCATCGTTCGAGACGAGGATATGCCCGCGCGAGCCGACTGCGATGCGCTTCTCGCCGTAGGCGGCGATATCGAGCAGCAGGGTCTTCGCGGAGAGCGGCGCGACCCAGGATTCCCCGGGTATCTCGGCCGCAGCGGTGACCGCGAACAGGGGCGCGGCGAGGAGCGACGCGCACAACGCGCGCCGCCCGATTCCTTGCCTCAGTCGTTCACCGCACGCCACGTCGCGCCAGCTGGCTCGGCTGGTAATCCGCGGCGGTGCGCTTGACCGTGAAATCGTAGCCCTGCGGCTCCTCGTTCTGCAGACCGAGCGCGAGATAGCGGCCGTTGCTGAGGTCCATCACCGTCTCGAGCGTGGTCCAGAGCGAGGGCACATCGTAGAACTCCATCGCGTGTCCTTCCTGCACACGGTAGAGCTCGCCGCGGCGGTCGTAGCAATCGACTGCGACGATCTGCCAGGAGTCTTCGTCCACATACAGTGTGCGGCGGCTGTAAAGGTGGTTCTGGCCCGGCTTCAGGGTCGAATCGACCACCCACACGCGATGCAGCTCGTAGCGCGCGTGATCCTGGTTGATGTGGTTCTTCTTCAGGATATCCGTGTACTTCAGCTTGTGGCTCGAGATCCGGTACGAATTGTACGGGACGTAGATTTCCTTCTTGCCGACGAGCTTCCAGTCGTAGCGCTGCGGGCTGCCGTTGTACATGTCGAGCTGGTCGGAGGTGCGCAGGTTGTCGGAGTTGGTGCCCGGGTTGTCGAACGCAACGTTCGGCGCGCGACGCACGCGGCGCTGGCCGGGGTTGTAGACCCACGCCTTCCTGTTCTCGATCGACTGGTCGAGCGTCTCCTGCACGAGCAGGATCTCGCCCGCAAGGCGCGCGGGCGCGGTCGTCTCCTGGATGAAATAGAGGATGATGTTGTTCAGGTTCTCCGAGGTCGCGCCCGGCAAGCTGTAGGCCGCGAACGTATCGTCGATGAACCGCACCATGGCGTAGTCGCCTGACACGGTGACCGGCGCCTGTCCGATACGGCGCACGACTGCGTTCGCTCGGTAACGCAGGATGTGGTTCCAGAACACCTCGACCCCTTCCCTGGGGATCGGGAACGGGATGCCCTCACCGGCGTGAGTCACGCCGTTGCCGCCCGCCGCGAGCTGTGCGGTGGTCGCGATGCGCTTCGTGGCGTCGTAGATGCGCTGGGGGACCGCTGCACTCCGGTGAGTGGGGTAGACGAGCATCTTGTAGGTCGACTTGTACTGCTGCAGCAGCTTCTTCTGCCCTTCGGTGAGCCGCCCGGCGTACTGCGCCATGTTCGCTGCGGTGATCGTGAAGAGCGGCTTGTCGCCCGCATACGGGTCGGGCCGGTGATCGGTCGGCTTCCAGGACGCGAAGCCCGCCTTCGCCGGCGAACTGAGGCCGCCCTCCCACGCGGGAATGGTGCCCTCGGCGTTGCCTTTCCTTTCGGCGCCGAGCGGTGTGAGGTCGGCGCCGAGGCGCGCTGCTTCCTGCGCGGTGACGGCCGCAAGCGCCGGCGCCGACGCGAGGGCCAGCACGAGTGTCATCGTCTGGATGAGATGCCGTTTCATGTCGAACCTCCTGCCGGACACTGCGCGCGGGCGCTCAGAACGAATACTTCACCGTCGCCGAGATGTAGTCGCGATCATTCAGCTCATTCCAGCGGCTCGCGCCGGCGAACTGGGTGTACGCGAAATCGAGTTCCCAGGTGGCGCGCAAGTTGGCGCCGACTCCGAGGGTGAAGCCATAACGCCCTTCCTGGAAGTTGCCGCCCGGCCCGGGCGTGATGCCCTGCACATCCTGCTGGAACGCGACACGGGGCAGGACGTTCCAGGGACCCACAAGGCCCGGATATTCGAGGCGGCCCGCGAGGCGATAACCCCACGAGGTGGCGTCGGCGAATTTGTCCTGCGGCTCCACTTCGTTGAAGTGGCGGTTTGCGAGTACCTCGTTGCCACTCACCACGGTCGCCGGGCCGTTGTAGCGCAGGCCGCGGCCGTTCGGACCGCCGGTGAGCTTGTCCTCCATGCCGACGACATGCGTGACACCGAACTCACCGACGAGCACGAGCTGCGAGGCACGCAGCACGTTCGCGAAGGCCTTGGTCGCGGTGAACTGGAACTGCATCATGTCGTGCCGTTCCCAGCCCCGGATCTCGCTGTTGAGGCCGTAGGCGCCAAGCTGGCCGCAGCGGCTCAGGGTTGAACCGGCGCCGGGCAGACAGGTGGTCGGGAACGGTGCGCCGGGCGGCTGGGTTGCCGCGAACGCGGCCTGCTCGAACGGAGTGAGGGCCGCAAAGAGCAGCTCCACGTCGTCGAACTGGTATGGCTGGTCGAAGCGATAGGTGAACTCGCCCTGCAGCGCGATGCCGGTGCGCTGCAACTGCGTGTTGAACGAAAGACCGATCAGCTTGATGTCCTCCGGGTACTCGGTGAAGTAGCCCGCCGTCCTTGCGTACTCGTGCGTGCCGATGTTGGTGGCCTGCGCGGTGACGTTGCCGCCCTGCAAGTGCGTGTTCGCGCCGATCGTGGCGTACTGGGTCGCGGTGGCGAGACTCAGGTTGCCACCGGCCGCGGCCGCGCGCGCCACCGCGACCTGCGCAGCGGTTGCGACTGCGGCGTTGAACGGCAGCCCCGCCGCGAGACCCTGTGCCGCCGCGCCAACCGCGGTGAGCCCGCCGATCGAGTTGCCGATACCGGCGCGTGTACCGGTGCGACCGGAGATCAGCGGCAGGCGACTGTGGTAGTTGAGAAAGTACAGGCCGAATTCCGTGCCGTTGTTGAAGTCCGGCAGATAGAGTTTGATGTTCGCGCCGTACTGGCCCTGGTTGTCCGGATCGCGGGTGGGCAGGCGCGGCACCTGCTGGAAGTCGCGGATCAGCGGCCCACCGAGCCGCGAGAAATCGACGCCCTGATCGGAGAATGCGCCGAAACCGAGCAGCACGGTCCTGCCGCCTGGCACCGCGAAGTCGTTGGTGCTGAAATACGAGCCGGTCGGCTCCGGAATGGTCGGGTTCCAGTCGGCGATATAGACGGCCTGGGCGCTCACGTTGTCGCTGAACTGCAGCGAAAGCAGCGCCATTTCCTGCGGCAGGAAGCCTTCGCGCAGTTCGGCGCCCGGCACGCGCAGCGCCGCAACGTCGAAATGGTTGATGACGTTGATGCCGCCCTGGATGAACGTGCTCTCGCCCCAGCTTGCGACCTGGCGGCCGAGCCGCAGTTCGCCCTGGGTGCTGCCCTCGCCGAATTTCCAGTAGCCGAAGGCGTCGAGCAGGCGCTCGTAGCTGCCGACGAGGTCTTTCGTGTCCCGCGAAAGGCGCGTGCGCGCGGTGTTGCCGCCCATCACGTCGAAGTCGTACAGCGCCGAGCCGCGCACGAACAGGCCCACATTCCTGTAATCGAGGCCGAGCTCGGTGACGAGCTTCGCGGCGCGGCTGAAGAGACCCTGCGGGTAGTTGATGTCGCCGTCGTCGCCGTTGGCGGAGCGGCCACAGCCGCCGTTCGCGTTGGCGATCAGCCGGCAGTCGCGGTCCTCGATGCGCCACGCCTGCCCGTAGCTGATCGTGGTGTCCCAGCTGCCACGCAGCGTGCCCGCGCTGTTCTGGAATTCGATTGCCTGCGCAGAAGGCGCGCAGAACGCTCCGATGCCGGCTGCCGCGAGCATGGTGGACAGCAGCTGACGACGGGCCCCTCTCGTATTCTTCATTTCGATCCCCACCGCCGTGAGACCAGCGAATTGGTTGAGAGCCATCGGCGCCTGCAGGCGCATAGACTGCGCCAACATAGCACTTCGCTCAGGTGTGTACCACTTGCAGGATGCTGTGGCGGATCCGCTCGGACAGCACGATCTCGGCATCCTGGGCGACACGCTCGAGCACCTCGTCGAAGGCGAGCACGCCGCCGCTCTCCACCCGGATCACGCCACGCTCCCGCAACCGGTCGAGGAAGTCGCCAAAGAGGCTGCGATCGAAGAATTCCGGCGAGTTGAAACCGTGCAGCATCGTCATGCGCTGCGCCATGAGCTGGCAGCGCTCCTCGAGCGCGGTCTGCGTGACCGACCTGCTGCCGGCGTTGATCAATACCGCGATCGCAAGATAGTAGCGCTCGACGGTCTGGATCGTCGCCTGCGCGAGAAACGAGAGCTGCACGGCCTCGGGCGTCGTCGAGGGCGCGCGCCGCCATCCGCCGCCGTCGGCCGTGGCGCTCACGAGGCCGCGCGCGGCGAGCGCGGCGAGCAGTGAGTCGGTCACCGCGCGGATCTCGTCCTCCGGCCAGCGGATGAAGAGCTCGGCCGCGATGTACGGATACACACGCCAGACGAGCCGGTGGATGTCCTCGGTGCGCATGATCGAATTGCCGACGAACGCGCAGGCGATCAGCGAGGGCATCGCGAAGAGGTGCAGCACGTTGTTGCGGTACCAGGCCGCCAGCACGGCGCTCGCGTCGCTCATGCGCACGAGGTCGCCGAGCTTGTGCGACTGGCGCGCGATCATGTTCATCGCCTCGCCGTACGCGAGGATCGCCTCTGGCGTCTCGGCAGTGACCGTCACGCGCGGTCCGTACGGCGCCAGGGCGAGCAGCGCGAGATACAGCTCGAGCTGGCGCAGCAGGTCTGCACGCAGCATCGCCTGGCGCGGTGTAGCCAGCAGCGTCAGCGCGAGCAGGTTCACGGGCGTGACCGCGGCCGCGGCATTGATGTTTCGCATGATGCGCCCGGCGAGCTCATCGGCGACCTGCGCGAGCCAGGGTGCGCGGGCATCATTCTCGAGGCCATGGGCGCGCCAGTCCGGCGCCGCGCGCGCCAGCACGTCATCGAGCGCGATCGGCTCGCCGAGATTCACGTGCACGCGACCGAACTTTTCGCGCAGCACCTTGAGCGCTTTCAGCATGCCGAACACGCTCTCCTTTTCCTTTGGCTTGCCCGACAGCTCGCTCACGTAGGTCGCAGCCTCGACGACCCGCTCGTAACCGAAATAGACAGGCACGAACACGACGGGCCGCACGGGCTCGCGCAGGAAGCTGCGGATCGTCATCGACAGCATGCCGGTCTTCGGCTGGAGCAGTCGCCCGGTGCGCGACCGGCCGCCCTCGATGAAGAACTCGATCGAGTGGCCGCGCGCCATGATCGTCGCGAGATACTTCATGAACACGATCGTGTAGAGCGCGTTGCCGCGAAAGCTGCGGCGGATGAAGAACGCGCCGCCTTTGCGCAGGAAGCGGCCGGCCACAGGCATGTTGAGGTTCACGCCGGCCGCAATGTGCGGAACCGCGTAGCCCTGCCCGAAGATCGCGTACGAGAGCAGCAGGTAGTCCATGTGGCTCCTGTGGCAGGGCACGTAGACGACTTCATTGCCTTCGGCCACCTGCTGCAGTGTTTCGGCGTGGCCGACGATCACGCCGTCGTAGAGGCGGTTCCACAGCCGCCGCAGCGCCTTTTCCATGAGCGTGACGAAGCGGTGCGAGTAGTTCGCCGCGATCTCCCCGGCATACTTGCGGGCGGTCTCGAGCGCCTCGCGTCGCGTGACCTGCCGCTCCCGCGCCTCCGCCGCAACGGCCGCGCGCACGGCGCGGGTGCGCAGCACCGTCGTGACGATCGTGCGCCGGTGCGACAGATCGGGCCCGATGCGCGCCGCGCGCTGGCGGCGAAACTGGGCGCGGGCGAGGCGCGCGATGCGACGCGCCTGCAGGTTCGGAGCGCGACCGCCAGCGTCGAGCAGGCTGCGCAGTGATACGGGATCACCGAGTTCGACCATCGTCGCGCGGCCGTTGAAGACCACGGTCAGCGCCTTGCGCAGGCGGCTGCCAAAAGCCCAGTCCTCCGACAGGAAGAGACGCAGCCAGGAGTCTTCCTTCTGCGGCGCGCGACCCCAGTAGACGGCGGCCGGCACGAGATCGACATCGAGGGCAGAGTCGCGCTGCAGGGACTCGACGAGCTGGTGCAGCTCGGCGGGCGGGCGACGGTCGATGCGCGCACTCCAGAAGTTGAGCGGCCGCGAGAGATAGAACCAGGCGCGAAAGCGCTTGAGCTCACCGCCCCCGAGCCGCGCTGCCGGGCGCGGCAGTTTTCCCCTCGCGCAGGCGTTCTGCAGCACGGCGAGATCCGTCGTGCTCGCCCGCTCGAGCAGATAGCAGACCGGCGCCGGGCGCGTGGCGAGCCGTGCCGCAATGTCCTCGGGGCGGACGGCCACGCGTACCCAGAGCGAAAGCAGGCGACGCAGCAGCCATTCCATGGGGAATTACCCGCGGGGTGTCATTGCTGGTCGCGCGGCAGGTCGAGCCCGATGAGGAAGTGCTCGAAGTAGAAGCGGATCATCCGCAGGTGAGAGTGCAGCAGATGGTCGCTGTCGATGATGTGCATCGTGGCGTGATACTCGCGCGCGAGCCGGAGGCTGTCCTCGAGCGGCACCACGTCGTCGCGCCAGCCGTGCACGATCGTGAAGGAGCAGTCGATCGAACGGTCGCGCAGCGGCGGCAGCTCATCAAAATAGATGGCCGGCGCCATCAGGAACACGCCGAGCGTGTGCAGCGTGGGCGCGGCCGCGAGCGAGACATAGCCACCGAGGCTCGAGCCGACCAGCACGAGGTCGCCCTTCACGTCCTTGCAGGAATCCACGAGTTTCGTGATGCGCGCCTTCGGTGAATCGATGCCGCGGTAATCAGGCGCAAGCACGTCATAGCCTTCGCGCTGCGCAGTATCGGAGAGTGCGATGATCTTGCGGCTGTAAGGAGTCGAATCCTTGCCGTGTGAGAAGACGACTGTGCCACGCATCCCGTCCATTCTAACCCTCATCGCTTCCAGAGCCACTCGTCGAGGTCGCCGGGGCGAGTGCCGCGGGCTGCCGCGACGACACGGCCCCTCTCCACTGTACGCCCCTCCGCGCGCAGCCGGCGCGCCTGTTCCCGGTGCAAATGCGAACCCGCCGGAAACGCAATGCGCCCGTTCGCGCCGATCACGCGATGCCACGGCACGCGCAGCGCCCCGGGGGCTGCCTTCAGTGCCACTGCTACCCAGCGCGCGCGACGCGGCAGGCCCGCCCGGCGCGCCACCTCCCCGTAGCTCGCGGTCGCGCCGTGCGGAATCGCCCGCACCACCTGCCACACGCGCGCCATCGCCGTCGCACGCTCATCCATTGTGTCGCTCCCCAGGACGACATTGTAGAGACTCGTGAGCGACTGGAAGTTCTGGATCGACCGCGGCGGCAGCGCCCCTCGCCGCATCGCATGTCGTGTCGCCGCTCGTGCGCTTCGTCGCGCATGGCGACACGACCGTATTCGATGCGTATCTGTCGCCACCGCTTGCGGACTATATCGATCGGGTCACGAGCGCCGCGGCAGCCGTCGATGCGCTCTACGGCGCGCTCGTTCAGGAGTCGAGCACGATGCCCTGAAGGATCGCGGTTTCGATCTCCTCCCCGACACGCTCGCCTGAGGTTGCGAGGCGATTGACACTCACGGCGCGCACGCGGCTCGCGCCTGACTGGTGCGTCACGAGGAACGCCTGGAACTCGCCCGGGCGCGTGAGTGCGAAGCCGAGGAGCAGATTCACCTTGCCCGCGGCCACCGTCTCCGGCGGGTTCAGCCGTTCATCGCAGATCACGAACCAGCGCTCCGCGGTCGTGCGGCCGATGAAGGCGCCCTCGTCCTCGAGCCCGGCGAGAAACGCTTCGACCTGCGCGCGCAGTCGCACCCAGGCGTCGGGCCGATCGTGCTGAAAGACGATCCAGCGCGTGCCCTCCTCGACCGACGCGAGAATGAAGAGCGCGAGGCGGCGCGCCGCGAGCCAGGTCCAGTCCGCAGGGCCGGAGCCGCCTGCGCCGAGCGTGCGCGGGCTTACGCTGCGGCGTGCCAGCGGGCGCACCGTCATGAAAGTATTGACGCCGAGCTGCGCGAGCCGCGCGCGCTCACCGTCTTCGACCGCGACCGCGGTGCGCAGCGCGGGCCGCAGCACCGGCTCGTCGCTCTCGCCCGCACTCCACACGGGCGAGGCGGCGTCTCCGCGTGCGATGAGCCCCGCTGCCGCGCCGCAGGAAGCAAACACTTCGTAGCGGCCGCGCACGCGATCGAGCGCGAGCACGCGTGGAAAATACATCACGGCCTGCTCGCTGCGAAACGGCCAGGGCTTCAGCGCATCGACCGCGGCGGCGGCGGTAGACCAGGCGGTCGGCGGATCGACCACCAGCATCGCGTGATAATCGCGGCAGACGCGCGCGGCGACCATGAGCGTCGCGAGGCCGACGTCGTCGGTGCGCGTAAGCGGCGGCACGCACAGGAGGTCGAAGTGCGGCGCCCCGCGCAGCGCGAAGAGGCCCGTGCCCCGCTGGCCCGAGCCGATGATGTCGTAATCGGTGAGCGGCGCGCCATCGTCGCCGTCCGGGTTCGAGGCAGCATAGCCCACGAGCAGGCTCGCATGCCGCGAAGGCGTGCGCAGTGGCCGTTCGCGCGGCACTGCGTCCCGCACCCGCACCAGGCGAGAATCCATCAGCACCGTCGCGACCGGTCGGTCGCTGCCCGGGAGCACCGAGAGGCGGCGGAAGATCTCCTGGTCCTCGATGCGCTCGGAGTCCGGCGTGCGGATGCGCTGCACGACGAGATTGAAGCGGTCTTCTTCGTTCTCGCCGATGCCGTCGAGATCGACCGAGGCGCGCAGGTACTCACGCGAGCCCGGCGCGAGCGCGACGAGCGTGAGCGGCGCGCCGCCGGTCGGCAGCGTGAGAGTCGGCGGGCGGGCGCTGTTGGCGACACGCACCACGATGGCCGTGCGTCCGCCGTTCTCGAAATACTGCTCGAGCGCGTAGCTCATCGTCGAGGGCTGCCAGAGGCCGCCGAAGAGGCGCACGTACTCGGCGAAGCTGTGGATGACGACGGGCGCATCGACCGGGCCCTTGAGCGCGCGGCCGACGAAGGCCGTCACGCCGGTCGACGCGCGTGCAATGGCGTGCCCGGGCCCGCTCTGCTCTGAAATGTCGAAGCCAGTGACGGCGTCGGCCACTGATGCCCCCCGTAATCCGCCGGACTGTAGCATAACGGCGACAGTGCGCAGCGGGCGGCTCAATCGGTCCGGATCAGTGAACAGTGCCGCGTCGCCCGCGAACGTGTGATAGTCGCGGCCGCGCGGCGCCCCACGCCCATCATGCGATCAACCCTGCGGCTTCTTCGCAGTTGGCGCCTTGCTGCTCGCGGCGCCGCCCGTATTGCTCGCCGCGGGGGCGGGCTCCGCCTCGTTGTCCGAGAACATGTCCTGGAAAGTTTTCTCGTCGATCGGCAAGCCCGAGACGCCATCCCAGTTGGCGCCCTCCGGCACGCGATTCTCGACCACCGCCGCCGCCGCCACTTCGGCAGCGACACTCGCGCTGCCGCCCGCGATCGGCGCAGGAATGCCGCGCGGCTCGTGCGAGATCGCCGACACGGCTGCCCAGTCGATCGTCTCGCCGCGGGCCTTCAGCTCCTTCTGGATGCGCGCGGCGAGCTGCTTCGACAGCAGTTTCTTCGGCGCTTTCGCAAAGTCGCGCGGATCATCCTCGAGCACGTCATAGGCCTGCAGGTAGAGCTTGCCGGCGTGCCAGCCGAAGAGGTACGGCTGATTCACGACGCGCACCGGCGTGCCGATCGGCGCGAGTTCGAACAGCTGCAGGATGTCTTCGGGGTAGAGCCGGATGCAGCCGTGGCTCGAGCGGATGCCGACGCCGTAGGGCTTGTTGGTGCCGTGCACGAGGTAGCTCGGCCAGGCGAGGTACAGAGCGCGGTTGCCGAGCGGGTTGTCGGGCCCCGGCAGCACGACAGCGGGCACCGGATCGTCATTCTCCGCATGCTCCTTGCGCACCGCCGCACTCGGCCGCCACGTGGGGTCTTTCATCTTGCGCGAGACCTTGGTCACGCCTTCTGGCGTTGCCCAGCCGACGCGGCCGATACCGATCGGATAGGTGTGCACGACCTGCGGCTCTTGCGCCTTGCGCGGCTCGAAATACCAGAGGCGCATCGCGGCGAGGTTGATCACGACACCCTGGCGAGGTGCGTTCGGCAGGATGAAGCGGGTTGGCACCACGACCTCGCGGCCGACGCCTGGCAGCCACGGATCGACGCCCGGGTTCGCGCGCACCATTTCCTCATAGCCGACGTTGAAGCGCCGCGCGATGTCAGAGAAGGTGTCGTCCTTGCCGACCACCGTCTTCTGCACGACGCCGACGACATCCTCGTGCTCCGGCTCGATCGTGAAGCGGCCCGTGGCGACCGGCGGCGCGTACTGCGGCGGCGGCGGCGGTGCTACAGGCACTTCGGGCGCGGGCTTGCGGCCGAAAGCATTGTCGAGCAGCGAGCATCCGGCGAGGAAAACCAGCGGCAGCGCGATCGTGGCGGTACGGGAAATTGTGCGGGGCATCAACGCATTATCGCACTTTATCGCTCAAAGGAACGTCGGGGTATTCCGCTGCTCGTTCCGGTCTCCGCCGTCGTGCGGGAAATGCCGCGCAAGCACTTCCCCTACCGCTCGCACGCCGTCCACCACGCCCTCGCCGTAGCGGCCGGCGCGGAACGCGCTCTCGATGCCGCGACAGATCGATTCCCAGTCCGCTTTCGGCACGCGTGCCGCAATGCCGCGGTCGGCGATGATCTCGACCTTGTGGTCGGCCATCAGCACGTAGATCAGCACGCCGTTGTTGCCGGCCGTGTCCCACACGCCGAGCAGGCCAAAGACCGCCAGTGCCCGCCCATGCGCCGTGACACCGAAGTAGAGGTCGGACAGGTCGAGCGCGGTCTCGATCGCGACGCGAATCTCGCCCGCATGACGGCTTTCAACCTCGCCTATTGCGCGCTCGATCGCCACACACGCGGCCCGGCCGAACCGGCGGTGCGTGAGCCACCAGGGCGTGGAAAGATGCCGAATCCAGCGCAGCGGCGACATTCACCATCTCCCCGAGGCGCCGCCGCCTCCAAAGCCACCGCCGCCACCGCTGAAGCCGCCGCCGCCGAGACCACCACCGCCGCCGAAGCCGCCTCCGCCCCAGCCGCCACCCCAGCCACCGTGGCGCGGCCCGCTCGACCACTTGCCGCCGCCGAGCGCAGACAGGAACAGCGACAAGAGCCACGCGCCCACTCCCGCCACGATGGAGACCCCGAGCGCTGCGAGCACGACGTAAACAAGCACGCCGATGGCGCCGCCGGTCAGCAGGGAACCGAAGACGCGACCGAAGATGGCGCGCAGGATGCCGGAGAAGATCAGCACGCCGAAGAACAGCATCGGCAGAAGCTGGGCGCCGCGACCCACGATGCCTTCGCCCTGCCAGCGCTCGTCGGGCGGCGGCAGCGCCTCGCCGCGGATCACGGCGATCATGCGGTCGACGCCGGCGTCGATGCCGCCGTAGTAGTCGCTCTGCCGAAAGCGTGGCGTGATGGTTTCCCGGATGATGCGGCTCGTGATCGCGTCGGGCAGCGCCCCTTCGAGGCCATAGCCGACTTCGATGCGCAGCTGCCGGTCGTCCTTCGCGACGAGCAGCAGCACGCCGTCGTCGGGCTGCGCGCGCCCGAGCTTCCAGGCGTCGACCACACGGATCGAGTACTGCGCGATGTCTTCCGGCTGCGTGGTCGGGACGATGAGCACTGCGACCTGCGCGCCCTTCTCGCGCTCGAGCGCCGCGAGTTTCCCCTCGAGCGCCGACTTCTGCTCTGCCGTGAGGGTGCCGGTCGTGTCGGTGACGCGCGCGGTGAGCGGCGGGACGGCCTGCAGATCCTGCGCGCCCGCGCCGGTAGCCACTAGCGCGAGCGCGAGCGCCAGCACGCCGCGCGCAGCGATCAGGCGCCAGCTCTTCATGACGATCCGGTCTGCGCCCTCAAGTCGTGGGCAGCATGGGCGTTGCTGCGCCGAAATCGACCGCGGGCGGCTTCGCGATCTCCGCTTCGTTCTCGACGGTGAAATTCGGTTTCAACTTGAACTTGAAGAGCATCGCGGTGAGGTTCGTCGGGAACGAGCGCACGGTCGTGTTGAACTGCTGTACCGCAGCGATGTAGCGATTGCGCGCCACCGCAATACGGTTCTCGGTGCCCTCGAGCTGCGCCTGCAGTTCGAGGAAGTTCGTGTTCGACTTCAGTTCGGGGTAGTTCTCGGTGACCGCGAGCAGGCTCTTCAGCGCCGTGGTGAGCTCACCCTGCGCCGCCTGGAACTTCGCGAGCGCCGCCGGGTTGTCGAGCAACTCGGGGGTCACCTGGATCGAGCCGACTTTCGCGCGCGCTTCGGTGACGCCGAGCAGCACGGTCTGCTCCTGCTGCGCGAAGCCCTTCACGGTCGCGACGAGATTCGGCACCAGATCGGCGCGCCGCTGGTACTGGTTCACGACCTCGGACCAGGCGGATTTCACCGCCTCGTCCTGCGATTGCAGCGAGTTGTAGCCGCACCCTGAGAGCGCCAGTGCGACAGCCGCGACGAAGAGGTGTTTCAGTGCCCGCATGGGTGTGCTCCCTGTCCCGAAATGGATCCGCTACCAGATTTTCACACGATCCGCCGGCGTCCGATACAGCTTGTCGCCCACGTCGACGCCAAAGACGGCGTAGAACCCCTCGAGGTTCGTCACCACGCCATCGACGCGAAACCGCGCGGGGCTGTGCGGGTCGGTGACGAGTCGCATGCGCAGGTTGTTGTCCCGGTATTTCCAGCGCCAGCTCTGGGACCAGCCGAGATAGAAGCGCTGTGCGCCGGTGTAGCCGTCGATCACCGGCGCGGGCTTGCCGCCGAGCGCAAGCTGGTACGCGCGATACGCGACCGCCAGTCCGGAAAGATCGCCGATGTTCTCGCCGAGGGTAAGGCGCCCGTTCAGGTGCTCCCCGTCGAGCACCGTGTAGGCGTCGTACTGGGCCACCAGCCTGTCCGCGAGCGCCTTGAAGCGCGCCGCGTCGTCGGCTGTCCACCAGTCGCGCAGATTTCCGTCACCGTCGTACTGGCGGCCCGAGTCATCGAAGCCGTGGCTGATTTCGTGACCGATCACGCCACCGATTCCGCCGTAGTTGACCGCGTCGTCGATGGCGGCATCGAAGTACGGTGGTTGCAGGATCGCTGCCGGGAACACGATCTCGTTCATCGCCGGGTTGTAATAGGCGTTGACGGTCTGCGGTGTCATCAGCCATTCGCTGCGATCGATCGGCGCGCCGAGTTTCGCTAGGTCGCGGTTGAACTCGTACCCGGTCGAGCGCTGCACATTGCCGTAAAGATCGTCACGTGCGATGGTGAGCGCGCTGTAGTCCTGCCATTTGTCGGGGTAGCCGACCTTCACCGAGAACTTCGCGAGTTTCACCTTCGCGGCGGTGCGCGTTGCCGGGCTCATCCATTCGAGTGTGTCGATCGACTGGTCGAACGCGGCCATCAGGTTTGCAACGAGCTCCCGGATCCGCGCTTGCGATTCCGGCCGGAAATGCCGCGCCACGTACTCCTTGCCGACCAGCTGGCCCACCTGCGCGTCGAGCAGCGCGACGCCGCGCTTCCAGCGCGCCGGCTGCTCCTCGACGCCCTGCAGCACCTTGCTGTGAAAATCGAAGTGCGCGGTCGCGAAAGGCTTCGCGAGGTACGGCGCCGAGACGTCGAGCAGCTGGAAGAAGAAATACTCGCGCCAGGTCGCGACCGGCGTGTCGGCGAGCAGCTGCGCGAATGCCTGCACGAAAGTGGGCTGGTTGACGTCAACCGTGGCTGCCGGCACCCCGGCAGCCTGGAAAAAGCCCGCCCAGTCAAAGGATGGCGCCAGCGTCGCAAGCTCCGCGGGTGTCTTCCTGTTGTAGGTCGCAATCGGGTCGCGGTTCTGCACCCTGGACCACTGGATCGCCGCGATTGCAGTCTCGAGGAACGCAATGCGCTGGGCGCGCGCGGCGACGCTTCGCGCGCCGGCGAGCGTGAGCATCTGCCCGATGTAGGCGAGGTGCTGCTTGCGGAAGGCCGCGTTGGTCTTGTCCTGTTTCAGGTAATAGTCGCGGTCGGGCATCGAGAGCCCGCCCTGCGAGAGAGTGCCGATGTAACGCGTGGCATCGCCCGAGTCCTGCGACACGTAGTAGTTGAGCGGCACCCGCTGCAGCACGCGCTGGGACTCGCCGAGGAAGCGCACGACGTCGGCGTGCGTCAGGATCCTGCGAATGAGTGCGAAGCGCGGCTCGAGGGGCGCGAGACCGGCCTTGTCGATCGCCTGCTCGTCCATGAAGCTCGCGTAGAGGTCCCCGATCTTCTGGCCGTCGGAACCCGGGGCGTGATCGGTGCGCTGCGCGGCCTCCTCCGCGATGGCGCGCACGTCTTGCTCGGCGCGCTCATCGAGGATCGCGAACGTGCCCCAGCTCGAGCGGTCTTCCGGGATCGCTGTATCGCGCAGCCACTTGCCGCCGGCAAAAGAATAGAGGTCGTCCTGCGGCCGCACGTTCGTGTCGAAGCCGGCGAGCAGCAGGCCGCTCGGCCGTGGTGGCGCGGGCGGCGCGATTTCGGTGGCGGAGGTTTGCGGAGCGGGCGCCGGGGTCGACACCGCGCAGGCAGTCAATGCCGTGACCGCGACGGAGGTGATGAGCGTTCGCATCGCGCCAGTATACGGGCGATCACTCCACCTTGAGCCCGAGGCGCACTCCGTTTGTCGCGCCCTCTTCCGGTGCTCCGGTCACGACGAACACGCGGGTCGGGTCGAGCCCCGTCGTCGCAATGAGCGCGTCGCGCACCGAGTCCGCTCGCTGCTTCGCGAGCTCCGCGAGGTCGGTGTCCGCCACGGTGATATGGCTCCGCAGGGCAGTCTCGCCCGCGTCGATGCAGCGGATGATCCACGCGTCCTTGTCCTCGTCCTTGTCCCGCTCGGGTCGTGGCGCGCGCTTCTCGCCCGTCGTCTCGCGCCAGGCGTCGTCGAGCACTTTCTGGTAGGCGGCGGGATCACTCGCGCGCAGGGCGCGCGTAGCGGCGCCACCGAGCAGCGCGTCGAAGCGCTGGTCGATGAGCACAGCGCGATCCTGCTGCGGGTCCGTGACGAGCGGCACCTCGAGCTTCAGCTGCGGCCGGTCGACGAGCGCCTTGCCGACGTTCGCGAGCCGCTCCCGCGCCGTTGCATCGAGCGCCGCGCTACCGAACGCGAAGTCGACGAAGCGCACCTCCTCGCCTGCGCCGAACAGCGAGCCGAGCAGCGCGAACGGCGCCGTGACGATCTTCAAGAGGAGATTCCTGAGCACCTTCCAGACGAGCGGGGCGACGCGAAACTGCGGATCGTCGAGCGAGCCGGACACCGGCAGGTCGATGTCGATCACGCCATTGCGGTCCTTCAGCAGCGCGATCGCAAGCTTCACCGGCAGGCGGATCGCGTCCTCGCTCTCCACCTTGTCCCCGAGCGTAAACTGGTCGAGCAGAAAATGGTGCTTCGCGTCGAGCTTGCGATTCTCGACGAGGTACTCGAACTTCGCATTGAGCTTGCCCTTCCCGATCTTGTAGCCCATGAACTTGCCGGAGTAGGGCGTGAAGGTCGGCAGCTCGATATTGCTGAAGCTCGCGGAAAGGTTCGTGTAGAGGCTCGCCGCCAGCAGATTGACCTCACCGCGAATCTCGACCGGCGCGTAACGATCGATTTTGCCGTCGAGCTCGACTACGGCACGCGTGGCCGGATCCGACGAAAGGCCGCTCAACGTACCCTCGAGTTGTTCGATGCCCGTCGCGAAGTTCGGACGAATCGAGAGGTCCGCGAAATTTGTCGAGCTGTCGACGAGGCGCACGCGGTCGATGCGCATTTTCATGGCGCGCCCGGCCGGCGCCGGTGCGGGTGATGTGGCCTCCGTGGGCAGGACGGCGGCGGCCGGCCCCCCGCCCTTCCTCAGCCGCGGCGGCGAGAGCACGTCGCCAATGTTCGTTGACTGGTCAGGCGCGATCACGAACCTGAAATAGGCGTTGCGCGCCAGCACGTCGCCAATTCGCAGCGATGCCGGCGACGATCGGTAGTCGATGCCGCCGAGCGTGAGACTGCCGAAGCGGATGAAATCTTCCTGCAGATCGCGATCGACGCTGTGGAAATTCGTCAGGGTCGTGCCGCCCGTGAACCCGAACTTCGCGCCGGAACCGGTCGGCAGGGCCACCGAGAGCTTGCCCTTCGCCGAAATCGCACCACTTCTCAGGACCAGATCGGTGGCGCGCTCGAGGTATGGCTGGATGAAAGGTACGGGGAGCCTCTGCGCGTCGATCTCGAAGTCGCCGCCCGGGTTGTCGAGCCGCCAGTCGCCCGCAACCTCGATGCGCCCCGAATCATTGAAGCCTGAACGCAGTGCGACCCTGACTGTCGCGGCATCGGTGGTGTAGCCGTCGACGTCGAGTTCGAGCGGCGCGAGGAGGTACCGGACCGGGGCAGGCGTCTTGCGATCCTCGAACTCGACGCGGGAATCGGAGAGGCGAAGGTGCGGCGCCTCGATGCGCCAGTTCTTGCGACGGCCTTGCGCCGGAGCGGCCGGCGCATCCGCGCTCAGCGGCGCGAGTGCGGCAAGGTTGATCTTGCCGTCGGCGCTGCTCCAGGCGCGCAGATCGAGGCCTTTCACCTGGATGTCGGGCAGACGCACGAGCGAATCATGGACGTCCACGCTGGCACCGCTCGCCGTCAACGCCGCCACCTTGATCCAGTCGCTGTCGGCGCCGCTCGCACGCAGGGCAAGATCGCGCGCGTCGACGCCGAGGGAGTCGAGATTGATGCGCACGCCATCCGGCGTGGAGGCGATGCGATAGCGGGTCTTCACGTCGATCACGCCCGCAGGCGGCGCGATGCGGTCGTACTCGCCTGCGAGCTGCCAGGCGGTCTGTGCCGCGAGCTCTTGCAGCGTGAGCTCGCCGTCCAGCACAAAGGGCTGCACCGCGACGTGACCGTCGAGCGTGAGCGACGCGCCACGTTGACCACGGCCCACGATATGGAAGCTGCCTTCACCACCCGCCAGGGTCGTGAAGTTCTGCACGCGCACGTTGATCGGCGCGAGGCGCTCGTGGATGGCGCGCGCGCGCCTGAGATCGGCCGCGTCGATCACGCCGCCGTTCACCCGGATGTCGGCGATGCTGACGAGGAAGGGCTTGCTCTGCGGTTCATCCTGCGCGGACGACCGGAGGGTTTTCGACGAGAGCGCGGTGGTCAGGTTCAGGCTGCCGTCGGGGCGCAGCACGATATTGACGGCGGGCTCATCGAGTTCGACGGCACGCAGCACCACGCCGCCGCGCCAGATCGATGCGAGCTGCGCGTCGACGAACAGCCGCTTCGCGCCGAGAAGTGGAGTGCCGTCGGGTTCGGTGAGCACGATATCCGCGACGTCCACAGAAAGCTGGAAAGGCTTGACGACAACCGTACCGAGCGCGAGGTGCTGGCCGGTCGCCGTGGCAATGGCCGGCGGAAGCTTCGACTGGATCAGGCGCGGTGCCAGCCAGTAACCGGCCCACGCGTACGCGCCCACGAGAAACGCGAGGACAGCGAGAGCCCAGATGAGCGGCTTGAGCGATCGCACGACCTTCCCCGGGAAGACGTGGTGCCGGGTTTTCGGTTATTCGGTTATTGGCCGGCTACGCCCCCAATAACCGAATAACCGAAAACCCGGCACCAATGCAAAAAAAGACCCCGGTCTTGTGGACCGGGGTCGCAGTATGCGGACTTTCAATGAAGGGAAGGAAGTCCGCCAGGGGATCTCAACGAATCAATGAAGCCTCGCCCAGTGCAGTATCCTGATGTCCTCGCAGTCGAGTTCGAAACTCTGCGCCAGAAGCCGCGCGAGCTCGCCGGTCCCGCCACGCTGATCGAGCTCTCTGCCCAGCTCGATCACGCCACTCCACTCATGCGCTTGCCGGACCTCGCCGGCTGGGGTCACGAAATGCGTGTAGTACCGGGCGGACATGGGGCCTAGGCTAGTCCCGACGCCACGGGGAGACTGTGAGCCCGGACACACTCCCCTGCCGGCGAGGGCGCCAAGGTGAGAACTGGCGCAAAAAACCCGAGAATTCCCGCCCCATGAGCCGCTACCGACCCCGGGAGACCCCCGGTTCCCGCTTCGTCACCCCCGAGGGCCACGCCCGCCTCAAGGCCGAGCTCGAACAGCTCTGGCGGGTCGAGCGCCCGCAGGTCACCCTGGCCGTGTCCGAAGCGGCGGCCCAGGGCGATCGCTCCGAAAATGCCGAGTACACCTACGGCAAGCGACGCCTGCGCGAGATTGACCGGCGCGTACGCTTTCTGCGCCAGCGGCTCGAGGGCATGGTGGTCGTCGATCGGCCGCCGTCCGACCGTACGCGCGTGTTCTTCGGCGCCTGGGTCACGCTCGAGGCGGACGACGGGCGCGAACTGCGCGCACGCATCGTCGGTCCCGACGAATTCGATGTCGCGCCCGGCTACATCAGCATGGACGCGCCGCTCGCCCGCGCGCTGCTCGGCAAACGCCTCGACGACGAAGTCGTCGTACATGCACCAGAGGGCGAACACGCTTATGTCATCCTCGCGATCGAGTACGGCGTCTGAGCGACCCAATCCTGTAAACGTGGCAGGGCCACGAGCGGCATGCGGGCGCAGCGGGAAACCCGGCGATTACATCTTCACTTTGCGTCACAACGGCCTCGAACGCCGTTACAGGGTCCACGTCCCTGCCAACTACGACGCGACGAGACCTGCCGCGGTGCTCGTGGCGCTGCACGGCGGCGGCAATATGGAATACCAGGCGAACGATGTGCGATACGGTCTCATCTCGAAGTCGGACAGCGCAGGTTTCATCGCCGTCTTTCCGAATGGCACGCGCCGCATGAAGCGCGGCATGTTCGCGACCTGGAACGCCGGCAACTGCTGCGCCCACGCGCGCGACGCAAGCGTCGACGACGTCGGCTTCGTCCGTAAGGTGGTAGAGGATGTATCGCGCCAATGGGATGTCGATCGCGGGCGAATCTACGCGACCGGCATGTCGAATGGCGGGCTGATGGCATACCGTCTCGCATGCGAGGCATCCGACCTGTTCACGGCCATCGCGGCGGTGCGGTCCCCGATACGAGGAACTTGTCCGCGGTCACCGATCTTGCGTCGGTGCCGGCGACGATCCCGAAGTGGGCAGGTCTCGAGGGTTGCCCGGCGGTCCCGAAGCGAGTGCTCGACATGCCCGGCGCGTATTGCGATTTGTACGCGCCGTGTCGCGGCGACACCCGGGTGCAGTTGTGCGACATCCGAATCCGGCGGTCACTCCTGGCCGGGCGGGACCAAGCCGCGAGCGTCGGAACCGCCGTC
>DAORVK010000001.1:79941-97658 GCA_035433705.1 Steroidobacteraceae bacterium
TTGAGCACGCGCCCCGAGACATGCACGACCTGTCCCTTCGCCGGTGCGGGGGCGCCGGCAACCCTGGTGAGGTCCGCGTCGCGCTCGGCGGGCTTCTCGATCGGATAGAACGGCCCATAGGTGAGCACCGGCGTATAGGCGTACTTTTCGCCCGCCACGGCAGGAGTCACGCCCCCGAGCAGCGCCGCGCCGCTGCAGCCCATCGCAAGTTCCAGCAGTTCGCGGCGAGACCAGCCATCCCTGTGAGTCTCGATCATGGCACTCTCCAGACCTGGTGCCGGGTTTTCGGTTATTCGGTTATTGCGCAGCAGCCGCGCAATAACCGAATAACCGAAAACCCGGCACCAACTCCATCAGAAGACGCGCACGTTCTTGAACTGCCACGGATCGCTCTTGTCGATGTCTTCCGGGAAGAGCCGATCTCGATCCGAGAGCGGCGTCCACTCGGTGTACTCGCCGACGACCGGCCCCAGATAAGGCATGCAGAGCTCGAGCATGCGGCGGTGGTCGAGTTCGTCGGGCTCGAGTAGACCGCGGTTCGGGTTCTCCATCGCCCAGATCATGCCGGCGAGACATGAAACAGTGACTTGCAGGCTCGTCGCCTGGTTGTGCGGCGCGAGCCGGCGCGCTTCCTCCACAGAGAGCTGCGAGCCGTACCAGTACGCATTCTTCTTGTGGCCTGCGAGCAGCACCCCCAGCTCGTCGATGCCGCTCACGATGTCGTCCGTCATGATCCGCTTCTCATCCTGCGGCTGCCAGTTGCGGCCCTGCAACTCGTGCACCGACAGCACGGCCGCATCGCTCGGGTGATAGGCGTAATGCACGGTCGGCCGGTGTGCCACATTCGTGCCCTCTTTCACGGTCAGGTAATCGGCGATCGAGATGGACTCGCCGTGCGTGATCAGATACCCGATGATGTTCTGCGACTTCGGCGTCCAGGTGCGAACGCGCGTTGCGGCGCCCGGCTGCATCAGGAAGATCGCGGCGCCACAGCCGAAATCGTGGCGCTTGCCGTCGCGCGGGAAATTGCGCTCGTTCGTGCCCCAGCCGAGTTCGGCGGGCTGACTGCCCTCACCGACAAAGCCGTCGACCGACCAGGTGTTGACGAATTCGTTGGGGCGCTTCGGCCGGCTCGACACCTGAGTGTCGCGCTCGGCGATATGGATCGTCGTGACGCCGAGCTTCTGGGCGAGCCTTGCCCATTCCTCGCGACTGCCGGGCGCGTCTTCGACCCCGAGATCGGCCGCGATGTTGAGCAGCGCCTGCTTGACGAAGTGTGAGACGAGGCCCGGGTTCGCGCCGTGCGTGATGATGGCGGTCGGCATACGTGCGTTGCCGCTCTTCAGCGCGAGCGCCTCCTCGCGCAGCGCGTAGTTGGTGCGCCTGGCGATGGAGATCGTGGGCGAGGTATAGCCGCCTTCCCATGGCTCGATGCAGGTATCGAGGTACATGGCGCCGCGCTCGCGGCAGTACTTGACGAGCGCGATGCTCGAGACATCGACCGAAACATTCAGGACGAAATCGCCGCGGCCGATGTTCACGTCGAGAATGCGGCGGAAGTTCTCGCGCGTGAGCGCCTCCTTGATGAACTTGACGCCGTACTCTTCCGCCACGTTGCGGCCACGATCATCTGCCGTGACGATGGAGATGCGCTCCGGCCTGATGCCGATGTGGCGCAGGATGAGCGGCAGCACGCCCTGACCGATGCTGCCGAAGCCGATCAGGACGATGCGTCCCGGAAACTCGAAGTAGACCTTGTCGTTCATCCGCGGAAGGGTATCAACCGCGTCACGTGCTGGCCAGCCGCCGCGCGTGTCAGGAGGTGTGCCAGTGCGGCGGCCGGGTTTTCCCGTAACCTGGCAGTGCGGCGACCCGGTCGAGCCAGCGGCCGAGCGCCGGATAGTTCACCTCGACCGGCAGGAAGCGCGACGCGAGCACGCCCGCGCCCGGCTTCTTCAGTGCGCGCAGCAGCACCTGGATGGCGGGAAAGACGACCATGTCGACCGCGGA
The DNA here is from genome assembly GCA_035433705.1 of Steroidobacteraceae bacterium. Classification (GTDB taxonomy): domain Bacteria; phylum Pseudomonadota; class Gammaproteobacteria; order Steroidobacterales; family Steroidobacteraceae; genus CADEFQ01. The sequence continues at coordinate 81,952 of DAORVK010000001.1, forward strand.
GTACGCATCGCCGACGATCCAGTCGCCCTTCGAGAGTCGCCCCTCGATCGTTCGCGCCTCGCTTGCGACGGCGAGCATCGCGCGGGTGAGCTCGCCGATGTTCGTCTCGTTCACGCCGCCCTCGAAGAGCGCGCGCACGATCTTCATCAGGTGATCTTCCGCGTACGCCTCGAACTCGCAGATGACCCGCATGATGACGCCGGCCTCCTCAGCCGTGCGACCGAAGATCGGCGGCTCCGGATACTTGAGGTCGAGGTAGTAAAGCACTGCAACCGACTCGAACACCACATAGTCGTCGTGCTTCAGGATCGGCAGCCGGCCACGCGGGTTCATCGCAACGATGTGCGGCGCCTTGTGCTCCTGCAGCGAGAACTGCAGCAGGTGACTGCGATACTCGAGGCGCTTGTGTTCGAGCGCCAGCAGCACCCGCCATGAGTAAGGGCTGCCGCTCCCCCAGTAGACGTCGATCATGTCCGAATTGTAGTGGCCGCCAATTCAGTCGAGAATTGTCGCATGTATTCGACGCTGATCGACGTTTCCCAGCTCGGGACGCTCATTGGACGCCCCGAAGTGGTCATCCTTGACTGCCGCTTCGAGCTCGCGGCGCCCGAAGCCGGCGCCGGCGCCTATGCGGCCAGCCACATCCCGGGCTCGCTGTATGCACACCTCGAGCGCGACCTCTCGGGACCTGTCAGCGCGACGACAGGCCGCCATCCGCTGCCGGACCCGCAGCGCCTCGCAAACACCTTTGGCCGCCTCGGCATCAACGCGAACGTACAGGTCGTCACCTACGACGGTGGCCCGGGCGCCTATGCTGCACGGGCGTGGTGGTTGCTGCGCTGGCTCGGGCATGAGGCGGTTGCCGCGCTGAACGGCGGCTTCGCGGCCTGGCAAGCGGCCGGCATGGCCGTGGAAACGCATGTGCGCCGCCGCGACCCGCGGCTCTACGTGCCGCATCTGAAGGCCGACCGGTCGGTGGTGACGGCAGAGGTCGTGATTCAGCGCGCGGCGGGCAGCATTCTGCTTGTCGATGCACGTAGCCCCGACCGCTTCGCCGGGCAGAACGAGACCCTCGATCCGGTCGCCGGACATGTCCCGGGCGCGCTCAACCGTCCGTTCACCGCCAATCTCGGGCCCGACGGACGCTTCCTGGCCGTGACTGCGCTGCACGAACAATGGGAGGCGCTGCTCGCGGGTCGTCCCGCCACGGAACTCGTGTCGATGTGCGGCTCGGGCGTCACCGCCTGCCACAATCTGCTCGCGCTCGAGCACGCGGGCCTCACCGGCGCGCGACTCTATGCGGGTTCGTGGAGCGAATGGATCCGCGACCCCACGCGTCCCGTTGCAACGACCGACACCTGATCTGCTATCGTGCGCGCCCATTTTTCGAGAGCCGCCATTTCGGGAGCGTCGCGTGGCCTCTGAACCGAAGCCCGGGCTGAGCCAGGGCTGGAGCACCGAAGATTCGGCCGAGCTCTACCAGGTCGGGGCCTGGGGCAAAGGCTATTTCGGCATCAATGCGGCCGGCCACGTGGTCGTCCGACCCGACACGACCCCCGCCCGCGAGATCGATCTCTTCGAGGTCGTGCAGGGTCTCAGGGCGCGCGACCTGACGACGCCAGTCGTCGTGCGCTTCTCCGACATCCTCGCGCACCGCCTGCGCCACCTCGCCGATGCCTTCGCACAGGCGATCGCGGAAAACGAGTTCGGCAACGCGTACGCCGCGGTGTTCCCGATCAAGGTGAACCAACAGCGGCTCGTCGTCGAGGAAGTCTTCCGCTACGGCGCGGAGCACGGTTTCGGCCTCGAGGTCGGCTCCAAGCCGGAGCTGCTTGCAGTGATGGCGATGACCGAGGGCGCATCCGACCGTCTGATCGTCTGCAACGGTTTCAAGGACGATAGCTACATCGAGGCCGTGATGCTCGCGACGAAGCTCGGCCGCACGATCATTCCGGTCGTCGAGAACTTCTCCGAGCTGCACCTGATCCTGAAGCACGCGGACAAGCACGGCGTGCGCCCGCGCATCGGTGTGCGCGTGAAGCTCTCGAGCGAGGGTTCGGGGCGCTGGCGGGACTCAGCCGGGGAGAAATCGAAGTTCGGCCTCTTCATTACCGAAATCCTCGAGGCGGTCGAGATTCTGCGCGGGCGCGGCATGCTCGACTGCCTGCAGCTCGTGCACTGCCACCCCGGCAGCCAGCTGCAGGACATCCGGCGCGTGAAGGACGCGATCAACGAGCTCGCGCACGTGTATGCGGAGCTCTCGATCCTCGGCGCGGGCCTGCGTTACATCGACGTCGGCGGCGGCCTTGGCGTCGACTACGACGGCAGCGGTACCAACTTTCCCTCGTCGATGAACTACACCGTCAACGAGTACGCGAACGACGTCGTCTACCGCATCGCGAGCGTCTGCAATGCGCGCGGCGTCGCGCACCCGATGATCGTGAGCGAATCGGGGCGGGCGATTGCGGCCCAGCACAGCGTGCTGATCTTCAACACGCTCGGCACCTCGGCGCTCGACCGCTTCCGTGTATCGGGCAACGCCGGGCAGGATTTCGACGGAGATGGCGAGCTGCCACAGCCGGTGCAGGACCTCTTCGAAGCCTACGGCGCGATCAGCGCGCGACGCCTGGTCGAGTGCTACCACGACGCGCTCACCGCGCGCGAGCAGGTCCTGCAGATGTTCAATCTGGGGCTCGTTTCACTGAAAGTTCGCGGGCTTGCCGAGCGCCTCTTCTGGGCGACCTGCGCGCGCATCCGTGACTTCTGCCGCAAGTCCGACGACATCCCCGACGAGCTCGCAGGCCTCGAAGAGATCCTGTCGGACATCTACTTCTGCAACTTCTCGGTGTTCCAGTCGCTCCCGGACAGCTGGGCCATCGACCAGGTGTTCCCGATCATGCCGATTCACCGGCTCGACGAGCGGCCAGACCGAAAGGGCGTGCTGGCCGACATCACCTGCGACTCCGACGGCAAGATCGACCGCTTCGTCTCGCCGCGCGACGTGAAGCGCACGCTCGAGCTGCACCAAGTCTCAAACGGCGACGAATATTACCTCGCGGCCTTCCTCGTCGGCGCCTACCAGGAAACGCTCGGCGACCTGCACAACCTGTTCGGCGACACGCATGTCGTGCACATCCGCCTGCACGAGAGTGGCGGTTGGGCGATCGACGAGATCGTCAAGGGCGACACCGCAAACAAGGTGCTCGAGTACATGGAGTACGACGTCGAGGAGCTCTACCCGGCGCTCGCGCGCGATTGCGAGCGCGCCATCCGCGACGGCCGCATGACGATCGTCGAGAGCCAGGCGCTCAAGCGCTTCTACGAAGGCGAGCTGAACGGCTACGCGTATCTGGAACCCGCCTGATGGATCTCAGAACCTTTCTGCTGGTGTTCGGCACTGTGTTCATGGCCGAGCTCGGCGACAAGACCCAGCTCGCGACGCTGCTCTATGCCTCCGAAGTCAAGTTCGGGCGCACGTATGTGTTCGTCGCCGCCGCACTCGCACTGGTTGTCTCGACGGCGCTCGCGGTGCTCGCGGGCAGTTTCGTCTCGAAGTACATCCCGGTGCGCGCGCTGCAGATTGTTGCGGGCCTCGGCTTCGTCGTGATCGGTGTCTGGACGTTCTACTCCGCCGTGCGCGATTGACGACTTTCAGTCGATCCCGGGCGTGACTTCATCCCCACCGCCCGGCAGGCGCACGACAAGCGCAGTACCGGGGCGTAAAGGTGCGCACCGCGCCCGCCTCGCGGACGAACACGTTCAACAGGTGAAAGGCCAGCCTCGTGGAGGCCAGCATAACGCGACAGGCACGTCTAATATGTCATGGGTACATGACATCAAGAGGTTTCCGCCGATGAGCCGCACTTCTATCGCTTCCTCCCGCCTGCTGCTGGCCGCAGGTTTGCTCGCCGTCGCCGGTGCCGCGCACGCAGGCAAGATCGATCTGTCGACACGCGAGGGCGCGACCCTCGCGATGCGCAAGGTGCAGTGCTCCGTGAAGGACAACGCGCCCGTCATCTACTACTTCAACGGTGGCATGTTCAGCCGTATCGAGGGCGAACCCGACCGCAAGCTCTTCCATGTGGAAGCGATGAACATCCGTGCCTGCGTCACGGTGCAGGACCCCGTGAAGGGCACCGGCTGGCGGCTCGTATCGCGTGAAGTGCTGCTTTACATGGACCCGAAGACCCAAGAGGTATTGAAGACCTGGGAGAATCCCTGGACCGGCAAGACCGTGAACGTGCTGCACATCGACAACGACCCCGTGAACCAGCCGGCGATGTTCCCGGTGGGTCGCGACGGCAAGCCGGTGAGCTGGCGGGCCGATACGGTCGGCGACAACTGGTGGACCACCATCACCGTCCCGCTCTTCTACAACAACCCGCTCGCCGGCCCCTACCAGAAGTATGTTGGCGGCGACTATCACGCCACCGAGATGTTCAGCTTCATGGGCGACGTTTCTGATCTCGTGAACGACAAGCGGGACACCGCCGCGGTGAAGGTCGCCTGGGTACGCATGTCGAACTGGCTGCCGTGGATGGAAATGGGCGGCCGTCAGGGCCTCGTGTACTTCCACACCAGCGGTCGCAAGGTCGCTCAATTCGAAGACATGCCCGAGGTCCTTCGCCACGAGATCGAGACGAACTACCCGAAGTACAAGTCGCCGCCGCCGGGCGACGACCAGCGCCCGAACGAGACGAGCTGGACCTACTTCATGAAGAAGGTTCCGCCGCCGGCACCTGCAACTCGCCACTGATCGAAGTCGGGGCCGGCCCTTCGGCCTGGCCCCGGTTTACTTGCCCGTTGACGCGGGCGTAGCATCCCCGGATGACGACGATCTACGTGGGCAATCTGCCCTTCTCGGCGACGGAACAGGATGTTCGCGCGCTTTTCGAGGCACACGGCACGGTCGAGTCGGTCAAGTTGATCAACGATCGTGAAACCGGCCGCCCCCGCGGCTTCGGCTTCGTCGACATGCCGCAAGACGCCGCGCAGGCAGCGATCCAGGCGATGAACGGCCGCGACCTGAATGGTCGCCCGCTGCGCGTCAATGAGGCGCAGGAGCGTCCGCAACGGCCGCGTACGAACGGCGGCCCCTACAGACGCTGACGAGCGTTGGTGCCGGGTTTTCGGTTATTCGGTTATTGGGCGGTAGCCCGCAATAACCGAATAACCGAAAACCCGGCACCAACGCTTTCATTGCGGCCCGCGGCGGGCTACGGTAGCGCCTCCAGACAGCCGGAGAGACTGCCAATGGCTCACGCGAAAAAGTCGATGGTCGCACTGCTCGCCGCGGGCCTTGCGTTCACGGGCTGCATGACGACGGCGAGCACCCGAAGCAGCACCGCAGCGGACCTCGATCGCATCCTTGCCGGCGATCAGCGCAGCGACGCGAATCGCGCGCGCGACGTCTATCGCCATCCCAAGGAGACCTTGCTGTTCTTCGGCATCCGGCCTGAGCAGACGGTAGTCGAAGTCTGGCCTGGCGGCGGCTGGTATACGGAGATCATCGCGCCGCTCGTCGCGGAGAAGGGCAAGTTCTACGCCGCGCAGGTCGTGCCGAACCCGGAGAGCAAGGGCACCACGGCAGCGCTCAAGGCTTACGCCGACAAGCTCGCCGCACGCCCCGATCTCTATGGCAAGGTGACCGTCACCGCCATGGGCCCCGGCAGCACCGCGGACATCGCTCCACCGGGCAGCGTCGACCTCGTCGTCACCTTCCGCAATATTCACAACTGGATGGGGCGCGACTATGCGCCCGCTGCGTTTGCGGCGATGTACAAGGCGCTGAAGCCGGGCGGCACGCTCGGCGTCGTCGAGCACCGCGGCAACCCTGCAGTGCCGCAGGATCCGAAGGCGAAGGGCGGCTACATCAACGAGGACTACGCCATCCGCATGATCGAGGCGGCGGGCTTCCGGCTGGTCGCCAAGTCGGAAGCGAACGCGAACCCGAAGGACACCAGGGATTACGAAAAGGGCGTCTGGACCCTGCCGCCCACTTACGCGCTCGGCGACACCGACCGTGCGAAATACGCGGCAATCGGCGAAAGCGACCGCTTCACGCTGAAGTTCATCAAACCTTCTGGTCGGTAGCGCACGCCGGCGGCAAGCGCCCCTTTTTACCACATGCTTTTGACGCGCTCGACGGCGTCGAGCGCCGACTGCCCCGTCTCGGCGAGCGAGGCCTCGCCGAGATTTGATCCCTGGAACGAGACGCTGTCGAGCGTCTTCAGCACCTTCTCGCTCATGAAGCGGCTCCTGCCACCGTACACGTGGGCGTCACCCTGCTTCGGCTGCTGCGTGATCGGGAACCTGAGCGGCTGCACGAGCGCGAGATCGTCCCTGGCGCGTGTCATCGCGACATAGAGCAGGCGCCGCTCCTCTTCGATCGTCTCGGCGCGACCGGTGGCGAACTCCGACGGAAAGCTCCCGTCGACGACGTTCAGCACATAGACGGTATCCCACTCCATGCCTTTTGCCGAGTGCACGGTCGACAGCACCAGGTAATCCTCATCGAGCAGCGGCTGACCGGCGAGATCGCCACTCGCCTGCGGCGGATCGAGCGTCAGCTCCGAGATGAAGCGCTCGCGCGAAGGGTATTGGCCGGACAGCAGCTCGAGCTGGTCGAGGTCACCGATACGCGTGTGCACGTGCTCGTAGAGGCGCTCGAGATGCGGGCGATACCAGGTGCGCACCTGGTTCACCTGGCCCGACCAGGGTAACTGCGGGTCGGCGAGCGTCGTCAACAGATCCAGCAGCTTCTTCCAGTCGAGCGCGCTGTCGGAGGGCGGCTCGAAGCTGCGCAGCGCCGTGAAGCTGCCCCCCTCCCTCGCAAGATGATCGAGTGCACGCCGCGCATTCACCGGCCCCATGCCCTTCAGCAGCTGCAACACGCGAAAGCCCGCCATCGCGTTGCGCGGATTGTCGAGCCAGCGCAGGATCGCGAGCAGATCCTTCACGTGCGCGGCCTCGAGGAACTTGAGCCCACCGTACTTGATGAATGGAATCTTGCGCTTCGAGAGCTCCACTTCGAGCAGGTCGCTATGGCTCGCGGACCGGAACAGCACCGCCTGGCGCCTGAGCGGCACGTTCGCCTCGCGTGCCTTGAGCACCTGCGTGCACACGTATTCGGCCTGGGTCGGCAGGTCCTCGACCGTGACGAGGCGTGGGCGCGAGCCGGCGCCTCGCAGCGAAAGCAGGTGCTTCCTGAATTGGCGGGGCGCGTCGGCCATCAAGGCGTTCGAGACGTCGAGCACAGCCTGCGTCGAGCGATAGTTCTGCGCGAGCGCCACCACCTCCGCACGCGGCTGGAAGCGGTCGGGGAACTCGAGGATGTTCTCGACGGTCGCGGCGCGGAACGAATAAATCGCCTGCGCATCATCGCCGACGACGGTGAGGCCGTGACCCACGGGCGCGAGGCCGAAGAGGATGCCGGCCTGCAACCGGTTGGTATCCTGGTATTCGTCGACGAGCACATGATCGAAGTGTCCCGCGACATGCTGGGCGAGCTTCGGCTCGCTCATCAGGATGTGCCAGTAGAGAAGCAGGTCATCGTAATCGAGTACGGCAAACTTCTGCTTGCGCTCCACGTAGGTGCGAAAGAGCTTCGTCAGGTCAGTTTCCCACTGTGCGCACCAGGGGTACTGCACGTCGAGGGTTTCCTTGAGCGATCTTTGCGTGTTGACCCGATACGAATAGATTGCGAGGCAGGTGTCCTTGCGCGGGAAGCGCTGCTCCTTGCCCGCAAAGCCCAGCTCCTGGCGGATGCCGTCGAGGAGGTCCGCAGAGTCCGCCCGGTCCATCACGGAAAATTGCGGATCGAGCCCGAGCTGGCGGGCATAGTGTCGCAAGAGGCGGTTGCCCACCGAGTGAAAGGTGCCCGCCCAGCCGAGCCGCTGCAGGATCGTCTGGCTCACGCCGCCGAGCGTGTCGTTGAGGGCAGCCTTCGCGACTTCATGCGCACGCCGGCGCATTTCGAGCGCCGCGCGGCGTGTGAAGGTGAGCATCAGGATGCGCGCCGGGTCGACTCCGTGCATCGCAAGGTGCGCAACGCGATGCGCCAGCGTGTTCGTCTTGCCGGTACCGGCGCCGGCGATGATCAGCAGCGGGCCTGCGTGGAAGCCCCGCTGCCCGGCGGGCTCACCATAGCTCACCGCCTTGCGCTGCGCGGCATTCAGCTTCTCGAGGTGCGCGGACTGCGACATGACCGTGCAATATACGATCGCGGCGCGCCCGTCGCCACGAGAAGCGCAGCGCACTCATCCAGGGTCGAGGTTGTCCCGCGTCACAGATTGCCGGATCATGCGCGCAAACCCCTGCATCGGTGACCCATGGCGGATGAAACACCCGGCTTCGGCGGCCTCGTACTCCGGTTCGCATTCGCCCTGCTCCTCGTACTCCTCACCTTCAATCCGACGGGCCGTTCCTACTACCACTGGCTCGCCGCCGGCTTGCCGGCGGTCGACGCGCCCAAAGCGCTTGCCGGCATTGCGCTGCTGATCGGCTGGGTCGTATTCCTCACGGCGACGATGCGTTCGCTCGGCGCTGCCGGCGTGCTGCTCGCACTCGCATTCTTTGCAGCGCTCGTCTGGGTCGCCGTGCAGTTCGGCTGGCTCGAGGCGAAGGCGCGCGCGTTCGTCTGGATCGGCCTCGTGGTCGCTGCAGCGATTCTCGCGATGGGCGTTTCCTGGTCTCACTTCCGCCGGCGCCTCACAGGCCAGGCCGACGTCGACGAGGTCGACAGCCGATGAAGGCAAAGTCCGCGAAGCGCCGCCGCGCGCCAGCGGGGACGCCGACTGCACTTCGCCTGCCGTTGCCACCGCGGCGCGCGCTACCCGCCGACTTGCAGAAGTACTTCCGCATCTGCGAGGAGAAGATCGGCTTTCTGCCGAATGTGCTCGCAGCGTACAGCTTCGACGCGGTGAAGCTGCGCGCCTTCATCGACCTGTACAACGACCTGATGCTCGGCGACTCGCGCCTCACGAAGCTCGAGCGGGAGATGATCGCGGTCGTCGTCTCGGCAGCGAACCGCTGCTATTACTGCCTGGTTGCGCACGGTCAGGCCGTGCGCGAGCTGTCGGGGGATCCAACCCTTGGCGAGCGCCTCGTGATGAACCATCGGATCGCGCGCCTGCCGGCTCGGCAGCGTGCGATGCTCGACTTCGCCCACAAGCTCACGACGACGCCCGCCGAGGTGGGTGCCGCCGACCGCAGGCGCCTCACGCGCGCCGGCTTCAGCGCGCGCGACATCTGGGATATCGCGGCCGTCACGGGTTTCTTCAACATGACCAACCGGCACGCCACCGCGACCGACATGATGCCCAACCCCGAATACCACGCGCGGTCGCGCTGAGCACCGCACCGTGCTGATCTCGAGCGAAACGAAATTTCGCGGCCGCATCGTCACCGGCAATATCGAGGTCGTGGAACTGCCGAACGGCCACCGGGTCACACTCGACGTCCTTCACCATCCGGGCGGCGCCGCGGTGGTTGCGGTCGACACCGGACGGCGCGTATGCCTCCTGCGCCAGTACCGGCACGCGGCGGGCGGGTGGATCTGGGAACTGCCTGCCGGCAAGCTTGAGCCGGATGAAGCACCACTCGTGACGGCGCAGCGCGAGATAGTCGAAGAAGCGGGCGTTCGGGCCGTGCACTGGGAATCGCTGGGCGGTGTGATCAGCTCACCCGGCGTGCTTACCGAGACCGTACATCTCTATCTCGCCACCGGGCTTGAGCCCGCGGCCCCCCAGCTTGAGCCCGGCGAGCTGCTGGAAGTGCACTGGGTGCCCCTCGAGGAGGCCTGCAGGCGCGCGCTCGCCGGCGAAATCAGCGATGGCAAGACCTGCGTGGGCCTCCTGAGAGCCACTGACCGCCTCGGGATGTGACTTGCGGCGCGTTTCGGTGGGCAGGCCGTCGTTAGACTTGACCTGATCGTGCCAGACGACAGCCGCAAGCCCCCTGCGCCCGGCGCGCGCCGCGTTGCCCTAATCGTCCACGACGACCTCGGCAACGCCCGCGTCGAATGGCAGGAAATTCCCGATGACCGCACCGGGTCGTTCGCGCGCCCGACACTCGAGATCGAGGATCTGCGGGTCGAGGACGGGAAGGCCACCCATCCCTACGGACGCCCCAACCGCCTGGCCGCACCCGACAAACGCACCGGCACCACGACGCGCACCGATCTGCGCAAGCTTTCCGAGTGGATCAAGCTGAAGCGCGAAATGGAAGCGCGCAAGCCGCACGACGACGAATAGGGCTGCGGGCGTCGCCCACGGTCCGCAGCCCTCAGGCGCAGCGATCGATGTGGGCGAGCTTGCGCGATTCCGTGAGCCGGTAGAAGCGGCGCAATTCGGCCGCCATATCGCGCGCGATTTCCTCCGCCGGTCGCTTGAGGCGACCCTCGATGCGTCGGCAGAATCGTGCTGCATAGGCGCTCGCCCGACGGTAGAGCGCGGCGCGCTCGCCCGGCAGTCGCGGATCGACATAGGTCCGGTCGAACAGGATCGAATGCAGTTCGCGCGGAAAGTGCTCCGGCGTCTGCCGTCGAAGCAGCGACAGCGTCGCGACGTACTTGTCCACCTCGGCCTGGGTCTCGAGTTCGAGCCGTGAGACCTCGTGATCGTGCCCGGCGTGAAACGCGAGGTAGTGGAAGTGACTCACCCCCTCGAGCGCCGTCCAGCAATCGGCGAGATTGGCCGCGGTGAGGCGTTCGAGAGGGTCCGCGGCGGCGAGCCGTTCAAGTACCTGCGGATCGAGATAGAGCGCGATGGCGACCTCGTCGCCGTCCCGGGCGACCAGCAATTGCTCTTCGCAAGGAGGCGTCTGCCCCGCGCGCGGCACGCAGTCGGGGTCGGTGACGAGAAAATCCCGGACGTCGTGCGCGAGCGGCACGTCGTAGATGCCGGCGAGCAGGTCCTGCAGCGCAGTGAGGACCATGCGGACCGCCCTCAGTGCCGGAACTTCGAGTGCGCGCCGGCAGCCGGCGCGACACCAAGGCCCGAGAGCAGACGCTCCGCGCGACGACTCCCCGTTTTCAGCCAGACCTCGTAGAGGCGCAGGATGTCGCGGTCGCTGTACTGATAGCCCGCTTCGCTCACTTCGTTGAGCGCATCGACCATCTGCTGGAATTTCGCTGCCAGTTCGCCGAACACCGGACCGAGCGCGGCGCGCCCGCTGCGCCTCACTGCTTCCGACAGCGTGCCGTAAGCGCGGCCGCCCATCGCGATGTGGTAATCGATGTCGATCAGCTTGCGCGCAAACCCCTGCGCGAAAAACCCCGCGACGAAGAGTGACACGTCGCCGAGCCGCTGCAGCCCGGCGCAGCGCTCACGCGCGCTGTGCGCCTCGAGCGCATCGGCGAGCATCACGACGAGCGGGCGGATGCGCGCGCCGTCGGCTGTCTGTTCGAAGAGCGCATCGGAGTGTGCGAAGAGCGTGAGAAGGTTGACGACATACTGCTCGGTCTCCCCGCCCACCGAGACCTGCTGGTGTTCGAGCGCGCTGTGCAGCGAATCGCGGAAGTACTCGCGCAGGCTGTGCACTTTGACGACCATGGCGCCAAGAGTCCGCCATCACCGCTGAACAAACCGTGAACGCGCGCAGGGTTTGCGCAATTGCACAAGGCCGCTCTGCATTGGCAGCCGCGCGGTTACATTGCTGATTGCGACGGGGGTCACACGTGAATCGATATCAGTGGCTGGTGCTCGCGGCCGCCTGGCTCGGGTGGGGATTCGACGAGTTCGACGCCCTGCTCTTCCCGTCGCGTCTACGCGCAAGTGACGCCGGTTTCTGCTACAACCCGGATCGCATCATCGCGGCGCTCGGGCCGCTCGCTGTCGGCATCGTGACCCCGCGGAAAGGCATTGAGACAATGAGCGCGCTGAAACTCGTCATCGGCAACAAGAACTATTCGTCGTGGTCATTGCGGCCGTGGATGCTGCTCAGGCATCTCGGCCTCGCCTTCGACGAAACCGTCTTGCAACTCGACACGCCACAGTTCAAGGCGCAGATTGCCGCCTGGAGTCCCGCGCATCGCGTGCCGGTGCTCGCCGACGGCGAGCTCAGGATCTGGGACTCGCTCGCGATCTGCGAGTACGCGTGCGAGCTTGCGGGCCGCGGCTGGCCGCAGGATCGCGCCGGGCGCGCGAGGGCGCGCTCCCTCGCCACTGAAATGCACTCGGGATTCGCGGTGTTGCGAAGCAGCTGGCCGATGAACGCGCGGGCCCGCAACCGGCGCACCAACCTGACAGCGGAACTGGCGGCCGACATCGCACGCATCGACGAGGCCTGGTCACAGTGCCGACGCGAATCCGGTGCACGCGGCCCCTGGCTTTTCGGCGCCGAATACTGCGTGACCGATGCGATGTTCGCACCCGTGGTGCTGCGCTTCCTGACCTACGGAGCATCGCTGTCTGCCGCGGCCGCGGCCTACGTCGAACACGCGCTCGCCGATCCAATCCTGCGCGAATGGATGGCGGCGGCCGAAGCGGAGCCGTGGGTGAACCCCGGCGCCGAAAGGGGACAGCCCTGATGTTGGCGATTCTCGCCGCACTCGCCGCCACGCCGTTCACGGCGGCGGATCTTGTCTCGCTCAACCGCGTCAGTGATCCGCAGGTCTCGCCCGACGGTCGCTACGTTGCCTACGTCCTTCGCGAGACCGATCTCGAGGCAAACAAAGGCCGCACAGACCTGTGGCTGCTTGAACCCGGCGCCGCGAACGCCACGCCGCGCCGGCTTACGCAGCACCCCGCCAGTGACACGAGCCCGCGCTGGGCGCCCGACGGCAGTGCGCTCTATTTCCTTTCGACGCGCTCGGGCAGCAGCCAGATCTGGCGTCTTGCGCTCACGGGCGGCGATCCCCTTGCGGTCACGGCGCTGGCGGAAGATGTGGGCTCGTTCAAGGTCGCGCCTGCGGGCGAGCGGCTCGTGTTCAGCATGACCGTCAAGCCCGAGCCCGGCGCGAAGGCGTCCGACAAGGCAAGCGGCCAGCTCCACGACAAGCTCTTCGTGCGCCACTGGGACACCTGGGCGGACGGTTCGCGCTCGCATCTTTTCTCGGTGAAGCTCGACGCAAAAGGCGCGGCCGGCACGCCCGTCGACCTGTCGAAAGAGCTCGACGGCGACACGCCCTCGAAGCCGTTCGGTGGCGACGAGGAGTACGCGATCTCACCCGATGGCAAGCGCGTGGTGTTTTCTCTGCGGGTTGCGGGACGCACGGAGCCGTGGTCGACGAACTTCGATCTCTACGAGACACCCATCGACGGCGGCACCACAACGAACCTGACGGCCGCGAACCTCGCCTGGGATACCCAGCCGGTGTTTCTCGGCAACGGCGATCTCGCGTACCTTGCGATGGACCGGCCCGGCTTCGAGGCAGATCGCTTCCACGTCGTCGTGCGCGGCGCGAAGAGCGGCGCCGCACGCCCGCTCACGCTGGCGTGGGACCGTTCGGTATCCCGGCTCGGGGTCGCACGCGATGGCAAGCGACTGCTCGCGACGGCTGACGATACGGGCCAGCATGCACTGTTCTCGATCGACCCGGCGAGCGGCAAGGTGCAGCGGCTCGTCGGTGACGGCTACGTCGACGACTTCGCGCCGACGAAGGACGGCATCGTCTACAGTCGGGCGAGCCTCGCCGCCCCCGCCGACCTCTGGCTCCTGAAGGGCAGTGGCAAGGCCGTGCGCCTCACGAGCGTGAATGCCGCACTGCTCGCCGCGCGCACCCTGGGCGCGTTCGAGCAGTTCAGCTTCAAGGGCTGGAACGACGAGACTGTTCACGGCTACGTGATGAAGCCGGCAGACTTCGTGGCCGGCACGAAGTATCCGGTCGCGTTCATCGTGCACGGCGGGCCGCAGTCGAGCTTCGCGAACGGCTGGAGCTACCGCTGGAACCCGCAGGTCTACGCCGGCCACGGCTATGCGGCGGTGTTCATCGACTTCCACGGTTCGACCGGCTACGGCCAGGCGTTCACCGATTCGATCAGCCGTGACTGGGGCGGCAAGCCGCTCGTCGACCTGCAGAAGGGGCTCGCTGCGGCGCTCGCGCGCTACGACTGGCTCGACGGCGATCGCGCCTGTTCGCTGGGCGCCTCGTACGGCGGCTACATGCAGAACTGGATCGCGGGCAACTGGCCCGACCGCTTTCGCTGCATCGTCAACCACGACGGCATCTTCGACAACCGGGCGATGTACTACTCGACCGAGGAGTTGTGGTTCCCCGAATGGGAGTTCGGCGGTCCGCACTTCTCGCACCCCGAGCTGTACGAGAAGTGGGATCCGTCACGCTTCGTCGACAGGTGGCGCACGCCGATGCTCGTGATCCACGGTGGCAAGGACTACCGCGTACCCGACACGCAGGGCCTCTCGACCTTCACGGCATTGCAGCGACGCGGTATCGAGTCGAAGCTGCTCTACTTCCCTGACGAGAACCATTGGGTACTGAAGCCCGCAAACAGCCTGCAGTGGCACGCTGTCGTGCTCGACTGGCTCGACGCGCACCTGAAGAATCAGCGGCCGCGGTTGTAGGGATCGTAACCTCGGCCCTTCTTTCCGTCTTCGAGCTCGAGCTCCCGCTCGCCCTCGATCTTCAGCTCCGGCGCCTCGAGGCGCTTCAGCAGCTTCGAGGTGCTTTCGAGCGCGAAGACGCCCGTCGATACGGCGATGTCCCAGACCGCGTTGCCCCGCTCGTCGTGCCGCACCCGACCCGTAGTGCTCTCGCCGGGACCCGCGGCTGACGCCTTCGACGGTGGCGCAGGCGGCGGCTTCCTGAGCGCGCGCAGTCGCTGCGTGGTGCCGTCGAGCTTCCTGATTGCCGTCGAGATGACTCCCCTGAAAGTCATTGCCTGCGGAACCGGTCCAGAGCCTCGTCCCGCGGGCCCGCGAGCTGCCGCCCTGCGGCATCGAAGTAGCGCTCGCTGCGCGCATAGTCGTCGGCGGTGATCTCGGCGCGCGCATCGAGGAATGCGAGCCCGCTGCCGGGGCGCGAGCTGCGACAGTTCTTGCGGTCGTTCGCGCCGACGAACCGGCTGCGCTCCTTGTCCTTGACCCACAGCATCTCGCAACCCGCGAGCAACTTGAGGTCGGCCTCCATCAGGCTCTTGAAGAGATCCGGGTGCTGCAGGCCCGCGCGCCAGCGCGCCGGATCGGCGAGCAGATAGCTCGCCTGCACGATCTGCTTGTCGGAGATATCGAACGCGACGATGCGCTGCGACACCTCGCCACGCCCGCCTTGCAGGCGAGTCTCTTCGGTGAAGAACACGTTGTCGCTGATGAACGGCGCGTAGATCGGCACGAATGCGACCGACGCGCCGGCGCCTTCATAGGTGCCCGGAAGCAGGCCGGCAAGCTCCGACAGTTCCGCCTTGCGCAGATCCGCCGTGCCCGAGCACGCAGCGAGGAAGAGCAGTGCGCAGAGCGCGACAGCGCGTTCAGCCATAGTAAGCCCGCCATTCCGCCCGGTAACCGAGGCCGAGCGTGATGATACGCTCGAGCAACTCGTCGTACGCGATGCCCGCTGCGAGGGCCGACTGCGCGAAATCTTCTTCCTCCGCGAGGTTCGGATTGGCGTTCGCCTCGAGCACGAAGATGCGGCCATCGGGCGCAAGGCGAAAATCCATCCGCGCGTAGCCGGAAAGGCCGAGCGCGCGGAAGATGCGCCGCGACAGCGAGTCGAGCCTGGTGACGATCTCGCGCGGCAGTTCGTCGGCGGC
>DAORVK010000001.1:97758-122328 GCA_035433705.1 Steroidobacteraceae bacterium
GGCGAGGGAATGCGGTGATAGGCGAAGAGCTGCTTGCAGATCGACTTGTCGCGCGAAAGCAGCAGGCCGCGCGGATTCGAACCCGTGTAGGGCTGGCGCATCAGCTCGAGGAACGCGACGACATGCTGATCGTAGGTGACGATGCCGTCGAACTCCTCGAGGAGGTTGAAGACGATGTCGGGTTGCCAGTCGGTGATGGCGCCCCGCAGCTCGGTCAGCGTATCGAGTACACCGACGCAGCGCACTTCATGGCCGCGCCGCTTCAACGTCGATATGACATCGAACTCGGTGCGCCATTCTTCGATTTCCTTTTCGGTCCGCCCTTCGAGTGTGTCGGGCGGGACGAGGGTCGTGTGGACGACGACCAGCACCTTGAGTTTCTTCATAGCCTCAGCTGCGGACTCGCGCCGTCCGCGTAGAGGCGCACGAGGCGCGAGAGGACCCAGCGCGCGTTGCGCAGCGCATCGCGCCGGCTGCCGCGCGGATAGAGCCGGAGCTGATCGCAGCGTTCGATGATCATGCGCAATATCTGGAACGCACTATAGCGCTCGACGCCCTGCTCCCGCACTACCGCATCGACGAGCTCGCGTCGCGCGTTGCGGATCAACGTACCGGCGCGCGATGCCGTGCGTCGCGGCCTGGCCGGCGTAAACACTTTCGACAGCATCACGTCGACGAGGCCGCGGCGGTACTGACGATAGCGCTCGAGCTTCTCCTCGTAGTGCTCGCCGAGGGTGCGCGTGAGCGCATCGATCGGCTCGATTCGCGTGCGCTTCCGCACGAGCGCACGCCGGCCCCGCAGTTCCGCCATCAGCGCATCGACGAGTTCGAGCTTCTGAAAGGCGGGCCAGTCCGCGTAGCCGCGCCGCCACGACGAATTCGGCGTCAGCCATACGGCAAAAGTCTCGGCGAAGTCCTCGGTCGGATGTGACTGCGCGTACCAGTCGCCGAGATGCTGCACGTAGCGCCGGCTGCCGGGCCGTGCGCGGTAGCGATCCGGGTACGGCAACGACGCGGGACCGAAAGCCTCGCGCCAGCGTTTGCGGCGCCGCAGGCGATACGCGGTGTCGAGTGCGTGCCCGGCCTCATGCCGCAGGATGCGCTTGAGCCATTGCGCATTGCCGCCCTCGACCTGCTTCATCATCGTGCGCTCGAGGCGCTCGAGGCGCGGATGCGCGAGGTAGAACGGAATCGAGATGCCGGGAACACCGTCCGGTGAAAACCACTCCTCGCCGATCCACGCGTGCGGACGAAAGTCGAGGCCGCGGCGCTCCAGGTCGCGATAGAGACCGCGCATGTGGCGCGCAAGTGGCGTGCGCTCGAGCTTGAGCTTCAGGTCACAGAAGCGCATCGCGAGCAGTTGCTCGTCGGCGAGCCGCGCCCACGACGCGCGCCTCGCGCGCACGCGCTTCGCGCCGGCAGAGCGGCGAGCGGGGGCGGCAGGGCGCGGGATGGGAAGCGGCATGGGAACAGGGGCCTCATGCGCCGCCTTGGGACCGGCGCGGTGGGTTCGGCAGGGACGCCTGCAGGATAGCAGCCGGGGCGGGCCGTGGGGGACGGACGGCGGGTGGCACGGCAACTCACCCCGCCATCGCCACCATGACCCCGGCCAGCAGGCGGTCGGCAAAGTCGACGATCAGCTCCCGCCTCGCCAAGCTGGCGCGCCATGCCGCAGGGATCGCGGCCGCGCCGTAGTGGGCGCCGGCGAGCAGCCCGTAGGTGGCCGTCAGGACGTCCGAGTCGCGGCCCCGGTTGGCGCACTGCAGCGCCCCATCGCGCAGCGTGCCGGTCGCCTCGAACATGCCCAGCGCGAACGCGAGTACGTCGAGCGCGGTGGATCTGGCGCGGGCGGGCATTCCCGGCGCCTCACGGAAGCCGCCGGCGGCGATCGCGGCCGCCTCGGGCCGCAAAGTCCCGCTCGCACCGAGTTCGCGCACCGCGCGCAGGATCGCCGCCTTGTCGCGCCCCGCGAGCGCCGTGTGCAGTGCGGTCGCGAGCACGCGACAGGCATCGAGCACGAGCGGCGCCTGGCAGGTGGTACGGGCCGCATCGGCCGCGCGCTCGATCGCCGCACCCGGTTCGTTGAAGTAATGGAGCACGACCGGTGCGACCCGTGTCAGTACTTCGGGATCGAGTTGCGCGGGATCGTGCGAACCGGGGAAGCGCTGCCGCCGCCAGCCCGCGGTGCCCAGGGCTCGCGTTACACCCCCTGTGATGCCGACGCACTGGCCGGTCGCCGAGAGATACCCCTCACGCTGCCAGCGGATAAAGCGCTCGATCTGGTCGACCGGGTCGAATTCACCCCGCTCGAGCAGGCTGTCGGCCACGCACAGCGCCATGGCCGTGTCGTCGCTCCAGGCGCCACGCGGCAACTCGAAGGGCCCTCCGCCCAGCAGGTCGCCTACCGGCGTAAAGCTGCCGGGCTTGCGGAACTGGGTCGCCGCCGCGAGTGCATCGCCTGCCGCGAGCCCGAGCAGCGCGCCCGTGAAGCGTTCGCGCAGGGCGTGCGTCGCCGCCATCGCATCGTCGTCGAGCGTCGGGTCGAGCGGCGCCGGCCAGCGATAGACATAGTCGCGCTGCTCGGCGGTCTCGGGGATCGAGGGCCAGCTGCGCGAGCGGGCGCTGTCTGCCCAGAGCACGTTGAGCGCATCGAGCGCGGCGTCGCCACGCACGCCGTGTTGTGCGAGGTGACAGCCGACCACCATCCCGGTGCGGCCGATTCCTGCGCGACAATGAAGATAGAGACGGCGCCCGTCGCCGAGCAGTTCGTCGATGACCCCGATGATTTCGCCCATGTGCTCGGGCTCGAGCGGCAGACCGTGATCGGGGATGGGCTTTCTGATGTGCAGCACGCCGGGCGCGAGCGCCGCATCGTACGCCGGCAGCTCGCCGGGGGTTGTCAGATCGACAAAGGTGTCGATGCCGAGCGCGACGAGTGCCGCGAGGCGCGCACGCGTCGCCTCGCGCGTTGCGCCACCCGGGTATTCACCCGCGAGCCAGCGGTCGCGCTGCACCCAGTACGCGTTGGCGAGCGGCAGGAGAGTGGTCACTGGGGCTTGCGGGCGAGCGACGCAAAATCGAACAGCTGCGGGTCGGCGAGATGCGCGGGCTCGACCTGGGTCATCGCAGAGAAGATCGACGCGACGCGTCCCGGGTGCTCGCGCTCCCAGCCTTCCAGCATGCGCTTCACTGCCAGTCGCTGGTTGTTGTCCTGCGAGCCGCACAGCCGGCAGGGAATGATCGGAAAGGCGCGCGCGCGCGCGAAGCGCTCGATCTCGCGCTCCGGCACATAGGCGAGCGGACGGATCACGATGTTGCGCCCGTCTTCCGACACAAGCTTCGGCGCCATGCCCTTCAGGCGTCCGCCGTGAAAGAGATTGAGGAAGAGCGTCTCGACGATGTCGTCGCGGTGGTGGCCAAGCGCGATCTTCGTGAAGCCGTTTTCCGCTGCGAACCGGTACAGCGCACCGCGCCGCAGACGAGAGCAGAGCCCGCACATCGTGCGCCCCTCGGGAATCACGCGCTTCACGACACTGTAGGTGTCCTGCTCGATCTGGTGAAAGGGGACGCCGAGCGCGCGGCAGTGATCGGGCAGTACCTCCGCGGGGAACTCCGGCTGCTTCTGGTCGAGATTCGCGGCGGCCAGTTCGAACTCGACCGGCGCACTGCGCTGGAGCGACATCAGCAGGTCGAGCAGCGTGTAGGAATCCTTGCCGCCCGAAAGGCACACGAGCACGCGATCGCCCGGCTCGATCATCCGGAAATCCGCGATGGCCTTGCCGACGAGACTGCGCAGCTGCGCAGCGAGTCGCTTCGAGGTGTTCGAACCGGAGGGGGCAGTTGCGGCCATGGCCGCCATGTTACCGGAGCGCGGACCTCACGCGGCGGCGCTGCGCGAGGCGGGGTCCTCGAGATATTTGCCCTCGAGATAGCGCAGCGAGGCGGTGGCCGTCAGCGGTTTGCCAGTCGCGAGTTTCAGAAGCTCCTGGGTCGATACTTTCGCGCCGAGGCCATGCACTTTCTCGCGCAGCCAGCCGAAGAGCCCCGCGAACTCGCCGCGGGCAATCTGCTCGTCGAGCGCCGGTACATCCCCGCGCAGCTTCTCGAAGAGCTGAGCCGCGATGGCAGCGCCGAGCGCGTACGAAGGGAAGTAACCAAAGGAGCCTACTGCCCAGTGGATATCCTGCAGGCAGCCTTCCTGCTGCCTTGCGGGCCGGACGTTGAAGCGTGCCTGCATGAACTCCGCCCAGGCTTCCGGCAGTTCGCGCACCGCGAGCGCGCCCGCAAGCAGCTGCTTCTCGAGGTCGTAGCGCAGCTGGATATGCAGCGGATAGGTCAGCTCGTCGGCGTCAACCCGGATCAGGCTGCGCCGCACGCGCGTCAGGTGCGCGTAAACGTTCTCCGGATCCCACTCGGGGCCGCTTACGCCAAAATGCTTCTGCAGAAGCGGCATCAGGTAGCGGACAAAGGGCCGGCTGCGGCACACGATCATCTCGATCAGGAGCGACTGACTCTCCTCGATCGCCATGCCGCGGTCGCGCCCGACAGGCTGGTCGCGCCACTCGCGTGGCAGGCCCAGATCGTACATCGCGTGGCCCGTCTCGTGCAGCGCACCGAGCACACTCGAGAAAAGATCGTCGGCGTCGTAGCGCGTGGTGATGCGAATGTCGCCCGGCACACCCTCCGTGAACGGATGCTCGCTCTCGTCGACACGACCACCGTCGAACGGAAAGCCGACAGCCTTCATGATTTCGGTTACGAGCTGGCGCTGCTTCGCGACCGGAAACTTGCCGGTGATCGGCAGCGCCGGGTGCTTCGCCTGCAGTGCCATCGTCTCGCGAATGAGGCCCGGCAGGCGGCGCGCGAGCGCCTTGAACATCGCATCGATGTCCGTCATCGTCACACCGGGACTGAATTCGTCGATCAGCGCGTCATAGGGCGCAAGATTGAGCGCCTGGCCCAGGAGCTGCGCCTTGTCGCGCACGAGTTGCAGCACCTCCTCGAGGTGCGGCGCAAAGATCGCGAAATCGTCGGCGCGGCGCGCCTCGACCCACTTGACCTCCGCTTTCGAAGTCGCACGCGCGAGCCGCGACACGAGCGACACCGGGGTTGCGATCGCGTGGTCGCGCTGCCGGCGCATCTCCCGCAGGTTCCCGAGCTGCCACTCGTCGAGCCCCGGGGCGTTCGCCTGTGCACGATCGAGCAGGCGACTGATCCGGGGTGCCGTGAGGAGGGTGTGATGCTCGGTCTCGAGCGCCGCCAGTTGCTCGCCGCGGATGTCGGCGCTGCCCTTGGGCATCATCACCGCCGCGTCCCAGCGCAGCAGCGCGAGCGCGCCACGGAACGCGTGGAGGCGCTTCCATTCCTGCTCGAGCTGCTGATAGGGCGTGGCTGACACGGGGCACCGGGTACGGGGCGGGGGACGCCCCATTGTACTCGCCGGTCGGGCCCGGGCCGCTTTGACACATGGATTAATCTTTTATATTCAAGGCCTTATTTGCAGACGGCACAGTTGACACGGCGCCCGCAAGCTTCTCGATCAGGCGGCTCACATGGTGCGGGGAATGGGTATTGCGGGCAATCAGCAGGTAGAGCGCCGGCACCACGAGCAGGGTCAGGGCCAGCGAAAAAATCGTCCCGAAGAACACGGCCGAACCGATCGACTGGCGACTCTCCTCTCCCGCTCCCGTGGCGAGCATCAAAGGTATCGCCCCGCAAGCGGTGCAGAGGCTGGTCATCAGCACCGGCCGCAGACGGATGGTCGCCGCCTGGACCACCGCGTCCACGAAGGCGACACCGCGATCGCGCAGCTGGTTTGTGAACTCGACGATCAGGATACCGTTCTTGCAGGCGATACCGATCAGCATGATCGCGCCGATCTGGCTGAAGACGTTGATGGAGGAACCGAAGAGCCACAGCCCCACGAGCGCGCCCGACAGCGCGAGCGGCACCGTGGCGAGTATCACGAGCGGATGGACGAAGCTCTCGAACTGGGCCGCGAGCACGAGGTAGACGATCAGGAGCGCGAAGCCGAACGTGAGCCACAGTTTGCCGCCCGACTGCTTCAGCTCGCGCGACTCGCCGTCGTAGTTGATCGTGACCCCCTGCGGTACTTCCTCACGGATCACGCGCTCCACATCCTCGAGCGCTTCCCCAAGCGAGTAGCCGGGCGCGAGATTGGCCGACAGGGTGATCGAGCGCAGCCGGTCGAAGCGCTTCAGGTCATTCGGTCCGGCGACTTCCCCGGCCTGTACCAGCGCCGATAGCGGCAAGAGCTTCCCCGTCGTCGTCGAGCGCACGTAGATGTCACCAAGGTCGTTCACCGAGGCACGTTCGTCGTCGCGCGCCTGCACGACCACGTTGTACTCCTCCCCGCCCCGCAGGAAGGTCGTCACGATGCGCGATCCGAGCATCGTCTCGAGCGTGTGCCCCACGGTGGCGAGCGACACGCCGAGATCGGCCGCCTTGTTGCGATCGATCCGCACCGAAATCTGCGGCTTCCTCTCGAGATAGTCGGACTCGAGCGCGATGATGCGCGGGTTTTCCGCCTGCAGCCGCGCCATGACCTTGTCGCGCCACGAGGCGAGTTCGTCATAGTCGCTGCCGCCGAGCACGACCTGCAGCGGCTTGCCTCCGCCACGCACGCCGAGGCCCGGCGGCTGGATCACGACGATGCGCAGGCCCGGCAGGTCCGCCACGCGCTGGCCGACGCGCGCGGCGATCACTCCCGCGGAATCCTTGCGCTCTCCCCAGAGTGTCAGCGGCAGGTAGGCGATGCCGTTGCTCACCTCTCCCTGCCGGCCGAAACCACCCGAGCGGGTGATGACGCGCTTCGCGTTGCCGCGCTCCACTTCATCCGTCATGATGGTCTCGAGTTCGCGCATGTGGCGGTCGAGGTAAGCGAGGCTCGAACCCTCGGGCGCGGTGAGCCTCGCAAACAGCATCGCCCGATCCTCGATCGGTGCGAACGTCACGGGAAGCTTCAGCCACGGCACGGGCTGGCCGGCGATCATCAGTGCGACGATGAGCGCCGTGAAGGCGCTCGCTGCGCCGAGCACGATCAGCGGGCCACGGCCCATGAGCGAACGGCGCACCAGCCGCTCGTAGGCGCCGGCTGCCTTGTGAAACAGCGCATCGACCGCCTGGGCCAGGCGGCCGCGGTGCAACCCTGCCGTGAAGAGCTTCGACGCCATCATCGGCGTCAGCGTCAGCGCAATCAGCGCGGAGAACGCGACCGCAGCGGCCACCGTGACGCCGAACTCGCCGAAGAGGCGCCCGACGTTGCCCTCCATGTACGAGACCGGCAGGAACACGGCACACAGCACCAGCGTGGTTGCGATCACCGCGAAGCCGATCTCGCGACTGCCGGTGAGGGATGCAAGCAGCGCCGGTTCGCCGCGCTCGATCCGCCGCACGATGTTCTCGAGCACCACGATCGAGTCGTCGACGACGAGCCCGATCGCGAGCACGGCGCCGAGCAGCGTCAGCGTGTTGATCGAGTAGCCGAGGACGGCCATCACGAGTGTCGCGGCCAGCAGCGACACCGGAATCGTGACGGCCGGTATCAGGGTCGCGCGGGCGGTGCCCAGAAAGAGAAAGATCACCGCGAGCACGATCGCGAGTGTTTCTGTGAGCGCCTTGGCCACGCTCTTCATCGACTCGACGATGAACACCGAGAAATCGATGTTTGCGCCCATGATGATGTCAGCCGGCAGGCTCGCGCGCATGCGCTCCATTTCGGCCCTGGCACGCTGCGCGACCTCGAGCACGTTCGCCTGCGACTGCGGCGTGATGCCGACACTGACACCCGGTACGCCGTCCGAGCGTGACAGGCTGCGCTCGTCCTCGGCCGCGAGCGTGACGCGCGCGATGTCACCGAGGCGCACGACGTAGCCATCGGCGCCCTTGCCGATCGCAAGCTCGCGGAAGTCGGCCTCCTCCGTGAGGTTCGTGTCGGTACGCAACGTGAACTCACGCTCGCGCGACTCGATGCGCCCCGCGGGCAGTTCGACGTTCTCGCGCCGCAGCGCGTCCTCGACGTCGGTGACCGTCAACCGGCGCGCGGCGAGCGCGTCGCGGTCGAGCCAGATGCGCATCGCGTAGCGGCGCGCCCCGCTCAGGCGCACGACCGCAACACCCGGTACCGCCGAGAAGCGATCGACGAGGTGCCGGGTCACATAGTCGGTCAGCTCGAGCGGGCTGCGCGCCGGACTCGACACGCTGATGTACATGATCGCGTCCATGCCCGAATCGACCTTGGTGATCTGCGGCGGGTCGGCCTCCTCGGGCAAGCGCGCGATCACGCGCGAGACGTGCTCGCGCACGTCGTTGGCGGCGGCGTCGATGTCGCGATCGAGCGTGAACTCGAGCGTGACGCGCGAATTCTCGTCGCGGCTCGAGGAGGTGAGCTTGGCGAGCCCCTCGATGCCCGAGATCTCGTCTTCGATCAGCTCCGTGATGCGCTTCTCGATCACGCTCGCGGAGGCGCCGCGGTAGAAGGTGTCGATCGTGACGATCGGCGGCGAGACATCCGGATACTCGCGGATCGGCAGGCGCAGCGCCGCCATCACGCCGAGAATGGCGAGCAGCAGCGACAGCACGGTCGCAAACACCGGCCGGCGGATCGACAGATCGGAGATCGTCACCCCTGCGCCTCGCGCACCGCGATGCCGTCGTGCAGCTTCTGCGTGCCTTCGACCACGATACGCTCACCCTGCGCGAGGCCCCCGACGATCTCGACCTTGCCGGGCTCACGCCGCCCGATCTGCACCTCGCGCCTCGCGACCTTGCTGTCGCCGTCGACGACGAAGACGTACTGGCGGCTCTGCTCGGGCACGAGCGCCTGCTCCGGAATCACGAGCGCCTCGTACTCGTCCCTCGCGAGCGTCACGTTGACCAGCATGCCCGGCCGCAACAGGGACGCCGCATTCGGCACAAGCGCACGAACGGTCACCGAACGCGTCACCGGATCGATGCGCGAATCGATCGTCAGCACCCGGCCCTTCAGTTCGCTGTCGGGGTGCGCCGCGGTTCGCGCGGAGAGTTCGAGCCCCTCGCGCAGGCTCCCGAGAAGGTTCTCGGGCACGGCAAAATCCACCTTCATCACGCTCGTGTCATCGAGCGTCGTGATCACCGTGCCCGGGCTTGCGAGGCTGCCGACACTCACGCGCCGCAGGCCCACGCGGCCGCCGAACGGCGCGCGGATCACGGTATCGGCGAGCCGTGCTGTGGCCGCGTCGGCGCGGGCCTGGTTCGCCTTCATGGTCGCCTCGAGCTGCTCATACTGCGACTGCGACACGACTCGGGTCGACAGCAGGTCGCGTGCGCGTTCGTACTGGCTCGTGCTCTCGGTGAGCGCGGCAGACGCCTCGGCGAGATCGGCGCGCGCCTGCGCCGGGTCGAGTTCGATGAGTATCTGGCCGTGCTTCACGGTCTCGCCATCGCGAAACCGCACGGCCGAGACGAAGTTCGAGGTCTTGGACATCACCTCGATCGACTCGTTCGCGATCGCCGTGCCGAGCGCCTTCAGCTCATGCGAGACGCGCTCGCTGCGCACGACAGCACTGACGACCACCGGCGCAGCCCCGCCCGGCCGCGCACCCACGCCCGCCCTGGGTGCCTCGATCGGCGCGCCGGCGTGCTTGGTGGCGTAAATCGCCCAGCCGCCCGCGAGCAACGCCGCGACGAGACTGGCTGCGGTGACGACGTTGCGCGTGTCGGCCATCGGGAAAGTATTGCATCGTTATCGGGCGAACGTCACCCGATCGGCAAGGCCGACCGAAAGCGCGGTTCCCACCAGCACCACGGCGCAGCCGGCCAGCAAGCCCGAGGTCACGGGCTC
Organism: Steroidobacteraceae bacterium; assembly: GCA_035433705.1. GTDB lineage: Bacteria > Pseudomonadota > Gammaproteobacteria > Steroidobacterales > Steroidobacteraceae > CADEFQ01. The sequence continues at coordinate 107,600 of DAORVK010000001.1, forward strand.
ATGCAGTACGACCGCACCCCACAGGATCCCGAAGACGGGAAAGAGAAACGCAACGGCCACGGCGCGACCCGCACCCACGCTGCGCATCAAGCGGAAGTAGATGAGATAGGCGACGCCGGTGCAGAACACGCCGAGCGCCCCGGCGGCGAGCCAGCCTTGCAGTGAGATCGGCGCCTGCGGCCAGGTTGCGATGGAGAACGGCGCGATGACGAGCATCGCACCGAGAACCGAGCCGGCAGCGACGGCCGCAGGATCGGCCGCACCCAGATACCGGCGCGTGAAGCTGGCACCGATGCCGTAGAGCGCGGCAGCCGCAAGCGCCGCGACCACGCCGGGCACGGCGCCCGCACCGAGCGTACCGATTGCGCCATGCACGAGCCAGGCGACGCCGCCGAATGCGATCACGATGCCGGTGACGCGCCAGATCGTCAGCCGCTCGCCGAGCCACGCCCAGGCGATGAGCGCACCGAACATCGGTGTCGTCGCATTCAGCAGTGCCGCAAGCCCGCTCGTGATGCTGAGCATCGCATAAGCGAACAGCGAGAACGGCACTGCTGTATTGATGGCACCGAGCGCGAGCAGCGCCAGCGGCTGCTCGCGCAACGCCTGCCAATGTCGCAGGAAAAGTACCAGCACGAGCAACGCAACCGCGATCCGCACGCCCGCGAGCGCCGTGGCGCCGAACACGGGTGAGGCGATCCGCATCAGCACGAAGGCGCCGCCCCAGATCGCGCCGAGCAGCAGCATGTCGGAGAGGTCGCGGGTGCGCATCACGCAGGCCGCAGCTTCAGTGAAGTCCGTGGCGCAGGATCGCAGGCAGTGTCCCGGCATCCCAGCCCGGTGTCGCACGCCCGAGACGCACGATCACCAGCTGCTCGTCCGGCCAGACCCAGATCGCGTGCCCATCGCCGGCCATCATGAGTCCCCCGCCTTCGAGCTGCCATGCCTCGAGGCCGTAGTGCGGATTCGGGACCGAGCCGCGCGCCATCTCGTGGACCCACCCCTGCGGCAGTACTTGCCGGCCGCCCGCGACTCCGTCGTCAACAAGGAGCATGCCAACGCGCAGCAGATCACCCGGTGCGGCGCGCAGGCCGTCAAACACCGCGGCCATGCCGCCTCGCCGGTCGAGCCCGTACTCGGCAACACCCGCGCCAATCGGCTGCCAGAGCCTCTGCGCGAGGACTTCCGGGAACCGCTCGCCGCTGGCCCGCTCGAGAATGAGGCCGAGCAGCTGCGCATCGACGGGAGACACCGCGAAGTGGGTACCGGGCTCGTGCGCAAGGTCGAAAGACAGGGCGGCACGCACGGATTCGGTGCCGAACCGCATGCGCCCTCCCTTGCCCAGAAGAGCTGCCCAGCTGTCGAGGGCAGGAGTCTCCAGCCCGGACACGTTCTGCAGGAGCTGCCGCAACGTGATCGCACCGCGCGCCTCGCCACGCCACTCCGCGAGCCAATGATCAACCCTCGTATCGAGCGATGTGACGAGGCCGTCGGCAAGCGCGCAGCCATAGGCGACACCCAGCAGCGACCTGCTGAGGCCCTGCACGGGAAAGAGCGTGTCGCGCGCGAGGCCCTGCCAGTAGCGCTCGAGCTGCAGCTTGCTTCGGTGCATTACCAGCAGCGCCGCGCTGTCATTCGCCTCGGCCCATGCTCCGGCCTGCGCCAGCGCGCCCGCGTCGATCGTCCGCTCGTCCGGCGTCGCAACCGGGAAGAACGCCGATCCGCCGCCATCGAACCCCTCGACCGGCGTGCGCAGGGCGACGCGCCACTGCGCCTTGTCGGCCGGAAGCTGCCAGAGACGATGCAGGAACGGCCAGTCTGCGGCGAGGAGCCCGATGCCCGCGGAGAGCATCAGCGCACCTGCCGCGACGAGCACCACGAGCAAACGTCGCAACATGCCTCCATGATAATTAAACTCGCAGGGTGCCGCTTCGCATTGCCCTGCTCACTTCGGAGATCACGCCCTGGTCGAAGACCGGCGGGCTCGCCGACGTCACCGGTGCGCTCGCGAAGCACCTGGCGCTGGCCGGCCATGACGTGCACGTCTTCACGCCGCTCTACTCAGGCATCGATCGTGCACTGTTCGGCCTCCCGCCGCCCGAAGCAGGCGTCGTCACGACGACGCTGCCCGGCTGTACGGCCACCGTGCATTTCATCGACGACCCTGCCCTCTATGCCCGCGCAGGCCTCTACACCGACGACGCCGACGAGCACCGACGCTTCATCGCCCTTACCCGCGCCACCTTCGAGACCTGCCGCCGAACCGGCTTTGCGCCACAGATCCTCCACTGCAACGACTGGCACACGGCATTCGGCCCGCTGCTGCTCGACGCGGAGTACGCGCAAGACCCGCTGTTCTCCGGCACGCGCAGCGTGCTCACGATCCACAATATCGGCTACCAGGGTATCTTCGACGCGCGGCAAGTAGCAGACCTCGGGCTTGCCGATCCGCACTGGCTCCACCAGGACGACCTGCGCGCCGGCATCGTCAATGCCTTGAAACACGGCATCCTCTACGCCCACGCCGTCACGACCGTGAGCCCGACCTACGCGCGCGAAATCTGCACTGCCGAATACGGCATGGGTCTCGAACAGGTGCTGCGCGCGCGCGGCAGCGCGGTCGCCGGCATCCTGAACGGCGTCGATTACGATGAGTGGGACCCGCGGCGCGATCGACACCTGCCGATCCACTATGACGAGCACACACTCGGCGCCAAGGCGGAGCTCAAACGCACGTTTCTTGCGCGCCAGGGCCTGCCCTTCCGGCTCGGCGTTCCGCTCTTCGGCATCGTCAGCCGGCTCGCGCCGCAGAAGGGCTTTGAACTGCTGTTCGACACGTTGCCGCCCCTGCTCGCGCAGAACCGCGCACAGCTCGTGGCGCTCGGCAGTGGCGAGGCGCGTTACGAGCGGTTCTTTGCGGGCCTTGCGCGCGATTACCCGCAGGCAGTGCGCTTTCGGGCCGGTTACGACGAGGCGCACGCACACTGGATCGAGGCGTCGGGCGATTTCTTCCTGATGCCCTCGCGCTACGAGCCGTGCGGACTCAACCAGATGTACAGCCTGCGCTACGGCACGGTACCGATCGTGCGTCGCACGGGGGGGCTCGCCGACACCGTCCTGAACTTCGACCGCGCCGCGGGCCTCGGCACCGGCATCGTGTTCAACGACTTCGACGCGCCCGCGATGGCGTGGGCGTTCACGCGCGCGCTGACTCTCTACGCTGACACATCGGCATTCGTGAAGCTCGTGCAGAACGGCATGGCGCAGGACTTTTCGTGGGGGCGGCAGGCGGCGGAGTACGTGGCGCTGTACGAGGGGCTGCTCACACGTTGACGCGCGGTGCGCGGCACGACCCGACAGCACAGCTACGGTCGTGCCGCCCCCTTGAGATCCCCCAGCCTGAACGTCCCCTTCTCCTCGAACGGGATCGTGCGCATGAAGCCCGCAGCGAGCGACAGCTTGCCGCGCACGCGATAGTCGAGCGAATCGCGCGCCTTGTCGCCGCGCATGCCGGAAAAGAGCTTCAGGATTGCGCCCGCCATGTTGGCCGAGAGCAGCATGTCGAATTCGGCCTCACCGAACGCCGGCACCGTGAACGCCTCGCCGGCGACTCCATGCGCGAATTCTTCACCATTGAGATCCATTGTGGCGGATATGCCCTTGACGGGCAGCGCGCGATCGTTCGGGTTCTGCACGCGCAGGCGCACCTTGAAGCGCTGATCGAACAGCTCGCTGCGCTGCATCTCGATATTCACGACCTGCAGTGTGGGTGTTTCGAATCGAGTCGCTGCGCAGCCGCCTGCCATCAGTGCGAAAGCGGCGGCGCACAGTACCGCGGGGATCGGCCGCACTTTCGCGATTCGCTTCATGATTGCGCCAACCCTGTCTTGCCGCGCGGCCGGGTAGCTCTTCCGGCGCCCTGCCTGATGAGACTCTCCGCCGGGATTCCGAATTTCGTGTGCAATCCCATCGGAAAGTGCGTGCGTTCGTATGCTTCAACCAAAGTGACCAGCACATCCAGGCGATCGCCCTCTGGAGTAGCCGCCTCAGCCGACATCAGCGACTCGATTTCCTTGAGCGCTGCCCGATGGTCACGCCTGGTCTTGATTGGCTTTATATCCATGAGGACCTTCCAAATCGTTTGTGCGTCGATTGTGTCGTACTGCCATGGTCATCCGGGATTGGGACTATGGCAAGCAGGCGCGGCCGAAGGCCTGGTTCGCGTGTGCATACCTCGCGGCGAGCTTGGGCGTCAGCGCGCCCTCGGGCAGGCGCCATTGCCAGTTGCCTGCCGTCGTGCCCGGCACGTTGAGGCGCGCGGCACTGTCGAGCGCGAGCAGGTCAGCGGCGGGTATCACCGCGAGATCCGCCACCGACGCGAGCGCCGCGTGAATCAGTGCATCGGGCATCTCGCCCGCATGCGCCCGTAGCAGGTAGTCGACGCGCGCGCGTGTCGCCGCATCGAGGCCGCGGTACCAGCCGAGGGTCGTGTCGTTGTCGTGCGTGCCAGTGTAGACAACCGAATCGCGCGTGTGCTGGTACGGCAGATAAGGGTTGTCCGGCGAGCCGTCGAAAGCAAATTGAAGTACGCGCATGCCCGGTAGCGCGAACTCGCGCCGCAGCGCCTCGACATCGGGCGTGATGATGCCGAGGTCCTCGGCAATGAACGCCGGGCGGCCCGCGTCCTCGCAGAGCGCGCGCAGCAGCGCCCGCCCGCCTGCCGCTCGCCACACGCCTTCGCGCGCCGTGCGTGCGCCTGCCGGCACGCGCCAGTACGCGGCAAGCCCGCGGAAATGGTCGAGCCGCAGCAGGTCGAAGCGCTCGAGCGCGCGACGCACGCGCGCGCGCCAGAACGCGAAGTCGTCCGCGACCATCGTGTCCCAGTCGTAGAGCGGATTGCCCCAAAGTTGGCCGTCGACGGCGAAGTAGTCGGGCGGCACGCCGGCGAGCGCAAGTGGCCGGCCCTCGTGATCGAGCTGGAACTGCCGCCGATGCACCCAGGTCTCCACCGAGTCCGGCGCGACATAGATCGGCAGATCGCCGAAGAGCGCAATGCCGCGCGCATGCGCGTAGGCGCGCAGGTCGGCCCAGCCCCGTTCGGCGAGACACTGCTCGACCAGGACGTGTTCGATCGCGGCGGCGTGCTGTGCGCGTGCCGCCGCGAGCGCGCGCGGCTCACGATCGCGCAGCGGCGCAGGCCAGTCCCGCCACGGCGCGCCACCGTGCGCGGCAGCGAGCGCTTCGTGGAGTGCGTAGTCGAGTACCCACGCTTGCTCACGCCCGCACCAGGAAGCGAATTCGTCGCGCGACAGGTCGCGTCGTTCGATCAGTGCCGTGTGCGTTGCGAAGTCGGAGCGCAACCAGTAGGGAGAACGGTCGGCGCCTGTCGGGCCGATCGGCAGCACCTGCCACACGGAGAAGCGGGCCGCGACCAGCCAGTCGATGAAGGCGCGCGCCGCAGCCCCGCAGCCTGCGTCATCGCGCGCGAGCGAAAAAGCCGGCAGCAGGACGCCCGCACGCCGCGTCATCCAGCAGTCGCACGGCGCATGACGCCGCCCTGCTCCATCGCGCCGCCGCCAAGCGAGATCGGGCGGTCGAGAGTGGCTGGAGGTTCGAGCGCGAGCAGGCGATAGAGCGTCGTCAGCTGGCGTCGATACAGCTGATCGAACTGCGCGACCGCCTCGGCCGGGTTGTAGTCGCCGAACCACCAGAACCAGTCCGAGCTTTCGCACAGTGCGAGCTGGCGCTCGGCGGCGGCAATCGCAGTCGGCGACAAGCGGCCACCCGCGAGCGCGCGATCGTATGCGATCTTCGCCTCGCACAGGAGGTCCCAGCCTGCGTTCTTGTCGGCGTCGCCGATCCAGGTCGCAAGCGTCGCATGCACCCAGCTGCCTGCACGCACGCGGGACAGCTCGGCCACCGGGACATTGCGCGCGCCGAGTGCGCCGAGCGTCGTCAACTCGAGCGCAGGGTGCTCGGCGAGCGCGGCGTAGAGACCCTTGAGAAAATGGTAGCCGTTCTGCGGGTAGTGCTCCCATGCGTTCTCGCCATCGAGCGCAACGAGCACCGCGTGGCGGCCGGGCGCGGCATCGCGCTGCGCGAGCTGCGCGAGCGCACCCACGAAATGCGCGACCGCGTCGTCCCCGTGCCAGTTGGCGTAGGTGAAGCCGATCAGGTCGGAGAGCCCATCGTCGCGGAACCAGCAGTTGAGCTTCTGCCCCCGCAAGCGATAGGGGCGATTCGGCTCCGCTTCGGGCACGCTGCCGTGCAATACACCGGCACTGCTTGCCACCCAGGCAAAGCCATGCCGCTCGATCACTTCGAGCGTCTCCCGGCTCACCGCCCCTTCCGAGGGCCAACAGCCGACAGGCCGCTGGCCGAAAATGCGCGTGAACACGCGGATCGCCTCCGCCATGTGCCAATCGGCACGCACGCGGCCGCCCGGGTATGCGGCGTGCTGCGGCAGCGGGCTGTCGGGCAGCGACTCCCGCGCGGCCGCGAAATCACACAACAGCGGCAGGATCGGATGTGAGTACGGCGACACGGCCAGCTCGCAGCGCCCGGCGGCCGCGAGCGCCCGATAGCGCGGCACGATCGCGGCGAGCGTATCGCCGACCACGCTGAGCAGACGGTGGCGGTCGGCCGGCCCGAATCCGCGTCCCTGCGCCATCAGCGCCGCGACTCGCGCGTCGCCGCGGCGGATCGTCTCGCCGGTCCAAGCAAGGTGATACCACACGGCGAGATCCGCAATGAGCGCATCGCTCGCATAAGCGATACGCTCCGGCGTCGCGAGCGTCGTCGCGATGTCGACGAGTTCACGAAAAACCGGCAGCGGCTCGATCATCTGCGCGCGCTGCGCGCGCAGCAACGCGCGCAGCAGCGCGAGGCGCTTCGCCGGATCGATGGGCGCGGCATCGACGAGCGACGCGAGCACCGGATCGTGCAGCGCGGCAGCGCCCTCAAGACAGCTGCGCACTTCGCCGGCGAGATCTTCGAGCTGCTCGAGCAGCACCGGTGTGAAATTGACGACGGCACGCGCGGCGGGGTTCGCTTCGAGATGCGCCGCCATGTCCGCGTAGTCCTTGAGCGCGTGCAGCGTGGTCCAGGGCTGCACGTACTCGCCGGTGAACGCATCGCGATACTGCGGCTGGTGCATGTGCCACAGCAGCACGACGGGCAGACGCGCTCCCATGAGGCTACGCGGCGGCCGGGCGCAGCATACCGGCGGTGACGAGCACCACGCCCCTGTCGGTCACGAAAAAGCGCTTGCGATCCTGCGCAGCATCGAAGCCGATACTCGTGCCGTCCGGCACTTCACAGCCCTCGTCGACGATCGCGCCGCGCACGTGGCAATCCCGGCCGATCGAGACGCCCGGCAGGATCACCGAGCGGTACACAGTGGAACGCTCGTTGACGCGCACGTTCGAGAAGAGCAGCGACTCGCGGATCTGCGCACCCGAGACGATCGCGCCGCCGGCGACCATCGAATTGATCGCGGTGCCCACGCGCGCACCGTCCTCGAGCACGAACTTCGCCGGCGGCTGCTGCAGCTGGTAGGTCCAGATCGGCCACTCCGCGTCGTAGATATTGAGCTCCGGGGCGACATGCACCAGCTCGAGATTCGCCTCGTAGTACGCATCGATCGTGCCGACGTCGCGCCAGTAGTTCTGCGCGCGCGTCTTGACGTCCTGGAACGGATAGGCGAACACCTGCAGGTTCGCGATCGCGTCGGGAATGACATTGCGGCCGAAGTCGTGCTTCGAGGCCGGGTTGGCTGCATCGGCCACCAGCAGCTGCTCGAGGAGTCGCGTGCTGAAGACGTAGATGCCCATCGAGGCGAGCGCGCTCTCGGGGCGGCCCGGCACCGGGTCGGGATCGACGGGCTTCTCGCTGAATTTCGTCACGCGATGCCACTCGGTGGCGGTCAGCACGCCGAACGCGCCCGCCGCGGCAGCGCGCGGCACTTCGACCACGCCGACCGTGATGTCGGCGCCCTTCTCGACGTGATAGGCGATCATCGGGCCGTAGTCCATCTTGTAGATGTGGTCCCCGGCGAGCACCAGCACGTACTTCGGGTGGTGGCTCAGGATCGCCTCGAGATTCTGGTAGACGGAATCGGCGGTGCCGAGGTACCAGTGATCGCCGCGCTGCTGCTGCGCCGGGATCACGTCGACGAACTCGCCGAATTCGCCGCGCAAATACCCCCAGCCGCGCTGCACGTGCTGGATGAGCGATTGCGCTTTGTACTGGGTCAGTACCATGACCTGCCGGATGCCGGAGTTCACGCAGTTCGACAGCACGAAGTCGATGATGCGGAACTTGCCGCCGAAGGGCGCGGCCGGTTTGCAGCGGTTCGCCGTGAGCGGGCCGAGGCGTTCACCGCGCCCACCCGCCATGATCACCGCGAGCGCGCCGCCGGTGAGACGGCTGACGTAGCGGCCGGACGACGCGCGTGCGGCTGGCTTCGGCATATGGTAGATACACGGTATCACACGCGGACACCCTACAACCGACCCCCTGCTCGACACTCTCGCCCCGGACCTCGAGCGGATCGCGGCCGGGCGTCATCACCACCCTCACGGCGTGCTCGGCCGTCACGATGCCGGCGGCGGGGACTGCGCAATCCTGCTGCATCTGCCGCGCACGCGGGGCGCCACGATCGAGGGCGGCTTCGAACCGCAGCGACTTGCGCACTCCGATTTCTTCTTCTGGCGCGGGCCGGCGTCCCTTGTGCCCACCCACTACCGTGTGGACTGGACGGACTCACAGGGTACGCACGCGCGACAGGACCCCTACTCCTTTGCACCCGAGATCGATGCCGGCTCGCTTGCAAGTTTCGGGCGCGGCGCCCATCACTCGGCCTGGGAGATGCTGGGCGCCGTGCCGCGTACGCGGGATGGCGTCGAAGGCGTGCGCTTCGCCGTCTGGGCACCGCATGCCGAACGGGTGAGCGTCGTCGGCCCGTTCTGCCAGTGGGACGGTCGTCAGTATCCGATGTCCGCGCGGGGCTCGAGCGGCGTGTTCGAGCTGTTCCTGCCCGGTCTCGCACCCGGCGAGATCTACAAGTTTGAAGTCCGCCACCGCGACACGGGTGCGCTCGCCCTCAAGTCGGACCCTTACGCACGCAAGACCGAGCTGCGGCCGGCCACGGCCTCGCGCGTCGCTGCGACGACACCATACGATTGGCACGACGCGAACTGGCTCACGGCGCGCGGCGCACGCAGCTGGCTGCACGCCCCGATGAGCATCTACGAAGTGCACGCCGGCTCCTGGCGGCGTCACCCCGACGGGCGTTTCTATAGCTGGCGCGAGCTCGCCGATACGCTCGTGCCCTATGTCAGGGACCTTGGCTACACGCACCTCGAGCTGCTGCCCGTCACCGAGCACCCACTCGACGATTCCTGGGGCTACCAGACGACCGGCTACTTCGCACCGACCAGCCGGCACGGTTCACCGGACGACCTGCGCCACTTCGTCGATGCGTGTCATGCCGCGGGTCTTGGCGTGCTGCTCGACTGGGTGCCCGGCCATTTTCCGCGCGACGCGTTCGGACTTGCGCGCTTCGACGGCGAGCCGCTGTACGAATACGCGGACCCGCGGCGCGGCGAGCACCGCGACTGGGGCACGCTGATCTTCGACTACGAGCGCCACGAGGTGCGCTCGTTCCTGCTGTCGAGTGCCTCTTTCTGGCTCGGCGAGTTCCACTTCGACGGCCTGCGCGTCGATGCCGTCGCCTCGATGCTGTATCTCGATTTCAGCAGGAAGGGCGACTTCCTGCCGAACCGCTACGGCGGCAACCAGAATCTCGAGGCGATCGCGTTCCTGCGCGAGCTCAACTCGCTCGTGCACGCGCGTTTCCCCGGCGCGGTCGTGATCGCCGAGGAGTCGACCGACTGGCCGATGGTGAGCCGCCCGGCGGACGCGGGCGGCCTCGGCTTCTCGATGAAATGGAACATGGGCTGGATGCACGACACGCTCGCGTATTTCGGCAAGGACCCGCTCTTTCGCTCGCATCACCATCATCAGCTCACCTTCGCGATGATGTATGCGTACACGGAGAACTTCGTGCTGCCGCTCTCGCACGACGAGGTCGTGCACCTGAAGCGTTCGCTGCTCGGGCGCATGCCGGGCGATCCGTGGCAGCGCCTCGCGAACCTGCGCTTGCTGTACCTCTACATGTGGACGATGCCCGGCAAGAAGCTGCTGTTCATGGGAAGCGAATTCGGCCAGGAGACCGAGTGGGACTTCGCGCGTGAGCTGCCGTGGGCGCTCGCCGGCGAGCCTGCGCATGCGGGCATCGCGCAGCTGATCCGCGACCTGAATCGCCTGTATGTCGGCACCGCGAGCCTGCACCGCTACGAGTTCGAGCCGCAGGGCTTCCAATGGCTCGATTGCGATGACGCGGCGAGCTCGATCCTCGTCTACGTGCGCAGGAGCGGCGAGGAATTCGTGATCGTCGCGCTCAACTTCACACCGGTCCCGCGCCATGACCTCTGCATCGGCGTGCCGCAGGCCGGCAGCTATCGCGAAGTGCTGAACTCCGATTCCGCTTACTACGGCGGCAGCAATGTCGGCAATCCGCTGCCGCTTGCCTCATCGCCGGTCGCGCATCGCGGGCAGCCGCACTCGCTCGTGGTCACCTTGCCGCCGCTCGGCGGCGCGGTCTTCAGACGAGACGCTTCATGAGCCCGAGCTCATACGGATGCGCGAGGAGCGGATGCGTGGGCGTCGCGAGGACATCGAGAGCGTACTGGCCGCTCGACGGCGCCGGCGTGTCGATCGCGTAGAGGCACGCGCCATCGGCCCGCGTTTCCCCGGTCGGCGCGAAGCTCGCCCGCCACTCGCCGTCGCGCTGGTACTGCCTGAACGATGAGAGCAACGGACCATTCGGCACGGGGTGTGGCAGGCGTCGCTCGCCGACGATTTCCACCTTGATCTCCTCCGGCGCGAGGCCGGCGAGCTGCACGGCAACCTGCATGCCGAGCCGGCCCTTGATGGCGATCTGGGGTTCGGGGTCTGCGACCCGCTCGAGCGCGACCCGCGGCCAGGCTGCGCGCACGCGCCGCTTGAACTCGACGAGCGCGCGCGCCCCGGAGAATCCGTTGTCGGCGAGCGTGGGGCCGCGCCGGGCCGCAGGGCGATAGACGCCCTCGGCATAGTCGTTCACCACCCGACCCATGTTGAAGCCGGGGATCACGGTCGCCATCGCATGCTTGCAGCGTCGCACCCACCCCGGCGAATAGTTGGCGCCGTTACGCGCGAAGTAGAGCGGCACCACCTCTTCTTCGAGTGTCTCGTAGAGGCTTTCGGCCTCGAGCGCATCGCGCCGGTGCGGGTCCTCGACGCTCACCGGCGAGAGGCCCCAGCCGTTCTCGCCGTCGAAAGCCTCGGCCCACCAGCCATCGAGTATCGACAGATTGAGCGTGCCATTCACGGCCGCCTTGATGCCGGAGGTACCGCTCGCCTCGAGTGGCGCGACCGGATTGTTGAGCCAGACGTTGCAGCCCGAGACGAGCCAGCGCGCAAGGCGCAAGTCGTAGTCGTCGAGGAAAATCACGCGCCCGATGAACTCCGGCGCCAGCATCAGTTGCTTGATCTCGCGCAGCAGGGCCTTGCCCGGTTCGTCCGCCGGATGCGCCTTGCCGGCAAAGAGCAGCAGCACGGGGCGCTCGGGATCATTCAGCAGTCGCGCAAGCCGCGCGCGATCGCTCAGCAGCAGCGTGGCGCGCTTGTAGGTCGCGAAGCGGCGCGCGAAGCCGATCGTCAGCACATCGGGGCGGTTCGGGTCGAGGAGACGCACGACCTGACGCCACTGCGCGCCGCTCATGCCCTTCCCGGCGAACTCCAGCTTGAGGCGCGCGCGCACGCCGTGGAACATGCGCGCTTTCACATCCTGCAGTGCCGCCCAGAAATCCTCGTCGGGCGCATGTTCGAGCGCCGCCCAGAGCGCCGGGTCCGACTGGCGATCCATCCAGTCCGCCGGCAGGTGGCGATCGAAAAAATCCGCCCAAGTCTGGTGCAGGAAGGTGGGCAGGTGCACGCCGTTCGTGACGAAGCCGACCGGGTTCTGCTCCGGCGCGAGCTCCGGCCAGTGCGGCGCGCAAAGCCGCGCCGAAACACTGCCGTGTACGCGGCTCACGCCATTGGCGGAACGCGTGCCGGCAAGTGCGAGCCAGGTCATGTTGAACTCGTGCGGCACACCCGGGGCGCGTCCGAGTTCGAGCACGCGCTCGAGCGGCCACCCGAGCCTGTCGAACCAGGCCCCGAACTGCTGCACGATGAGGTCGTGCGGGAAGCTGTCGTGTCCGGCCGCGACGGGTGTGTGCGTCGTGAACACGCATTGCGCCGCGACCGCCTCGAGCGCGACCTCCGCGCTCGCGCCCTGCGCGACGCATTCGCGCATGCGCTCGAGGATCAGGAACGCCGCGTGGCCCTCGTTGACGTGCCACACGGCGGGTGCAAGGCCGAGCGCGCGCAGCGCGCGCACGCCGCCGATGCCGAGCACCATCTCCTGACGGATGCGTGTCGCCTTGTCGCCGCCGTAGAGGCGATGGGTGATCTCCCGGTCCTCGGGCGTGTTGTTCTCGCAATTGGTATCCAGCAGGAACACGCGCACGCGGCCGACTTGCGCGCGCCAGATGCGCGTACACACTGTCCGGCCCGCGATCTCAAGCGTCACGGACAGCCACTTGCCGTCGGCGCGGCGCACCGGTTGCACGGGCAGATCGCGCGGATCGTGACTCTCGTAGACCGCGTGCTGCGCGCCGTCGCTGTCGACGGCCTGCGTGAAATAGCCCTGCCCGTACATGAGGCCAACGGCCACGAAGTTGAGCCGCTCGTCGCTCGCCGCCTTGCAGTGATCGCCGGCGAGTACCCCGAGGCCTCCCGAGTAGATCGGAAAGCTTTCGTGAAAACCGTACTCGGCGCAGAAATACGCCACGAGGGGCGCATCGGGCAGTGCGGCCGGAGTGGCGAGGTAGGCATCGAAATTGACGAGGACCTGGCGATAGCGGGCGAGATAGACCGCATCCGACGCGGCACGATCGAGCGCTGCCTGGTCTACACATCGGAGCAGCAGCTTCGGATTGCCGTCCGTCTGGCGCCAGAGTTCCTCGTCGAGGTCCTCGAAGAGCGATCGACAGGGCCGCAACCAGCTGAAGAACAGGTTTCCGGCAAGTTCCGGCAAACGCCGCAGGTTTTCTGGAATATTGGGGCTTATTTCGACGAGGATCGACGAAGTCATGGGGTCCATCGGATCAGGTTGCTGGGGGCGCCGGCGGCTCCGACCGAGTTTAGCAGCTTCTGCTTCTACACTTGACTGTCCAGTATTGTGCAGTCTACAGTACAAGCAAATGGACGATAGCAGTGCGCGCAAGTTCCAGAAAGACCTCAACGGAGGTCTGGTGGCGCTGGTGCTCTTGTCCGTACTCGATCAGGCCAAGGGTGAACTCTACGGCTACGAGATCGCCAAGCAGTTGCAGCGCGCGGCGCAAGGCGAGCCCCTCTTCAAGGAAGGCACCATCTATCCGGTGCTGCGATCGCTGTCAGCCGGCGGACTGCTCTCAAGCCGCGTCGAGCCATCCTTTTCGGGACCACCCCGCAAGTACTACCGTATCACCGCGCCCGGCAGAGCCGTGCTCGGCGAATGGCGCGCGATCTGGGCGCAGACCCGCAATTTCGTCGACCGCTTCACTTCCGAAGGAAAATCGACATGAACAGGGCAGCACCGCGTTCCATTGATGCGTACCTGAAACAGCTACGCGAGGAATTGACGGGAGCGGACCCCGCCCTCGTGCAGGATGCGCTCTACGACGCCGAGGAATACCTGCGCGCGGAGATCGCGGCTCATCCCGGCAAATCGGAGGCCGACGTGCTCGAGCTGATCGCGAGCACCTACGGCGCGCCCGATGAGGTCGCGGCAGCGTACCGGGAGACCGAGGCGAAAGTGGCCGCCGCGCTGCGCACGCCAAAGCCGAAAGCGGGAGGCGGCGCGCTGCGCCGCTTCTTCGCGGTCTACTCCGACCCGCGCGCCTACGCTTCGCTCTTTTTCATGTTCCTGGCGCTCGCGGTCGGCATCTTCCATTTCGTGTTCGCAGTGGTCGGCGTCTCGATGTCGCTCGGGCTCGCGGTGCTGATCATCGGCATACCGTTCTTCCTCGCCTTCATCGGACTCACTCGCGTCATCGCACTCGCCGACGGACGGCTGGTAGAAGCGATCTCGGGCGAGCGCATGCCGAGACGGCCGCTGCATCCCGGACCGAAGCAGTCGTTCTGGGCGCGCATCGGCGAGATGCTGCGCGACGCCCGCACCTGGACCACGATTGCCTACTTCGTGCTGAGCTTGCCCCTCGGCATTGCCTACTTCACGATTGCCGTGACCGGGCTCGCGCTTGGCCTGTCGCTCACCTTCGCGCCGCTGTTCGAAATCGCACGGCGTTTCGGCTGGCTGCACGTTTCCGGTGGCATCGCGGTTGACTACAGCCCTGCCTGGCTCGGCAGCGCCTTTCTGCTGCCCATTGCCATCGTACTGGGCGTCGTGATTGTCACGACACTCATGCACTGCGCGCGCTTCATCGGCCGCGCGCACGCCCGCTTCGCCAAGCACATGCTGGTCATGGGCTCGTGATGCCGCGCCAGGCGCTCGCGCTCGCTGGCGTGTTCGCGTTGTCAGCGGCCTGTCCCGCAGCTTGTTCCGCGGCCGACACTACGCCACCGCCCGCTGCCGCCAC
>DAORVK010000001.1:122428-124051 GCA_035433705.1 Steroidobacteraceae bacterium
CAGAGTGACGGCCGTCGCCTGCGCTTCGTGTTCGGCATCGTGGGCGCGGCCGAAGGCGCGGCTGCGCAACAGCGCCCCACCAACCTCACCGTGATCTTCGAGGGCGAGCGGCGCCTCTTCGCGACGCAGGGCGATGACAGGTGCACGGTCGACGCGCTCACGCAGCAACGTACAGGGCCGCTCGGCGGACCGACGCGCAGCTGGCGCATCGAAGCGCACGGCTTCTGCGTCGGGCCCGCGGCCACCCTGGGGGGCGACGCGCGCCTGCTCGTGACTCGCTTCGATTTTGCGGGGAGAATCGATCTCAGGGACGAGGCGCGCAAGGAATGATGAACAACCACCTCGCAGCACGATTCGCTCTGGGCGCCCTGCTGCTCACCGCCGCCGCGTTGGCGCACGGTGAGCCGCCGCTCGAGGACCTCACGAATTTTCCACGCGCGAAACTCGAGATCTCAGGCAAAGGTGGCACCCAGCATTTCGATGTCTGGGTCGCGGACACGCCGCCCCGGCAGGCGCAGGGCCTCATGTTCGTGCGCGACCTCGCGCCGGACGCGGGCATGCTGTTCCAGTCGCAGGCACCACGTGTGATGTCGATGTGGATGAAGAACACCTACATCCCGCTCGACATGCTGTTCATCGATGCGAAGGGCCGCGTCGTGCACATCGCCGCACAGACGAAGCCACATTCCCTCGACACCATTTCCTCGAACGAGCCGGTCACAATGGTGCTCGAGTTGCGCGGAGGCGAAGCCGGCAAGCGCGAAATCGCGGTGGGCGATCGCGTACGGGCAAGCCCGGACAAGCCGTAGCATTTCCACGACAACTCGCCCTTCCTTGACTTAGTCTAAATCCTTCCGCTATCATTTTCAGTGTGTTGCGTGGGCAGGCATTGGATGCCTCGCGTGTCCAATTCCGCAACACCACCCCCCAATGAGTAGAGAGAAGAGGAAATGAAGAAACACGTTGCATTGGCCTGTGGGGCCGTCACATTACTGCTCGCTACGGTACCCGTGAGCGCCGGCCCGCCGGCCAACAGCTGGTACGTTGCCCCTGAAGCCATCTTCCTGTGGACCGACCGCGACCGCTTGGCCGATGACGACTTGGGCGGCGCGCTTGCGATCGGCCACTCCTTCGACAAGTGGGACGTCGAGTTCCAGTTCGGCTATGTCAGCCCCGACACCCTCGGCGGAAGCTCGCTCGACTTCAATCACTACTTCATCAATTTGCATCGCGTGTTCTACCGCGATGCGCGCATCTCGCCGTTCCTGAAGCTCGGCGCGGGCTACGTCGATCCGTACTACCCAAACACATCACCACTCTCAGGGGCCGATTTATCGACATTTACCCTCGCGTACGGCGCCGGCATCCTGGCGAACCTCACCCGTAACGAATCGCGCGGCACTGCGCTTGCGTTGCGCGCTGAGATCTACGGTCTCGTCAGCTCGAGCAAAGAGCCGCCGAACGACGATCATCTCAACGACACGGTTGCGGCTATTGGCCTGCAGTACCACTGGGGCACTCCGGTCGCCGCACCCGCACCGGCCGCCCCGCTGCCGGTCGGTGACTCTGACGGCGACGGCGTGAACGACAATCTCGACAAGTGCCCCGGCACGCCGGCGGGCA
>DAORVK010000002.1:0-64097 GCA_035433705.1 Steroidobacteraceae bacterium
TTCGCGCTGGGCCTTATCGAGCAAAGCCCCGAAGTTCGTCTTGGCGTCGGCAGCGCGGATGGTGTCCATTGTGTCTCCTCTGCCGATCATCTTAATCGAATTAATCGATATGGTCAAAGCGATTGTTTTAACCACCGAGCTTTGAGCGCAGGCGGGCCAGGTTGGCGTGGCGCGTGGCAAGGTCGGCGCGCGGCGCCTGTACTGCGCTCGCCGATTTCGTAGGCGGAACGGACGGCCGGCGACGGTGGCTGCGGCGTCCGCGGCGTCTTATCGCACGCTTCTGGTCCGCGGACTTGTCAGGCGGCCACGCGAGAGACCCGCAAATCTTTGCGCCGCTTCTCGGCATGCCACAGGTCGAACTGCGTCTGCTGGTTCATCCAGCTCTCGGAGCTGGCGCTGAAAGCGATCGACAGCCGTACCGCCATCTCCGGGCTGATGCCGGCGCGGCCATTCAGCAGGGCCGAGAGCGTCTTGCGGCTGACGCCCAAGGCGGCGGCCGCGTCCGTGACCGAGAGGTCCAGCGGCTCGAGACAGAGCTTGCGAATGATCTCGCCGGGGTGGGGAGGGTTGTGCATCCTCATGGGCTACCTCAGTGATAATCCTCGTAATCGACGTCTACGGCATCCTTGCTTTCAAACCGGAAGTTCACCCGCCAGTTGGCGCGAATCGTTACCGACCCGGTGCCGCTGCGACCACCCTTCAAAGGGTGAAGTTTCGGTCTCCAAACTCACGGTCGCCACGCGCAATAGGAGTTCGAGAGGATCCCGCGGGTTGTTCGTGGTCTCGATCGCCCAGTCTTTGGCGTCGCTTGTACCGCCCTGACGAACAGGACCAAGCGGGCGTAGAGGACTCTCGATCGAGCTCCTAACCTGGTGCCCACCCCAATTGTTGGAGAGCCTCTCGTGCATCGCGCAGCATTTTCGCCTCCTTGTCGGTTATGACGCCGTCTTCGGCGTACACCCGCAAGCAATCTGCGAACAGTCGCGCATGCGTATCTCTCATTATTGTTTCTGACACGGCGAGCTCGCGCTGCATGCGGCGAAGCCCTTCAATCTCAGACGAATCAATCTTCCCGTCAGCTGAAGCTTCAACCAATGCACGCCAATATGCTCTTGATGCCAGGAAAGGATCAATGATCGTGTCGCGATCCGTTGTTAAAGATGGAATCGGAGATATGATTGGCTCACTGCGAGGCTTCTTCGCCGTTCCACACGTGGTTCCGCCGATTTCAACGAAGTCCCTTCGCGAATACGGCGGCCACTCAAGTGTGTCTAAATACTTGTGAGAGCCGGCCGTTGATAGCCGCGCCCATGTGCCAAACCCGGCCTTCTCAGCAGCATCGAGGTAGTGCTTCCACATGTATGCGCAAGCCAGCGCGTCCTCCGCTGCCCTATGCGTTCCTGCACGCAATCCGTGTTGGTGGCATGCCGCCTCAAGGCTGCAACGTTTACTCAGGCCCAAGAGTGGTCTCATCCACATGAGACATATGTATGGCGGGGTGCGCAGCTTGGAAGTGTTCGGAGCGAGCCTCGCTTCTGCCGTAAGAAAGCTGATATCGAAGCTTGCGTTAAAGGCAGCAACAACTGAATTCTCGAGTGCGCCAATCATCTCGCCAAGAATATCGGTAAAGCGCGGAGCGCCAAGCACGTCTTCGTCGTCAATGCCGTGAATGCTGGTACAGAGAACGGGGCCTTCGGGATCAATCAGCGTGTCGAGCACGACTTGGGGCTCACCATCCGGCTCTACCCTCACAATCGAGACCTCAACAACACGAGCACCGCTTCGAGCCGACAACCCTGTCGTTTCGAAGTCTATGAAAGACATTGCGGTATCCCGAAGCGTTCTATTTGTCATTGCACCCCCAATTACGCTTACGCAATAGCTTGCCGGCGCCGCACTCGATACTCCCAAGCTCGTTGGCGCGGCCTCGGATGTATTCTCCTTAGTTCTTCACCGGCCCAGGCAAGCCTACACCCGCCGCCGGGATACCACAGAAAAATCAGCCCGACTGGATCAATCGTCGACCACCTACCTCACCCGAAATTGATCTTCGCCTCGAGATTCGTGCGCGAATCAGCGTTGTTAAGCGCTTCTTCAAGCTCGACCCGCCCCTGCTTCACCAGCTCATAGAGCGCATGGTCAAAGCTCTGCACCCCGCGCTCGCTACTCTGCACGATGGCCTCTTTAATCCCCGACACATCGCCCTTCTTGACGAGCTCAGAGATATGCGGCGTGTTGAGCATCACCTCGACCGCAGCAAGACGCTTGCCATCCTTGCCAAACACGAGCCGCTGCGCGGCGATCGCTTTGAGGTATTGCGAGAGGTCGAGGAAGATCTGGTTGTGCTGGTCGCGCGGAAACATGTTGATGATGCGGTCCATCGTCTCGGCGCAGTTGTTCGCGTGCAGCGTCGCGAGCACGAGGTGGCCGGTGCCCGATAGGTTGATGCAGGCCTGCATCGTCTCGCGGTCGCGGATCTCGCCGACGAGGATCACGTCGGGCGCGGCGCGCATGACGCTTCTGAGCGCGCGCTCGTAACTCCTGGTGTCGAGCCCCACCTCACGCTGGTTCACGATTGAACGCTTGTTCGTGTGCAGGAATTCGATCGGGTCCTCGATCGTGACCACGTGGTCCGAGGAGTTTTCGTTCCTGTAGTTGATCATCGAGGCGAGCGTGGTCGACTTGCCGGAGCCGGTGGCGCCGACGAGCAGCACGAGCCCGCGCTTCATCATGATCAGGTCGCGGAATGTGTCCGGCAGGCCGAGCGTTTCGAGCTTCGGCATGTCGGCGGTGATGTAGCGCATCACGAGCGCGGGGAAGCCGCGCTGGTGGAATACGTTGACGCGAAAACGCCCGAGTCCGGGCTCCGAGATCGCGAAGTCGATTTCGAGCTCGCGGTGGAAATACTCAAGCTGTTCGGGCGTCATCAGCGCGAAGGCCGACTGGCGCACCGTTTCCGGCGTGAGGATCTGTTTGTTGACCGGGAAGATCTGGCCTTCGATCTTGATCTTGATCGGGGCGTTCGACGTGAAGAAGAGGTCCGAGGCCTTCTTCTCCACCATCAGCTTGAACAGCGGCCGGGTGTTGATCGCGAGCGTCGCCTCCGCCACCGCAGGCGCCTGGGTCGTCGTGTCGCCGGTTGGGCTTACGGCCTTGCCCGTCGCCTTCATATCACGCGCCCCTGCTCTTCCTCGACGATGCGCAGCGAGCCGCCGCCGTCGTCGATGTTCTTGTTCTCGCGCTTGCTCTCGAGCTTGATCTTGAGGCGCAACTCGTTCTTCGAGTCGGCGTTGCGCAACGCGTCCTCATAGGAAACATGGCCCGTTTCGTACAGCTCGAACAGCGCCTGGTCGAAGGTCTTCATGCCGATGCGGGTCGAGCGCGCCATCACCTCCTTAATTTTCGCGACCTCGCCCTTGAAGATCAGGTCCTGGATCAGCGGCGAGTTGAGCATGATCTCCATCGCAGCGATGCGCCCGCTGCCCGATTCGCGCGGAATCAGGCGTTGCGACACGAGTCCGCGCAGATTGAGCGACAGGTCCATCAGCAACTGCTCGCGCCGCTCGTCTGGGAAGAAATTGATGATGCGGTCGAGCGCCTGGTTGGCGCTGTTCGCATGCAGCGTCGCGAGCACGAGGTGGCCCGTCTCGGCGAACTGGATGCCGTACTCCATCGTGTCGCGGTCGCGGATCTCGCCGATCAGGATCACGTCGGGCGCCTGACGCAGTGTGTTCTTGAGCGCCGCATGCCAGTTTTCGGTGTCCACCCCGACCTCGCGGTGCGTGATCACGCAGCCTTTGTGCTGGTGCACGTACTCGACCGGATCCTCGATCGTGACGATGTGGCCGCGCGTCTTCTCGTTGCGATAGCCGACCATGGCAGCGAGAGTGGTCGACTTGCCGGAGCCGGTGCCGCCAACGATGATCACGAGGCCGCGCTTCGAGAGCACCACCTCCTTGAGGATCGGCGGCAGATCGAGCTCCTCGAAGCCCGGAATCTTCGAATTGATCAGGCGGATCACGCAGCCGGTCTGGCCCTGCTGCACGAATGCGCTGACGCGAAAGCGGCCGATACCCGGTGGCGCGATCGCGAACTGGCATTCCTTGCTGGCGTCGAACTCCTTCGACTGGCGGTCGTTCATGATCGCGCGCACGAGCACGCCGGACTGCTCGCCGGTGAGCGCCTTCTCGCTCTGCGGGCGCACCTCGCCATCGATCTTGATCGCTGGCGGGAAGCCCGCGGTGATGAAGAGGTCCGACGCCTTCTTCTCCACCACGCGGCGGAGCAGGTCCTGCATGAGCTTGATGGCTTGATCACGATCCATGAGCAGCTCCTGCCAGCATCACAATGCATCCTTGTTTTGCGCCTTGTAGCGCGCTTCTTCCTTGCTCACGACGCCCTTCTGCACGAGTTCGGTCAGGCATTGATCGAGCGTCTGCATGCCCTGTGCCTGGCCGGTCTGTATCGACGAGTACATCTGCGCGATCTTGCCCTCGCGAATGAGGTTCCTGATCGCAGGCGTGCCGATCATGATCTCGTGCGCGGCGACGCGACCGCCGCCAATGCGCTTCATCAGCGTCTGCGAGATCACCGCGCGCAGCGACTCGGAAAGCATCGAGCGCACCATTTCCTTCTCGGCCGCAGGGAACACGTCGACCACGCGGTCGATCGTCTTCGCCGCCGAGCTCGTGTGCAGCGTGCCGAACACGAGATGGCCGGTTTCGGCCGCGGTGAGCGCCAGGCGAATGGTCTCGAGATCACGCATTTCGCCGACGAGAATGACGTCGGGGTCTTCGCGCAGCGCAGAACGCAGCGCTTCGCTGAAGCCGAGCGTGTCGCGGTGCACTTCGCGCTGGTTCACCAGCGAGCGCTTCGATTCGTGGACAAATTCGATCGGGTCCTCGATCGTGAGGATGTGATCCGGCCGGTTGTCGTTGCAGTGGTTCACCATGCCGGCGAGCGTGGTCGACTTGCCGGAGCCGGTGGGACCGGTGACGAGCACCAGACCGCGCGGCAGCATGCACAGATCGCGAAAGATCTTCGGCGCGGCAAGATCCTCGAGCGAAAGGATCGTCGACGGAATGTTGCGGAACACGGCGCCGGCGCCGCGGTTCTGGTTGAAGGCGTTGACGCGAAAGCGCGCGAGCTTCGGGATCTCGAATGAAAAATCGGTCTCGAAGAATTCCTCGTACGACTTGCGCTGCTTGTCGTTCATGATGTCATACACCATGCTGTGCACTTCCTTGTGGGACAGTGACGGCATGTTGATGCGCTTCATGTCGCCGTCGACACGGATCATCGGCGGCACACCGGATGACAGGTGCAGATCCGAGGCGTTGTTCTTGACGGCAAACGCAAGCAGTTGCGCAATATCGACGGCCATGCGAAATCCTCGCGAGAAGCGGCCGCAGTATAGCGGAGGGGGTCTGCGTCCAATATGTTAATCGGTCCGCAGAATTTGGCTGCGAACGTGCAAAAGGTGCGTGCCGCCATCGCTGCCGCCACCGCGCAGTGCGGCCGGAGTGTCGACTCCGTCACGCTGCTGGCTGTCTCCAAGGGCCAGCCGGCCGAAAGCGTGCGCGCGGTCGCCGCCGCCGGTGTGGAGCACTTCGGCGAGAACTATCTGCAGGAGGCATTGCCGAAAATTGCCACGCTCGAGGGTCACGAGCTGACCTGGCATTTCATCGGCCGCCTGCAGGCCAACAAGACGCGACTCGTGGCCGAGCGCTTTGGCTGGGTGCACGGTGTCGACCGGTTGCAGCTCGCCGAACGTCTCTCGACGCAGCGCCCCTGCCATGCGCCGCCGCTCAACGTGTGCATACAGGTGAACGTCGCCGGTGAAAGCGGCAAGGCCGGCGTCGCCCTCGCTGAAGTCGCCGCGCTCGCCGCCAGGGTGCGCACCCTGCCTCGTCTCAGGCTGAGAGGTCTCATGTGCCTGCCGCCCGGGGAAGCCGACGGCGCGCGGCAGCGCCACTGGTTTGCGCACCTGCGCGTGTCGTTCGACGCCCTGCGCGCAAGTGGCTTCGACGTCGACACGCTCTCGATGGGCATGAGCGGCGACTTCGCCGCAGCGATCGCCGAGGGCGCGACGCTGGTGCGCATCGGTACTGCCGTTTTTGGCCCACGTGCCGCGGCGCCCGTCTGAGCAGGTAACATTCACTCATGTCGGGACAGCACATTGCCTTCATCGGCGGCGGCAACATGGGCCGGGCGCTCATCGCGGGCCTGCTTGCGCGCGGCGCCACGCCAGCGGATCTCGCGGTCGCCGATCCTTTCGCGCCGACGCGCGCAGCGCTGCAGGCGGACCTGGGTGTTCGCACCTCCGGGGACAACTGCGAAATCGCAGCGTCCGCAGACGTGCTCGTTCTGGCGGTCAAGCCCCAGATCATGGCTGAAGTGCTGGCGCCGCTCGCACCCGTGCTCGCGCAGTACCGGCCCCTCGTCATCTCGATCGCGGCAGGTATCCGGATCGCCTCGCTGACCGGCTGGTGTGGCGCAGGCGTGCCGATCGTGCGCGCGATGCCCAATCGTCCGGCGCTTTGCGGCGCCGGAATCACGGGCCTCTACGCGCCTGCTAGCACCTCAGCCGATGCGCGGCAACGCGCAGGCGTCGTACTGTCTGCGGTTGGCGACACGGTGTGGGTCGAGCGGGAGGACGATCTCGACGTGGTGACTGCAGTCTCGGGCAGCGGACCCGCCTATTTCTTTCTGCTCGCCGAGCAGCTTGCGGAGAGTGCCGTCCGACTCGGCCTCGAACCCGTCACGGCGCGCCAGCTCGCGGTGGCAACCCTGCATGGCGCGGGCTGTCTCGCTCACGGGAGTGACGGCGATCTGGGGCGGCTGCGTGCCGAGGTCACATCGAAGGGCGGCACGACGGAGGCGGCGCTGCGCAGCCTCGCCGCAGCACATTTCGGCGACCTGGTGGCAGCGGCCGTCGATGCCGCCGTGAAGCGCGGCAGGGAACTGGCGGGGGTTGCGTGAGCGCACTTTTCTACGTCGTCGAGACTTTGCTTTCGCTCGTCTTCTTCGTCTTCCTGCTGCGGCTGCTCCTGCAAATCGTGCGGGCGGATTTCCGCAACCCGATCTCACAGGCGATCGTGCGGCTGACCAACCCGCTGATCCTGCCGCTGCGTCGCGTGCTGCCGCCCGCCGGCAAACTCGACACTGCCTCGATCGTCGCGGTCCTGCTGATCGCGTTCGCGGAAGTCGGCATCCTGTATGCACTGCGTGCCGGCGGACTACCGCCTGCGCTCACCTGGCTGCGCCTCGCTGCGCTCGGCGTCATCACGAAGAGCCTGTGGGTCTATTTCTACGCGATCCTCCTGTACGCGCTCATTTCGCTGATTTCGCCGGGGCAGTATTCGCCCGTGTCCGCGCTGCTCGACTCGCTCTGCGAGCCCGTCCTGCGGCCCTTCCGGCGCTTGATCCCTGCGGTGGCTGGCCTCGACCTTTCACCGCTCTGGGCGCTGATCGCGCTGCAGGCGCTGCTGATCCTGCTGCGCGGATGAGCGAGAACATCAGCGAGTTACCTCGCGTCATTCATCGAAAATCGAGCACGATGTGCCGCCCGCTTCCATCAGCGTGCGCGCGCGGCGCTGGAAAACCAGCTGTTTGGCGATACCTCGCGCGCGAAAAAACGCTTGCGCGCGCATACGCATATGCTATGTTGCCGCCCGATTCGCGTTTCGCGCGGCCTGCGCGCCGCGTGATCAGCAACCAAATTTTTCAGGAGAATAGGCAATGGCGAAAAAAGGTGGCGCACCGACGAAGTCGGAAATCCTTGCGACGATCTGCAAGGACACCGGGCTGTCGCGCAAGCAGGTTTCGTCCGTGTTCGACTCGCTTTCGGGGGTGATCCGCAAGAGCTTGCGTGGTAACGGGCTGTTCACGCTGCCCGGCTTGCTCAAGCTCAAGGTCGTGAAGAAGCCCGCCACCAAGGCGCGTGAGGGCGTCAACCCCTTCACCGGCGAGAAGATGACCTTCAAGGCGAAGCCGGCCTCGAAGAAAGTCCGTGCGATGCCGCTGAAGAGCCTCAAGGCCTTCGTGAACTGAGGCCAGCGCTTCCGTTCTTCACAAGGAAAGCCCGGCGGGCTCACCCCGCCGGGCTTTCTGCTTTCTGCGCGAAGCTGACGACCCGGTCACGCAGTTCGGTGAGCTTGCCGTGAAAGAAGTGCCCGACCCCGGAGAAGACCGCGATCTCTGGCAGGGGTGTCTGCTCGCGTGCCCAGTCGAGCACAGTTGCGGGCGCAATGACCTCGTCAGCATCCCCCTGCACGAGCAGCCAGGGGCAGCGCGGACCATCGACCCTGAAATTCGAGAGCCGCCCAACCGCCGGTGCGACCACGATCACCCGCTCCGCGTGCTGCTGGCGCGATGCGTTGATCGCGACGAAGCCGCCGAACGAAAAGCCCGCGAACCACACGCGTGCACCGGGCGAGCGCACTGCGCCCCAGGTTGCAACGGCGAGCGCATCGAGCGTCTCGCCGCGTCCTTCATCGTATTCGCCCTCGCTCTGCCCGACGCCCCGATAATTGAAGCGTACAGTGGGCAGGCCAGCGTCCTGCAACGCACGCGCGAGCGTGTAGACGACCTTGTTGTCCAGGGTCCCGCCCTGCAACGGATGCGGGTGGCATACGACGCCGAACGCGCGCACGGGCGCCGTGGCGGGGTTCTCAAGCAGGACTTCGAGCTTGCCGGTGGGGCCGTCGATCAGTGTGCGGGTGCCGCGCGACATCACGGCGCCTTGTGGAGGGTGCCTTCCTTCATCACGAAGTTGACGCGCTGCATCGCGGTGAGGTCCGCCGCGGACGGGCGTCGCCAGTGACTCACTGGATACCCACGAGTTCGACATCGAACAGGAGCGTGGCGCCCGGCGGAATCACGCCGCCGGCGCCGCGCGCCCCGTAGCCGAGTTCAGGCGGAATCACGAGCCGGCGCTGTCCACCGACTTTCATGCCCGCGACGCCCTGATCCCAGCCGGCTATCACTTCACCCGCGCCGATGCGGAAGGTGAAGGGCTGGCCGTGGTCACGGGAGCTGTCGAACTTCTGCCCCATGTGGTCGGGCGCCCCGGCCGCGTACAGCCAGCCGGTGTAATGCACGACAGCCGCCTGGCCGGCGGTGACAGCGGGTCCGCTGCCTTCCTTCAGATCGGTGATGGCAACGGACACGGCAGCAGTCTCCTTCGAATCGGTGGCTGGGGGCTGATCGACGGCACTGCACGCGGCAAGCGGCAGCACGGCCAGCAACAGGGCGGGCAATCGGTCGAACATTCAGCGCGGCTCCCCGGTCGGTTTGAAATCGAGCGAAGCGGAATTGATGCAGTAGCGCTGCCCGGTAGGCCGTGGGCCGTCGTCGAACACATGGCCGAGGTGCGAGCCGCAGTTCGCGCAGTTCACCTCGACTCGCGCCATGCCGTGGCTGGCGTCGCGCACGGTCGTCACGCGATCGCCCGCAAGCGGCAGCCAGAAGCTCGGCCAGCCCGAACCCGAATCGTACTTCGTGTCGGAGCTGAAGAGCGCGGCACCGCACACTACGCAGCTATAGGTACCCTGTGCCTTGTTGGCGTTGTGCTCTCCGGTGAAGGCCCGTTCAGTGCCCTTCTCCTGCGTAACGTGCCAGGCGAGCGGCGACAGCCGCTCGCGCAACCCGTCGGGTCGCTTCGTTTCGATCATGGCGGGTCTCCCGCGGTCAGGCACGCATTATCGCAGGGCCGCGAGCCGCAACAACACCCTGTTCAGGCGGCGCACGAAGTCGCCGGGGCTCGCCACCTCGCCTGCCTCCGCGAGCGCCGCCTGGTCGAACAACAGCTGCGCGAGTTCGTCAAAGCCTTCACCCTCCTCGAGCCCTTCGAGCCGCTGCACGAGCGGGTGTTCGACATTGACCTCGAGCACGGGGGTGCCCTGCGGCACTTTCTGGTCCGCGCTCGCGAGAATGCGGCGCATCTGCGCGCCGGGGTCGTGTTCGCCGAGCACGAGGCAGGCCGGCGTTTCCGCGAGCCGCCGGCTCACGCGTACTTCGGTGACGCGCTCGCCAAGCGCATCCTTGATGCGCTTCAGCAGCGGTTTGCTCTCCTTCACCGCCGCGTCGTGGCGCGCGCCCTCCGCCGCATCCATCCCGCCGAGGTCGAGATCGCCACGCGTCGCGTCCTGGAAACGCTTGCCCTCGAAGCTCGTGAGACGCCCCATGACCCACTCGTCGATCCGGTCGGCGAGCAGCAGCACCTCAACACCCTTCGCCGTGAGCCGCTCGATATACGGGCTCGTGCGCGCCGCGGCCACGCTGCCCCCGATCAGATAGTAGATATGCTCCTGGCCGGGACGCATGCGCGCGACATAGTCCGCGAGCCTGACGCCCGCCGCGTCGCCCTCGCCCTGGGTGCTCGCAAACCGCAACAGCGGCAACAGCTTCTCGCGCGTCGCCTCGTCCCCGGCAACACCCTCTTTCAGTACTGCGCCGAACTCGCGCCAGAAGCCCGCGTACTTGTCGGCATCCTCGTCGGCGGCGAGCTTGCCGACCAGATCGAGCGCACGCTTCGCCAGCGCCCCGCGCATCGCCTCGACATCCGCGTTCTGCTGCAGCAGCTCGCGCGAGACGTTGAGCGGCAGGTCGTTCGAGTCGACGAGCCCGCGGACGAAGCGCAGGAAGGGCGGCAGGAACTCCGCATCGTCCATGATGAACACACGGCGCACGTAGAGCTTGAGGCCGCGCGGACTCTCCCGGTGCCAGAGGTCGAAAGGCGCGTGCCCGGGGATGTAGAGCAGGCTCGTGTACTCGCGCCGCCCCTCGACCTTGTTGTGGCTCCACGCGAGCGGCGGCTCGAAATCGTGCGCCACGTGCTGATAGAACTCGCGGTACTCCTCGTCGGTCACTTCACTCCGCGGGCGGGCCCAGAGCGCCTTCGCCTGGTTCACCGCCTCAAAGTCGAGCGATGCGGCGCCCTCCTTGCGCATCTGCACCGGAAATGCGATGTGATCAGAGTAGCGGCGCACGAGCGCACGCAGGCGCAAGGCATCGAGGAATTCCTTTGCCTCCTCCTTCAGATGGAGCACGACGCTCGTGCCGCGCTCGGCGCGCTCGACGGTCTCCACCGTGAACTCACCTTCGGCCTTCGATGCCCAGCGCACGCCTTCGGCGGCGGGCAGGCCCGCCTTGCGGGTGAACACCTCGACCTCGTCGGCGACGATGAACGAGGAATAGAAGCCGACGCCGAACTGGCCGATCAGCTGCGAGTCTTTCTGCTGGTCTCCTGTCAGCCGACGGAAGAACTCGGCCGTGCCCGATTTCGCGATCGTGCCGAGGTGCTCGATCGCTTCGTCCCGCGCCATGCCGATGCCGTTGTCGCGTACCGTGAGGGTGCCTGACTTTTCGTCTGCCTCGATCCAGACGCCGAGATCCGCGCCGCCTTCGAGCAACGCCGGATCACCGAGCGCCGCGAAGCGCAGCTTGTCGTTCGCGTCGGACGCGTTCGAGATCAGCTCACGGAGAAAGATTTCCCTGTGGCTGTACAGGGAATGGATCATGAGCTTCAGCAGCTCACGGACTTCGGCCTGGAAGCCGCGTGTTTCGGTGGCGGTTGTGGTCATGGCGCGGGGAATGTAGGGCCCCGCGCAGGAAAATCAAGGGGGCGAACCCGCTTTCGTCAGCGGCGGCGCAACCAGCTGAGCGGTCCCGCCATCGCCGTGACGACCACATGCCGCCCGGCGCCGAACCAGTCGTCGAATTCGTCCCACAGCAGCAGCATGCGTTCCATGAGGTGCAAGACTAGCGGGACGCGACCCCGCTCGCCGTGCGCGGGCTCACAGTGTAGGCTTCCCGGAGGATGCAAGGCCCGCAACGCATCGTCGTGCTGAACCCGAAGGGCGGATCGGGCAAGACGACCATTGCAATCAATCTGGCGAGCTATTTCGCCACGCGCGGGCTCACGCCGCTGCTGATGGATTTCGACCCGCAGGGCTCCTCGATGCGCTGGACACGCAAGCGCCCGCCCAACCTGCCGGAGATCCGCGCGGTCGCAGCGTTCGAGCGCGATACGCGTCTCACCCGCAGCTTTCAGCTCCGCGCACCGGAGGGCACCGGGCGCGTGATCGTCGACACACCGGCCGCCGTGCCCTCGCACGGCTTTACCGACCTGACGCGCGATGCGCACAAGATCATCGTGCCGGTGCTGCCTTCGGACATCGATATCCATGCCGCATCGAGGTGCATCGCGGACCTGCTGCTCGTGGCGAAAGTGCGCCGCGGCGACAACCGCATCGGCGTGATCGCCAACCGTGTGCGCAGGAACACCCTCACGTACCAGGCGTTGATGCGTTTCCTCGAGACGCTCGGCATCCCGATCGTCGCCACCTTTCGCGATTCGCAGAGCTACGTGCGCAGCGCCGAGCTCGGCATCGGCATCCACGAGATGAAAAGCTACACGGTACGCGAGGACCTCGAGCAGTGGGAGCCGCTGATCGGCTGGCTCGAGGCCGGGCCGCCGCAAGTGTCGGAAGGTGAAATCGCGCCCGCGATCGGCGGCGCGGCCTCGGCGAGCTGAGCGGCTTGCCGCCGGGGCTTACTTCTCTTCGCCGCCGTCCCAGTCGGTCTTGACGCGTTCGGCCCAGTTCTTGTAACTCGACCACGTATAGAGATTGCGCGTGATGGCGGCGTGACGGCCGCGCGAGCGCTGCATGCGCTCGGTCCAGTTGGCGAAGTCGTTGCCGGCGGGCGTCGGCGTCGCGCCTGCCGCCACCGGGATATCGCTCCTGTTTCCACCTGAAGTTTTCATGACGGGTATCCGCTGCTTTCGGTCCGAGCGTAGGGAACGCGCGGGCGCGCCGACAGGAACTGCGTCACGGCATCGCGCGGCGCGCGCGAACGCACGCGTTATGTCACGCGACCAGCCGGTAGCAGGGCTTGTATTCGGAGCCTGGCAGTTTCATGCGGCCCTGCGCGACGAACGCACGCAGCAGGTCGTCGAGCAGGCGCATCACGCCGGGATCGCCGCTCAACTCGTACGGTCCATGCGCTTCGATATCCTTGATGCCGTGGTCCTTCACGTTGCCCGTCACGATCCCGGAGAACGCGCGACGCAGGTTCGCCGCAAGCTGGTAAGGCGGCTGCTCGCGGTGCAGGTCGAGCGCGCGCATCGAATCGTGCGTGACCTCGAAAGGCAGCAGGAAATCAGGCCGGATGCGCAGCAGCCAGTTGAAGTTGTAGGAATCGTTGGCTCGGCGGCGATGCTCACGCACGTCTTCGAGCGCATGCGACATCTGTCGCGCAGCCTCCGCCGGATCACCCGGCACGATGCGCAGGCGGGCGAGAGCTGCCCTGCCCACCGTGCCTTCCAGGAACTGCGCGATGCGGTCGAAATACGCGCTGCTGCCCTTCGGACCGGTGAGAACCACCGGCATCGGCTGCTGCGCATTCTCCGGGTCGAGAAGGATGCCGAGGAGATACAGGATCTCCTCCGTGGTGCCGGCGCCGCCCGGGAACACCATGACGCCGTGACCGAGCCGCACGAAGGCTTCGAGGCGCTTCTCGATGTCCGGCATGATCACCAGCTGGTTGACAATCGGGTTCGGCGGCTCGGCGGCGATGATGCCGGGCTCGGTGATGCCGATGTAGCGACCGCCGACGATGCGCTGCTTCGCGTGACCGATATTGGCGCCTTTCATCGGGCCCTTCATCGCGCCCGGGCCGCAACCGGTGCAAACGTCGAGGCCACGCAGGCCGAGTTCGTAGCCGACCTTCTTCGTGTAGTCGTACTCCTCCCGGCTGATCGAATGCCCGCCCCAGCAGACCACGAGGTTGGGCGGCGCCTTGTGGTTCAGGACGTGGGCGTTGCGCAGGATGTGAAACACCGCATTGGTGATCGACTGCGGTTCCTGCAGGTTGAAGCGGGTGCTGTCGTTGATCTCGTTCGAAATGTAGACCACGTCGCGCAACACCGCGAACACATGCTCCTTGATGCCGCGGATCATTTCTCCGTCGACGAAGGACATGGCGGGCGCGTTGCGGATCGCGAGCTTGACGCCCCAGGGATGGCGCACGATTTCGATCGCGAAATCGCGGTAACGCTCGAAGATCTCGCGCGCGTTATCGGTCTCGCTGCCGGAATTGAGCACGGCGAGCACGCACCTGCGAAAGAGCGGATACAGGCCGCGCTGGCTCGAATCGAGCAGCTGGTCGATCTCCTCCTGGGAAAGGGTTTCGAGGCTGCCGCGCGGCCCGATGCGGGCGTCGACGAATTCGGGAATGACGATGCTGGTTTCCATCCCCGCCACGCTAGCGCGTGTCAGGGCCGGATGTCGATCGGAACGTGATCAGGTGTGAGCAGCCAGATCTCGAGCATTTCAGCGTTCGAGACGGCAATGCAGCCGTCGGTCCAGTCGGTCCGCTCGTAGTATTCCGGAGTGCGCTTCAGCTCGTTCGGCAAGCCGTGGATCATGATCGCACCGCCGGCATCCCAACCGT
Organism: Steroidobacteraceae bacterium; assembly: GCA_035433705.1. Lineage (GTDB taxonomy): Bacteria > Pseudomonadota > Gammaproteobacteria > Steroidobacterales > Steroidobacteraceae > CADEFQ01. The sequence continues at coordinate 14,458 of DAORVK010000002.1, forward strand.
TGCGACGCGCGTGGCGCACGTCGGCGGCGCTCGGGTACGACACCTGGATCGAAAGGAAATAGTCGCTGCGTGCGTTGCGGCGCGAGAGGTAGTAACTGCCTTCGGGCGTTCGGAAGTCGCCCGAGCGCTCCTTGTGGCCCACCGGATTGAGGCCGAGCGCGATCCTGTACTCACGCAACACCTGACCGCGGCGCAGGAGCTGCAGCCGCCGCTCGCCCTTCAGGACGAGGATCCTGTCTGCCACCGGCAGACTCTCGGCGGGCGGCTGCACGGCTGAAATGCGCTGTGCGCCGGGCAGACCGTTGGCAGTGCCCGCAACGGCGAACAACATGCCCGCCAACGCAGTGAAGAGGGTGAACGAACGGAGCACCGGTGACCTCATACCCGGGGATTATAGGTACGGGGACCGTCGGGGGCGACCCCGTCGCTGTCACGACGCGACACGCCTCGCAGATTGCGGCGAGGCGTGCGTCGCGTCACGCTTGCGCGACGCCCGCGGCCCTCATCCCTCCACCTTCGGCACCACGATCTGTGCCCCTGGCCGCAGATCGCCGAGATCCACATCGGGGTTGTACTGCTGCAGCAGCCAGGTGGGCACGCCGGCGTAATGCTGTGAAATGCTCCACAGTGAATCGCCGCGGCGCACGACATGGATTTCGGTGCCGAGGATACGATGCGATTCGAAGAAATTGGCCTGCAGCGCATAGTGATAATCGCGCCGCTTCTGCTCGAACTGCGCCGCCGTCGCCTTTGACAGGTCGAGCTTCAGCTTGCGCCCGACCAGCACCGCTTGCCCGCCGCGCAGTCCGTTCAAGGCCCGCAGGCGGGATGCGCTCACACCGGCCCAGTCGGCATAGTGCCCAAGCGTTTCTGCCGCGACGACCCGTATCGTGTGATCCGCCCCGACGCTGTAGTCGACCGCATCGGTGGCAGTCTGTGCAGGCTCGGCGCCCGTGACGAGCGCCGGCCCAAGAGCTTCCGCTTCACCCGCGGAGACCGGCTCGGCGCGACTTGCGCGCCGCGCACTGGCAACGGCAGCCGCTTCGTCTTCCTTGCTTTCCCGCACCGCGACGGTGGTCGTCTCGGCTGCCGCCGCAGCGGTCTCGACGGCCTCAACGCTCGCCACGAGCTGCAATCGCTGACCTTCAAAGATGTAGTTCGGATTGCGCAGGCTGTTGATCCGCATCAGTTCGACCTCGGTCACACCGGTTCGCGCGGCAATGGCCGACAGCGACTCGCCCCGCTTGACGACGTGCACGCCGGGGGCGCGCATCGCTACCGCTGAGGTGGCGGCACTTGAGGTGACGGCACTGGCCGCCGCGGCTGCATCGCTCCCCTCCCGGCTCACGACCGGTGCGGCGGGAGCGGCGGCAACCAGACCCGCCATGGGCGCAGGCATGCGGTCCGGCAACCGCAGCGTACGGCCGCGCCTCAAGGCGGCGTCTGCGGCCATCCCATTCATGGCCGCCAGTTCGCGTGTCGACAACCCGAATCGCTTCGCCACGCTCGCGAGCGTGTCGCCTGTGCGCACCCGGTGCGATCGCGATTCGATTTGCGCGACATACTGCTCGGTTGCAGGCAGGCGCTGCGCAAGTTGCTCGCCCGTAAGCCGTTGGACACTGCCCGGCAACCGCAGCCGGTAGCCTCGCGGTACGAGCCGCTCGCCGTTCCAGACAGTTGGCAGCAGTGCCGGATTGAGGGCGCGCAGTGTCGCGCGCTCGACGGGGATGCTTCGCTCGAGCACCCTGACCGGGACATAGGCCGGCAGTGCCACCTCGCTGAACTTCGCTTCGGGCGCGCGCTCGATGGGCCCGAAATACTTTTCAGGATTCTGCTCGATGGTGAGGGCCGCGAGAAACGACGGGTAGAAATTGCGCGACGCGAAGCCGAATGACGCACTCCTGTACGTGCGGTTGATACGCACGTAGTCGGTCGTGCCGGTGGCTTCGACGGCGCGCCGCATGCCTGCGGCGCCGTGGTTGTACGCCGTCAGTGCGAGCGGCCACGTACCGAGCAGCCGATAGTTGTACGAGAGCAGCTGCGCGGCGCCCTCGGTCGCGCGAAACGGATCCATGCGCTCGTCGACCGCGCTGTCGATGCGCATGTAGCGGCGGCCGGTCGAGCGCATGAACTGCCAGAGGCCCGCGGCACCCACTTTCGAATAGGCGGCGGGATTGAACGAGGACTCCACGTGAGGCAGCGCCGCAATTTCGGGCGGCAGGCCGAGATTGGCGAGCGTCTGGGCGATATGCACCTCCCAGCTGCCTGCGCGCACGAGACCTGCATGGAAGCGGTCGGCCTGCCCGAGCTGGAAGCGGATACCTTCGCGCGCGGTCTGCAGACGATCGGTGGACGCCTTGCCCCAGAGTTTGCTGACGCGCAGTTCTTCGCCGGTGAAAGACCCGGGGGCGGGATGGGCCGCGAGCCGCTCGAGGATCGCCTGGTAGCGCTTGCGCGCCTCATCGACCACTTCGGCGCGCTGCTTCGGCTGGCTGTTCGGCGCAAAGCGCAAGGTCTCGTAGATGACCGACAAGTCGCGCTCATCGTGCAGGAAGCCGTCGTTGGTCGTGATCTGCGAGTAGACCCGGATCCAGAAATCGATGTCCGTCTGCAGCTCGGGAGGCCGCGGAATGACGTCCTGCGCCGATTGCGCGCGCGCCAGACCCATCGCACCGAGGAATGCGATCGCCAGCGCCACGAAGGCCGGCACGGAGATACGCACGTTCACGCGACTCATCAGCTTCATCGTCACCTCTTGCCCGTCGCACAACCGGATGACTGTCGGATTTCCTGACAGTCCGCACTCACAGCGCATTCAGGGCAGGCGCGCGCCTCGCCGCTGAAGCCCGCCATTTGTGGCGCGGCTCACATCTTGACACCGGTTTGCGCGCGCGCACCCGACATAATCCGGAATTCGTGAAGCATGGCACAAGCCTTGCTCCATTCCTCCCTGAGCGGCGATCGTGCCGCGCAGCCAGGAAAGGTACTCCACGGTGACGATCAGGCCCTCGCTCTCTCTTGTGCTTCTCTCACTGGCGCTCAGCGCCGCCGCCCACGCGACCCCGATCAACACGTCGGGTGCAAACGGCGAGCGGAATCTGCAGCAAATCCTCGACGGCATCACGGTCGGTGGCGCGAGCAGCGTCGATGTCGTCACCGACCAGTATGTGAACGACACGTTGTGGTCGCTCGGCGGCTCAGGTGGCGCATTCTCCCAGATTGTCATAGAGCTCGCCGGCTACGCGTCGATCAACAGCTTCGGCATCTACGACGCGACAAACCCGGCAAAGTTCGTCGAGATCTTCTCGGGGCCGGCCACTGCGGGCACGACCTCGGCCCGCGCCACCTTCTCGATCATGGACGACGGCCAGGTCGTGCGTAATCTCACCGACGAGACGGGCATCCATTTCGCCGGCAACCTCTTTGGCTTCTATCTTTCCACGCCGGGCAATACCTGGTACTCGGACGCTGCGCGCAACACGGACGGCGCCGACCATGTGGTCGCCTATCAGGGCACCGGCGACACGGTGAAGATCGGCAACACGATCGCGGGCCCCTGGGCGAACAACGAATTCGTCATGGCCTGGGAGGATCTGGCTCGCGGCCAGTGGGACTATGACTACAACGACTTCGTCGTGATGGTCGAATCGGTGAACGGCGTGGACGTACCGGAACCCGGCACGCTCGCGCTCCTCACTTTCGGACTGGCGGGCCTCGCGCTGTCGCGACGCCGCCGGACCGCCGGATAACTACAAGAAGAAGCACTCCTCAGCAAGCAAGCGACCATGGCCCCGTTGCGAGCGGGGCCTTTTTTTACCAGCGGCGGACTTCGCGCTTGTAGGCAGCGTAAGCGTCGCCAAAGAGAGTCGCGAGGGCGCGCTCCTCGGGCGCGATCTGGAACCGGTTCATGTACAGCACGAAGAGCGGGACGATGAGCAGCGCGAGCGCGTTCGACAGATAGACCGCCCACGCGACAAGACACAGCAGCAGGCCCAGATACATCGGATTGCGCGTGAAACGGAACACCCCGGTGCGCACGAGTGCGGACGCGGCAGCGGGAGTAGTGGGATTGACGGTCGTCTTCGCGCGCTTGAAGGTGAGGACACCCGAAATCGCGAGGCCAACGCCGACGCCCACGAGCACGGCCGCCACGGCAACGCGCGCCACGCCAGGCAGCGCCAGAGGCGGCACAAGCCTGGTTGCCGACCACATCAGCAGCCCCGTGAGGAGCGCCACGAGGGGCGGCGGAATTTTCAGTTCAAGCGAGGTCATGTCAAGCCGCGATGGATTCTGCCACCTGCACGCGATTGCGTCCGGAGCGCTTGGCGGCGTAGACCGCGGCATCCGCCCGCGCGATGAGGTGCTCGCCCCACACGCCGAGCTTGTCGCTCGCCGCCACCCCGATGCTGCAGGTCAACTGTATCAGCTGGCCGAAGCCCTCGACGCGCACCTCGGCGACGCGCTGGCGTATGCGCTGCGCGATCAGGTCTGCGGCGGCGACGTCGGCGCTGCTCAGGATCACGACGAACTCCTCGCCGCCATAGCGGCCGATCACGTCCGATTGGCGCAACTCGGCCTGGATGGGCGGAATGATCGCCGCGAGGCAGGCGTCGCCCGCCGGGTGCCCCCAGGTATCGTTGATGACCTTGAAGTGGTCGAGATCGATGAAGAGGAGCGCGATCGGCAGCCCGCGCGCTTGCGCACGGGCGCAGGCCGCATCGAGCCGCTCGATCAGCGAGCGGCGGTTCAGCACGCCGGTGAGCGCATCGGTCTGGGCGTGTCGCTCCGCTTCGGACAGCGCCACGCGCTGCTCGCGCAGCCGGTCGGCCACCCCGAGCGCAATCAGGATGGCCGCCGCGACCATCGACAGGGGCAAGCCGTAGTACAGCAGGAACTCCGCGTTCCCGGCGCTCGTGAACAGCAGCCGCAACGCCGTCGCGATCGTGAAGGCCTCGAGCAGCGCCCAGGCGAGCAGGAACCAGCCCGCCGGCCGACTACCGCGCCGCCACGCGAGCAGGGCTGCCACGAACGTGAAGACCGCCGCGCCGAGGAACACGATGTTGCCGATCGCCGCAATCACTCCGCCGAATCCGTCATTCGACAGGAAATTCGAGAACGCGAGCACCGTGAACACGACCGCGAGCCAGCCGAAGGCGCGGTACGCTCGCATGGCATAGCGCCTGAGATCGGCGATCTCGCGCACGAACAGGCACGCCACCGCCCCGCTCAGGGCCGCCGGCACATTCCACGCGTGCTGCGTCAGCGGCCCGGCAAATGACAGCCAGGGCCAGTCGAAGCCCTGTCCCGAGAGATACGCGACGTAGAGCGCCTGCAGGGCAAAGAGACCCGCATAGAGCACGAACAGGCGATCCTTCAGCACGAGCCAGATCAGCAGCGCCGCGACGGCGACTGCCATCAAGGCACCGAAGGCGAGTGCGATCATGCGCGCGTGTTCCGCACCGCGGGCAAGCACCTCATCCAGTCTGCCGGTGCCGAATCGCAGCACTTCGGCGCCGCGCTGCCGCGCCGCCTCCACCCTGACATAGAGCGTATCGGCCGCGGCCAGCGGGTCTGGCAGCGCGTACACGGCCTCCTGCGTGCCGCTGAAGCCCGGTAGTGCCGCCGCGAAGGCGAGCGGGCGCATGCCGTGCGCATTGCCCGCGTCAGGCACGTAGACATTCACTGCAAGATGGCGGCCTTTCTCGATGACGAGGGCCGGAGAGCCGCTCCGGGCGGAAGGCTCCAGCGCAGTCAAGCGCAGCCAGAACGGTCCAGCGCGTCGGCGCGCCTCTCGGTAGTCGTAGGCACCAAAGCGCTCGGCGAGCAAACCACTGGCGATTTCCGCAGGCGCCGGGTCGGCCGCGGAGGCATCAAGGACTGCGATATCGAAGGCGGGTGCCGCCGCCGATGCGGCCGATGCCAGAGCGCATCCGAGCAACCCTGCCACGAACAAGCCCCGCACCCTGTACTCCCCCTGATCGGACCCGGACGATCAGTATCTGCGAACCTGCCGCAGGTGCAAGTCGCCATGCGGATGAGTGCCGTGCTACGGACAACAGGCAACGGGCAACGGGCCAGCATTCACGAGGACCTGCCAGACTCTTTGACAAATCACAAGACGAGAGAATCTGGCGTCGATCGCCGAACAGTTCAGCTCGCAGTCAGCCGCACTTCGAGTCCCCGCAGTTCAGGCACGTCATGCAACCGTCCATCATGACGACGGCCGCCGTGCTGCATTTCGAGCAAAGCTGCGCGCCATCCGGAAAATGCGCTTTCGAGAACGCGTCCGCCTGCTTCTGTCGCTCCTCGAACTCGGCGCGCTTCGCCGCAATGAACTTCTGCTGGTGCGCATCGAGCGCGGGCGGGCGCAAGAGACCAATCGTCTGCAGGTGCTTCTCGATCACGTAGCCGAGCTCGGCGATGATCGAGGGCATGAACTTGCCGCCTGGCTGCCAATAGCCACCGCGCGGATCGAACACGGCCTTCAGCTCCTCGACGAGGAAAGTGACGTCACCGCCCTTCCTGAACACCGCCGAGATGATGCGCGTGAGCGCCACGATCCACTGGTAGTGATCGAGGTTCTTCGAGTTGACGAATATTTCGAACGGCCGGCGCTGCTCGTGCTCGGTGCCCTCGTTCAGCACGATATCGTTGATCGTCACGTACATCGCGTGATCCGACACCGGCGTCTTGATCTTGTAGGTCGAGCCGACCAGCATCTCGGGGCGCTGAATCTCCTCGTGCATGCGGATGACTTTCGCCATCGCCGGTGCGGCCTTCACTTCAGGCGCCTTGTCGTCCGGCTTCTTCACGCGGTACTTCGTGATCTTCCTGTCGAATTTCATGGTGCTCACGCTCAGAACTTTCCGTAGTAGCCTTCTTTTAGGGCGTCGAACAGGTTGGCGGCGGTGTGCATCTCGCCGTCATACTCGATCTCCTCGTCACCGCGCACCTCGACTTCGCTGCCGTCGTCGAGCGTGAAGACATAGGTCGTGTTCCTGAGGTCTTCCTCCTTCACGAGCACGCCCTGGAACGCCTCCGGGTTGAAGCGGAAGGTGGTGCAACCCTTCAGGTCCTTCTCGTGGGCGTAGAGGTAGATGTCCTTGAAGTCCTCGTACTGGTAGTCGGTCGGCACGTTCGCGGTCTTCGAGATCGACGAATCGACCCACTTCTGCGCCGCTGCCTGGATATCGACATGCTCGCGCGGCGTGATGTCGTCTGCGGCCGTGAAATAGTCCGGCAGCTTTTCACCTTCGGTGTCGGCGCCGGGCATCGCTTTCGTGTTCACGAGTTCGCGGAAGGCGAGCAGCTCGAACGAGAACACGTCGATCTTTTCCTTGGTCTTGCGGCCCGGGCGGATCACGTTCCTGAAATAGTGGTGCGCGAACGAGGGCTCGATGCCGTTCGATGCATTATTCGCGAGCGACAGTGAAATCGTGCCGGTGGGCGCGATCGAGCTGTGGTGCGTAAAGCGGGCGCCCACCTCGGCGAGCTGCTCGACGAGCCTTGGTGCCACCTCCGCGACCCGCTGCATGTAGCGGCTGTACTTCGCGTGCAGCAACCGGCCCGGGATGCGCGCGCCCGGCTTCCAGCCGTCGGCGACCATCTCGGGCCGCTTGCGCAGCATCGCCTTCGTGACCTCGAACTCCTCCTTCATGATCGGTGCCGGGCCCTTTTCGCGCGACAGCTCAAGCGCCGCTTCCCAGCCCGCCACCGCCATTTCACGCGCAATGTCCTCGGTGAACTTCACCGAATCCGGTGAGCCGTACTTCATGCCGAGCAGCGTGATCGTGCTGCCGAGGCCGAGGAAGCCCATGCCGTGGCGGCGCTTGCGCAGGATCTCGTCACGCTGCTGCTCGAGCGGCAGGCCGTTCACCTCCACCACATTGTCGAGCATGCGGGTGAATACGCGCACCACTTCCCGGTATTCATTCCAGTCGAATTCGGCGAACTCGGTGAACGGATTCCTGACGAACTGCGTGAGATTCACCGAGCCGAGGAGGCAGGAGCCGTACGGTGGCAGCGGCTGTTCGCCGCAGTTACCTGTCACTATCCCATTGAAAATCAAGCTGTTTTTGTCAGCCTGAGTTGTATCGAAAACAGCCTCACTACCGATGTGTTCGATCGACGCGATCGCGCTCGCAAAGTCGCCGTGCACGGCCGACGAGCGCTGGTCTCGCCACTCGAAGTATTTGCGATTTTTGTCGTCCATGAGAAAGCCGATCTCCCGCATGAACCGGTCGCGGGACTCCGAGCCGATCAGCAGTTCGTAGTCGGCCTGGCAGGCATAGGCGCCCTTGCCGCCCTTGCCGTCGGGCAACAAGCGCTCGCCCGCCTCGCGCCGCTTGTGAATGCGACTGAATATCCCGTAGTTCGTGAGCAGCGTCTGCACATCCTGCAGCAGACCGCGCTGACTCGACGCAAGGCGAATTGTGCAGTACGCCCGCTTGTCGTCGCGCTGAACCGTGCCGTCGGCCTGGAAGAGCCCGCGCAGATAGCCGCGCACGCACTCCTCGCTGCCACGCCAGACGACTTCCGGAACCTGGTGTTTGGTCTCGGCGGTGAAGCCATAGTGCGCCAGCAGCCGCGCGAGCAGCACCGAGTGGATCATCACGAGATTGCGATCCGGAATCGCGACCGCCTGCACACGGTAATTGCGCTGCACTTCGGCGAGGCCCGCGATCAGCCGGCTCACATAGCCCGCGACGACCCGGGCGTAATCGCGATCGCCGCCCCACAGGTTGATGACCGCCGCCTGCTCGCCCTTGCCCCGGTTCGTGAAATGCCCGTCGCCGGTGACGAGGCCCAGCAGCTCGCCGAGATCGGCGCAGCCTTCCTGCCCGAACTGGCCTTTGCCGGACTGGATCAGCAGTTCATCGCCGGCCTTCAGGTCGCGCAGCTTCACCTTGCCGCGCGTGGTGTAGAAATCGTGCCACTCGGTGGCCTTGATCTCGTAGCCGTCGCGCGTGGTGACGCGGTACACGGGTGCCGAGGCCGCGGTCATGAACACCGGTACGGCGGGACGCGTGGCGACGCCCTCTGCGGCGCCGTCGAGCGTACGGCGATCGACCGTCACCTCGAGCTTCGCACCGCTTGCGTACAGGTCACCGATGCGTACGAGGCCGAACTGGGTGGCGAGGCGCGTGTCCGCGGTGACGCACGGGTTCGTGGCGCGAATGTTCTCGCACCACCAGTTGTTGTTCAGCTCGTTGACGCGGTCGATCAGGATGAAGCCGGGCTCGGCGAAATCGTAGGTGGACGACATGATGACGTCCCACATGCGCCGCGCCGGCAGCGTCTTGTAGATCTTGCAGGCGACGAGGCCCTCGTCGGACGACACGTAGTTCTCGGTCGTCGGCCACTCGCGCCACACGAACTGCGTCGCGTCGGTGAGGTCGGGCTTGTCCGCCTCGTACTCGCGCTGCGAGAGAGGAAACGCGAGCTGCCAGTCGCCGTTCTCGCGCACGGCGCGCATGAATTCGTCGGTGACGAGAAGGGACAGGTTGAACTGGCGCAGCCGGCCGTTCTCGCGCTTGGCGCGGATGAACTCCATGGCGTCCGGGTGGCCGACGTCAAAAGTGCCCATCTGCGCGCCGCGGCGACCGCCTGCCGAGGACACGGTGAAACACATCTTGTCGTAGATATCCATGAACGACAGCGGGCCCGAGGTATACGCCCCCGCGCCCGACACATAGGCGCCGCGCGGTCGCAGGGTCGAGAACTCGTAGCCGATGCCGCAGCCTGCCTTGAGGGTGAGGCCCGCCTCGTGGACTTTCTGCAAGATGTTGTCCATCGAGTCCCGGATCGTTCCAGATACGGTACAATTAATGGTCGATGTAGCCGGTTTGTGCTCCAAAGCACCGGCATTCGAAGTCACCCGGCCGGCCGGGATCGCGCCCCGGCGCAGGGCCCAGAGAAAACGCTCGTACCATTCCTCGCGAACGGGGGCTACCTCGACATCGGCCAGCGCCCGGGCGACCCGCTTGTACGTGTCGTCCATGGTGGCATCGATCGGCGAACCGTCCTTCGCGGTGAGGCGGTACTTCTTGTCCCAGATGTCGAGAGATGCATCCTGGAAAGGAATGGCGCTCACGTCCTTGGGCTCAATTTTCACAACGCTGTTCAAATGCCGCTCCCCGCAGATTTTCTTCTCAAAGCGGCGGCCGCGCCATCAGACAGCGACCACCCGGACGACCCCAACCCGGGAGATTCCGCGTCGCTGATGCGACACAAGATCTTGTGTTGGGGGAAGGAGCGTAAATACGTGAAATCGCCTCGTCAAGACTCTTGGTGACCACTTTTGCATAGCAATTATTATACGTATTATCAATAAGTTATTAAAAAGTCTGCAGCCAAACGGCATAAGAAATGCTGCGCCTGCACAGCCAAGGCGCGGTGAATGGTGTGTCTATATGTTGTGGGTAAGTCCGGGGCGCAAACAGGGCTTGAAAAGTCATTTTCGGGCCGCAAATCAGGCTCAGGCGCTACTGGTACGAGCCCTGGAAAAGTACCGGAGGTGGCTGTGACCCTGAATGCCTATGGGCCCTGGCAGCTCTTCACGCGCCTGCAGCGCGAGTTCGATCGCGGCCTTGCCCGGCACCAATTCTGCCCTTGTTAGAATCGGGGGTATGAGCATTCGTCCTGCCTTCGTCGCCCTGGCTCTCGTACTCGCGCTGACACAGCCGGGGGCACCGGCTGCAGCACAGAGCGTCGCTCCCGTTCCAACGCTCGCGCCAGTCATCAAGCGCGTCTCACCCGCCGTCGTGAATATTGCGACGCGCGGCACCATCAAGCAGCGCGGGCCACAGAACCCGCTGCTCGACGATCCGTTCTTTCGCCGCTTCTTCGACGTGCCGCCGGGCGGGGGATCGCGGGAGCGCCAGTTCCAGAGCGCCGGCTCCGGCGTGATCGTCGATTCGAAGAACGGCTACGTGCTGACCAACGCACACGTGATCGAAAATGCGAGCGAGATCACCGTCACGCTGCAGGACGGCACCGACCTCAAGGCCGAAATCGTCGGCAGCGACGCGCCCTCCGATGTCGCAGTCCTGAAGGTCCGGCACGACGGCCTCGTACAGCTGCCATTCGGCGACTCGGGCCGCCTCGAAGTCGGCGACTATGTCGTCGCAATCGGCAATCCGTTCGGACTGCAGCATACGGTGACCCAGGGCATCGTCAGCGGGCTATCCCGCTCCGGCATCACCGACGGTTATGAGGACTTCATCCAGACTGACGCATCGATCAACCCGGGTAATTCCGGCGGCGCGCTCGTCAACCTGCGCGGCGAGCTGATCGGCATCAATACCGCGATCCTGTCACGCAGCGGCGGCAACATCGGCATCGGCTTCGCCATTCCGGCGAATATGGCGAAGAACGTCATGGAACAGCTCGTGAAGTACGGTGCCGTCAAGCGCGGCCTGCTCGGCGTGAGCGTATACACCGTGACACCCGATATCGCGCAGTCGCTCGGCCTGAAGGACACGAACGGCGCGCTCGTCTCGGAAGTCGTGCAAGGCTCACCGGCCGACGGCGTTGGCATCCGGCCGGGGGACGTGATCACTTCGATCAACGGCCAGAACGTCAAGTCGAACACCGATCTGCAGAACTCCATTGGCCTGCTGCGCGTCGGCGACAAGGTCGACGTCACCTATATCCGCGACGGCAAACCGCGTCACGCCTTGGCGGTCATTGCCGAAACGCCTTCGGATGCAGCCGCGCGCGACAGCGATGACGGCGAAGAAGCTGCGCCTGACCTGCACCGCGGCCTCGTCGGCGCACAGCTCGCCGATGCGCCGAACGCTGGCGGCGTGCTGGTACGCTCGGTCGCGGCCGGCAGTCCCGCGGCACTCGCCGGCCTGCGCTCGAATGACGTAATTGTGAAAGCCAACCGCAGCCTCGTCGGGAATCTGCGCAATCTGCGCGAGGCGGCTCGCGGCGCGACATCGCTGGTGCTCACCGTGCGGCGCGGCAATACCGCGCTGCTGATTCCGCTGCGCTGATCATTGAGCGCACAGCGTCGCGCGGCCCACCGCGGGACCTGCGGCGAGCGCTTTCACTGCCGCGTAGAAGTCTCGCAGATCATTGTGGACCGCGCGCAGCATGCGCTCGAACCCCGGCACGCAGCCGAAATAGGTGGCCACCGAGGCGAGGTGCGCGTTGTTGAGCCCGACGTCGAACCAGCGCGCGTAGCCGCTCGCCATGCCCGTGCGCTGCTCGAACGCACGCAGATCAGCTGCGAGGGCACGCAGGATGGCGCGCTTCCCGGCCCGCATGCTCTGCGCATCGAGCGACGTGGCATACAGGCGACGCAGCTCGGCCCGGTGCGTCGCAATGAGCACGGCGACCTGCGCCTGCGCCACGCGCCGCGCTTGCCACGCCACGAGCCTTTCTGGCGTGCCGCGCGCGGCGAGCCAGCGCGTGAGGCCCTCCCGCTCGACGGTCACGGCGAAGGCTTCGTTGAAAGCTGAAGCGCCAGGCACGTAGATCACCTGGTGCGCGAGTTCGTGAAAGATCACGGCGGCGAGCTGCTCGTCTCCATGGACAAGCATGCTCGAGAGCACCGGGTCGGCGAACCTCCCGAGCGTCGAGTAGGCCGTGACTCCGCCCACGACCACGTCGTAGCCGCGTGACTCGAGCGTGAGCGCGTAATCGCGCGCGCGCCGCTCGCTGAAATAGCCGCGATACGCGACGCATCCGGCCACCGGAAAACACCACTCGCGCGGCACGACCGAAAACTCCGGCGTCGCGACGACATTCCACACGACGTACTCACGGTCGATGGCGGCGTACTGCCGGTAGCTCCCGTTGTCGGGCAACCCCAGCTGTCGCGAAGCGAAGTCGCGCGCGGCGCTGATCTCCGCGAGCCGTGCGCGCAGCTGCGGCGAGGTGGCCGGGTCGGCCTCGACCGCCACGATGGGCCTGCGCGCGGCCATCACCTGCCACTGTCCCGCCGCCGCCTGCGCCAGATAGAGCGTGCCGCAGCCGGACAGCGGCAACGCGGCGAGACACGCGAGCAGTCGGACGTCGGGTAACATGCGCGGATGCGAGTTTATCTGGTCGGTGGCGCCGTTCGCGACGCGGCTCTGGGGCTGCCCGTGCGCGAGCGCGACTGGGTGGTCGTGGGCGCGACGCCCGAAGAACTCGCGCGTGCGGGCTACATGGCTGTCGGCCGCGAGTTCCCGGTGTTCCTGCACCCTGAATCGAAGGAAGAGTACGCGCTCGCGCGTCTCGAGAAGAAGACCGGCCCCGGTTATCGCGGTTTCGTCACCGCGTTCTCCCCCGACGTCACACTCGAGGATGACCTCGCGCGACGCGACCTCACCGTGAACGCGATGGCGCGCACCACAGAGGGCGAACTCGTCGATCCACACGGTGGCCTGCGCGACCTCGAAGCGCGCGTGCTGCGCCACGTGTCACCGGCGTTCGTCGAAGACCCGGTGCGCGTCCTGCGGGTGGCGCGCTTCGCAGCGCGCTTCGCGCCACTGGGCTTCGCCGTCGCCTCAGAGACGCTCGCCCTGATGCGCGCGATGGTCGTGAACGGCGAGGTCGCAGCGCTCGTCGCCGAACGCGTGTGGCAGGAAACCGCGCGTGCGCTCGCGACCGAACGCCCCGACGTCTATTTCGAAGTGCTGCGCGCCTCCGGCGCGCTCGCCGTCGTGTTTCCCGAGGTCGACGCCCTGTTCGGCGTGCCGCAGCCGGAGAAATGGCACCCCGAGATCGACGCTGGCGTGCACACGCTGATGGTGCTGCGCCAGGCCGCCCTGCTCAGCCCGGCCGCCACCGTGCGCTTCGCCGCGCTGACGCACGACCTCGGCAAGGGGAAGACGCCGCGCGAACGCTGGCCCATGCATCACGGGCACGAAGCGACGAGTGTCGCGCTCATCGATCCGCTGTGCGATCGCCTCCGGGTACCGAACGAGCATCGCGAGCTCGCGAAGCTCGCGGCCCGCTATCACTGCGATGCGCATCGGGCCGCCGAGCTGCGCGCGGCGACGATCCTCACGATGCTCGAGCGCTGCGACGCTTTTCGGCGCCCCGAACGCTTCGCGGAACTGCTGCTCGCCTGCGAGGCGGACGCGCGCGGACGCCTCGGATTCGAGGAGCGCCCTTATCCGCAGGCTGCCTATCTGCACCAGTGTCTTGCGGCGGCCAGATCGGTCGCGCTCGACGAGACCGACAGAGCCGGCCTCGATGGCGCGACGATCGGCATCCGCCTGCACGAGTTGCGCGCGCAGGCAATTGCCGCCGTCAAAGCTGGCGCCGCAGGTCCTGCAGCGCAAAGCCGCTGAGCGGCTCGTCGAATGCGCGCGTCAGCGCGATCGCCCTGAAAGTCTCGCCCATTCCGGTCGGCAGCAGAAGTTGCCTTGCCTCGCAAGCGCGCGCGTAACGAGCAGGGCCGTCTGCTTCACTCGCGACGTCGCGCTCGATGCCAAGCGCGAGCAGCAGCGCCGCCTGCGTTGAGAAACCCGCCACCTCGAGGCCCGCATCGACTGCGGCTTCGGCAACTGCGGTGAAATCGACCCAGGCAGTGATGTCCTGCAGCCCCACGTTCACGAATGGATCACCGTGAGCCCGATGGCGGAAGTGACACTGAAGCGTACCGCTCGTCCGCCCGGCATGATAGAGCGCGGCGCGTGGCAGGCCGTAGTCGATGGCGAGAACGAGACCGCGATCCAGGCTTGCCGCAAGGCTTGCGATCCATGCAGCAAGCGATGGGCACAGCTCGCCCCGATAGGCCTCGGGCAGCGCGTCGGCCGCGAGCCCGGCGGGCAGCGCGATATCACCCGCCAGTTCGACTTCACACAGAGTGCCGCCCGCATCGACGCCGACGCCGAGCCGCCGCGCGCGGCCCGCGCGCATCACGAAGCGCTCGCAAGGCAATGCATCGAGCACTTCGTTCGCGAGCAGCACACCCGCCAGCGGCGTCGCGGGCAGCCGATCGAGCCAGACGACGCGGGCGGCAAGCGGCGCGGCAAGCCGTGCGAGGTGCTCCTCTTGCCGCGCGCGCAGATCCGCACTTACCTCGAGAATGAAATAGCGCTCCGGCAGCGCATCGAGCGCGGCGAGTGTCGCAAGGAGGCTCGCCGCAAGTGCGCCGGTGCCTGCGCCGAATTCCAGGATCGAGCCGCCTGTCGCCACGAGCACGTCCCGGCACTGGCGTGCGAGGCAGCGGCCGAAGAGCGGCGAGATCTCGGGCGCAGTGGTGAAATCGCCGCCGGCGCCGAACTTGCGCGCCCCGGCGCTGTAATAACCGAGACCCGGCGCATAGAGCGCAAGTCCCATGAATTCGGCGAAACTGATTGCTCCGCGTGCCTCCGCGATGCGCGCGCGAACTGCTTCGAGCACGCGCGCCTCGTGCGCCCGTTCGTCCGCGGTCAGTGTAAGCTCAAGCGCCATGGCCACATCGACAGCGACTTCCGCAGCGCTCGCCGGCAGGACGGCTCTCGTCACCGGCGGCGCGCGGCGCGTGGGCGCCGAGATCGCCCGCACGCTGCACGCCGCAGGCGCGCAGGTTGCAGTGCACTTTCGCAACTCGACCGCAGAGGCGGAAGCGCTCGTGGCGGCACTGAACGGCGTGCGGCCGCAGTCGGCGATCGGCGTTCAGGCAGACCTCCTCGACACGCCCCGGCATTCGCGTCTCATCGAAACGCTGCTCGCCACATTCGGTCGCCTCGACGTGCTCGTCAACAATGCGTCGACCTTCTATCCGACGCCGGTCGGCACGATCACCGTGGCGCAGTGGGATGACCTTCTTGGCACGAATCTCAGGGCGCCGCTCTTCCTGTCGCAGGCGGCAGCACCTGCGCTGCGTGCTGCGCGTGGCCTCATCATCAACATAGCCGACATCCACGGCCAACGGCCGCTGCGTCATCACACCACCTACTCGATCGCGAAGGCAGGGCTCGTGATGCTCACTCGCTCGTTGGCGCGCGAGCTTGCCCCCGAGGTGCGCGTGAACGCCATTGCGCCGGGCCCCGTGATGTGGCCGGTCAGCGGCGCGGACGAGGCGCTCAAAGCTGAAATCGTCGAGCGCACCGCACTCAAACGCCTCGGCTCGCCGCGGGACGTCGCTCTCGCCGCGCGCTATTTCGCGGTTGATGCACCGTTCGTGACCGGCCAGATCCTCGCCGTCGACGGCGGCCGCAGCACGGCCTGGTAGATCGCGCACAGCCATCCGCTCACTCCTCCGGCGATGCCGGCGCGAGCGCCACGGGCACGAGTGCATGCGCGTCGCGATCGAAGCGGGACCAGAGCTCGGTGAGCGTGAGCCCCGCTGTCGGATGCCGCATGGCCGGCGCCAGCTCCGCAGCGGGCCCAAGCATGTAGGGCCGCTTTACGAGATCCGGCCGCGGCAGGCGCAGGCCGGGCGACTCGTGCACGAGATCCCCGTAGAGCAGGAGATCGAGATCCATGGTGCGCGGCGCCCATTTCGACGCCGCGCGCTCGCGGCCGCAGCGCGCTTCGATCGCGTGCAGGCGCTCGAGGATCGCCGCCGGTGGCAGCACGCTGTCGAAGGCCGCGACCAGATTGATGAAATCCTCGCCCTCGAAGCCGACGGCTGCGTTGCGATAGGCCGTCGAGAAGCGCACACCGGGAAACTCGCGCGCGAGGTCGCGCATCGCCACAGCGAGCTGGCGCTCGGGTTCGATGTTGCTGCCGGCCGCGACGAGCACCTGCGTCATCGGACGTCGTCGCGCGTGCGCTCGATCGCGACACCGACATCGCGTGATCCGCGGATTGCCCCGGGCTTGTTGACCGACACGCGCACCCATTCGACGGCGAACTCGCCAAGGATCAGCTGCGCAATGCGCTCGGCCAGCGTCTCGACGAGCTGGAATTGCGACTCCTCGACGAATGCAAGCACGCGTTTCGCAACCGTCTTGTAGTCGAGCGTATCCTCGACCCGATCGCGCACCGCGGCTGCACGACAGTCGACAGGCAGCTCGAGGTCGATGACGACCGTCTGCCTGATCCGGCGCTCCCACTCGATGAAGCCGATCACGCAGTCGACGGCAAGGCCACGGAGAAAAATCCGGTCGGGCGCGCTATGACTCATTCGCTGTTCCTTCCGCCTTGTGGGGCACCTGCAGACTTGCGAGCGGCCATTGCGCCCGCGCCTCGATCGCCAGATCAGCGCGTTCGCCGGCGCCGAGACGCGCGAGCCCGGCAACCGCGATCATTGCGGCATTGTCGGTGCAGAACTCGATACGCGGATAGTGCACGCGCACGCCGTGCCGCGCGGCGGCGCGCGAAAGCGCGCCGCGCAGGGCGCGGTTCGCGCCGACGCCGCCGGCAACGACCAGCGTATCGAGACCGGTCGCCTCGATCGCGCGCAACGCCTTTGCGACAAGCGTCGCGACAATCGCTTCTTCGACGCCACGTGCGATATCGGCGCGGCGCGCAGGATCGAAGCCAGGAGCTTTCACGACGCGGCTCACCGCAGTCTTCAGGCCCGAGAAGCTGAACTCGAGCCCGGGGCGGTCAAGCATCGGACGGGGAAATTCGTAGGTGCCGGCGCGTCCGCTCTCTGCGAGGCGCGCCAGCTCGGGACCCCCGGGGTACGGCAGGCCGAGGAGCTTCGCCGTCTTGTCGAATGCTTCCCCTGCCGCGTCGTCGCGCGTCTCGCCGAGCAGCCGGTAGGCGCCTATGCCGCGCACTTCGACGAGCATCGTGTGTCCGCCCGAGACCAGGAGCGCGACGTGCGGGAAGCCGGGAGGGTCGGGCTCGAGAAGGGGCGCGAGGAGATGTCCTTCGAGGTGATGCACGGTTACGGCGGGCACGCCCCAGGCGTAGGCGAGGCTGCGCGCGAGCGCAGCGCCCGTCAGCAGCGCACCGATGAGGCCCGGCCCGGCGGTATAGGCGATGCCATGAATGTCCGCGCGCGTTGAACCGGCTCGGGCGAGCGCCGCGCGCACGAGCGGCACGAGCCGCCGCACGTGGTCGCGCGAGGCGAGTTCGGGCACGACGCCGCCGTACAGGCGATGCAGGTCGATCTGCGAGAACAGCTCGTGCGCGAGAAGTCCGCGCTCCGCGTCGAGGACAGCGACGGCGCTTTCGTCACAGGAAGATTCGATGGCGAGCACACGCATTTTGCGTTTTTACCGTGAGGCCCTTAGAATTCCCGCCCTTGTGCCCTGAGGGTCGGGGCATAATTCCAGTTAAATCAATGAGTTGAGGTTTAAATGCCGAGCGTTCGTGTACGCGAAAACGAGTTCTTCGACGCCGCGCTGCGCCGTTTCAAGCGCGCGTGCGAAAAAGCGGGCGTCCTCACGGAGCTGCGCCGGCGTGAATTCTACGAAAAGCCGACCCAGGAACGGAAACGCAAGAAGGCCGCCGCGGTGAAGCGGCACCTGAAGCGCAATTCCCGCGACGGCGCGCCACGGCGCTGATCCTGCGATGACGCTCAAGGAGCGCATCACCGAAGACATGAAGTCCGCGATGCGCGCGGGCGAGAAGGATCGCCTCGGCGTGATCCGCATGCTGCAGGCAGCCATCAAGCAGCGCGAAGTTGACGAGCGCATCACGCTGGATGATTCACAGGTGACTTCGGTTCTCGAGAAGATGGTCAAGCAGCGGCGGGAGTCCATCGCGCAGTTTCAGGCGGGCAATCGCGCCGACCTCGTCGCGAAGGAAACCGCCGAACTTGCCCTGCTGCAGGGCTACCTCCCCACCCAGCTCTCCGACGCCGAACTCGACGCGCTCATCAGTGCGGCGATCGCGCAGACCGGCGCAGCGTCCGTCAAGGATATGGGCAGAGTAATGGGCATCGTGAAAGGGCAGGCCGCCGGCAAAGCCGACATGGGCGCCGTGGGCGCCCGCATCAAGGCGCGTCTCGGCGGCGCTGGCTGATCCAGCCCACCGCGCACTCCTCGCCATCATGCTCGCCGGGCGCGGTTTCGCTACCGCCGTCGTCCTCACACTGATCGCCCTCGCCTGCGGCGCCGTTGCGCGTCGGCTCGAACGCGAACGCCGCCTGGTGGCAGCATTGCGAGCGCGCGGCGCCATCGATGCCGCACACGCCATACCTCTCGATGCGCTCGGCGACGCCGAACGGGACGCGGTCGACGCCTTGCGCTCCGCGGGAGTCGTCGAGGTCGCGCGCGAGCGCTGCCACCTCATGTCCCCTGCGCTCGCGCCGTTCAAGCGCAAGCGTGTCCGCCTCGCACTCACCGCCGTGATCGCGGCCGTTCTGCTTGCAGTCGGCCTCGTGGCGCTCATCCTCGCGCGGTGACGCATACTATTCGGCATGGCCGGCCGGATACCGCAGCACTTCATCGACGACCTGATCGGCCGCACCGACATCGTCGAACTGATCGGCAGCCGCGTACCGCTCAAGAAGGCCGGGCGCGAATTCAAGGCTTGCTGCCCCTTCCATGACGAGAAATCCCCCTCGTTCTGGGTGAGCCCCGACAAGCAGTTCTATCACTGTTTCGGTTGCGGCGCGCACGGCACCGCGCTCGGCTTCCTGATGAACTACGACCGCCTCGCGTTTCCGGAAGCGGTCGAAGAGCTCGCCTCCCGCGCGGGCGTCGAGGTACCCCGCGAGGGCAGCGGCGATGATCGCCGGCGCGACTCGAACGATGCGCTCTTCGAGTTGAACGCGCGCGTCGCGAAACACTACGCGGGCGCGCTCGCGAGCGACGTGCGGGCACGGGCCTACGTTGCGAAACGCGGACTCGACGCCGATTCGGTCGCACGATTCCAGATCGGCTATGCGGCGAATTCATGGAGCGATGTCCTGCGCCGCTTCGGTACGAGCCCCGCGGACGTGCGCCAGCTCGCCGAACTCGGACTCGCGATCGAGCGCGAGGGTGGTGAGGCGCGCGACGGCGAGCGACACTATGACCGCTTCCGTGACCGGCTGATGTTTCCGATCCGTGACGCGCGCGGCCGGACAATCGCTTTCGGCGGACGGGTGATCGGCGACGGCGAGCCAAAGTATCTCAATTCGCCCGAAACCGCCCTCTTCCACAAGGGCCAGGAACTCTACGGGCTCTACGAAGTACGCCAGAGCCGTACGAAGCTTGCGCGCCTGCTGGTCGTCGAGGGCTACATCGACGTCGTGCGGCTGCACCAGGCGGGGGTTTGCTACGCCGTCGCCACGCTCGGCACGGCGACCACACCCGAACACCTGAAGCGAATCTTCCGGCTCGTGAGTGAAGTGGTGTTTGCGTTCGACGGCGACCGCGCCGGCCGCGCCGCAGCCTGGCGCGCGCTCACGAACGCGCTGCCCGAAGTACGAGAGGGACGCGAACTGCGCTTCCTCTTTCTGCCGGACGGGCACGACCCGGACACGCTGGTCGCGGAAGAAGGCGCGCAGGCCTTTGAACGGCGCCTCGACAGCGCATTGCCGCTTTCCGAGTATCTGGTGCGCGAACTCGGCTCGCAGGCTGAACTCACACACGCCGACGGCCGGGCGCACTTCGCCGAGCTCGCACGGCCACTCGTTACACGCGTTGCACCAGGTGTCTACCGCGAGCTTCTGGTTGGGCGCATCGCACAGGCCATCGGGCTGCCGCCAGATCGTCTGGCCGCGCTATGGCAGCAAGGTGGTGCGCGGGCGACAACGCGTGCGAAGGCGCCGGCGACGCGAGCGCCTGCGCGACCACGTGCTCGCCAGGGCGATGCCGGTCGACGTGGGCTCGTCGGCCAGGCGGTCCGGGTCCTGCTGCATCATCCCACCGCGGCAGCCAGACTCGAGACGTCGCTCATCGCCTCGCTTTCGAGCGTCGAAGAACCGGGCGTCACCATTTTGCGCGAGCTCCTCGATGAGTTGCGCCGCGACCCGGCGGCAAACACCGCACAGATACTCGAACGCTGGCGCGATCGGGCGGAGGGTCCGCGACTCGCCCGGCTCGCTGCCGAAGAATCACTGGTGCCTGACGCGAAGGCGGCGGGCGCCGAAATTGCGACCGCGCTCGCCCGCCTCGTGGCCGGCACCGGCAAAAGGCGCGTCGAGGCGCTCCTCGCCAAGAGCCGGGACGCCGGTCTGTCGACCGAAGAAAAGCTGGAACTTCAATCGCTTATGGGCGCACAAGGCCTGGTCGCTCCGACCGTGCGCCGCCCCTGATCCTGCCCGTGCGGGGAATTTGGCAGCGCGGGGCGTGTCTTTAGTACAATGCGCAGCTTTTCCTCGCCACCCTTTCAATACCAGTTCCCGATGTATCGGGCGCGGGGGGCGCGAGCACTCATTCGGCACGGGATATGACACGCAAGCAAAAGCCCACGATCGCATCGAAGAAGACCAGCCCCGCCGACCACCGCAAGACCGCCGCCCGAGCAGCGCCCCGCAAGGCGGCTGCTCCGGCGACGCGCAAGGCGGAGAAGGTGGAGCCGAAGGCGAAGATCGTCGAACGCGCGGCGCCCGAGCCTCGCAAGCCCGAGATTCGCAAGGGCACGGCCGCGCTCGGCGCAATCGAACGCCGCCCCGTCGCCATGCCCGAAGAGCGTCAGTCGCAGCTGAAGCTGCTGATCGCGCGCGGCAAGGAACAGGGCTACCTCACCTACTCCCAGGTGAACGACCATCTGCCGTCCGAGATCGTCGATCCTGAACAGATCGAGGAGATCGTCAACACGATCAACGACATGGGCATCCCGGTGTACGAGAAGGCGCCGGACTCTGAAGCCCTGCTCGCGGCTGAGCCCTCCACGCCGACCGACGAAGAGGCCATCGAGGAAGCGGCCGCGGCGCTTGCGGCGCTCGACGCGGAACTCGGCCGCACCACCGATCCCGTGCGCATGTACATGCGTGAGATGGGCACCGTCGAGCTACTGACGCGCGAGGGCGAAATCCGGATCGCGAAGCGCATCGAGGAGGGTCTCGACGCCGTGCGCCTCGCGCTTTCCATGTATCCGCCGACACAGGAATTCCTGCTCCGGGCCTATGAGCCGGTGAAGAGCGGCCAGGCGCGGCTCATCGACGTCATCGTCGGTTTCATCGATCCGAACGCACCCGACGTGATCGCGCAACCGCAGAATCCGACACGGCCCGATCCCGCTGCGGCGGCATCTGCCAAGGATGACGAGGAAGAATCCGGGGACGAAGACAGCGAAGAGGAAGCCGTCGATACCGGCCCCGACCCGGAGGAGGCCGCGCGCCGCTTCGCGTCGATCGGCAAGCTGCAGACGCAGGCGCTCAACGCGATCGCGAAGCATGGCGCGAAGGATCCGAAGACGCTCAAGGTAAGGAAGAAGCTCTCCGCGGAGTTCATGGAGCTGAAGCTCGCGCCGCGCATGTTCGAGGCGCTGATCGGCAACATCCGGGCGCAGGTGGGCGAAGTGCGGCAGCTCGAGAAGGAAATCATGGTGCTCGCGGTGCGCGACGCCGGCATGCCGCGCAAGGACTTCATCACCACGTTTCCGAAGAACGAAACCAGCTCGCGCTGGCTCGCAAAACACGTGAAGGCGGGCAAGAAGTACTCCAGCGGCCTCGCGCGTCTCAAGGACGACGTCGAACGCCGCCAGAGGAAACTCGTCACGCTCGAAACCGCGTATCACCTGACGATCAACGACATCAAGGAAGTGAACCGCGAGGTGTCGATCGGCGAGGC
This sequence comes from Steroidobacteraceae bacterium, assembly GCA_035433705.1. Classification (GTDB taxonomy): domain Bacteria; phylum Pseudomonadota; class Gammaproteobacteria; order Steroidobacterales; family Steroidobacteraceae; genus CADEFQ01. The sequence continues at coordinate 37,008 of DAORVK010000002.1, forward strand.
GAAGGCGCGGCGCGCGAAGAAGGAAATGGTCGAGGCCAACCTGCGCCTCGTGATCTCGATCGCCAAGAAGTACACGAACCGCGGCCTGCAGTTCCTCGACCTGATCCAGGAAGGCAACATCGGCCTGATGAAGGCGGTCGACAAGTTCGAATACCGTCGCGGCTACAAGTTCTCGACCTACGCAACCTGGTGGATCCGCCAGGCGATCACGCGCTCGATCGCCGACCAGGCGCGCACGATCCGCATTCCGGTGCACATGATCGAGACCATCAACAAGCTGAACCGCATTTCGCGGCAGATGCTGCAGGAGATGGGTCGCGAGCCGACGCCGGAAGAACTGGCCGTGCGCATGGAGATGCCCGAAGACAAGGTCAGGAAAGTGCTCAAGATCGCGAAAGAGCCGATCTCGATGGAAACGCCGATCGGCGACGACGAGGATTCGCACCTCGGCGACTTCATCGAGGACCAGTCGGTCGCCTCGCCGATCGACCAGGCAACGATGGAATCACTGCGCGAGACCACGCACTCGGTGCTTGCGCAACTGACGCCGCGCGAGGCGAAGGTGCTGCGCATGCGTTTCGGCATCGACATGAATACCGACCACACCCTCGAGGAAGTCGGCAAGCAGTTCGATGTGACTCGCGAGCGCATCCGCCAGATCGAGGCAAAGGCGCTGCGCAAGCTCCGTCATCCCTCGCGTTCGGAGCAACTGCGCAGTTTCCTGATGGACGACTGAGGCCGGGGCCTTGCGGCGGTCGATCGTCAATGCCTGCATCAGGGCGCAGGAGGCCGTGCAGGCATTGCCGCCTGAGTGCCCACGACCGTGGTCCACGGCCGCACGCGCCACTGCGTGACGAGCCCGCAAGTGACATAAGGATCCTGCTGCGCGAATCGCTCCGCGGTCCCGACCGTATCTCCGGTGAAGAGCAGCGCGGAGCCCGCGGGCTCGTCCGTGAACGCGCCCGCGAGCACAAGCTCTCCGCGATCATGCGCCTCCCACGCGAGCGCGAGGTGCCGCGCGCGCAGCGGCGTGCGCCGCTCCAGAAAATCCGGCACGAATTCGTAGATCAGCAGGTAGTGCATCGAATCTCCCGTCGGACTCGCCGTGGTGATTCCTGTTACGCGTGCGCGCGAAAGCAGCTGCTCAGACGCGCGCGCGGCGTAGCGGCAGCATGCGGGTCAGCGTGTTGTCGCGCTGCACGTAATGGTGAAAGAGCGCTGCAGCGGCGTGCAGGCCGATAAGCCAATAGCCGATCGTGCCCACCGTCTTGTGCAGTTCCTCAAGCGACTCGGCGCGCGCCTCGTCGGGGCCGATGAGCGGCGGCAACTCGATGCAGGCATAGACCGCGGCGATCAGCAGCAGCATCAGCCAGTGCAGCGTGATGGAGAGCGACCCATAACGATCACGGGAATTGCGGAGCATGCTGCAATGATAAGCCCCTGATCAGGGTTTTCCGAGCCGCTCCCCGACCTGAGTCGCTGACAGGCGTTCGATTGCAACCGTCTTGCGGGCGGACGATAGCCCCGCGACAACGCGCACGCATTCAGCAGGTAGCCCGAGCGAGGCGGCAAGCAGGCCCTCGACCGCGGCATTCGCGCGTCCACGCTCGGGCGGTGCCGTGACACGAACCTTCAACGCACCCCCGAGCCATCCGGCGATCTCATCGCGTGAAGCGCCGGGCACCACCTTGATGCGCAAGCTGGCTGTCGTACGACCCTTCGGGCTCAGATGATGGCTCCAAAGAGCCTGCCGATCAGGGCTGTCACGGACATGCCGATGGCACCCCAGAAGGTCACGCGCGCAGCACCGGCCAGTGGGCTCGAGCCGCCCGCGTACGCCGCGAGCACACCCAGGGCCGCTAGCGCCCCAAGCGAGCTCGCGGCGACAACCACGAGGGTCGCCGCGGGCGGGCTCGCGAGCGCGGCGAATAGCGGCAGAAGTGCGCCCAACGCAAATGTGATGGCGGACGCTGCCGCCGCCTGCACCGGTTGCGCACGGTGAAGCTCGGACAGTCCCAGCTCGTCGCGCGCGTGCGCTTTGAGGGCATCGTGCACGGTCAGTTCCTCGGCCACTTCCCTTGCGAGCCGAGGCTTCAGCCCACGCTGCACGTAAATCTGGGTCAGCTCGCGGATCTCGGCCTCGGGATCTGCCTCGAGCTCCCTTCTCTCGCGCTCGATGTCGGCCTTCTCGGCGTCGGCCTGCGAACTCACCGAGACGTATTCACCCGCCGCCATCGACATCGCACCGGCCACGAGACCCGCTATACCGGCAATGAGGATCGCCTCGCGGCCGGCCGCCGCGGCAGCGACACCGACAACAAGGCTCGCCGTCGAAAGGATGCCGTCGTTGGCGCCAAGCACGGCAGCACGTAGCCAGCCGGCGCGGCTCGAGTAATGCCGCTCAAAGTGATGCCTACGCATGTCTCATCGTAGCACTGCGCTCCCGGCCGGCACGCGCAACCGGGCGACGATCAGCGCCATCGGCACTCCGATGACGACGATGTGCACCAGGAGGCCAATGGCGAGTGCGGACGGCGGATAGGAGAGCTTTACCGGGAACGCGGATAGCGGCACGACGATGATATTCATTACCGCGTACACGGCAACACCATAGATCGAACCCGCGAGAAGCGGCTGCCGCCGCGCCCACGCCATTCTCGACGCGAGGGCGCAGAAGAAGGCCGCAATGATCAGCATCATGGCAAAGTGCAGCACGAGTCCGAGCAGCGCGGTACTCCAGCCGCCGTCAAAGGCAGGCTGCCCCAGCAGGCCGCTAGCGACCGACTGCAGTACGCGCATTGGTGTCGAACCGCGCAGCGTATTGATGACCACTGCTGCAAGAATATCGAGGGCACCCGCGGTAAGACCTGCCCACAGTGACACGATGGGCCACGCTACAGTTCTGCGCATGTTGCACTCACTTACACGTCGAAGAAGTCCACCAATCCGCTCTCGAGCGAATATTCCGCACCGACCACGAGCAGACCGTCGTCCCGGATCAGCTGCTCGAGGAGCCGCGAGCCGCGTCGCAGTTGATTGACCGATGCACGAATGTTTGCGCGCACCGCGTGGCGCACGAGCGCGGCGTGATCGCGCGCGACCTCGGTCACGAGCAGCGGTTCGATCGAGGGCCGGACCCGATCGACGATCGAGCGCAGATTGCGCGATTGCTCCGACGCGGGGCGGGCAAGCTCTTCGAGGGTCGCGAGGATCGCGCCGCAGGTGGAGTGCCCGAGTACGACGACGAGCCGGGTGCGGTAACGGTCTGCAGCGAACTCGACGCTGTCGATCTGGGAGGGCGCGACAATGTTGCCCGCGACACGGATCACGAACAGGTCACCCAGCCCCTGGTCAAAAATGATCTCGGCCGGAACGCGCGAATCGGAGCAACCAAGAAGTATCGCAAACGGTTCCTGTGCGATCGCCACCTGTCTGCGCCGCGACGGTGTCGTGATCGCCTCGCTGTCCAGGGCCTCTGACACGAACCGCTCATTGCCCGCGCGCAGCCGCGCGAGCGCCTCTCCTGCCCCGATATTCAAATGCCTGCTCCCGTATCGCCCTTGCCGAGCGCCTTGTACAGCACAATGGAGAGCTTGGCCAGCGCAGCACCAGGGCGTATCAGCCGCGCCGAGACGCCGCGCAGCCCCCTGGGGTGCTGCGTGAGACGCATCTCTACTGAAGCCATGATCCGCGAGTCCCGGATTGCCAGCCCCCAGCGCGCAGATGGCAGGTCCAGAAGACCTCATCCCTGACCCAACCCAGCGATTCATGCAGTGCTTGCGCCGTCGAATTGCTCCTCGCCGTCATCAGATCCATGCGTTTCTAACCGGCTCGCCAGGTCGACCGAACAGTAGGTCGGATACAACTGGCAGAACGCCACTGCGTTACCGCTCTGCACCTCTGCGACATGGACAGGCCACTGTCTTTGAGTACGCCATCAGATCCCCCTGGATGAGTCGGTGTGCGGCCCAACAAATTTGTCAGCCTGCAGTTCGACGAGGTCTGGGCTTGGAGCGCTCTAATACCTCCGCCATCCGAGTTTGCCAACCTGGTCCAGAAGCTTTCCAGCTAGCAATTACGTCCGGCGGAAGCCGCAGCGACAGCAGGGTACGAGGCTTCGCGAGCTTGGGTCGGCCGCGCCGCACCAGCTTCTCTCCTTCGTAGAAGTCCGCGCCGCGGATCCACTCCACGTCAAGCTCCGGAACTTCGTCGTCTTTACGAGAAGTACGGTTGGAACCCTTTCGCTTCTCGCTCATGGCAATGCCTCATGCTGATGATGCGTCGGGCTGTCCCACGTGGCGTCCACGCCAAGACCACAAGTCTGGAATCGAGCCACCCGACGGTAATGAATCGGTGTTCCCCAAAGTCACGGCGCAGGTCCGGTCGAGTGTAGTTTGGCCCAGCAAAAACCTCTTTTGCCCGAAGCATGTCTAACGCGCGTTCCTGCAGAATCAGCAATCGCTTTTTTGCTGATTGCAGGTGATGCGCATTTGCTTAACGTAGCTACGACAAATGGAGAAGGCAATTTGGCGTAAGGGAACAAGTCTGCGGGCAACGCGGTGTTTGAGCCGCACATGGCCTTGGACGCGTCGGCTCCAAACACTTGTCAGAGCGAGGCGTCTTTGAATGCCCGCAGAACCGCATTGATTCGTGTCTGATAGCCGGGGCCTTGCGCCTTGAACCAAGAAAGTACGTCTGCGTCCACCCGTAGAGCGATTGAAGCTTTCGGCGCTACCGGCTTCAGACCGCGACGCACGATACCTCGCACGATGTGTCGCATGTCGGCTTCTGGGTGCTCCGTCGAAGCCTTCACGTCCCTATCTTTCATGGCGCGAATGCGCGTCCAGTCCGTTCTAGATGCTCTTGAAGAGGATCGCCTGTTCATTGCGGGTAGCTCGACGAAAGGAAATGATGTGAATTCGCTCAGGCGTCTCAGTGTGGACTAGCGAAACTACGACTCCGCCGACAGAACCGAGCGTAACGAAGCGCGGTTCTCCGTAGGCAAATCGATCGTCTTCAAACGTAAATGTGGGGCCTTCAAAGACTCGCGGCGCGTCCACAAAATCAAAACCATGAGCTTTCAAATTCGCTCGACGCTTCCGCTCGTCCCAAGTGAAGCGCATAGGCGTAGTGTATATACACGGTCACGCTCAAGTCAAGCCGCCCTGCCTCGCTCTAACAACAAGGATCAGCCGCGGCCGGGGAGGAGCGAAGCGACGAGCCGGGCGTCGGCTGGATCCGCTTGTTAGGCAGCGCTGACTTCTCTTGCATGAACCATCAAAGAATCCGACCCCAGCGACTTTCACCGAAAGATACTTGCTGAGCGTCGAAAAGTTCCCCCGCATGTTCTTCGTCTCCTTGAGATCATCATCCATGAGTTGGAGCTGATCGCCAGCCTGGCGAATGTGATTGAAGCATTCAATGGTCTGGCTCGGCACCTCTACCCAGAAGTCCCCGTATGAATCTGACCATAGACTTACCGACCAGTGAAATCGATCCACTTTTGCGTATAGCGTGAGGGGCTGGCACTCCCCATCGTTTGTCACGTAACAGGTACATTCAGACCGCGACTCTACAGGCGAGAAGTTGACGATGACAAGAAGTAGAAGGGCGGCACCGGCCGCTACCAATGCGAGGACCTTCAGACTGCTCTTCAACAACATTGGCACTGGCACATGCGCGTCCTGTGATGCCTAACGAGCTGAGCACGCCGCGCGCTCTGCTGTTGGGTTGGCACTTCATCGGGCAAGGCCGCGTTCGAGCGAATTTGTCATACGGCTCGTCGGTAAACATCTCTGCGATGGCCGATCTTGTAGATGGTGACGACGCTGGCCTCATCATCGATGAAATACACGATGCGGTAACTGCCTTGGCGAATCCGGTACCGGTCGGCGTAGCCGGCCAACTTTTCCGATCCCCGAGGCCGAGGTTCTGAAGCCAACCCCTGAATCCTGACCACTATCCGCTGGCGGTCGGCCTTGGCACCCATCGCTTCAAGCTCCTTCCCTGCGGAAGGCTTGATAGAAAGACTATATGAGGCCACGACGCTTCATGCCCTGCACGAAGCCATCGAAGGATACGCTGCGCTCGCGCTTACGCTTACCAAACGCGGCCAGGTCGACCGCATCCTCAGCCAGAGAAGCCCGAACAGCTTCATTCACCATGTCCGAGATGGATTGGTCGTTTGCTGCGGCGCGCAATCGCAAGGCCTTGTGGACCTCGGGATCAAAATAGACGGTGGCGCGCTTGGGGGTGCTCATGGCGCGATAGTGACGTCATGACGTCATGACGTCAAGTTAACGCCTGGAGAGCCGTTTAGCGCCATGTTTGAGCCGCGCGTTGCTTTGAACGCGTCGGCTCGAAACATTTGTCATGCCGCAGACTGCTGGCCGCCATCCCAGCCGGGGAACACCAACACTGCGGGATGGCACTTCAAGGCGCGAGCAAGAGCCTTCGCGCGCTCCACTCCGAGGCTGACTCGATCGTTCTCGATTGCTGAGATTGTTGACTGAGGGATGCCCGTAAGTTCAGCCAGCTGATTCTGGCTGAGCTCCTGAAGCTCGCGAATGATCCGAACGGATTCGCCGACACTGACACAGGCACGGCGCTTGGCTGGACGAAACTGATTCATTGCGGCCTCCGGTAATCGTGCGTCGCGACCGAGACTACCTGGAAGAGCTGACTCGATGCCACAACGCGGTAAATGACCCGATACTGGATCGATAGTCGAGATGAACGATGCCCTTTCCATTCTCCCGACAGAACCTCGTCATGAAACCCCTTAATCGCCCGCAAGCCGGGCGGCCCGGAAACGACTGCAATATCCAGCCACTTCTCGTAACGCTTGAGGATATCCCGAGGCACCGCGTCGAGCTGCTTCCCTACCTTCCGGTGCTCCTCAATGCGCCACATGACACATTGTGTCTATACCATATCTGACAGACCTCGCCATGCGTCTGCACGTTTCGACATCCACCCAGAACCAGGCGCTGGCGGCGATCCTGTTCCTCTCTCGTAAACATCGTGCGTGCTTTGAAGCCCAAGCACCTGCCGGTCGTGCTGTCACGTGACGAGGTGCGTCGCGTACTCGCGGAACTGCGTGATACCCAGTGGCTCATCGCGAGCCTGCTGCACGGAGGGGGGTTGCGGCTTCACGAAGGATTGATGCTGCGCGTTAAGGACGTCGACTTCGGGCGCCGGCGAGCTGGACGTGGCAGTACGTGTTCCCGTCGGTGTCGATCTGCGAGGACCCATACTCGGGCCGACAGGGACGCGTTTCAAGGCGCAAGCTCGGACAGGTACTCGGCCAATCCGTCGATGTCATCGACATCGAGCGGCGCGAGCCGTGCAATGTGGTCGCGTGGGAAGTTCGGCCTTCGGCCGTCTATGGCGTCGTGCAGCTGTCGGCGCAGGTACATGTACTGCTGCCCCGCAAGTCGTGGCACGACCCCTGTCTCGCTGCCCTCGCCGCGCGGACCGTGGCAGGAAGCACATTCGCGCGCAAAGACGCTCGCGCCCCGTGCACTGATTTCGGTCTCACCGCCCGGCCCGCCCCCGGCGGGCGCCATGCGCATGCCGGCCAGATAGGCTGCGACATTTTCGATCTGGACTTCGCCCTTGTAGCGATGCTCCTGCATGAGGCTCTCCATGCGTGCGTCCCAGCGCTCGCCCTCGCGATAGTTGTGCAGTTGCTTGACGATCACCGAACGATGCTGTCCTGCGAGTGCCGGTACTTGGCCATTCGCCGTGCCCTGCGCGGTGACACCGTGGCAGCCGGCGCATTCCGCTGCATAGAGCCTTGCACCCTGCGCTGAGTCACCCGCGGCCGCGACCGCGCTTGCGGGCGGCGCGCGCTCGCCCGGCTCGCCCCTGTACACGCAGGCCGTGAGCGCCAGTGCGGTGACGAGTGCAATGCCGGTGACGTTCAAACATGGCGTGTACATGCGCGTTTCCCGATATTTGTGGGATGGATTGGGCCTGCCTGGATTCGAACCAGGGACCAAGGGATTATGAGTCCCCTGCACTAACCGCTGTGCTACAGGCCCGCCAAAGGGTTGCGTATTGTACCCGCGAGTAGGCATCAATACGGTGCCCGCCTTCGAGCAGCAGGCGCTAGCATGGGCGCTTTCGAGGAGTCTTCGAATGGCAGACACGAATGCGCCCCGCCCCGCCTACCTCCTGGTGCAAGGCGTCGTTACCGATCCTGATGGCTTCAAGGCGTACAACGCCGCGCTGCCGCCAATCTACGAAAAATTCGGCGGCCGTCATGTGAGCCTCACTCCTGCCACGAAGGTCGAGGTGATCGAGGGCGCCACTGAAGGACGCAGCATCGTGATCTCGAGGTTTCCGTCGAAGGAGGCTGCGCTCGCCTTCTGGCATTCACCCGAGTACACGGCCGCGAAGGCGCTGCGCGCAGGCAAGGGGACCTTCTTCGTCACGGTGCTCGAGGGCCTCCCGGGAACTTGAGCGCCTGCGCGCTCGGCGGCGCGTCTTCATCCGCAATGCGTGCCGGCCAGGTGAGGGCCGCCATCAGCATCAGCGCAGCGGCGATACCGAGCAGGATCGCGCCCGCGCGGCTCGCCGCAAACCAGAAGAGCATCACCGTGCTCATCATCGGCATGAACGCGAGCACGGTGACGATCTGGCGCGAGATTCCGCGCGGATGCCCTGCTGCATAAGCCAGCACCGTCGCGAGGAGGCCCAGCTGCGTGCAGTATGCGATCCACATCGCGCGCGCTATGGCGCCGAGCGCTGTCGACGCGGTGACATACATCGCGAGAAAATATACTCCGACGCCCGCGAGGATGAGCGCTGCGCCGACCATGCACCACTTGAAGATGCGCTGCGATATCAAGACACTCTCCTTCGCACGTAGTGCGCGATCGAGGTCGCCGCGCCCCACAGCGCAAACGCGAGCGCAAGCACCGCGGCGGCGCTGACCGCAGTCACCTTGGCGTACTTCGCGAACAGCGCAAGCGAGGCGACCCCTGTATGCAGGGGCGGGAAGCGCCCGACCACCCAGGCATTCGCGACATTTTCGATCCAGTCGAAGGCACAGCCGACGAACAGCCACGGCAGGTGGCGCTGCCAGCCGCCCGATGTGTACTGCACCGGCCTTGCGCGGCGCAACCCCCAGACGAGCAGCGCCGCCCAGAAGAGCGCCGATGCGAACGGGAAGAGGAAATCGGTGGAAGAGAACGCGCTGTAGAGCCGTACCGCCTCGGGTGTGTAGTGCTTCAGCTGAGCCGCCATGTCGCCGATGCCGAGGCTCGGCTGCATGTCGAAGGCTTCGTAGCCCGTGACCACCTTCAGTTTCGCACTGAGCGCCATCAGGCGCCGCATCATCAGGACGATGAGGGCGGCAAGCAGCGCGATCGCCCACCAGCGGCGCGAGAGCGCGTCTGCCAGCCTTGTCAGGGTAGCCATCGGCACAGGATGCCCCAACCCGGGCGGGCACGCGACCCGTCGCAGCGCGCGGGCGAGTCGTCGCAACGGGTATTCGCTTCGCCGCGCCGCGCGCGCATGATCCCGCACCTCTTTCCAGGGGGCTATCATGCGCACCATCTTCCTGCTCCTCGCAATGCTCGTCGTGGCACCGCTCTCCTTCGCGGGCGACGCTGCCACTGATTCCGTTTACACCAGGGCCGTGGCAGATCCCGCGCGCTCCGCCAAAGACCGCGAGCGCGACGCGCGCGACAGGCCCGCCGAGGTCATGGCGCTCGCGGGCTTTGCGCCCGGCATGAAGATTGCGGACATCTTCGCGGGGGGCGGCTACTACTCCGAACTGATCGGCGCTGTGGTGGGTTCCGCCGGCAGCGTGCTGCTGCTCAACAATACCGCTTACCAGCAATTCGCACGCGAGGACCTTAAGGAGCGCCTGAAGGACGGGCGACTCGCGAACGTCAAGCCGATACTCGTCGAGAGCTGTGACCTGCGGCTCGGCAAGGAGGGACTCGACGGCGCGCTGATTGTCATGTCCTACCACGACCTCTACCACGTCGATGAGCAGGGCGGCTGGGCGTCGATCAACGCTGGCAGCTTCCTCGACCAGATCCGCGCCGCGCTGAAGCCCGGCGGCGTGTTCCTGATCGTCGATCACGCAGCAAGGAGTGGCACCGGCAAGGACGCTGCGCAGGACCTGCATCGCATCGACGAAGCGTTCGCGCAGCGCGACATCGAGAGCCACGGCTTCAGGCTCGAGAAGACCTGGGATGGCCTGCGCAACAGCGCTGACGAGCACACGAAGAGGGTGTTCGACCCCGCGATCCGCGGCAGGACGGACCGTTTCGTGCACGTGTATCGCCGGATCTGAAGACAGGCGCGGTCGCGCCCGCGATGCAGCGCCGCGGCGTCAGCGGCGGCGCTTCACGCCGCGCGTCGGCTCGGCCTCGAGAGGGTTCTCCGGCCAGTAGTGCTTCGCGTAGCGGCCGCGCAGGTCCTTGCGCACCTCGGTGTAACCGTTGCGCCAGAAGCTTTCGAGATCGCGCGTGACCTGCACCGGGCGGCGCGCGGGGGAGAGCAACGTGAAAGTCACGGGCACCTTGCCGCCCCCGACGCGCGGAGTCGTTGCGAGACCGAATACTTCCTGCAGACGCACGGCGACGGTCGGTGCCGCCGGGTCGGTGTAATCCACGTTCGGCTGCGATCCGGTTGGCATGGTGAGATGGGCGGGCGCAAGCCGCGCGAGCGCCTGGCGCTGCCCATGCGAGAGCTGCGCGCCGAGGACTTCGGTCATCGAGAGCCGCGCGAGCTGCGCGCGACGCGTAATGCCGCCGAGCCAGGGCGCGAGCCAGTGCTCGAGCGAGGCGGCGAGCGCAGCGTCGGAGAAGTCCGGCCAGTCGGAGGCTGCGTTCACATCCAGGGTGCGCACGAACGCCACGCGTTGCTGCAGGTCGCGCGCACCCTCCGTCCAGGGCAGGGCGCCGAGGCCGAGCGAGACGATCCCCGCCAGCATGGCCGCCTCCGTCGCGCCCGCGGGCAGGTCGCGCAACGGCCGCTCCTCGAGCGCAAGGGCATGGAAGCGACGCACGCGCCGTGCGACCACCGCTTCGGCACGCGGGTCCCACTCGACTTCGTCGCAGGTTTCGATCCCGTCGGCGAAGTGCCGTTCGATCGCATCGAGGGACAACGGGGCGGCCAGGCGGATGCGTGCTTCGCGCGCGCTGTCGTCGACCGCGGCCACCGCGATGAAACCTGCTGCCGCAGTATCGGCGCGCGGAAACTGCGCGCCGCGGCCATTCGACAGGGTGTAGCGGAAGTCGCCATCGCCGCGACGTCGACCCAAGCGGTCGGGATAAGCGAACGCGAGCAGTGTGCCGGGCTCTGCTTCCGGCTCGCGCATGCCGTGCGCTGTCCCGACCTGGGTGCGTAACTGCTGCGAAGTGCGGCGCACGCGCTCGAGCACGCCACGGTCGCTGTCCCGGGAGGCGCCCGGACCGCGCAGGACTTCGAGCCGCGTGCGCAGATCCGCGTCGCGATCGGCGCCGCGCAACAGGTCCCGCTCACCGAGGAGCGCGGCGATGTCGGCCGCGAGCGCCGTGGCGCCGAGGTCACGCGCGCGCAGCAGCATGTGCGCGAGGCGCGGATGCACCGGCAGCTCCGCCATGGCGCGACCATGCGGCGTGATGCGGTGTTCGCGATCGAGTGCACCGAGCCATTGCAGCAGCTCGCGCGCGCTCGCAAGTTGCGCGGCGGGCGGCGGGTCGAGCCATGCGAGGCGACTGGCATCGGTGGCACCCCAGGCCGCGAGCTCGAGCGCAAGCGGCGCGAGATCGGCCTCGACAATCTCTGCCGGCGTGAACGCCGCGAGGCTGCGTTGCGCGCCCTCGCCCCACAACCGATAGCACACGCCCGGCTCCATGCGCCCTGCGCGACCCTGGCGCTGATCGGCCGAGGCGCGTGAAATGCGACGCGTCTCGAGGCGCCCCATGCCGCTCACCGGATCGAATGCCGCGCGCCTGACGAGGCCGCTGTCGACGACCACGCGCACGCCAGGAATCGTGAGGCTCGTCTCAGCGAGGTTCGTGGCGAGCACCACGCGGCGCCGGCCGGGCGCCGCCGGCTCGAGCGCGGCGAACTGCGCGTCGCCCGTGAGCTCGCCGAAGAGCGCGCGGATATCGAGATCTCGCGGCAACTCCGAAGCTTCGAGCGTGGCCGCGACGCGTCGGATCTCGCCGGCGCCCGGCAGGAAGACGAGCACATCGCCAGTCTCCTCGCGCAGCGCACGCAGGACCGCGACCGCCGCGAGCCGCTCGGGTGACTGCGCCTCGCCCGGAAGCACGGGCATGCCGCGGCCCAAGTAGCGGATCTCGACGGGAAACATGCGGCCGGAGGTCGTGACGATGGGCGCATCGCCGAGCAGCTTCGCGACCGCCTCGCCATCGAGCGTCGCCGACATCACGAGCACGCGCAGGTCCGGCCGCAGCGCCGCTCGCGCTTCGAGCGTGAGCGCGAGCCCGACGTCGGCGTGCAAGCTGCGCTCATGGAACTCGTCGAACAGCACCGCCGCGGTGTCTTCGAGCGCCGGGTCGTCCTGCAAGCGCCGGGTCAGCACGCCCTCGGTAATCACCTCGATGCGCGTCACACGAGACACCTTCGTGTCGAGGCGCATGCGATAGCCGACACGCTCGCCCACCTGCTCGCCGAGCGTGGCCGCCATGCGTGTCGCAACCGCGCGCGCGGCGAGTCGCCGCGGCTCGAGTACGAGGAGCTTGCGCCCCCGGGTCCACGGCTCATCGAGCAGCGCAAGCGGCACGACCGTACTCTTGCCCGCGCCGGGCGGCGCCTGCAGCACCGCTGAGCGGTGAGAGCGAAGAGCCTCCTTCAGCTCCGGCAGCGCTGCGACAATCGGGAAAACAAGGGCCATCTGGAAAGCTTAAGCGAAGCGCCAGTCGGCTGGCTTGCGCTTCTGGCCCGTTGCCCTAAGCTCCAAGCCCTCAGCCCATCGGAGATGCTCATGCGCCTGGGTGGCAGTCGGCGAAGTACGAACGTCGAGGATTACCGGAGCCGTCCCGGCGGTGGCCGCCCCGGCCTGAAGTTCGGTCTCGGGACGATCGTCGTCCTCGTGATCGGCTATTTCCTCGGCATCAACCCGCTCACGATGCTCGGGATCATGAACAACATGCAGGGTTCGGCGCCGACCACGGAGCCTGCGCCAGAGGGGACGCCGACCGATCAGGGCTCTGATCTGGTCCGCGCGGTCCTCGGCGACACCGAGGACACCTGGGGTGCCATCTTCCAGGCGAATGGGGCTCAGTACCCGCCACCCACGCTGGCGCTGTTTCGCGGCAGCATCCAGTCGGCGTGCGGCTTTGCCAGCTCCGCCTCAGGCCCCTTCTACTGCCCCGGCGATCGCAAGGTTTACATCGATCTCGCCTTCTATGACGAGCTTGCGCAGCAGTTTCAGGCACCGGGCGATTTCGCGCAGGCCTACGTGCTCGCGCATGAGGTCGGGCATCACGTGCAGAACGTGCTCGGCACACTCGAAAAAGTGCAGGCCGCGCAGCAGCGGCTGGGCGAAGAAGAACGCAACCCGCTGCAGGTGCGCGTCGAGCTGCAGGCCGACTGCTATGCGGGCATCTGGGCGCACCACGCCGAAAAGTCGCGCAGCATCCTCGAGCCGGGCGACATCGATGAGGGCCTCAAGGCCGCGTCCGCGGTGGGTGACGACACGATCCAGCGCCGCATGCAGGGCCATGTGGTGCCGGAGTCATTCACGCACGGCTCGGCCGAACAGCGTATGCGCTGGTTCACGCGCGGCTACGAGAGCGGCGAACTTGCAAGCTGCGATACGTTCTCAGCGCGCTGACCAGATCGTCAGCGCGAACAGCACCCAGCCCGTCATCAGCGAGAGGCCGCCGAGGGGCGTTACGACACCGATCGCCTTTGGCGCGCCGAAAGTCAGCGCGTAGATACTGCCGGCAAAGAGCACCATCCCGACGACGATCAGCCGTGCGGCGAGGCGCACGCCCCGGCGCTCGCGCGCCGCCACAGTCAGACCCGCTCCGAGCAGGCCGAGGGAGTGATAGAACTGGTATTTCACTGCCGTCTCGAACACCTCGAGCCGATCGGGCGACAGCACGTTGCGCAGACCGTGCGCGCCGAACGCGCCGAGCGCGGTCGCCAACCCGATCGAAAGCGCAGCGAGACTGATCATCCAGCGAGCATCCTTCGTCATCGCGTGGGCCTCGGCCGTGTGTGTTGCGTGCGAAACGGCCGGGCGCCTGGCCGCGCCGGTGTGCGGCGCCCTTCGCCGCCACCGTCCACGCCCGCCGGCTGCCACGCCGGCACGAGCTGGTGCTTGCCATTGCCGATGAGGTCCGCGCGACCCATGCGCCGCAGCGCTTCGCGCAGCACCGGCCAGTTGTTCGCGTCGTGATAGCGCAGGAACGCCTTGTGCAGCCGTCGAACCTTGAGCCCCTTCGGAATCACGACCTCTCCGGAAGTGCGCGACACCCGGTGCAATGGATTCCTGCCGCTGTGGTACATCGCAGTCGCGGTGGCCATCGGCGAGGGCAGGAACGCCTGCACCTGATCGGCGCGATAGCCATTCTTCTTGAGCCAAAGCGCCAGCTCGAGCATGTCCCCGTCGGTCGTGCCCGGATGGGCCGCGATGAAGTACGGGATGAGGTATTGCTCCTTGCCCGCCTCCTTCGAGTAGCGGTCGAACAGCGCCTTGAAGCGGTCGTAGGTCGCGACGCCCGGCTTCATCATCTTCGACAACGGGCCCTCGCCGATCGCCTCCGGCGCGATCTTGAGATAGCCACCGACGTGGTGCTGCACGAGTTCCTGCACGTATTCGGGAGATTCGCTGGCGAGGTCGTAGCGCACACCCGATGCGATCAGTACCTTCTTGACGCCTGGCAGCCCGCGTGCGCGCCGGTAGAGCCCAACAAGCGCTGAATGGTCGGTCTTGAGGTTCGGGCAGATGCCTGGATAAACACACGAGGGGCGCCGGCAAGCACTTTCGATCTCGCGGCTCTTGCAGGCGAGGCGATACATGTTCGCGGTCGGGCCCCCGAGATCGGAAATGACTCCCGTGAACCCCGGCACGGTGTCTCGCACCTTCTCGATCTCGCGGACTACCGAATTCTCCGAGCGGTTCTGGATGATGCGGCCCTCGTGCTCGGTGATCGAGCAGAAGGTGCAACCACCAAAGCAGCCGCGCTGGATCGAGATCGAGAACCTGATCATCTTGTAGGCAGGAATCTCGGCTGCACCGTACGCAGGGTGAGGCTGGCGCTGGAAAGCGCGCTCGTACACCCAGTCCATCTCCTTCGTCGTAAGCGGAATCGGCGGCGGGTTGAGCCACACTTCGATGTCGCCGTGGCGCTGCACGAGCGAGCGCGCATTGCCGGGATTGGCCTCCGTGTGCAGGATCCGCGACGCGTGCGCGTACAGTACCGGATCCGCAGTGACCTGCTCGAAGGATGGCATGCGGATGACGCTTCGCGCGCGATCGGCGCCGCGCACACGCCGCGAACCACTGGCCACGGCGGCGGCCGCCATCTCGTCGATCGACGACGAGTCGATCTCCGTCCACCCCTCCGGCACCGCGCGACTGACGAATGCGGTACCGCGAAGGTCCCTGATTGCTTCGATCCGCTCCCCCGCTCCCAGGCGATGCGCCAGCTCCACGATCTGCCGCTCGGCGTTGCCGAAGACGAGCAGGTCTGCTTTCGCGTCAAGGAGGATCGAGCGGCGCACTTTCTCCGACCAGTAGTCGAAGTGCGCAATCCGGCGCAGCGAGGCTTCGATGCCGCCGATCACGATCGGCACGTCGCGATACGCCTCGCGCACGCGCTGCGCGTAGACGATCACCGACCGATCGGGCCGCTTGCCGCCCTGCCCGCCCGGCGTGTACGCGTCGTCGCTGCGCACGCGCCGGTCGGAGGTGTAGCGGTTCACCATCGAATCCATGTTGCCGGCGGTGACGCCGAAGAACAGGTTCGGGCGACCGAGAGCCTTGAACGGCTCTGCATCGTGCCAGTCCGGTTGCGCGATGATGCCGACACGAAAGCCCTGTGCCTCGAGTGTGCGGCCGACGATGGCCATACCGAAGCTCGGATGGTCGACATATGCGTCGCCCGTGACGAGGATCACGTCGCAGGAGTCCCAGCCAAGCGTCTCCATCTCCGCGCGCGACATCGGCAGGAATGGCGCCGTGCCGAAGCGCGACGCCCAGTGCTTGCGGTAGCCGGTGATGTCGCGCGCCGTGTCCATCGTCAGTGCGTGGCGCCCTGCTTCGGCGCAGAGTGCTTCAGGAGCGCCGCCTCGAGGCCCGGCACGAAGCCTGCACCAACGGGTACTTCGACGCTCGAACCGGCGAAGTCGTCGCCGACCGGCTCGTAACGCCCACCGAGGCACTTCGACAGGAAGCCCTCCGAGATCGCGTAAGACGAGGTGCGGTTCCCGGGTCGCGCGAAACCGTGGCCCTCGTCCGGATAGAGCACGTAGGTCACCGGAAGCCCTTTCGCCTTCATCGCCGCGACGATCTGGTCTGACTCTGCCTGCTTGACGCGCGGATCGTTCGCGCCCTGCATGATGAGGAGCGGCCTCGCGATCGCACCAACGTGCGTGAGCGGCGAGCGCTCCGCCAGCAGCTTGCGGCCCGCCTCGGTGCGCGGATCGCCGACACGCTGCGCAAGCTGCTCGAAAAACGCCTTCCAGTACGGCGGAATGGAACCGAGCAGCGTCGCGAGATTCGAGGGGCCCACGATGTCAACGCCGCACGCGAAACGCTCCGGAGTGAAGGTAAGACCGACGAGTGCGGCGTACCCGCCGTATGAGCCCCCGTAGATCGCGACACTGTCCGCGGTCGTGATCTTCTCGCGTACCGCGTAGTCGATTGCGTCGATCAGGTCGTCGTGCATCTTCGCGGCCCACTCGAGGTTGCCGGCGTTGATGAAGCGCTTGCCGAATCCGGTCGAGCCGCGATAGTTCACCGAGAGCACCGCGTAGCCGCGGTTCGCGAGCCACTGGTGTTCGGCATCAAAGCCGTAGGCATCGCGCGCCCAGGGCCCGCCGTGAACATTGAGCACCAGCGGCAGCGGCCGGTCTGGGCGACCGTCGCCGTTCGCATCCGAGCCCTTCGGCAGCGTGAGGTACGAGACGAGCGTGAGGCCGTCGCGCGATTTGATCTCGAGCGGCGTCATCGGGGCGAGCGGCGCACCGGCGAGTGCGGGGCGCTGGTCGAAGAGTTTCGTGACGCTGCCTGAGTCGCGCTCATAAAGGTAAGTCGTGAGCACGGTCAACGGATCGTCGACGACGACCACCCACTTGCGATCATCGAGCGTACGGCTCGTGACATCGAACTGCGGGCCGAGGGCCTTCGTGAGCGCGTCGATGTCTTGCTGCACGGCAGGCTCGATCGCAGTCACCGAGTTCACGAGATAGTTGACCGAGTAAGCCTGCGGCCTCCGGGACAGCGGCTCGAGCCACACGCCCGCGACGTCGGCGCGATCGTTCGCCGCGAGCACCGTCTGCGCGCGCGTGTCGAGATTCACGCGCACGAGCGCCGCGGTGTTGCGGCCGATCGAGGAGCTGATCAGCGCGGTGTGGCCGTCGCCCTCGATCACGATCGGGCTGGTCGTCTGCGTGTCTTCCTGGCCGTACTTCAAGAGGCTGTCCCAGCCGCCCCTTGCATTGCGCACCAGCATTTCGTCGCCGTCGACACCCGACTTCACCGCCAGTCGCGGCTTGAGCGCACTGTCTTCGACATAGCCTGCAAATTCCTGGTCGTTCTGCTCAACCAGCTTGCGATCACCGCTCGCGATCCCGATCTCATAGAGGTCGTGCCATTCGGGCTTGCGGTCGTTGAGGCCGACCAGCACGACGTCTGGCCGCCGTGGGCTCACCCCGACGACCTGCGCCTGCACGCCTGCAATCGGTGTGAGGTCGATGTCCTTGCCGCTTGCCACCTCGACGCTGTGTACACGCCAGTTCTCGTCGCCGCCCTGGTCCTGCAGGTAAAGCACGTGCTTGCCGTCGTAGCCCCAGAAGTGCTGGCGGATGCCGCGCTTTGTGTCGCTGGTAATGGGCTGTGCCGCTTCGGGCTTGCCGTAGGGCGCGACCCACACGTTCAACACGCCGTCGCGCGGCGCGATCCAGGACATGAACTTTCCGTCGGGCGACAACCGCGCCTGCGTGCGGGTCGGGTTGCCGAACAGCGCATCGCGTGGAATCAACACGCCGGGCTGTGCAGCCGCGGCCGAGATCGTCATCATCGTCATCAACAAGGCTCCTGCGAGCACCCTTGGCCATTGGGCAGACATAGGGCTCCTTGACGTCTTGCGTGCACGTGAGCGCGCAATTATAGCCCCTGCGGGCTGGGCCTTGACGGCACGGTGTAGAATTGGAGGTTTACGTCCGCGGCGAGCCGCGCCACCCCCTGCAGTCATGGCGAAGCAACCGACTGGCGCCATCGTCGTTCGCGGCGCGCGCCAGAACAACCTGAAGAACCTCGACCTCGAGATCCCGCTCGGGGAGCTCGTCGTCGTGACCGGTGTGTCCGGCTCGGGCAAGTCGTCGCTCGTCTTCGATACGCTTTATGCGGAAGGGCAGCGCCGCTACGTCGAGACCTTCTCCCCCTACGCCCGGCAGTTCCTCGACCGGATGGACAAGCCGCAGGTCGACCGCGTCGAGGGCATCCCGCCGGCAATCGCGATCGATCAGACGAACCCGGTTCGCAGCTCGCGCTCGACCGTCGGGACGATGACCGAGCTGAACGACCACCTGAAGCTCCTGTTTGCGCGCGCCGCCACGCTGTACTGCGAGCGTTGTGCCGAGCCGGTGCGCCGCGACACGCCCGACACGATCTACGCCGATCTTGCGCGCCGCGCCGCCGCCGCCGGGGACCCGCGCCTCGCGCTCACCTTTGCCGTCGCGGTACCGAAGCACTTCAAGGAAGCGGAAGTGCGCGAGCTGCTCGCGCGCCAGGGCTACACGCGCATTCTTGCGCGCGCGGACGCGGACGCGGGCGCGCCGCTCGAAGTCGTGCAGGACCGCTTTCGCATCGGCCAGGCCGAGCGGGCGCGAATCATCGACAGCCTCGAGGCGGCGCTGCGACACGGCACCGGGCGCATCACTGTGCGCGCGCTCGCAGATGACGCGGCCGCGGACGGGACCGGGCTGCAGGATTCGCCTGCCTGGCACTATTCACGCGAGCTCGCCTGCGCGCACTGCGACCTTGCGTATCGCGAGCCGGCGCCGAGCACGTTTTCCTTCAATTCGCCGATCGGCGCGTGTGAGACCTGCCGGGGCTTCGGCCGCGTGATCGGCGTCGACTATGGCCTCGTGATCCCCGACGAGACGAAAACGCTGCGCGCCGGGGCGATCAAGCCCTTCCAGACCGAGTCGAACCGCAAGTGCCAGGAGGATCTCGAGAGGTACGGGCAGCAGCGCGGCATTCCGCTCGACACGCCGTGGCACAACCTCACGGCTGCGCAACGCGAGTGGGTGGTCGAGGGGGAGGGGTCGTGGCGCAAGAAGGTGTGGTACGGCACGAAGCGTTTCTTCGACTGGCTCGAGAGCCGCGCGTACCGCATGCACGTGCGGGTGCTGCTCTCGAAATATCGGGCGTACACGCCGTGTGAGGCCTGTGGTGGCGCACGGCTCAAGACGCGCTCGCTGCTGCCTCGCCTCGGCAGTCACGAACTCGCGGCAGCTGCACTTGGCTCGCGTCCGCACTTCCCGCCGCGCGGCGTGGCGTGGAGCGCAGCGCAGCTCGCCGCCCTGCCTGGCCTCTGCATCCACGACCTGATGTTGTTGCCGCTCGAACGCACGCAGGACTTCCTCGACGCGCTGCGCCTGCCCGGCCCGATGGACATCGCCACCGATCAGCTGCTCGGCGAGATCCGCACGCGACTGCACTACCTCGTCGATGTGGGTATTGGCTACCTCACGCTCGACCGGCAATCGCGCACGCTCTCGGGCGGCGAGGTACAGCGCATCAACCTCACCACCGCCCTCGGCACATCACTCGTCAACACGCTCTTCGTCCTCGATGAGCCTTCGATCGGCCTGCACCCGCGCGACATGGGGCGCGTGATCGAGGTAATGCAGCGCCTGCGCGACGCAGGCAACTCGCTCGTCGTCGTCGAGCACGATCCGCAGATCATGCTCGAGGCCGATCGCCTTCTCGACCTCGGGCCCGGCGCCGGCGAGCGGGGCGGAGAGATCGTATTCTACGGCACGCCCGATGCCATCCGTGCGGCGCCGCAATCACTCACCGGCGCCTACCTCTCGGGCTCCCGCACCGTCGCCCAACCACCGCGCGACGAGCCCGCCACGGTGGCCGGCACAGCGGCAGGTATCGCCCATGCGGTACGTGCCAGCAGTGCGCTCGTGCTGCGCGGCGCGCGCGAGCACAACCTGAAGAGCATCGACCTCACGATCCCGTTGCGACGTTTCGTGTGCATCACGGGCGTGTCGGGCTCCGGCAAGTCAACGCTCGTCGCGAATGTCCTTTACCCGGCGCTCGCCAAGGCTTTCGGCAAGGCGACCGATGCGCCTGGGCGCTTCGACAGCCTCGAAGGCACAGGCAATCTCGACGACGTGGTGCTCGTCGATCAGAGCCGCATCGGGCGTACTACGCGCTCGACGCCGGCAAGCTACGTCGGCGCGCTCGATGTCATCCGCGAGCTGTTCGCGGCCGCCCCGGAGTCGCTCGTGCGCCGCTACTCGCCCGGCACCTTCAGCTTCAATTCGGGCACCGGGCGCTGCCCCACCTGCGGCGGCAATGGTTTTGAGCACATCGAGATGCAGTTCCTCTCCGACGTGTACCTGCGCTGCGCGAGCTGCGACGGCAAGCGGTTTCGCGACGAGGTGCTGGAGGTGCGCCTCGAAGGCGCAAGCGGGCGGTACGCGAACATCGCCGACGTGCTCGACATGACGGTGACCGAGGCGCTCGCTTTCTTCCAGAACGCAAGTGCGGTACGCGCGCTCGTCAAGCCCCTGCAGGACGTCGGGCTCGAGTACCTGAAGCTCGGCCAGCCGGTGCCCACGCTCTCGGGCGGCGAGGCGCAGCGCCTGAAGCTCGCGGGTCATCTCGCCGGGCTCGTCGCACCGCCCCCGAAGCGCGCGGCGGACGTGCAGACCCGTGGCAAACTCTTTCTCTTCGACGAGCCGACGACCGGGCTGCACTTCGACGATGTCGCGAAGCTGCTGCGAGCGCTGCGCGGGCTTCTTTCTGCCGGTCACTCGCTGCTCGTGATCGAGCACAACCTCGACGTGATTGGCGCCGCCGACTGGATCGTCGACCTCGGCCCCGAAGGCGGCGAGCGTGGCGGCGAGATCGTGTGCGCCGGTACGCCGCGGCAGGTGCGCGACAACCCCGTTTCACATACGGGCCGGGCACTGCGCGAATACGCGGCGGCCCTCGGCCGGCCTGCGCGCGCAATGGGCGTTGCGGACGCTCCACCACGTGCGCCCCGCGACCACTCGATCGTCGTGCACAACGCGCGCGAGCACAACCTGAAGAACGTGCACGTCCGCATTCCACGCGACGCGTTCACTGCGATCACGGGTGTTTCCGGCTCAGGCAAGTCGACGCTCGCCTTCGACATCCTGTTCAATGAAGGCCAGCGGCGTTACCTCGAATCGCTCAACGCCTACGCGCGGCAGTTTGTGCAGCCCGCCGCACGCCCCGACGTCGACGCGATCTACGGCATCCCGCCCACCGTCGCGATCGAGCAGCGCACAAGCCGCGGCGGACGCAAGAGCACGGTCGCAACGCTCACCGGGATCTATCATTTTCTGCGCCTCGCCTGGGTGAAGCTCGGCACGCAGTACTGCCCCGACTGCAACGTCGCGATCGAGCCGCAGAGCCCCGAGGCGCTCGCCGCGAGCATTGCGCGCCGCCATCGCGGTCACCACGTACGGCTGCTCGCGCCGCTGGTCGTGGCGCGCAAGGGTTACTACACTGATCTCGCGAAGTGGGCTGCAAAGAAGGGCTATCGGGAGTTGCGCGTCGACGGCGTCGACACGCCAACCGCACGCTGGCCGCGTCTCTCGCGCTTTCGCGAGCATACGATCGAGCTGCCGGCCGGCGAGGTGCTCGTGAAGCCGGCGCACGATGGCGCGCTTCGCGAAGCGCTCGCGCGAGCGATCGAGTACGGCAGAGGCGTCGTGCATCTGCAGGACCTCGACGCTGCGAAACCAGACCGGATCAGCGTATTCTCGACTCGGCGCGCATGCCCCGGTTGCGGCACAAGCTTCGCGGAACTCGATCCGCGATTCTTTTCTTTCAACTCACCACACGGATGGTGTCCGCACTGCCAGGGCACAGGGCTCGAACCCGGCGCCGAAGACGACGAGCCGGAAGACTGCGACCGGCCCACCTGCGGCGAATGCCATGGTGAGCGGCTCAACCGCGTTGCGCGCCACGTGCGCTTTCGCGATCGGTCGCTCGCCTCGCTCACCGCCGAGCCTGTCACTGCGGCAGCCCGCCTCTTCCGCGATTTGCGCCTCAAGGGGCGCGACGCCGCAATCGCGCGCGACCTGCTCGCCGAGATACGTGACCGCCTCGCCTTCCTGCAACGTGTGGGCCTCGGCTACCTTGCGCTCGATCGCGCGGCGCCGACGCTTTCCGGCGGCGAAGCGCAGCGCATCCGCCTTGCAGCACAGCTCGGCTCGAATCTGCAGGGCGTGTGCTACGTACTCGACGAGCCGACCATCGGCCTGCATCCACGCGACAACAGCGTGCTGCTCGCGGCCCTCGACGAGCTGGTAGCGCACCGCAACACGCTGGTTGTCGTCGAGCACGATGAAGAGACGATCCGGCGTGCCGACCACGTGATCGACCTCGGCCCCGGCGCCGGCTCGCGCGGTGGCCGCATCGTCGCCGAAGGCAGCGCGCGAGACCTCGAGCACGCCGCCGAATCCGTTACAGGCCGCTATCTCGCGGCGCCGCTGCGTCACCCCGCAAAGCCTCGCCGCACGACGACCACCCGTTCGCCCGCGCTCGTGGTCGAGGGCGCGCGCCTGCACAACCTGCAGGACCTCACCCTGCGGCTGCCGCTGGCGCGCCTCGTTGCCGTCACGGGTGTCTCGGGTTCGGGAAAGTCGACCCTCGCACGCGATGTGCTGCACGCGAACATGCACCGTCTGGTTGTGGCGCGGGCCGCTCGCGGTCGCAAGACCGTGACTCTCGCCGGCTGTACGGCATTGCGGGGTGACGAGAGCGTCACGCGCGTACTCGAGGTTGACCAGACGCCGATCGGCAAGACACCGCGCTCCTGCCCCGCGACTTATGTGGGCTTCTGGGACGACATCCGGCGCCTCTATGCGGTCGCCCCCGAGGCAAGACTGCGCGGCTACACGGTGAGCCGCTTCTCGTTCAACACCGTGGGAGGCCGCTGCGAGGCCTGCGAAGGCCAGGGCGTGCAGACGATCGGGATGAGCTTTCTGCCCGACGTGAAGGTGCCCTGCGACGTCTGCCGCGGTCGACGCTTCAACCCTGAAACGCTATCGGTCACGTGGCGCGGCAAGAGCATTGGCGACGCGCTCGCGATGAGCGTCGACGACGCGGTGGGGTTTTTCCACGCGCACGCGAAGGTGCATCACGCCCTCGCGCTGCTGCAGGATGTGGGCCTCGGCTATCTCACTCTCGGCCAGCAAAGCCCCACGCTCTCGGGCGGCGAGGCGCAGCGCATCAAGCTCGTCACGGAGCTCGCGAAGGCGCAGCTCGACACGGCCGCGCGCGCCCGCGCGAAGCCCGCGCACACGCTCTACGTGCTCGATGAACCCACCGTCGGCCTGCACATGGCCGATGTCGAGAAGTTGATCACGACGCTTCATCGCCTTGTCGAGGCGGGCAACACGGTCGTGGTCGTCGAGCACAATCTCGATGTGATCGCAGAGGCCGACTGGATCATCGATCTCGGCCCCGAAGCCGGAGCTGCGGGGGGCCGGATCGTCGCGCAAGGCACGCCCGCGACAATCGCCGCCGCGGGCGCGCGATCGCACACAGGCGCCGTACTCGCGCCGTTTCTCGCGGCACGAAGCCCTTAGCCTGCTGACAGGCCCAGGGCGTGGCGCGCCTCAACCGCGCCATTGACGGCTGCGCACGTTCTGCAACTGCCATGGCAGGTCGACGTCGAGGCGCTCCTCGAACAGCTCGCCACGCCCCTGCAGCGGTGTCCAGGTGGTGAACTCGCCGACCAGCCTGCCGAGATAGGGGGCTGCGGTTGCAAGGCAGTCTTCGAAATCGAGATCTTCAGCTTCGACGATGCCGCGGCGCGGATTGCGCATCGCCCAGACAGTCGCCGCGAGTGCGCCCGCCGCGACTTGCAGCGTCGTCGCATTCGCGAAAGACACGTGCCGGCGCGCGTCCTCGATCGTGAGCTGTGAGCCAAACCAGTAGGCATTGCGGCTGTGCCCCGCGAGCAGCACACCGAGCTCGTCCATTCCCGTGACAATGTCGGTTCCGAGGCGACGCTGCTTCTCCTGCGGCTGCCAGCCGCGGCCCTCGAGCTCGAGCACCGAGAGCATGGCGTCGTCGCAGGGGTGGTATACGAACATCACGCTCGGCCGATACGTGAATTTGACGCCTGCGCGCAGGGAGAGGAAGTCGCCGATCGAGAAGACCTCGTCGTGGGACATCATGAGGCCCTGGAAGCCACCGACCGATGGCGCCCAGCTGCGCGCGAAGGTCGCGGCGCCGGGCCGGTCGAGAAACAGCGTGCCCGAGTCGCGACGGTGGTACAGCGAGCCGCGCGGTCGGCGCTTCTCGGCCGTCCCGTAGGAGATCTCGGACGGCTGGACCGACTCATCGAGGATGCCGTCGATCGACCAGGTATTGACGAACTCGCCCGGTCGCTTCGGCCGGTCGCTCGCCTGCGTGTCGCGCTCGGAGATCTGGATGGTGGTGACCCCGAGGTCGCGCGCGAGCGTTGCCCAGTCTTCCTGCGTCACGGGCGGATCGCCTTCGGTGCGCAGCATACGGCGCAGGTCGAGCAGCGCGTGTTTGACGAAATGCGAGACGAGGCCCGGATTCGCCCCGTGATCCACCACCGCAGTGGGCGAATCGGCACCGAGCTCGCGGGCGAGGGCGAGCGCCCTGTAGCGCGTCATGAAGTTGGTGCGCTGGCGCAGGTCGAGCATCGGGTTGTCGAATACGCCAGGCCACGGCTCGATCGAAGTATCGACATAGAGGGCCGCGCGCTCGGCCGCGAAGCGGATGAGGTCGAGACTCGAGACGTCGACGGACAGATTCAGCAGCAGATCGCCTGCACGCACATGCCGCGCAAGCAGCCGCCGGAAGCTCCGCGGCTTGAGGTGCGCGTAGAAAAATGGCGCACCGTTCTCGTAGGCGACACCGCGACCCACCTCGTCGGCGGCCAGTACGATGATCGAATCGGGCCCGAGCGCGACATGCCGGCGCAGGAGCGGCAGGATCACCTGCCCGATGCTGCCGCAGCCCACCATGACAATGCGCCCGGGAAATGCCACGAGCTCTCGTGCGGCCGAGGGTACCGCGGTCCCTTGTGTGGTCCGAACCATGCATCGATGTTAGCGGACGCGCACCGCGAACTCGAGCTTGCTACAGTACTGCGATGGCCCACAACCTCGTGTGCTGGAAATGTGGCGCATCGCTCGCCGCGCTCTCGCTGCCGCTGTTGCGACTCGACGAGTGCCCCGCGTGCGGCGCGCAGCTGCATGTGTGCCGGCTCTGCGTCGAGTACGACACGCGTGTCGCGAAACATTGCCGCGAACCGACCGCGGAGGAGGTGCGCGACAAGGAACACGCGAACTTCTGCGATCACTTCAAGCCGCGCGAGGGCGCGTTCGTGCCGGCGAACACTGCCGAAATCGCACGGGCGCGATCGGCGCTGGAAGACCTGTTCAGCAAAAGATGAGGGCTTGCGGGGGCGCGCTCAGCCTTTTCCCACGCGATCTGACAAGCGATCGAGCAGCTTGGCAAACGTCGAAGTGCGCTTGTCGACCTTCACAGACAAGTGGCGCACACCGGAATCGTTGAGCAGCTCGCCACGACCCCTGTCGATTTCGAGATCGCTCGCGCCGAGGATCTCAAGCGTCTGCTCGAGCGACTCCTCCAATGTCCGCGCCTTGCCGCGCGGCGCGGGCTTCGCGCGCGCTCCCGCCGCAGATCGCTTGCCGGGCTTTGCGGCCTGCGCGAGCTTCGCGTGCACGGATGCGGCGGTCGGCACAGGTTTCGTCGGCGGCTGGTCCATGTCGAACAGCTTGAATTCGTCTGCTGCTTTGCCCGCTTCGCGCTTGTGCACTACAGCGGGCTGCCGAAGCATGTCCGCGGCTGCCTTGTCTTTCTCCACGGATGTTACGGGGACGACGGCGACGGCCGAGAAGTCCGACCGCACGTAGTACGCAACCTGTTTTGCCGACAGTGCGTCACTGAAGAACCCGAGGCGCAGCCCATACCAGCGGCGGCCCTCACGGCTCGATTCCACCGTATAAAGCGTGTAGGCGCTGAAGATCGCGAGCGGAGGCACTGCGGTGACGTCGATGGGTGTCACCGACCATGCGAGTTGCACGGCAAACTGCGCCGGCGCGTTCCGCTGCACTTCCTCCCTGAGCGCGCGCATCGTGCGGGTGTCGTCCGGGCGCAGCAATTCGATCGCGGAACTGGCGGCGCGTTCATCCGGAGTCGTCACCACCCGGTTCGCACCTTCGCTGCGTCGCTCCTCGAGTACTCGCAGCACCTGGGTGTCGGTGAGCGGTACGGCTGGTGGTGGTGCCGACTTCACGACGGGTGGACCCGGGGCGGGCAGCGGCTTCGGGGTAGCGGGCTGTGCACGATGAACGACCGGCACCTGCGCTGCAGCCAGTGCATTTGGCGCGGCCGGCATACGTGGTGCTTCGGGCACCATGGGTGCGGGCGTCAGGGCCTGCACGGTCGGGATGTGTTCGGGGAGCACGGGCGGCGGCGGCACGTAAAGCGTGTGCGCAGGCGCGTTGCTTGCGCTGTCCGGCCTGTCGAGCTGTGCGAGCACTTCGCGCACGTTCGAAAGGGCGGCCATCGCAGGAGGAATGTTCGCGGCTGGCGCATCAACCACAGTTGCAGCGATCGCGAGAGTGACCGCTACCGGAGGCGTCACAGGAGCCGTCACCGGA
>DAORVK010000002.1:64197-73083 GCA_035433705.1 Steroidobacteraceae bacterium
CAACCGGAGCCGGCGTGGGCGCCGCGGCAGGCTCCGCCGCGGTCAGCGCACAACTCGCCGCAGCACGTGCGGCGGCGCGCAGCTTCTTGCCGGGGGCTTCGCCAACCCACGCCGCGGGATACAGCTCGCGCACGACCGTGAGCCACTCCTGCGCTTCATCGGGACTCGAAAAATAGCCCATGTGCAACCGGAACCGCTCGCGCCCGTCCTCGCGACGGCGGCTGATGAAGAACGTGAAGCGCTTGAGCGCCTCGGACTTCGGCTGCTCGAGCGCCATCGGCGTCGTGGACGCGCACAGATTGATCACGTACTGCTCGGGCATCTCGCCCGGGTCAGCTGCGGCTTCAGCCGTTCCTTGCATTCGATTTTTCCCCGGACCCGAGCAAGCGAGACGCCCCACCGGAGGCAACTCCGCTTTCTCGGGTATCGCACCTGAGACCGGTGGCTTTGCGCCCCCGCCTCACGACGGGTTTGCCCTGATCACACATAAAGTCTGGAAGTGTCGCCGGGCACCGTCAAGCGGCACAGGCACGCTTGTGCGCAATCCGTGCGCCCGTTAACAGACTGCGCACCGGCGTGCTCGCAGCGCGACATAATGCAACGCCATCCTCACCAGGGCAGTTCGCCGCCCTGATGGTCCCGGAAGCGGCCGGTGTTTGCGGGTTCGAGGCGATCGATGATGGCAATCAGCTTCGCAACGGCGTCAGCCGGCCTTTGCAGCGGCATCTGGACACCTTTCATCATGTCGGTATCGACGGGGCCGGGATTGAGGAGCGCCACCGTGACGCCACGCGCCTTCACGTCGAACGCCAGGTTGCGCATCAGCATGTTCAACGCTGCCTTGCTCGAACGATACCAGTAAGCGCGCGGCGAATTGACCTGCGTGATCGAGGCCTCGCTTGAGGAGATCGCCACGATCTTCTTCTGCGTGCTCGCGGCGACGCCGGGCAGGAAAGCCTCGGCGATCCGCAGTGGCGCGATGGTGTTGGTCTCGAACACACTGCGACAGGCATCGTAGTCGAGGCGGCCGAGCGCCTGGCCACGGGGACCCGTAATGCCAGCGTTGTTGATCAGCAGATCGATGGGCACTCCCCGGTATTTCGCCGCCAGCGCAGCCACGGCGGCGGCGTCCGTCACATCGAGCGGTTCGATGACGAGCCATGGATGCGCGGCGGCGATTTCCAAAAGGGCGACCGCTTGCGCAGGCTGGCGCGCCGTTGCGATCACGTGCCAGCCGCGTGCCGCGTACTGGCGCGCAAGCTCGAGACCGATGCCACGGTTTGCGCCGGTGATGAGCGCGGTGGGGTCCTGGGCGTACGCGGTTGTCATCGTGGCGACGCGCGACCGGACTCCGCATTTGCTGCGCCTGACCGGATTCGACCTGCCCCCGCGAAGTGCGCGGCGTACCACGGGTCGGCGAGATACCCGAACGATACGGCCCGCCCGCTCGAGGGCGCATGCACGAAGCGACCCTGGCCCGAATACACGCCGACGTGGTCAGCCGCATTGCGGCCTGTGGCAAAGAACACGAGGTCGCCAGGCTGCAGCGCATCGAGCTGCACCCGCGCAGCAGCCTGCTGTTGCGCCGCAGCGGTACGCGGGATCGAAATGCCCGCCGACCGATAGGCAAACTGCGTGAGGCCGCTGCAATCGAATCCCTGCGGCGTCGCACCGCCGTAGCGGTAGGGGGCGCCGATGGCGGACTCGGCCGCGCGCACGATGACGAGGCCAACCCCCGCGGGAGCCGTGAGCGCCTCAACGGGCGGCATGGCCTCCCCGGGCCCGGATCCGGGACCAGGTGGTGCACTGGCACAGGCAGCGAGCATCAACACGACGAGAGCCGGCACAATGTGCTGCCCGGTCACCGGCGTCATCCGACGAGGCGCTTTTCCGGCGGCGCAGCCGTCGCGACGCGGCCCGCGAGCAGTTCGCCGACACCTGCGGCAGGCAGCGGGCGCGCGAGGTAGTAACCCTGCACGATGTCGCAGCCCTGCTCGCGCAGGAAATCGAGCTGTTCGATGGTCTCCACGCCCTCCGCCACCACGGTCTTGCCGAGCGCATGCGCCATCGCGATGACGGTCGCACCGAGCGCCGCCGCCGAAGGGTCCAAAGGATCTTCGATCAGCGAGCGGTCGATCTTGACGATGTTGATCGGATGCTGGCGCAAATTCGCGAGCGAGGTTTCACCTGCGCCGAAATCATCGAGCGCGAGGCGGACGCCTTCGTCCGACAGGTTTCGCAACGCCACCCCGACGTCAGGATCGTCGAGCACCGCCTCGGTGAACTCGAGTGCAAGCAGCTCCGGGCGCAGCGCGTGCCGGCGCAGGACGCGCCGCAGATCCGCGACGAAACCTGCGGCGCGCAGCTGCTGCGCCGATACGTTGACCGCGAGTCGAGGTGGCGCGAGACCCTGCTCGCGCCACTGCGCAATCTGTACACAGGCCGCCTCGATCACCCATGCGCCGATGTCGACGATCAGCCCCGTCTCCTCCGCGGCTGGCACGAACTCCGCGGGATACTTGAGCCCGTTGCGCGGCGTCTGCCAGCGCAGCAGCGCCTCGACACCGACCAGCCGGCCGTCGGCGACGCCGAACTGGGGCTGATAGAAGAGTGAAAATTCGCGATGGCGCAGCGCCCGGTAGAGCCCGCTGCCGCTTGCCACCACCTGACGCGCGGCAAGCGCACGGTCGAAGAACACGGCGCGACCCCTGCCACTTTCCTTTGCGCGGTACATCGCGGCGTCGGCGTTGCGCATCAGCTCATCGATGTGTGTGGCGTCGTCCGGGAACAGCGTGATGCCGATGCTCGCGCGCACCAGATGATCGCGGCCCGCGACGTTCACCGGCGCCTCGAGCGAGGCGATGATGCGCTCGGCAACCGTGCGCACGGCATCTGGATCGGTGACCTGCCGCAGCACGATGGTGAACTCATCGCCACCAAGACGCGCGACAGTATCGCCCTCCTTCACGCAGGCGCGCAGGCGCTGTGCCACGATTGTCAGGAGTTGATCGCCGGCCGCGTGACCCACGGTATCGTTGACGTGCTTGAACTGATCGAGATCGATGTAGAGCAGCGCGCCGCGTGTGCCGCCGGCAGTCGCACTCGCGAGTTCCTGCGCGAGCCGATCGCGAAACAGCAGTCGGTTCGGCAGGCTCGTCAGCGCGTCGAAGTGTGCCTGGCGGTAGAGACGCTCGTCGCGCGCGCTGTTCGACAGCGCCACCGACAGCCGGGTGGCAAATTCGGCGCCGTAGCGCGCCAGCGTGGGGTCCGCCGCAGGTGCGTCGCGATAGCCGAGTGACAGTACCGCGGCCAGGCGGTCGCCCGACATGACCGGCCACACCCAGAAGAACCCGGCGCCGAGTTCCGCCAGCGGCCGCAACAGGCTGTGGCGCACGGGCTCGCAGCGTGCGACGGTGACACCTTCCTTCGCGTCGCTGAGCGTGGCGAGCATGTCGGGATCGAGCTCGACACGGACCACCGGCAGATCAGTCATCTGCGGCGCCGTGAAGTAGACGCGCCCATATTCGGCAGAATCCGCGTCGATCATCGTGATCGCAACACCGTCGCAGCGCGTGACCGCCTGCACCCGCGTCAGGATCGTGTCGAACATCTGTTCGAGCTCGGCCGACCCGAGCAGCAGCCGGTCGATTTCGCCCAGGGTCTCGAGCGCCGAGAGACGGTCCGTGAGTCGCACGGCCGCAAGGTTGTAGTCGTCGATCGCTTCACCCAGTTCGTCGGCATCGGCACCCCGCACGCGCGGCAAGATGTTCGTGCGATCGTGCTTGAAGGCCGCGCCGAACCGCGCGACGAGCGGCACATAGCGGCGGCCCAGAAGAAACGTGCCGAGCGCAATGCCGGCCAACGCCAGCGCAAAGATCACCGCAAGCTCCGCGGCTACCGGCTTTGCCGCCTGGCCCCAGCGTGGCCGCGGCTCGAACACCACCACAGACCAGCTGCTTCCGGCCGGGTGCCCCAGGCGGGCGAGCCCGCCCTGCCACTCGACACCTGCCGCCTGCCAGGCGAGCAGCAACGCGCCTTTCGTGGTGTCGAGAGCGCCGCCATAGCGCGCGAGCATTTCCACGACATCTTCCGGCAGAGCCGCCGTGCTGAAGAGCAGACGACCGCTACCGTCGAGCAAGGCGACGCGCCGAGCCTCGTTCCCGGGGGCAACGCTGCCGAGCGCCGGCCGGACTATCAAGGCGCTTTCGGCCGCGAGCCCGATCGCCTCGACGTCGCCGGCGCTCCTTTGCGGTACGGTGAACCGTGCCGCGAATTCAGCCGCAGCGGCCTGCGCGTCGAGAGTCAGCGCCTGGGCCGCACCTGCATCCACCGCGCGAGCGGATTGCTGCACGAGCACTGCGGCGGCAAGCAACGCAGGTACGAGCGTGACAACCGCGAGCGTAGCGGCGATCCGTCGCCCCATGCGGGTGCCAAAACTCGCGCGGAAAGGGTCCATGGGCGCGAATTTAACGAAAGTCGGCGGTGTACCGACGTGGCGCCTGTCACGAATCGAAGAGTTGTGAAATGCATCACGCTATGCTTGGCGCCGTGTCTTATGACGCTTTCAATCGGGATCAGTCGCGCCGGCGTGCCGCGTGGCTGCTC
This sequence comes from Steroidobacteraceae bacterium, assembly GCA_035433705.1. Taxonomy (GTDB): domain Bacteria; phylum Pseudomonadota; class Gammaproteobacteria; order Steroidobacterales; family Steroidobacteraceae; genus CADEFQ01. The sequence continues at coordinate 68,803 of DAORVK010000002.1, forward strand.
GCTCTCATGATCGTGCTGATTCTCTATGCTTCTTTTTTTCCGTTCCGCTTCGATCTGTCGCGCTTCGCCGCGGCTTTGCAGCGCGGCCCCGCGGACCTGCTGCCCTGGGGCTACTCGGCGCGCGCCGACCGTGCGGGCAACCTGCTCTCCTACCTGCCTGTCGGAGCACTGCTCGCCTTTCTGGCGCCACCCCGCTGGCGCACGCCCGCAGCGGTCATCGGCGCCGTAGCGCTCGCCGGAACCCTGTCGCTCACGATCGAGCTGCTGCAGCACATGACGCGTTCGCGGGTGCCAAACCTCGTCGATGTCGCGATGAATACGGCCGGTGGGGCGTGCGGGGCGCTCGTCGGTGCGCTGCTACGCGGGCGGCGCTGGCCGCTCGGGTCGATCGCGCTGCGGCATGCGCGCCCCGAACCGATCGCGCTGGTGCTGATCGCACTCTGGTTCGCGATGCACGCGGTGCCGTTCATGCCGCGCCTCAACCAGGGCCACGCCTGGTCCGGCATGCAGCCGCTGCGCAACCTCGAGTACGACGGCATCGCCATCTTCGCGTTCTTCTCCGGCTACCTCGTCGTCGCCTCGGCGATCCGGCGTCTCGTCGTGCCGCACGGTTTCGCGCGCACTTTCTTCGGCGTTGCGCTGCTCTCGCTCGCGCTGCGTGTCGTGTTCGTCGGCCAGTGGCTCACGCTCGATGAGTGCCTGGGTCTCGTGGTCGCATTACCGGCCGCGGCCTGGTTGCGAAGCATCACGCGGGCGCGCGCGTTTCGCCTCACGCTGGCGATTGTCGCGTTCGCGCTCGCACTCGAACTCGCCTCTCCGCCCGCGCAACCCTGGTCGGAGGCCGTGATCTTCCTCGAGCGTGCCTTCATGATCGTCGGTGCACTCTGGCTCGCCGCGGTCGCCGGCGTCTCGCTGCTCGCGGCCACGCTGGCATTCGCGACCGGCATCGCATTGCTCGCAGGACCCACCGCCGGCTTGCTGGCCGTCGTGGCGGGTTTTCTCGTGCATGCCGGACGCGTCTTGTACTACTCGCCCGTGCCGCGTGTTTTCGACCGTTGACGTTACACCCGGACGCGCGCCGTCAGTCCCGGACGCTCCGGTCCGCGAGCGCCCCGATTGCAGGCCACGTATGGCGCGCGACTCCGCGTCGCCCTGATCGGGCCGCGCCGAGCATCGCTCCTGCGAGCGTCGCCGCGCCGACCGGCCGCCATCGGGCGAGCCTGCCGAACATCAGCGGTGCAAGCACCGGCAGCGTCCACTGCGCCGCGAGCTCGAGCGGGCGCACTTCCCGGCGCGAGCCGAGCAGCAGGCCCGGCTGCATGATGTCGAGCGCCGGGAAGCCGAGTGTCATGACCGCGGCTTCCGTCTGCGCCTTCACACGCAGATAGAGCGATCGGCTGTCCGCGTCGGCACCAACCGACGACACGAGTACGAAGCGCTGCGCCTGCGCCGCGCGGGCAGCACGTGCGAAGGCGAGTACGAGCTCGAAATCGACTTGCCGGAAAGCCGCCTCGGAGCCGGCTTCCCTGCGGGTCGTGCCCAGGCAGCAGAACGCTTCGCTACAGGTGATGCCCCGAAGTTGCATCTCGAGGTCCGCGAAACGCACCACCCGGTTGGCAAGCTTCTGGTGATCGCGCGTCAGTGGGCGCCGCGTCAACGCATAGACACGGGAGTACTCGCGCGCCTCACACAGCACGGTGACGAGTCGCTGCCCCACGAGACCGCTGGCCCCCGCCACCAGCGCGACCTTCTGCATGTCGTTCATAGCCGCTCCCCCGCCCCTGATGATATCGTGCTGGCGATGCGCGCAGGGAAGTCCAGACGAGGCAATCGGGTGCTGGCGGCACTGATCGTCGCCGTCGCAGCAGTGGCTAGCGCCGCGCCGGCCGCGGCGGTCACGGACGAGGAGCGCGTCCTGGCCTATACGCGGTTCCGCGCCCTCTTCGACGCCGGGAAGTACGCGGAAGCGCTGCCGGTTGCGGAGCAGCTCGTCGCCGCAACCGAGCAACAATATGGCGACAAGGATCGCTCGCTCGCCAACCCGTTGGCCAATGTCGGCACTACGCAGCTGCGCCTCGGCCACTTCGCCGCGGCCGAGGCTGCGTACCAGCGCGCACTCACGATTCTCGATGCGGTGGGCACCACAACCGACCGCGCGCGGCTGCGGCCGCTGCAGGGACTCGGCCTCACTTATGCGCGCTCGGACCGGCTTGCGCCCGCCGCCGAAACGCTCAAGCAAGCCGTGGATCTCTCCCGCAACCTCGACGGGCTTTACAACCTCGAGCAGCTCGATTTCGTCCGCGCACTGATCGACGTGTACGTCGCGCAGAATCGGCTCGAGGACGCCGAACGCGAGCATCAGTACGCGTTCCGCATCGCCGAGTCCGCCTACGGCAAGGGCGATCCGCGGATGCTCCCCGCCTATGACTATCTCGCGCGCTGGTACGAGTACGTCGGCCGCTATGCGACCGCCCGGGTGGAGCACATGCGTGCGCTGCGGCTCGCGGAAGCGACGTCGGGGCGCGGCAGCGTGCCGACGATAGGGCCGCTGCGCGGCATCGCGCGCGCCTACCGGCTCGAGTACCTCTACGGGCCGGAAGTCACGCAGGAATCGACGGCGGAAAGCCCCACCCTGTTCAACACCGGTCCGGGCACGAATCAGTCGCAGCCGCGGCTGAACCCGGAGGGAGAGAAGGCACTGCAGCTCGCGCTGCGCGCGGCGCAGAAGGCCAATCCGCCCGTTCCGGCGTTGCTGGGTGCGACCCTCGTGGACTGGGGCGACTGGCAACTCACGGCCGGCAACGGCAGGGAGTCACGCAACGCCTATCGTAGCGCGTGGAACGCCCTGCAAGCGTCCGGCGACACGAAGCTCGTCAACGCCCCGAGACAGCTGCGCTACAAGCCGCCCTCATCGTCCATCGCGCGCTTTACGGGAGGCGATGTCGAGGACTATGAGGAATTCACCATCGAGGCAAAGTTCACGGTCCGGGCGGACGGGCGTACCGCAGAGATCGTGATCTCACCGAACGAGGCGCCGCGGGAGTACGGCGCAGGCGTGGAAACTGCCATCCGCAAGGCGCTCTATGCGCCGCGCCTCGCGAACGGCGAACCGGTCGAGACAACCGGCGTCACGCTCTCCGAGCGCGTGCTCGTGCGCAAGCCGCAGCAGAAACAGGCGAGCCAATAGCCCGTAGCTCGTCGCCCTCTACGTCAGGGGCGCCGCCGGCGGCGCCTGCGCCGGCTTCGACTCCGGCGCAGCGGTGGACGGCTCGATCACCGGCACCGCCTCGATGCGCTTGAACGCTTCGGAAGCTGCGCTTCCGTCGGCCGCAAGCGCCGCAGGAGCAACGAGCGACTCGCCGCGCGCGAGCTGCTGGCCAATCGGCTGCCGCGGAAACTGTACGAGGAACTTCGCCGCCGCATCGCGCATCGCCGCGCGTGTGGCAGCCTCGAGCGGTTTGCTGCTCGACATCGCCCGGTCACGGCTGTTGCCGTAGCCGGTGATCGTGTACGAATCGACCAGCTTCAAGCCTTCGGCATAGACGTTGATGCGATAGCGGATCGTCACCGCGTAATAATCGCCGCCCGTCTCGTTGGCCGTCGCGAACGAGTACTGCTCCATGCGCGGCTCGAAGATTACCGCGAGATCGGTCGCGGTGCGCGCAGCTTCGGCGTTGTCGAAGACGCGCACATCGGCAAATAGCGCGCCGAACACTTCGTGCGCCAGACGCTGGTGGCCCTTGCCGAGCGCGACCAGCCAGTCTACTCCGCTGCGGGTTTCGGCATGGCGGAACACGCGCTGATCGCCGGTCAGGAGCACCGCCGCTTTCACCGGGAGCTGGCGGACGATCGGCTTTGGAATAACCGGTTCTGGCGCGATCTCGACGCTGCCGCAACCTGCGACGACGAGCAGCGCGGCGAGCGGCGCGGCGCGCAGCGAAACGGTGAGTGGCGACATGTCGATCAGCCTCCGCCGATGCATTGGCGCGTGCCGAACACCTCGATATAGCCCGCGCAGGCCTTCTCGGTGGTGACGGGAACAAACGTGCCCCCGTTGCGGTCACACACGGCCCGCATTAACGCAGCAAAGCGGATACTTGTAAACGGCGGCATGCCGGGGCCTTCCGGAAACCCGATCGCGTGGATGCGCACGCGTCTGCGCCCGTTGGCGTCCGGCGGATTCGCCTTGTCGATCGCGTCGAGCGCGCGCTGGATGGAGTCTCCGGTGAACTCGTCGCCGATCACGTAGATGCTGATGCGCTTGTCGAGCGCCCAGTATTT
>DAORVK010000002.1:73183-116352 GCA_035433705.1 Steroidobacteraceae bacterium
TCGATCACGAAGATGATCCATTCGCTGTCGATGGGGATGCCGCCCACCGCTTCGGTCGGCGGGCGCCGCCGGGACTGCTTCTGCAGCTTTTTCAGGTCCTCCGTGAGCGACTCGTAGGCGGCGACCAGCTCGCCCTCGACGATATTCGCCACCGCCGCGTCCTTGCGACTCGCCTCGTACTGGCCCTTGATCGTGGAGATCTCGCCGCTCACCCTGGCAAGGTTGAGCTTCTCCTTGCGCAGTGCGTCCACGCGACCCTGCATCTCGCGCTCGAGGACATCGGTCTCGCCGCGGATCTCGTGCAGTTCCTTCTGCAGAGCAAGCACCTGGCCGTCGAGCTGCTCGCGGCTCTTCTCGATCACGACCGGCTGGCCGAACTCGGACAGCACGAGCAGCAGGATGACTGCCCCGAATCCGCAGCAGATGCAGTCGAGGAACGAAAGGCTGAAGACCTCGGTGTCGCGCCGCTGCAGCTTCATGGCGCGCCACTCACGGCCAGTCCTTCGAAGGCATGACGTACGCGCCGCCGGCGTTGCGCGCGAGTCGCCAGAACGCATGGGCCGCGGGGTTGTCGCCGCGCATCGGCAGCAGCACCACGTCGATCTGCATGCGTGGCGGCAACGCCTTCACCGCTTCATCGAACAATCGCAGGCGGCCGCGCGCGTCGATGTAGCGCCGGATCGCCGGTGGCGTCGCGCCCTGCGTGGGCAGGCCGTCGGTGATCAGGATCACCTGATCCGGCGCGGGCGAGAGCTGGCGGATCGCGCCGAAGGCGTTGACGAGACTCGTGCCGTTCTGCGGCACTACCTTGTCCATTTCCTCGAGCACCCGGTCGATCGGCGCCTGCTCGCCGCCATTCAGCCACTTTCCGGCCGTGTCCGCGAGCAGCGGCGCGGGCTTCGTGTCGAAGCGATACACCTGGAACTTGCTCGCCGCGGGGATCTGCGCCGCGAGCCAGCCGACTGTCCTCACGCCCCGCCGCCACTTCGCAGCGGCACGCCGCGACTCGTCGCTCGTGTTGCGCAGGCGGATGATATTGACGATGTCCTCGTCAAGCATGCTTGCCGACGCGTCGACCAGCACCAGAATGTGCCTGCCGCGCATACGCAGCCCCGTGATGTAACGGCGGTCCGCGCCGCCCTTCGCAATCTTCACCGCGTCGCCCGGCGGCCCGGCCTCCTTGCTCGCGGCCTCCAGGCGCCGGGTACTCTCCTCCAGCGAGCGGATATCGGCCTTCAGCTTCCCGATATGCTCACGACGCGCGATCGTGGTGTCGTCGTAGATCGAGCCCTGGTCGCGCTCCTTCTGCAACTGCTCGATAAGGCGCGTCGCGCGCGACGATGCGCTCACGGTTTCACTCGTGGTTTTCGTCAGCGTGTTGCGCAGCACCACGAGGTTCTTCGTGCCTTCGAGCACCTGCTCTTCGAGCAGACGCACCTGCGAGGCCAGATCCTCGGTCCTGCGGATGCGCTCGACGCCGCTCTGCGCACTGATGATCATGTAGAAAAGGATGACCGCGCCGAAGCCGCAGCAGATGCAGTCGAGGAACGAGAGGCTGAAGACCTCAGTCTGGCGTCGCTTGCGCACCGCCGCCTCCCACGCTGATCAGCGCGAGTTCGATGCCGGGTTCGCCGATGCGCACCCGAGCGCCCGCGTGCAGTCGCGCACGGCCGGCGACGCGCTCTTCGTTGACCCAGGTACCGTAGCGGCTGTGATCGACCAGCACGACGCCGTCGCCGCTGCGCAGGATCGTGCAGTGTCGGCGCGAGACGCCCGCAGCGCCTGCCGACACCGTGATGTCCGAACCGTTGCCTTCTCGCCCAACCGTGAGTCCGCGGGAAGTCAGCGGCAGTGCGCGACCCGCATGCAGCACGTGCGTCGGGTCGATATCCTCTCCCGGACGCTCACCGAGCTGTGCGCGCTGCGGCGCCTCCTCCTGTGGCAACGTGGCCGTCGCCGCGAGCCGCCGCACGAGACGTACTGGCGCATTCGCGACGGCGCCGATCGGCATCTGCGACGCCACTGCAGCCGCCCAGCCTTCCGGCACCACGACGAGTTCACAATCAGACAGCGTCTCGAGCCGCTCGCGCAAGCCCGCGAGCGCGAGCAGCGCGGCGGGCACGATGACGGCGACCGGCGCACCGGCACGTCGCAGCTCGTGCAGGCAGCGTTCCAGTTCTCGATAGCGCACCGCCGCCGCCGCGGCGAGCTGATCGCGCGCAATTTCAACCTCGTGCCGCTCACCTGCCGGGCCATCGAGCACGACCGTGGCTGAGCCCGTTGCCACCGCCTGTGCGGCAAGCTGCGGCAACGCGCCGAACAGCCTTTGTTCGACCGCGGCATCGTGCAACGGATCGAAGCGTGTGCGCAGCACCATCGCCGCGCTTACCACGTCGAGCCAGGACTGGTAGATATCGAGCAGGCCGCCGCTGCGGCTCACGATCGAGCGCCGGCGGCGCACGATGGCCCCGCATTCAAGCGCCGTCGCCGCAACATGAAAGAGGCCGATCTCGAGCACGATCGCGGGCTTCACAAGACCGAGCGGCGCCGCAGTCGCCACTGCCGCATCCACGAAACCGTGCACCGTCAACGAAGCGGCCTGCGCCACGGCCAGCACGTCCGACAGCGCGCGCGGCGAAAAAGTGGCACCGACGGCAACCCACGCAGCTTGCGTAACGCTCTGACCCGCCGCCCGGAGTCCGTCGCCCGTTGCCCATTGTCCGTCACCGGTCGCGCGCAGCGCGTCTTCCGCCGTGCGCATACGCTGCCTCAACTCCGCGGCCGCGATCGGCAGCGCGGCGACACTCGCCGCACCTTCCGTCGCGATATCGCTCCAGTGACGCGCTGAAGCCTCGGCGGGGCGGCTTCGCAATACCTCGACGGCGGGCGTGCCCAGTTCCTTGCCACCGGTGCGGTACACGATCGCCGGCGCAACGCCGAGCACTCGGCCGTCGACCGCCATGGCAAGGGCGCGATCGTCGATTGAGAGGCCGAACGCCGCGGACATTTTGCAATCACCTCGCCTGCATGTTGCGGATGAGGCGCGTGTCGAGCCAGGTCTCGGCGTCGAGCACGAGCCGCTCCTGCGCGAGCTGCAGCTGGTGCAGCAGGAACATCAGGAAGATCGACAGCAGCAACGCGATCAGCGTCGAATTGAACGCCACGCCGAGCCCCTCGGTGACGCCCGAGATATCGCCGCCGACCGCCTTGTGCGCCTGCCCCAGGGCGTCGCCGATGCCGCGCACGGTGCCGATGAAGCCGATCGCCGGAATCGCCCAGGCGATATAGCGCAGCATCGACATCTCGGAATCGAGCCGCTCAGCCTCCGACTGGCACATGCCGTGCGCCACCGTCGATGCGTCCTGCACACTGCGCGTGGCGCCAAAGCGGGCGAGCGCTGCGAGCAGCGCGCGCGGCAACAGCATGCGGCGGCGCTCAGGATCGAGAACCTCGAGCTGGCGCGTGTACTCGCGGGAGTCTTCCGGCAGGATTTTCATGCCTTCGGGCAGCTGGAGCAACCCGCCTTCGAGCGTCTTGCGCTCGCGCGATTGCCGCTTCGCCTTGTAGCCGATGATCGCGAGCGCCCAGATGAAGAGGATGATCTCGCTTTCCTGTTCGTAGTCCTTCACGAGCACATAGAACGAGCGCTCCGCGATGTAGTTCGGGTCGCTCAGCATGCCTGCGCGCTGTTCCACGAGGATGGCCTGCGCTTTCGGTCGCACGTCGAGCACGTATAGGGAATGCACGATCACGACCGTGATCGCGAGAGCGAACAGGCTGAACACGAACTCACTCGGGTAGCGGCGTTGCGCAGGCATGCGTGTCCTTCGAAGTCAGATATCCACGGGAAAACTGACGTTGTTGTCGGCCGACTGGCGCAGATCGGGTGGCAGCTCCTCCTGCTCCTTGACCGGCGGCCCGATCGGGCCCTCCTCATCATCCGGCGGCTCCACCGCTTGCGCGATGGCAGGCGGAACGATGCGCACAATGACATACGCCGCGATCCACACCGCGAGCGATGCAAGCGTCATGATCCAGATCGAGCGCCAGGTATTCTTCATGTCTGTCAGGGGTCCGCGTAACGCGCGATGCGAAAGCCGGTCGTCTGGCTCGCGCCGTCGGCGCCGTCACGCCAGGCGAGCCGCAGGTCCGCGACGGTGGCCGTACGCCAGTTCGAGCCGCGGAGCGTGTGCCGGGTTCCCTGCGCGGGGCCGAACGGATCTGTCTGCGGCGCACCGTCGGGCAGCGAGGCGTAGTAGTCGTACGTCCACTCCGACACATTGCCCGACATGTCGTACAGGCCAAAGGGGTTGGCGCCGAACTTCGCGACGGGGGCCACGTTCGGGTAGTCATCCCGGTACGATTCGAGGAGCGGCGACATCGTGCCTTGCGCCTCCACACCGCCGTAGTTGCCGCTGTTCGCAACGATCGGCAACGCGTCACCCCACTCGTAGCGACGCATCTTCCCGCTCGCGCTGCCGCGCGCCGCATACTCCCACTCCGCTTCACTTGGCAGGCGATAGCCGTTCGCGATCGGTGTCCGAAGCGCCCACTTGCCGTCCTTCTTTTCGTAGGCCGGCGGCAGGCCCTCCTCCCCCGACAGCCAGTTGCAGAACGCCACCGCGTCGTCCCAGCTCACCTGCACGACCGGCTGCGCGTCGAGATCGACGCTCTTCCTGTTCACATAGCCCGAAGCGTGGTCGGGCTTGAAGCGGCGGAATTGCCCGTTCGTCACTTCGGTGGCGCCGATGTAGAACGCGCGGGTGAGCGTGACGCGGCGGAGCGTCTCGTTCGGGCGCCGGCCCTGCTCGCGCCGTCCGCTACCCATCTCAAAGATCGCGGGTTTCAGCAGCCGCAGCGCATAGCCGATCTTCGTCGTGAGCTGCGTACCCACGGCGAGGGCGTTCGAAGGGCGCCCCGTCTCCGTGAGCCGGTACTCGAGGCTGCGCGCCAGGCCGGGGGCGAGCACGACCCTGGCGCCGTACGGCGCAAGCGGCGCCTTGCGCACCTCGACGGTGTGCTCACCTGCAAGCAGCTCGAGCGTCACCGGCGCGCGCCCTCGTGGCGCGCCATCGATCCAAACCTCGGCATCGGCGGGCTCGCCGCTCACCGCAAGCGCGACGTACACGGGCTCGAGCTTCGCGTCGAGCACCGTGCGCTCGCCCGAGACGGCGCCGACACTGCGCGACCATGTGGCAAATCCGGTGCGCGCGACCAGCACGTCGTGCCGCCCGCCCGGCGCCATCGCCATGTCGAGCGGGGTGCGGCCACGGTAAACGCCGTCGACCGATACGTCGGCACCCGCTGGAGTCGAGCGTACGACCAGCTTCGCGTCGGGGGCCCCGAGATCGATCGGGCCGATGGTCGTCGTCTCGCCAGCCTTGACGACCAATGCGCTGTCCCACGGCTTGGCGTCAGCGGCGGTGATTGCGACGCGATGGGCGCCCGCGGGCAGATCGAACTTCAACTGCAACGGCACGGGCGTGGCGCCATCGATCGACACCTGTGCTCCGGGCGTGCGCACCGTGAGTGCGAGCGCGCCCCAGGAGGGCTTGAGATCAACCTTGAGATCCTGCCGCACGCCGCGCCCCTCGACCTCGACTTCGACGATCTCATCCAGGTGGCGATCCGCGCGAAAAGCCAGTGTGTGCCTGCCTGCGGCGACGCGCACATCGCCGGGTGCACGGGTTGCACCGGCACCGTCGATGGCGACGCTCGCGGCGACGCCGCCGGTGTCGACGACGAGCACGCCAGGCTCCTTTTCGAGCCGCAAGCGCACCGGCGCCGTCACAGCACGCACGACCCTCACCGGCTTCTCGAGCGTCACATAGCCCGGTGCGCTCGCCCGCAGTCGATGCTCGCCGGGCAGCACGAAGAACGTGGCGCCCGAGTGCCACGCAAGCAGCGTGTCGGCCGCGCGCACGCTCGCCGCGGCGGGCTCGAGCACGAGCGACACGCGCTCCATGCTCGAGAGCAGCACGAGCACCGCGGCCACCATGCCGAGCAGGACGCCGATGGCGACCCGGCGCGTCGTGCGGCCAGGTGGAGGCGCTGGCGCGCGTCCGGGCGCGACGAGCAGGTCGCGCGGCACGGCGCTGATCTCGACCTCCTCATCGTCGAACGCGCTCTCCCGCTCGCTCGCGGGCGCGAGCGGCGCGATGGTGTCGTTGCCGGCGAGGTGCAGCACATCGATCACGCAGGGCGCCGTCGCACGCAACACGATCTGGGTCTGCGCGATCGCGATGACATCGCCCGGCCGCAGGTCGCGCGATTCGCGCAGGCGCTCGCCGTTCAGTCGCGCGGCGACCTCTGCAGCAGGTGTCACGCGCCAGAGTCCGTCGTCGACGTCGAGCGTGAGGGCGGCCACCGCTCCGACGTCCGGCACGACGAGATCAGAGCCGGGAGCACCCACCGTAAACGGCGCCGCAAGCTCACGCCGACCGAGCGGTTCGTGCACGCTCGCGCGTGCTGGGTGGATTGGCGACAGATCAGGCTGGGTGGCCACGAGTACGGCGCCTCAGATCGGCTCGACGCAAGTCACGGAGATCGTCTGCCCGGAAGCGCCGGGCGCAATCGTGATCTCGCGGCGAACGTCGCGGAAGCCTTCGCGGGTGCCCATTACCGTGTAGCGGCCCGGCTTGAGCTCGATCTCGCGGTGCAGGAAGGTCCCGAGCGTGCCGACGCGCTGAATCGTGATATCGGTCGCGTTGTCAGACTCGAACGCGACACGGACAGCCTCGTCGTACGCCGGCAGCAGCAACTCGATGCGCGCGACCTGCGAGCGGATCACCGGGCCCGAAGGAATCAAGGTGCGCGCGGCGTCAAGCAGTTGCTCCGTCTCGGCGCGCACGGCTTGCGTTGCGAGCCGATCGGGGCGGTCGATGACAAGCTGCAGGCGGCGCGCAAGCTCCGCGCGTGGCGCGGCGCGCGCTCGACCCGCCTGCGCGAACTGCAGCGACGGGTCGCGACCGAGCACTTCGTCGTAGATGGCGAGTGCGTCGGCCCAGCGCTCCGACGCCTCGAGAACCGCCGCACGCTCGCGAGCCACATCGCCGGCGCGCGCCTGTTCGGCTGCCGCGAGCTGCTCGAGCCCCTCCCGCGGCGCGCTCGCGCCCGGCTGCATTGCACTGGCACGCCCGAAATCACTGCGCGCCCGGCCAAGATCGCCGGCGCGCAGCGCATTGAACCCGCTGGCGAGCACACGTGCGTACTCGCTCGCGCCGAGGGCGCTGCGCGCCTGCAAGAGTCCGCCACGCGCCGCCTGATTGCCGCCGTCCGCGGCGAGCGCTTTCTCATAGAGCTCGATCGCTTCAGCGGTGCGTCCAGCCGATACGGCGTTGGCTGCCTCGGCGACGAGCGGCATTGCGATCTCGAGTGCCTGCGCGCGCTTCAGGCCGGCAGCCGCGGCGGCGTTGCGTGCATCGATGCGTTGTGCGAGCCCGAAGGCGCTGCGCGCACGTGCCGGTTCGCCGGCGTCGAGCGCGACAGCACCCAGCCTGAGCTGCTCGGCGAGCGCCGCGGGTGCCTGCGATTCGATTCCGGCGAGTCGCTTGCCGATGGCCCCGAAATCCGCAGTCGCCGCCGCGAGATCCCCATTGGCCGCGCGCGCAGCGGCCGCATCCGCCGCCTTCTTCACCGCCGCGAAGTCGGCAGCTCCCCACACGGCCGCCGCACGCCGCTCGATGGTTGCGAGCCGCTTCGCGATGCCCGCCTGCAGGGCCTCGAGCGCTGCGGCGGGATCCTCTGCCGGGGACTCACTGCCCCCCTTCGCAGCTGATAGCGCCTCCGGCCCCGGCATCCCCGGCGCCGGCACCTCGGGAGCGAGACGCGGCAACACGAAGAACACGAGGCCGATTGCGGCCGCCGCGAGTGCGATGCCGAACCACAGGCGCAGGTGACGACGCGGCTCCTGCTGCAAGAGCGGCGGCGGCGCAGGCGCGGGCGTGGGCGCCACGAAAATTTCATCTGCCGGGCCGGGTAGCTCGATCGCCACCGTGCCTTCGTCACCCGCGACTCCCTCACCTGCCGCGAGGCCCTCGTCGATGATCGGTGCTGTACTTGTCTGCGCCGGCGGCTCCGGCGCAGCAACGGCCGCTTCCGCGAGAATCGCGGACTCGATCGTCACGGTATCGTGCAGCGATGCATGCAGTTCGTCGATCACCGCACGCATCGCCGCGGGTCGCGCGTCGCGATTCTTCGCGAGCATGCGCATCACGAGTGCGACGAGCCGGGGGGGCGCAGGCCGCATGGGCTTCAGTTCCGCGACCGACTCCTCGAGCACGCGGCGCGCCTCGAAACGGGGATAAAAGGGCGGATAGCCCGAGAGCAGCTCATAGGCCAGCGTGCCAAGTCCGTAGATATCGTCCGACGGCGTGGGCGGCTCGCCGCGCAACGCCTGCGGGCTCGCGCAGAATGGCGAGCCATGGTCGGCGTACGGACTGCCGCCCGCAGTGGACGCGACGCCGAAATCCGCGATGAGGGTATGCCCCGCTTCATCGAGCAGCACGTTGCCGGGCTTCAGGTCGCGGTGCACGACACCGCGTCCATGCGCATGCTCGAGTGCCTGCGCAATCTCGATCAGCGCCGGCACGATGCGCGTGTAGGGCTCGCCGCGGAGCACACCGAGATCGCCGCCCGGCGCGAGCGCCATCGGCAGCACGAGCGTGCCATCGCAATTCTGCGGCTCGTAGAGCTTCAGGATGCCCGGATGCCCGAGTTCGTGCGCCACCGCATACTCGTGCTCGAGCACCGCCCAGGCGCCCGACGACTCCGGATCGCGCTTCAGGATCTTGAGCGCGACATCCTCGCGCCGCACGATGTCACGCGCGCGCCAGACTTCCGAATGCCCGCCGACGCCGATCTTTGCCATCAGCGTGAAGCGGCCGCAAAGGCGGTCGCCGCGTGCCAGGTTCGGCATGGGCGGGCACGTACTCACTCGGTACGGGACACCGACGCCGGTGTCGGGGCGGAACCGGTTGCGACAGGCCTGGCGGTATCGATGCCGCCCGTCTCCTCGATATGGATCTGCCGCAGCAGCTCACGCCACTCGCGATACTGCTCCTCGACGGTCCCCGTGAGCTTCAGGGTGCGGCCTTCAACCTCAACGACCTGCGGCGTGACTTCCGCACGGAACGTGTCGGCGAGTTCCTTGAGTGCCTCGGCGTGCACCTTGGCCTCGGAGTATTTCCTGATGCCCGACATGACACCCGCGACACCACCGACAGCTCCGGCCGTGCGCGCCGCGCTCTGCACGTTGCGGCAAGTGTAGTCGCCCGACGCGCACTGGTCGGGGACAAGCACACTCGCGAGCACCGCGGCCGCACCGAGCACGGTGCGGGTCCGGGCCGAGGCACGCGCGCGATCTTCCTTTTCGATCTCCTGCTGGCTCACGCGCCGGAAATTGCCGTAGGAACTCTCCACCTTGTCGGAGAAGTTCGCGTAGTAGCTGTCGACCGTGTCGATCACCGCGAGATCACGCTCGCGGATGCGCGCGATGCGCGTCATGACCGGATCACCCTCTGCGGGCAGACGCACGACGTTCGTCATCCCCTGCGGGTCGGTCGCGAGGTATCCCTTGACGGCCTCCGGCGCAAAATCGTTCGCGAAGCGCAGCCCTGTCACCCGGTGAATGTCGCGCCGGTCGGTCGCGGCAAGTGCCTGGCGCGCCGCGAGCATGTCGTTCGCGATTTCCGAGTAAACATTCTGGAAGGGATCCCGCACTTGCAGCGCAGCCTCGGTCTTGTAAGAGCCGAGATCGGCCTCACCTGAATACTCCTTGTCCTTGATCCAGACCCTGCCCATGGAATCGGCCACGTTGATCCGCAGCACGAGCCGCGCGCCTGTCGAGCTGAGGATCGTGCCATCGACGGTCACGTCGACGATGGCCTTTTCAGGCACCACGCGCACGGCGCCCCATTGTCCCGACGACTCGAGTGTCGCGCGCAGCAGGCCGGGCATGTAGCCCGCTTCGGCGCTGCGCACCTCGGGGAAGATGCGCTTCTTCGCCAGCGCCTCCTCGTCATCCTTGATCGACGCCGGAATATTGGTGTCGAAGACGTGCACGCCGACATCCAGCAACTCCGCTTCGGGAATCTGCGTCGTCGCCTGGATCGGGTTCACCTTCGGCAGCGGCAGCGTCTCGCTCGTGACGCAGGAGACGAGTGCCACCACGAGCGGCGCAAGCAGCGCCGCGCGAAAGAAGGCCTGGTTTGCGCGCATCGACCTGCTCATCCGCCTCGCACGCTCCTCTTGTATTCTTCGTACTCCTTCCAGAGCTTCTCCTTCAGCTCCGGATCGGTCTCCTGCTCCGCGGCGCGACGCAACCGGCGCGCAACGATGTCATCGTCACTGCCGTCGGCACGCTCGACGGCGCCCTTGCCAGTCCCGCCGGTACCCGCGCTCGTGCGCGCGGGGCCGTCAGCACCCTTCTCGCTGCCCTCGCCCGTCCTGGACGAGCCCGCGCGATCCGACTTGAGATCGCCCGGCCGTCCACTGGCTGCGGTGCTACCGCTCGCGGCGGCCGATTCTTCGCCATTGGCAGACGTTTGACTGTCGTCGGATGTCGTATCAGCGCCGGTGCCACTGCCTGCCCGGCTATCGCGCTCCTTGGCAATCGCCTCCTGCTCCTTGCGAACGCGCTCATCAAACGTACCCATTGATTCATCGAGGCGACGATCAACCGCCGAGCGCCGTTCTTCGGGCGTCTGTGCCGTACCCGTCGGGACCTCGGCGCCCTCGCCTGCTGTCCCTTGCTCCGCGCCCTCACCGCCCGGTGGCGCCGACCCACCCTGCGGCGCCGACCCACCCTGTGGCGAGCCTGTCGAAGTCGTGCCCGGCGCGGATCCGCCTGTGGCCGGATCGGCACTGGTGGAGGGCATGCCCGCTGAGCCGCCCGACGACGAACCGGTGGAATCGGAGGATGAAGGATCGGACGGCATTCCGCCGCCGCCGCCGCCACCGCCACCCGATTGTGTCGCGCAGCCCGCGGCGAGCAACGCCGCGATCAGTCCCGCAATCCAGCCAACGTGCAGAGTACGCATGGATTACCTCGTGTGATCGGCAGGCGCTGCGCCCTTCGAATCGAGGTCTTCGCCGGTGAAGAAACGGCGCAGCTGTCCGGCAAGGCGATTGCAGGCCGTGCCCTGGACACGCGCAATGAACGGCAACGGCACCACTGCACCGACGATCGCCGACGTGCCGGTCACGTTGGTGCCGACCGAACCGGCGGATTTCGCCTGTTGCAGATCCCAGATCGTGGCCTCGTAGTCGGCTTCCTTTTCCCACCAGCCAAAACCGATGCAGCCTGCCGCGCCGGGCGCGGCGCCGCAGGCGAGGCTGCCGCCGCCATCGGTGCGACGAGTGGCGCCGTCGAGCCAGACGATGTAGCGCACGCCACTTGCGGCGATGCGCTCGCTGACGCCTGGCTGCGACAGCAGTGTTGTCACGGCCTCCGCTCGCGCGGGCGCCGTGCCCGGCTCGAACCACGGGAACATCGCATCAACGAAGGCGTCGTTACCGAGGACACGCAGCCCGCGCTTGCCTTCGGCGAGATTGTCACCGACGCAGTCCATGAAGCCGTCTTCGGTTCCAACGCCCTCCACCTGCGGCTTGGCGAGGACGACGACGCCTTCATCGTCTGCAATGTGGGTCGGCAATTCGCGCGATTCCTCGATTCGCGCCTGCATGCATCCGGCGAGGCTCAGCAGCCCCGCGAGAGCGATTGGTATTGCGGCCCTGGACATCATGCGCACCCGGAGTATGCCACGGGGTCGATACTGCTTTGAGACCCTGCGGACGCGCTCGGGTTCCCGTGAACAGCGATGCCCGGTAGCCACAGCGCCAACGCGAGCTGTGGACCTGCGGCACGCAGTGGCTGGAAACGGGAAGTGTCGAGCGGCAGGCCCGTGCCATGGCTGTACGGATATACAGCCAGCCCTTCCAGTCCCGATCCGGCCTGGGAAAACGGGCGAGCTCGCGCAACGAGCGCGGGTCCGCCGATCACCGCAATCCCGAACAGGGCCGATGAACCCGAGGGCGGTCGGATGAAGGTACAGACAGCCATCGAACGGCGCCCAGCATACGATTATCCTTGCTGGTTCGGACGGAGCGCCCATGTCCTCGACACGCATCACCCGCCATTTCGCGACGATCCGGGAAGGTCGATGGGGCACAAGGCAAGTGCATTACCGCCGTACCGGCAAAGGACCTGTCCTCATACTGCTGCACCAATCGCCACTGTCATCGCGTGACATGATCGCGACGATGCAGCGCTGGCAGCGCCACTTCACCTGCATCGCACCCGACACGCCAGGCTATGGCCTGTCCGACCCGCTCGGCGTCACGCACGCCGGAATGGAAGACTTCGCGCAAGCCGCAGTCGAGTTCCTGGAGGCCATTGGCGTCGCCAAGGCGGCGTTCTACGGCTTTCACACTGGCGCGATGCTGGCTGCCGCGATTGCGGCGCGCTACCCGGAGCGCGTGCACGCTGTCGTCGCCAATGGCTATGTGATTCCGACCCCGGAGGAACGCGCAGAACTGGTCGCGGAGTATCTGCCGCCCTTCGTGCCGAGCTGGGACGGCGCGCACCTGGCGTGGCTGTGGAGCCGCATGCGCGAGCAGGTGATCTTCTTCCCCTGGTACCGCAAGGAAGCCGCCGATCGCCTCGAACTCAACCTGCCGCCACCTGAGTCGTTGCAGGCCGGGCTCGTCGATTTCCTGCGCTCCGGCGATCACTATCGCGTCGCCTATCGCGCGGCGTTCACGATGTCGAGCCTCGAGGCGCTGCGGAAAATCACGGTGCCGGCCCTCGTTACGGCCTCACGCACCGACCCGACCTCGCGCTATCTCGCGCGTGCGCACGATCCATCGCCCGAGGTCGCGATACGCGAGTGCGCCACGCCCGCCGAAGCGCTCGACCTTGCGTTCGCACACCTGCGCCGCGCACCGGCGAGTGCAGCGCCGAAGCTCACCGCCACGCGTCCGATCCCGGGGCGGCTGTGGCAGCAGATGCTCGACGTGCCGGGCGGACAGTTACGCATCCAGCGCAACGACGAGGCCGCGGGGCGGCACATTGTCGTCGTGCACGATGCGGCGGGCTCCTCGGACACGGTGGCGACCCTTGCGTCCTCTTTCATCGGCCATCGGCCCGTGCTCGCGATCGACCTGCCCGGGCACGGCGAGTCGGACAACACGCTGCCGCGCGGCCCGCTCACCGTGGCGGTGTACGCGAAAGCGCTGCGCAGCGCACTCGACGCGCTCGGTATCCGCGCATGCGACATCGTCGGCGTCCGGGGCGGCGGCCTCGTGGGCCTCGAACTCGCGCATCTCACCCCGAGGCGCGTGCATCGCCTGGTGCTCGTGGGGCCGATGTACTTCGACAAGGCGTTGCAGACCGGGCTGCGGCAGCACTACGCACCGGAGATCCGCGTCGACGGGCACGGCGGCCATCTGCTGCAGGCGTGGCAGTTCATCC
This sequence comes from Steroidobacteraceae bacterium, assembly GCA_035433705.1. GTDB lineage: Bacteria > Pseudomonadota > Gammaproteobacteria > Steroidobacterales > Steroidobacteraceae > CADEFQ01. Next base: position 86,655 of record DAORVK010000002.1, read on the forward strand.
GCGATCAGGGCCTCTTCTGGCCCTGGTACGCGAGGACGCGCGAGGGAATTCTCCGGGTTGCGCCCCCTGTCGATCCGGCGAGGGTGCAACGGCACGTGCTCGAGATCTTTCGCGCACCCGACCTGTGGCGTCGTGCGTACCGCGCGCACTTCTCGTATCCGGTGAAGACCCGTTTGCGTACTGTGAAGGTTGCGACGCTGCTTGCGGCTGCTGAATGGGATCCGATGCACGCCTGCGGACTTGCAGCCTCGAAGGCACTGCCGCACAGGCCGTTCCGCACGCTCGCCCGTGATCCGGGGGAGTGGGGGCGGGAGTTGCTGCCGTTCCTCGACGCGTAGCGCGCGGCGAGGGCGACTGCGCTCACGCGCCCGCGGCCTTCTCCGCCATCCACTCCCGCCACACCGCCATCAGCACAGCGAGGATCACGGGGCCGACAAAGAGACCGACGAGGCCGAACGCCACGACGCCACCGAGCACGCCGAACAACACGAGGAGGAACGGGATGCTCGTCGCGTTGCTGATCACGAGCGGGCGCACGATGTTGTCGATCCAGCTGATCGCGAGCAGGCCCCACAGGAAGAGCCCCGTGCCTGCGACCGTGTGACCGGTGATCACGAGCCAGATGCTTGCGCCGACCCACACGACCGGCGTCATGAACGGTATGAGCGCCGCGATCATTGTCAGCGCACCCAACGCGATCGGCGCCTTGAGACCTGCGACCCAGTACCCAAGGCCTGCGATCGTGCCTTGTGCAATCGCCGCGGCGAGCAGCCCATACACGACCGCGCGCACAGTCTGGCTGATCGCAGACATGTAGCCGTGCACGCGCTCGCCGAGCGAGTTCTCGAGTACGCGTACGACCTGCGCCGCGAACGATTCACCGTCCCGGTACATGAAAAAAACACTCAGCATCGCGATGAAGAGCTTGGCGATGTTGCGGCCGACACCGCCGATCACGCCGCTCAACTCGCCCGCCGAGCGCTGGATCCAGCCGCGCAGTTCCGCGTTGAGCGCGCCGGGTTCGTGCGCGATGCGCGCGAGCAGCTCATCGAGCCAGGGCCCGACCCACGGCAGCTCGAAAACGAAGTGCGGCAACTCGATGCCGCGCGCGAGCTGCGCGGTGAAGGCCGCGTAAGCTGCGACGAGTTCGGTGCGGATCAACGCGACGAGCCAGATCGCGGGCAGCACGATGGCGAGGGTCACCACGACAGTCATCACGAGCGCCGACGCCGCACGGCGCCCCTTCAGCAGGGCGAGCAGCCTGCGATGGAGCGGCCAGGTGACGTGCGCGAGGATCACCGCCCAGATCACCGGCACGATGAACGGCTTCAGCACCTCGAAGGCGAGCACGATGAGGCCCGCGAGCAGGGCCGCGACGAGAAGACGCCGTAACCACGGTGCGGAAGCGAGATCCTCCATTCGTGACATTGTCGCAGGACTTGCCGGGAGAGGCCTAGAATCCGGGAACTGCTCGCCGTAGAGGGTTCGCCATGCCGAAAGTCCCTGCCTGTCTCCTGGCGCTGATTGCGGGAGCCCTGTCGTTCACGGCGATGGCCGCACCGATCGCCGTGAGCACCCCCGATCAACTCGCGCTCGCCCCCGACATCGCCGTCGGGCCAAAGGGCGAGATCGCAATCCTGTGGCTCGCAAAGGGCAACCCCGATACCCCCGAGGCGAAGGCGGCCGCGGCCGAGCGGGCGAAGAGTGGCCATTCCCATCGTTCATCGATGAACCTCTACGTCGCGGTCTCGAAGGACAGCGGTGCGAGTTTCAGTGCGCCTGTGCGCGTCAATCGCGACGATGACGAGGTATGGGGCTTTGCAGTCAGCCGACCGCGCGTCGCCTGGGGGCCGGGCGGCACGCTGCACGTCGCGTACCCGGCCAACGAAATGCAGGCGAAGCTCGGCAAGTCGGTGCTGACGGCGCGCTACACGCGTTCGACCGATGGCGGCATGACCTTTGAGGCGCCGCGGCGTCTCAGCACGGTGACGGACTCCGACCTCTCGAGCGTCATCCACGGCGGATTCGCCAGCGTCGCGGCGTTCGGCACCATGGGCGTGGCGCCAAACGGCTACGTCCATGTGCTGTGGATCGACACACGCGACATGAAGAGCGGCGGCGACAACGGCAGCGTTTACGGCGTCGTTTCGCGCGACGACGGCGCGACATTCGGGCCGGAGGAAAGCCTCGCTGCCGGCGACGTGTGCCCCTGCTGTCAGATCAACGTGGCTTTCGATGCGAAATCCCGGCCCGTGCTCGCTTCGCGGCAGGTCACGGCCGGGAACTTGCGCGCCAGCGCCGTTGGGCGAGCCGACAGCGCGGGCCACTTCACGAGCCGTGTTTCAACCGGCGGAACCCCGTGGCACCTGGATGGCTGCCCGCTCAAACCTACCGCGATGGCAGTGCAGGGCATACACATCTACACCGCTGCACACAATGGCGCCGACACGCCGCCCGGCGTGATGCTGTCGACTTCAAATGATGGCGGCAAGACTTTCGCTACGCCCTTTGCAGCGCACCCCGGCGCGCAAGTCAGCGATGCGCCGGCACTTGCCGCCGTCGGCAAGCACGTGCTCGTTGCGTGGCACGCCAAGACGGAAGGTCCGCGCCGGGTCTACTACCGCACGCTCGATGCGAGCGGCACCGCGCTCGGCGCCCCGGTCGAGCTCGCGGCCGGCGAAGGCTCGACACAAGCTCCGGCGCTCGCTGCACGCCCGGACGGTCGTGCCCAGATCGCGTGGCAGCAGGGCGATCTCATCTACACAACCGCCCTCGACGTCCGATGAGGCGGCGCGAGTTCACTGCGGCTGCCGTCGCGGTGACAGTCGGCACGCTGCTCGCGACCCCAACGCCGACTCAGGCGACGGAAGCGGCCAGGCCAGCAGCCATTCCGACGGTCGGCGCGGGCGCACTGCGCAAGCTGCTCGTCGCGCAGCGCGGCAAGGTTGTGGTGCTGAACCTGTGGGCCACCTGGTGCGCGCCCTGCCTGCGCGAGATCCCTGACCTCGTGCGCCTCGAGCAGGAGCTCGCACCGCGCGGTGTCGTGCTGATCGGTGTGTCGATGGATGAGCCGGACGATGGCGAGCGCGTTGCGGCCTTTCATGCGAAGTACTTTCCGGCGTTTCACACCTGGCTGCGTACCGAGCGCGAGCTTGACGCGATCGCCAGCGTGGTCGATCCCGCCTGGAACGAAGTGCTGCCGACAACCTATGTCCTTGCCCGGGACGGCAGGGTCGTCCGGCGTGTGCAAGGCGCGAAGACCCACGATGAGTTTCGCGTGTTGATCGAAGCCGCGCTCGAACCCGCCGCTACCCGTTAGCGCAGCTTCGCCTTCGCCGCGGCGACGATGATCGCACCGCGCTTCCTGAGCGCGCGAAGGGTGTGGCGCGCCCATGCGAACTCGAGCCCGAGGATCGCGAGACCCGCGGGAATCACGACGAACGCCGGCCCGGGCAGCACGATCATCGCGAACCCGACGAGCAGCACCGTGAAGCCGGTGAGCGTGATCACGATGCGCCGTGCCCACTTGTACGGCACGTGCAAGGGGTGATCCCGCTGCAGTTCAGGCCATCTCATGGATTTCGCGAGATCTGCTGCCCGACAAAGTGTTCAATGTGGCGGGCCACGGCGTCAGGCGCTTCATGGTGCATCATGTGCCCGACACCACCGAGTGTCACGAGCGTCAAATGCGGGAAGGCCGCCTCGAGGTACCCGGCCGCGCCCCACGACCCCATGCGCGTGCGGTATTCCGACTGCTCGCCGAGCATCAGCAGCATCGGCGCAACGCCACGCCGCCAGCAGGCCTCCGCTTCGTCGCGCCGATAGAGCACCGGGTTCACCACGCGATGTTGTGGATCGGCGGCGAGGTGGTAGCGCTGGCCCACGCGCCGCGTCCAGGCGCGCGCGAGAAACGCCGCGCGCGCCTGCGGGAGTCGCGGGTTGCGCGAGCAGAGGTACTTTGCAAGGTCGCTCTCGGACGCGTACGCGGTCTGTCGCGGCCGCTTCGCAAGCTCGTCGAGCCAGCGTGCATAGCGCCCGGGCGCTTCATCAGGGCTGGTCTGCGGCAACCCGACTCCTTCGAGATTGACGGTCCACGCAATGCGCTCCGGACGGATGCCACCGTAAAGCGCCGCGATGTTGCCTCCCATGCTATGCCCCAGGAGGCGCGCCGGACCGGACGCAACGAGAGCGAGCAGCGCCTCGAGATCGGCCAGGTAGTCGGTGAACCAGTAGCCGCCCGGTTGCCATTCACTGCCGCCGAAGCCGCGCCAGTCGAGGCCAACGAACGACCAGTCATCGGGCAGCTCGTCCACGAGGAATTGCCAGGTGTCCGCGACATCGAGAAACCCGTGCAGCAGCACGATCGGCGACGCGGAGGGCGGCCCCCAGCGAATGATGCGGTGACGCAAGCCGCGCAGCACCAGATCTTCGTGCACGGGTGCGCGCCGTGGCGCGTAGATGCCGTCGTTCGAGTTGCTCACGCGCCGAGGAACATCCGGTAGACCGGGTTGCGGGTTTCGTCGGTGTACTCGAAATGCAGTTCACCAAGGTGCAGTTCGAAGTCCTTCCGCTCCGCCGGCGGCACCTGGATGCCAGCGAGTACCCGGCCGTAGTCCGAGCCATGGTTGCGGTAGTGGAAGAGGCTGATGTTCCAGCGCGTCCCGACCGCCTGCAGGAAGCGCAAGAGTGCTCCGGGGCGCTCGGGAAACTCGAAGCGGAAGAGCATCTCGTTCTCGATGCCGCGCGCATGGCCGCCGACCATGTACCGCGCGTGCTGCTTGGCGACCTCGTTCTCGGACATGTCCTGCACGGAATAGCCGGCAGCGCGCAGCGCACCCATGACGGCATCCTTCTCCGCGCGCCCTTGCGACAGGGCAAGGCCGACGAAGATCTGCGCGGCGTGCGCGCTCTCATAGCGATAGTTGAATTCAGTGACGCTGCGCGCGCCCAGGGCCTGACAGAAGGCGAGAAAGCTGCCAGGCCGCTCCGGTATCTCGACCGCGAGCAGCGCCTCGCGTTGCCCACCCAGATCGGCGCGTTCCGCGACGTGGCGCAGGCGGTCGAAGTTCATGTTGGCGCCGCTCGTCACCGCGACCAGCCGCTTGTCGCGCCAGCCGGCGCGCGCCGCGTACTTCTTGATGCCGGCAACGGCGAGCGCCCCGGCGGGCTCGGCGATCGAGCGCGTGTCCTCGAAGATGTCCTGGATGGCGGCGCAGGTCTCATCGGTATCGACGAGTACGATCTCGTCGACGTGCTGGCGTACCAGCTGGAATGTCTCCTCGCCGACGCGTCGCACGGCAACACCGTCGGCAAACATTCCGACGCGCTCCAGCGTCACGCGCCTGCCTTGACGCAAGGACTCGTGCATCGCCGCCGCATCGACCGGTTCGACGCCGATCACCTTCACGCGCGGATGGAGGTACTTGGTGTAGACGGCGATGCCGGCGATCAGGCCGCCGCCGCCGACCGGCACGAAGATCGCGTCGATCTCCCCGCCAGTCTGGCGCATGATCTCCACGGCGATCGTGCCCTGTCCCGCGATCACGTCGGGGTCGTCGAAAGGATGCACGAACACAAGCTCGCGCTCGCGGGCGAGTGTGAGCGCGTGCTCGTATGCGGCGTCGTAGTCATCGCCCTGCAGCACCGCCTCGCCGCCGAGATCGATGACTGCTTGCACCTTGATCTGCGGAGTCGTCACCGGCATCACGATCACAGCCTTGATGCCCCGCCGCCGCGCCGCGAGCGCAACACCTTGTGCGTGGTTGCCCGCGGAGGCGCAGATGACGCCGCGGCTCGCTGCGCCCTGCGACAGGCTCGCGATGCGGTTGTAGGCGCCGCGCAGCTTGAACGAGAAAACCGGCTGCAGGTCCTCGCGCTTGAGCCGGACCTCATTGCCGATGCGACGTGACAGACGGGGCGCGGCATCGAGCGGCGATTCGATCGCCACGTCGTAGACACGCGCCTTCAGAATGCGCTCGATGTACGGACTCGCCAAGGGGACCGCCCGGGGGGTGGTGAAGGGGTGAGCTTACCGAATTTCCGTGCCTGGCGGGCAGTGCTGCGTGCCCCGAGCTCTCGGCCCTCAGCCCTCAGCCCGGGTCACCGGCCTTGCGCTGAAGCGGAACTTCGCCTTGCCGATCATCACCTGATCGCCGTCGGCAAGTGCCTCGCGCGTGATGCGCCGGCCGTTCACGTAGACACCGTTCGTGCTGTTCAGATCCTCGACGATGGTCAGCGTGGGCCCGGCGAGGATCACGGCATGGTGGCGGCTGATGAACTTGGCGTTGATCTGCAGATCGTTGTCTGGCGTGCGACCGACGGTCGTCTTGCGACCGAGAACGTGCACGACCTCGCCCGGACCATCGACTCGCGAGAGCAGTCGCGCGAGGCCGTCGTGCGCCATTTCGCTGCCGGTCACTGAGAGCGGGTCGATGCGCTGCATGCTCTCACGGATGCTGCCGAGCACCGCCGCGCTGCTGGCGGCTTCCGCTTCAATGCGCCCGATAAGCGCGTCGCGCTCCTCGAGCTTGCGGCGTGTCCCGGCAAGCTGGGCGCGAGTGTCCGCGTCAGCCGCCATGAGCTCATCGATGCGCAGCTGCCGGACCCGCAATTCCGCTTCAACCCGGTTGAGCTGATCCTCCGCGGCCTGAAGATCCTGCTGCAATTCACCGGCGTGCGTCGTCGCGGCCTGCAACTCGGCGCGCATCCCGGATTGTGCGTGGTCGCGCTCCGCGAGCTGCGCGGCAAGCTCGCGCTCGCGCTGCTCGAGGTCGAGCGCGCGCGCGCTGTGCGAGCGCAGCGCCTCGCTCGCGCTCGAAGCGTGCTTGTCGCGTTCCGAAAGAGCCGCATGCGCGGTGGCCAGATCTGCGGTGAGCGACTCGGCGCGTGCTTTCTCCACAGCGAGGAGGCTCTCGATCTCGTCGTGCAGCGCCGTCGCCGCGCGCATGGTTGCCTCGTGATCGGCATCGCGAGCCTCGCCAGCCCGCACGAGCCGATCGAGATCGGCAAGCCGCTCGTCCTGACGGCTGACGCTGTCGCGTTGTGAACTCCAGGACGAGCGCGCGGTCTGCAATTCCCGGGTCAGGTCGACCACAACGACACTCAGCCGCGCGACGTCTGCCTCGAGGCCTTCGACCTGCTCCTTGCGCTTCTCGAGTGTTGCCTCGAGCGAAACGACCGCGGCGCGCAGCGCGGCGCGCTCGGCGACACCGCTCGCGATATCGCGTTCGCGCTCCGCGACGACTTCGGCTTGACGATCGCGCTCGGCGCCCAGCGTCGCAATCGTCGAGTCACGCGCTGCAAGCTGTGTCAGCAGCGCCTCCGCGTCACGCTCGTGGCCCTTCAATGCGGCTGCACGGGCGAGGATCGCAGCCGCGGATTCCTGCAACTTTGCGAGCGCCGCATCGCGCTCGGCCTCGAGAGCGGCAATGCGTTCACCTGCCGTCGCCAGCTCCGCCTCGATCGCGGTGGCACGTTCGCGCTCCCGCGCCGCCTGCGCTTGCAGCACCGCCACACGGCCATCGCGCGCATCCACTTCCTCCTGGGAGGCAAGCAACAGGCCTTCGTATACGGCCCGCACGCCTTCGCGCGAACTGGCCTGCTCGCGATACCGGGCGAGCACGCTGCGCAGATCCGCGAGCTCGGCGCAGCGCTGCGCTTCGAGCCGTTCGCGTTGTGCAAGCTGCAGCGCGGCCGCAGCCGCCGCGTCCGCGCGCTCGCGCAGCGCCTCCCCGGCCGCGGCCAGTTCCTCGCGCAAGCGACTCGCGTCGCCTTCGGCAGCCGCGGCCGCGGCGCGTGCCTCGCTCGCACTCTGGTCGCCGGACGCGAGCTCGCTGCGCACTCCCGCCAGTGTTGTGTCGCGCTCCGCCAGTGCGGTCGTGCGCTCGGCGAGATCCGTGGTCAGCCGTGCGCAGCGCGCGTCGAGATCCTGTCGCTCGCGCTCAAGCTGCTCGAGGCGCTGCCCGCGCTGCGCATGCTGTGGTTCGAGTTCGGCGAGGCGTCGCTCGCGTGCTGCCAGCATGTTCGCCCGATCGGCGAGCGCAATGTCGCGCTCAGCGAGAGTTTCGCGCAACGCCCGTGCCTCGCTCCGCAGGCGATCCGCCTCGCTTGCAAGCTCCACGCCGCGTGCTTCGAGTGCTGCCGTGGCGAGCGAACCGGTGTCGAAGCGCTGTATCGCCTCGTCGGCACGCCGGCGCTCGACGTCGAGCGCGGCATGGGCAGTGGCCAGTGTCGTCGCCATCTCGTCTGCGCGCGCTGCAACGGCGTCGCGTTCGACGCGCGCACTTTCGAGTTCCCGCTCCATCGACGCGAGGCGTTCGCCCTTGCGCCGCATCCGTTCTTCGACGTCGCGCAGGTTCTCGGAAAGCGAGCGCAGATCAACTTCGAGAACGCTGCGCTGCTCGGTGGCACTTGCAAGGACGGACCGCAGCGCACCGAGCTCGTCCGCGATCGCCTGCGCGGGGCTCGCGGGCGAGGGCAGCGCAGCGACCGCCCACGTGTCCGTGGACGAGAGCGGATCGTCGATCACCGGCAGTTCTGCAGTGCTGTCGAGGTCGGCGTCCGGTTGGGGCTGGGATGGCTTCTTGTGCGCGCCCATTGCCCGGCAAGTGTAGCGCGTCCGGCCGCTCGCGGCGGCGCAACATCCGACATAAGATCGCCGCCATGCGCAGTGTGTGGATCCTGACTCTGGCCCAGGCACTGGCTGGCTGCGGCACCCTCGTACTGATCGCTTTTGGCGGGATCATCGGCGCACAAATCGCGCCCGACCCGGCACTCGCGACCCTGCCCATCTCTCTGGGTGTGGTCGGAGTTGCCACCACATCCCTCCCGGCAGCGCTGTCCATGCAGCGATTCGGGCGTCGCCGCATGTTCATCTCGAGCGCGCTCGCGGCCAGCCTGGCTGCGCTCGGCTGCGCCTGGGCGGTCGCGCACGCCTCGTTCGCCGGCTTTTGCGTGGGCGCAACATTCCTCGGCGCAAACATGGCCTTCGTGCAACAGTATCGCTTCGCTGCGACCGAGTATGTGGAGCTGCCGGAAGTTCCGCGGGCCATTGCGACGGTCATGCTGGGAACGCTCATGGCAGCATTCATCGGACCCGAAGCGGGCGAACGATTGCGCTTCATGGGTGGCTGGCCCGAGTTCACCGGGTCTTTCATCGCGGTGGCGGCGTTCCTCGTGCTGTCGGCGTTCGTGCTGCTCATGCTCAGGCCGCCTCACCCGCACTCCTTCACGCAGGGCGGCGTGGTGCGTCCGCTGCGCGCAATCATCGCTCAGCCGGCCTACATCGTGGCCCTGCTCGCCGGGCTCTCTTCTTACGCCGTGATGAGCTTCATCATGACAGCGACCCCCATCAGCATGCATGTCATCGACGGCCACAGTGTCCACGCAACGAAACAGGTGATCACCTCTCATCTCGTCGCGATGTACCTGCCGTCGCTCGTGAGCGGCTGGCTGATCGCGCGGGCCGGCATCGCGCGCATGATGCTCGCCGGTCTCGCATGCATGGCGGCCTGCGTCACGGTCGCCGTAGCGCTGGGTCACGCCTTCACCCACTATCTCGCGGGTCTCATCCTGCTGGGTGTCGGCTGGAATCTGCTGTTCGTCGCAGGCACGACGCTGCTGACGCGTGCTTACACTCCGGCCGAGCGCTTTCGCGCACAGGGCTTCAACGATTTTGCAACCTTCACGTCGCAGGCGCTCGCCTCGCTGGCGGCCGGAGCGGCCATCGCCGTGATCGGCTGGCGCAACGTGAACCTTGCCGGTATCCCCGTGTTGCTCGTGACGTTCGTCGCCGTGCTCGCATGGCAGCGGGCCACCGCGCGCGAAGCCGCTACGCGCTGAGGAAGGCGCTCAGCTCTGCGGCGATCGCCGGCAGGTCGAGAGCAAGATCATCGCGCGCCTGAAGCAGCAGAGTCGGCTGAGCGAGGAGCGGCAACTTCTCGCGGATGCGAAGGTCGGCTGCAGGGTCCGGCAGATCGATGAATGCGACGCGGCGCACTTCGTCCACGCGCGCCAGCGCGAGTTCCGTCGCAACGAGTGCACCGGCGCCCGCCGCCAACAGGTCGACGCGGCGCAGGCGCAGGTCGCGCAGGAAATCGCCGAGCGCCGCTGCAAGGTCCGTACACCCGGGAGAGGGCTGCGGCCCGTCCGATTCGCCGCTGCCGGGGAGGTCCGGCGCGTAGACCGAGCGGTCGCGGCCGATCGTGCGCATCAGACCCGCAAACATCCGCCCCGTGACCCCATCGCGATGGATGCAGAGGAGCGGCGTCGCCTCGTCGAAACCACCGCCGGCGGGCATTGCGTTATGGACGTGCAGCTGCCCGAACCGGCACTCGAAATATGCCCGTCGTACGCTCGGGCCGCAATCGCGTCCACCGACCGCTGTCGCGCGCCTGGCCATGCAGCTACCCACTCCTTGCACGGCTGACCGTGCCGTGAACGCCAACTATAGCGATAATCGCGGCCCCGACTTGTGACCGCTGCCCCAATCGAGGTACCCCCATGCAACTCTACGGCTTCCTTGCCTCCCCTTATGTCGCGCGCACGCTGCTCGCCTCGCGCTGGAAGGGCTGTGGCCTCGAACTCACACCACCGCACGGCGGCAACCTCAAGTCGGCCGGGTACCTCGCGATCAATCCGCTCGGCAAGATGCCTGCACTCGAGGACGGCGGCCGCTGCCTCGCCGAGTCGACGGTGATCTGCGAGTACATTGACGAGACACAGCCGGGTCGCAAGTTGCTGCCGGAAGCCGCGATGGACCGCGCGCAGGCACGGCTCGTCGCACGCATGATCGACATTTACGTCGTGCCGAACGTCGGTGGGCTCTTTCGCAATGCCAACCCGGCCACGCGCAATGACGCCGATGTGCAGACCGTCCTCGCATCGCTGCGCAAGGCGGTCGCCGACCTCGAGACCTTCATGGGTGCAGGCCCCTGGGCCGGCGGCGCGCAGCCCGGTTTTGCCGACGCCATCATGGCGCCCACATTCTGGGTGCTCTTCGAGCTGTTGCCGAAGTTCGACGTGAACGATCTCTTTTCGGGTCGGCCGAAACTGACGCGCTGGTATCAGGCCGTCGAGGCGGATCCAGTGTCCGGACCGATGCACCGCGACTACCTGGACGCCCTCAGGAAATTCCTGGCCTCGCGGATGACGGCGGCGTGAGGCGCCGCGCCCGTCAGGGCGTGATGACCCCACTCTCGACGAGGCGCGCGATCGCCCGCGCCTGCCTCTCACGAAAGTAGGAACGATCGGGAATCACGACCTTGCCCTTCTCGATCAACCCGTTCGGCTCGCGGATGTTCGCCGCCGCGAAGCTCGCGGCATAGAGATCAAGCGCCTGACGCGCAAGCAGGTTGCCCATGCCGGGGCGGCGGCGGTAAGCGCGCAGGCCCGCAAGATCGAGCGATGCATACGCCACCATTGAAACGCCCTGCCCCGCCTGCACCATCTGGTTGCCGAGGTAGTCGATGATGTCGGAGAAGCCGTTGCTCGAATCGGCGGGCACGTCGATACCCCAGGTCGCTGCGCAGTTGGCAGAGACCACATAGGCGAGGTTCTCGAGCGCGCGTGCGCGACGCGCGATCTGCTTCGGCGTGAGCGTGAGCGCGGCAACCTCGCCAGTCGAGTGCAGCAGCACCTCCGCGCCCCGGATCGCGTGGCAGCGCGCAATCTCGGGATAGAGAATTTCCTCGGAGGCGATCGCGGCCAGCTTGCCGATCACCGTGTCCGCCACGGGGAACACCGCCTCGAGGCCATAAAGCTCGAGATAGCGGTCCCACACGTCGTGCGGAGTGGGTGCGAACATCGACACGAGCCGCCGGTAGCGCAGCACACGACGGCCGCTGTCGTCGAAGACGAACGACGCCTGGAAATAGAGGCCAGGAAAATTCCTGTCCGTCTCGTATGCGTTGCCCGCAAGATGCACGCCATGGCGTTGTGCGAGCTGCGCGAAGGCCGCGTACTCGGGCCCATCGTCGTCGAGTGCCGCCTTGTCCGCCCACGCGGCAATACCCTCGCCCCAAGGCGGACCGGTGAGGACGTACTCCGGCAGCACCACAAGGCGCAAATCGTCGCCAACCCAGCGCTTCGCACCGGCAATGGCTGTATCGATGCGCTTGAGGCTTGCGGCCATGCGGGCGCGTGCGCTCGCGCGGTCCGGATCGGGGTGCACGCCATCGCAATCGATTTGCAGCGCGACGGCGTAGTAGCGATCGAGCAGGGTTGCAGGCATTCAGGTTCCTCGCACAAGGCAGTCATGGGCTGCGAGTGCGGCTCGCAGATCGGCAAAGCGGTGCACACGCCCGAGGATCACTTCCTCGATGGCAACGCGTACCTGCGCGGCACACACACGCGGCGGTACGCCGCCCGTGCCGGTGCCGAGGCCGGGCATCGCAAGCGACGTGACTGCGTGACTCACATGACCCTCGCCGCCGGAACCCGGTGCGAAATGGCCCTGCTTGACGAGTCGCAGCGCTGCGCGGGCCGCGAGAAACGGATGTGCGGTGCCGGCGACGCTCATGGGCACACGCATCGTCGGCGCCGCGATGAGCCAGCGGATACGCGGGTGTTCGATCGCGATGATCTCGGCGCGGCCGACCGGCAGCTCGCCGTCGTGCTGGGCGCGCAGCAGCGCCTGCAGGCGCTCCTGGACGTGCCCGCCGAAGTGGCGCCGGTATACGCCGTCGAGACCGCCCTCCATGAAGCCGAAGCTGTTCGCGGGGCTCACCACCGCGTCGACATCGAGATCGAGGATCGACCCTTGATGGACGGAAACGTCAGCGAGCCCGCCGCAAAGGTCGCGCCAGGCGGACGCCAGTTCACTGTCCGTTGCCGCGAGCGTGATGCGCATGGAGGACCTGCGAAGAGGGTGGGTGGCCGGATTGTACGCGGCGCTCGTCGCAGATGGGCGGCGTCGCGGGCCCGGTTCGGGCACAATCGCCGACCATTGCGCAGGTCCGTGCGCACCGTGAACGCATACTCAAGGGGAGCTGCCGATGTCCGTCCTCTCTCGCGGCCTGTTCACATTGCTCGCCTGCGGCCCGATCGCCGCGTTCGCGGCGGGCACGACCCCGTACACCGCCGAGGCGATGTGGGGCCTCGCGCGTCTCGGCAACCCGACCCTGTCGCCTGACGGCGCATTGGCGGTCGTACCTGTCACACGCTACGACCTCGGTACGAACAAGGGCAGCACCGATCTCTGGACGATTCCGGCCGCGGGCGGCGCGGCGCGCCAGCTGACGAGCGACAAGGCGAACGACACAGCGCCCGCCTTCAGCCCCGACGGCCGGTGGGTCGCCTTTCTCTCGAAGCGCGGCGACGACGAGCAGAACCAGATTTATGTGATTGCGGTGGACGGCGGCGAGGCGAAGCGCCTCACGAACGTGCCGGTCGGCGCCGGCGCCTTCAAGTGGTTCCCCGACGGGAAGCACATCGCCTTCGTCGCCGACGTGTGGCCCGATCTTGTCAAATGGGAAGACCAGGGCACGCGCCTGAAGGAGCGCGCCGAAGCGAAGTCGAGTGCGAAGGTGTGGGAGCGCGCGCCGATCGCCTACTGGGACCACTTTCTCGACGATCGCGAGCCGCATCTCTTCTCGATCCCGCTCGCAGGCGGCGAGACGACCGCGATCACCCGCGGTTCGGGCTACTGGCTCTCGAAACAGGAATACAGCACCTCCTCCTACGACATCTCGCCCGACGGCACCGAGGTTGCATTCGTCGCCGATCGCGACCGCAGCGGCATCGATCCGAATGATGACATCATTGTGATCCCGGCCTGCGGCTGCAAGCCGGCGCGCAACCTCAACGCGGACAGTATCGCCGACGAGAGCAACCCCGTGTACTCGCCCGACGGCAGGTACCTCGCGTATTCGCAGAAGCGCACGCCGCGCTTCTATGCCGACACGCAGCGACTGATGCTGCTCGATCGTACCGGCGGCACTACCCGTGGTCTCACCGGGCAATGGGACCGCTCCGCCGACGGCCTCGTGTGGGCAAGCGACTCGAAGTCGATCTACGGCCAGATCGACGACGCCGCGACCTCGCGCATTTATCGCTTTGCACTCACCGGCGGTGCACCACGCGCCGTGACCGGCGCGAGCAGTTTTTCGGGCCTCGAGGTCGCGGGCAAGGTGGCTATCGCGCTTCGGCAGAGCTTCTCGGAGCCCGCCGCACTCGTGCGGCTCGATCTGGCGAAGGGCGCGATCACAAAGTTGTCTGATTTCAATGGCGGCGCGCTCGCAAGCCTCGCGATGGGCAAGGTGGAGAGCGTCACCTACAAGGGCGCGCGGGGCGATCCCATCCAGATGTGGGTGATCTACCCGCCCGGCTTCGACCCCGCGAAGAAGTACCCGGTGTACATGCTGCTGCACGGCGGCCCGCACAACGGCATTCAGGACGCGCTCACCTACCGCTGGAATGCGCATGTGTTCGCGAACTGGGGCTATATCGTCACCTGGCACAATTTCCACGGCTCGAGCGGCTTTGGCCAGGCGTTCGCTGACTCGATCAACCCCGATCGCATCACGCTGCCTTACGAGGACACGATCAAGGCGGCGGAGTGGCTCGCGGCACAGCCCTACGTCGATGCCGATCACATGGTGGCGGGAGGCGGCAGCTACGGCGGCTTCCTCGCGACCACCCTGCTCGGCCGACCGCATCCGTTCAAGGCGCTGATCGCGCACGCGGCCGTGTACGACAACTTCACGCAGATCGGCGCGGACTACGGCGCATCGAAGGATCGCTTCTTCAACTACTGGGAGAAGCCCGAGGAGTTCGCGCGCTACTCGCCGCACACCTCGGCCGGGAATTTCGTGACGCCCACGCTCGTGATCCACGGCCAGCTCGATCAGCGCGTGCCTGTCAATCACGGCATCGAGCTTTTCAACACGCTGCAGACCCGCGGCGTGCCCTCGAAGCTCGTGTACTTCCCCGATGAGAACCACTGGGTACTGAAGCCCGCCAATTCGCTCTTCTGGTACCAGACGGTGCGCGACTGGCTCGCGAAGTACGCGCCGCCCGCCGCGCTTCAGGGCAGGAGCCAGGTGACGCCGAGCAGCCCGTAACGCGGCAGCCACGTCGAGCGCTCGCTCGTGAGACTCGCCGGATCGCCCGGAACGGCGATGCGATACCCGGTGCAGCAGAGGTTCGCGTGGTCGGTCGCATTGCTGAGTTCCGCGTAGACCTGCAGTGCCCCGACCGGTAGCGCGCGCTGCCAGCTTGCACGTGCATCGAACGAGAAATAGTCCGCCCACGAATCCGCGTTGCGCGGCGCGAGCACGAGCCGCGCGCCGCCGCCCGGCGCCGCCTCGACGACGAGCGAATTCTGGCGCCAGCCGTTGTGCCAGATCGCGTTGCCCGACAACTGCCAGGACCCGCGCGTCCACGACACTCCTGTCACGGCGGCGTGCCGCTGGTCCCACGTGCGCAGCGCGCGCGAGTCCGCGAACCGGTCCGTGACTTCGGACCAGCTGTAGCTCAACCACGCCGACCAGGTGCGACGCGGCTCCCAGCGCATCGAGAGCTCCGCACCATAGGCACGCGACGACAGCGGCGCGACACGCACACGGTCGACTTCGATCTCGGGCAGCAAGGTCACCGGGTCGAGCAGGTTCTCGTAGCCGGGCTGCACGCTGCCCATGCGCTTGTCGAAGGCCTCGATGCGCAGGGAGACATCGTTCGAGAGATGATGTTCGATCGCGCCGACCGTCTGCGTCGCCGTCTGAACGGCGTGAAACTCCCGCTCGCCGTCGGTCGCCTGCAGTTCATCCGGGCGCTGCGGCTGCGAGAGCTGGCCCCAGGAGAGGCGCAGCGTGGTGTCGGCGCGCGGTGTGTACTCGATGCCGACGCGCGGCGACCCTTGCGAAGCGCGAAAGCGCGGCCGGAAACGCTGCTCATCCCTGCGGACGCCCAGGTCCACAACGACTTGCGGAGTCATCACAATCAGCGCGGATGCGTACGCGCCCCAGGACTGCCCGCCCGCCTCGAGGACGAGGTCACGGGTGAGCGTGGCCGGTCGGCCGAGCGCTGCGGCGAGCAGCGGGTCGAAGATCGCTGCGGCACGGTATTCATACGAGGAATCGTGGTCCATCATCTCCGCGCCGAGCGTGAAGGTGGCACGCCCACGCCTTGCCCCGAATTCGAGCCGCGCGGTCGTCGCATCCATGAAGCGCCGATCCAGAAGCTGGCCCGTGCCGCTACCCGACCGCGCGAGCGTCCCGGTGCGCACCGTGTGCCGCTCCGTGCGCGAGAAGACGCCGCGCAGCGCCGCGTCCTCCCCGATGCGCCAGGTTCCGCGCAGCCACCCCGTACCGTCGCGGTAGCGTGCGTGCGCCCGTTCGGTGCTGTCCGAGAGGTCCGCAGTCAGTTCGTCATTCAGCAGCAGCCAGCCCGCAGCGAGATCGCTGCCGTCATCGAAACGCCACGCAAGACGCGAGAGGAAATCGAGAAAGGCAGGCCGGCCCGAGCGCTCTTCGGCGAGCTCCATGATTTCCCCGATCGTGCTCTTGCGGGCCGCAACGAGCCATTCAAACGGATGCGATTCGAGCCTGCCCTGCGACAGCGCGTGCGCGTAAAGGAGGCTCATGCCGATCTCATGATGATCGGCGCCGGTCCAGGTGCGCGGCGTGATGTCGAGCACGCCCGAGAGGCGCCCACCGAAGCGCGCGGGATGCACGCCGCTCCAGAAATCGAGCTTGCCGATCGTCGCGGGATCGAGGATGCCGAGCAGGCCCTGAAAATCCTTGAAGTGAAATGGCTCGAAGAGCGGTACGCCGTCGAAGTACACGCCCAGCTCGTCCGTCCGGCCGCCGCGCACGTGGGCGCGCGCGGAAAGCCCATTGGTAGCGGTGCCGGGCAGGAAACGCGTCACCCTGAGCGCGTCCTCGTCGAGACCGGGTAGCGCGGAGAGGTCCTCGCGCGTGAATTCGACGGGTGCGAACCGCGACTGCTGGTCGAAGCGATAACGGCTCGCGAGTACACTCACTTCGGTGAGCGGCTCGCCTGCGCCTGCGAGCCGCAGCACGCCGCTCCACCGCTCGCCGCGATGCACGCGAATGCCGCGAAAGCGCGCCGCGGCACCCGTCGTATCGCTCCCCTCAGCGTCGAAAGCGCCCACCGGCAGCGAATCGAAGCGCACCCTGCCCGCCCCATCGGCGATGGCAACGCGACCACCAGGTTGCAGCGTGACGCGCGTGCCCGCGGCCGGCGAACCGTCGGCGCGCTCGACGACCAGTTCGATCGCGGCGTCACCGTCGATGCTTCGGCGCACGACGACAAAGCTGCCGGGCTGCACTGGTTCGAGCGCAAGTCCGTGCGGCGCCAGGATCCGGCGCGCGATTTCGACCGGCGGGCCGGGTTGCGGCGCCTCGAGCACCCGCATGTCGGCGGTCACGAGCGCTGTGCTGTAGACGATGTTGAGACCGGACTTCGCGAGTTGCTCGAGCGCCCGGCCGAGTGGCTCACCGACCTCGGCGGCGTGCGCAAACGCCAGGACCACGAGCAGCAGGAGACTTCCGACTGTGTCGCGCGCGAGTCGCGGCGCAGGAATTCGCATTGACCAATGTTATCAGTGAGGCGTGGGTCGGATCAGGACCGGGCCTTCCTTCGGAACAACAGCCTCCAGATCGACTGATGCGGTGACGATCGCGAGCGCCTGCGCCGGCGGTAGCCCGTCGACCGAACCGTGCAGGATCGCCGCTGCCGCACGCGCCCGCGTGCTTTCATCGGCATAGGTCACGCGGCGACCGGTCTCGGTCGCATACCAGCGCAGGAAAGCGGCGAGCGGCTTGCCTTCGATCACAATCGGCGCGGGCAGTTTCCCGACCCACGCCCACGGCGCATCGTCCGCCAGCACGCTGCGCACGACCGAGCCGTCGGCGGCGATATGCAGCACTTCGCCGGCCTCCGCGCGCTCCGCGCGCGACCCTGCTTCGACCTGCACCGCACCATCGCGCACGGCGACATCGAGCCCGGTGCCCCGCGTGCTGACCACGAAGCGCGTACCGACGTGACGCACATCACCAGCCGCGGTATGCACGACATAGGAGACGGCCGCGCCCGGCGAGATCGCGACATACACGCGACCGTCCTCGAGCCGCAGGCTGTCCGCATCCGCGAGGGTGACGCGAGTCCCGGCATCGAGGCGCAGCGTGAGATCCGGTGAGTAGCGCAGCAGCGCCCCGGAATCAGCGGCGGTCACGAGCGTCGCCCCGCGACGAAGCCGGGTGCCGACAGCAAGCGGGTCGCCCGCGGTGGTCACGCTACCGTACGCGCGGTCGAGGCTCGCGATCTGCGGCGCGAAGGGCTGCAGCCACAGCGCTCCTGCGAGCGCAATCACCCCCACGGATGCAGCGGCCAGCCACAGCGCGCGCCTCGCGGGGCGCGGGCTTGCGACCTGCGACTGTGCCTGCCGCCACTCGGCACGCACAGCCTCGAACGCCCGTTCCCGCGCGGCCGGGTCCGGCGACCCGCGCTGCGCCGTGCGCATGAGGCGCACAAGACGCGCCTCGTCGAGTCCGGTCCACTCGTCCTTCTTGTCAGTCACGGCAGGAACTCATGCCAGTTGTACCCCTGCGCCTCAAGCGCGGAGCGCAGGGCGAGGCGCGCGCGCGCCAGCGCCGATTGAGCCGCCTCCAGGGTCGAGCCGAGCTCCTCCGCGATCCGCTGCACGCTCCAGTCCTCGAGGTATTTCCATTCCAGTATGTCGCCGTAACGCCCCGGCAACCCGTCCAGTATGCGCCGCAGCTCCGCCGCCGCATCACGGCTGTGCGCACGCTCCTCGGGCGCCGGCTCGTCGGCCGCCACGGCCTCCGCGCGACGACGGGCCCGCTCGCTCGCGTCGAAACTCTCCTCGCGCTCGCCGCGCCGCCGCTCGGCCCCGCCCAGGTCGGCAAGCTCGTTGCGGCAGATCTGCGCGAGCCAGGTGAACAGTGCCGCCTCGCCTCGATATTGCGACAGCGCGCGCACCGCACGACATAGCGTTCGCTGGGCCGCCTCCTCCGCAAGATCGGCACGCCCCGTCGTGCGCGACAGCGCAAAGCGGTAGAGGCGGTCGAAATACTCGTCGAAGAAACTTCGCAACGCATTTTCGTCGCCGGTCAGCAGGCGCGCCACGAGAGCGCGGTCGTCCTGTCGCATCGGCACGAGGTTAGACAGGCCGGGGGTCGAAGATCAATCGGCGATTGATTTCGCACCCCATACCCGTCGAACCGGGTGCATGCGCGCCTCCCGCCCCACGCTCCTTCTGCTGCTCCTGCTACCCGGCGTCATCCCTATCGCCCTCGCGGATATCGCCACGGTCACGCACGACCCGGCATATGCAGTGCCGACCGATGCCGAACTCGAGCGCACGGGCGCGCGTATCGGCAGGATCACGATCGAGACCGACGACATCTTCGATGAGAGCGACCCGCGTGAGGATGCCGTCCTCTATCGTGCGGTGAATCGCCTGCACGTCACGACGCGCGAGTCGACCATCCGCGCCCAGCTGCTGTTCGCGAGCGGCGACCCCTACTCGCGGCGGGTGCTCGATGAATCCGAGCGCGCACTGCGCAGCCAGCGCTATCTGCGCGAGCCGGTGATCCGGCCGGTCGCCTGGCATGACGGTGTGGTCGACGTGCGCGTGCGCTCCGAGGATGTCTGGACGACCAACCCCGGCCTGTCGCTGTCGCGCACGGGAGGCACCAATTCCCTCGGCCTCGAGCTCGAGGAGCTGAACCTGTTCGGCCGCGGCAAGCAGCTCACCGCCGGCTACAGCAACGATGTCGACCGTACATCGATCGGCCTCTCGTGGCACGACCCCGCCATCTGGGGCTCACGCTGGACGAGCACTGCCTCCTTCACCGACAGCGACGACGGCAGCGGCTGGGCGCTCGGCCTCGAACGCCCTTTCTATGAACTCGATGCGCGCTGGAGCGCGGGTCTGTCGGCGGAGTCCCTTTCGCAGGTCGAGAATCGCTATGCGCTCGGCACACGCGTGGATTCATGGCGCGCCGACCGGCAGGCCTTCGACATCCATCGCGGCTGGTCATCGGGGTTGCGCGGCGACTGGACGCGCCGCTGGACCGCAGGGTTTCGCTACGACCGCGCGCGATTCGCCCCTGCGGACACCGCCCTCGTGGGCCCCCTGCCGGACGATCGCACCCTCGCCTTGCCCTACATGCGCCTCGATCTGCTCCAGGACGACTACGTCACCGCGCACAACCTCGACCAGATCGGTCGCACGGAGGACCTGCGCTTCGGCACGCAACTCTCGGCCGAGCTCGGCGTCTCGCAGGCCGCGCTTGGTGCGAACCGCAATGCATTCGTGGCCTCGCTCGGAGCGAGCCGGGGTTACCGGCTGGTGCACGAACAGAGCCTCTTCCTCGCAGGGAGCTGGGGTTCGCGGCTCGAAGGTGGCAGCCTGCGTGATTCGCTGCTTTCGGTGAGCTCGCGCTACTTCTGGCGGGCGAGCGGGAAAACGGTGCTCTTTGTCGGCTTCGCGGCTGACAAAGGCAGCGCACTCGACCTCGACCACGAGCTGATGCTCGGCGGCGATACCGGGCTGCGCGGCTATCCACTGCGTTACCAGACAGGCACGGCGCGCGCGCTGCTGACCGTCGAGGGTCGCTACTTCACCAACTGGTATCCCCTGCGACTCGCGCGCGTGGGCGCCGCGGTGTTCGCCGACATCGGTCGCACCTGGGGCGCGAGCGCACTTGCCGTGCCGGAACTCGGCACGTTGCGCGATGTCGGAATAGGACTGCGGTTCGGCAACACGCGCTCGGCACTCGGCAACGTGCTGCACGTCGACCTCGCTTTCCCGCTCGACGGCGACCCGTCCGTCAAGTCAATGCAGTTCCTTTTGAAGACATACAAGAGTTTCTGATCATGCTGCGAACCGGCTGGCCGCGCTTTCGACCGCTCCTCACGCTATTTGCCTGGTATCTCGTCGCCGGATTGCTGCTGCGCGCAGCGCTCTGGTGGTCGTTCGGCCGCATCGCAGAGGTCTCCGACGTGGGGTTTTTCGGAACGCTCATCACGGGCGTCGCCGCGGATGCCGTGCAGGCCTTGTACCTGTTCGCGCCGTTCGCGTTGGCCGCCTGGCTGCTCTCCGACCGCGTCTACCGTTCGAGCCCGATGCGCGTCACGATACTCGCGGCAAGCGGGATCGCGTTCTTCAGTCTCACCTTCCTCGCCGCGGTCGAATACTTCTTCTTCCAGGAATTCGACGCGCGCTTCAACCTGGTGTCGGTCGATTATCTTCTTTACCCGACGGAAGTGGTCGGCGACATCTGGAACGCGTACCCGGTTGTCACGGTCGCGGCGATCGTCGCAGTGCTGTCTATCGTGACGGTTGTCATACTGCGCCGCCCGCTGCTCGCCGGCACGCAGGCGAGCACCACACTGAGGGCCCGCTCCGCCGTATTCGCTGCCTACGCGGTGCTGCTCGGCAGCGCGATCGCGCTGATCGACAAGGACAGTTTCGCGCTCTCGACGAACCGGGTGACGAATGAGATCGCGGCGAACGGCGCGGGCAGCTTCTTCAATGCGCTGCGCACCAGCGAGATCGACTACCACGCGTACTATGCAACGCGTGCGCCGCAAGCCAACCTGCGCACGCTGCGCACCGCGCTCGCGCAGGGTGACGGCCGCTTCCTGGATGCGGGCCTCGATCGCGCTTTCCCGGTACGGGCTGACGGGCTCGGACGGCTGAATGTGGTCGTCGTGGTGAGCGAATCATTCGGCGCGGAATTCAGCCGCGCTTACGGTGGCGACCGTGACTGGACGCCTTACTTCGACGCTTATTCGAAGCAGGGCCTGATGTTCGCGAACATGTATGCCTCGGGCACCCGTACCGTGCGGGGCCTCGAGGCGATCACTGCCTCAATCCCGCCGATCCCGACGACCTCGATCCTGCATCGTCCCGGCAATGCGGGCATCGCGAACTGGGGCAGCGTGATGCGGGGCCTCGGCTACAGCGCGAGCTTCTTCTACGGCGGCTACGGCCAGTTCGACGACATGAACGCCTTCTTCGCGGGCAACGGCTTCGAAGTCGCCGACCGCCGCGCAATCGACGGCCCGGTGCGCTTCGAGAATATCTGGGGTGTCGCCGACGAGGATCTCTATGACCTCGCGATGCGTCGCTTCGACACGCTGTCGACGAGCGGCAAACCCTTCTTCGCGATCATCATGAACACCTCGAACCACAAGCCCTACACGTTCAGGCCCGGTGTACCCGGCGTGAAACCGGAGGGCGGCGGCCGCGAGTCAGGGGTGCGCTACGCCGACTACGCGCAGGCGTACCTGCTACGCGAGGCGGCGAAGCACCGCTGGTTCGACGACACCCTGTTCGTGATCGTTGCGGATCACGGCGCGCGCGTGTACGGCCGCGAAGACATCCCGCTCAAGACCTACCGCATCCCGATGCTGTTCTACGCGCCGAAGCACCTCGCACCGGGCCGAGTCGATACGCTGACGACGCAGATCGACGTGGCGCCGACCGTGCTCGGCCTGCTCGGCCTGCCCTACAGCGCACCCTTCTTCGGCGAGGACGTGCGCCACACCGCGGCCAAAGACCGTGTCGCGTTCTTCAGCCATAACCATGACGTTGCACTCTATCGCGACGGTGAGCTCGCGATTCTCGGCCTCAAGAAGTCGGTTAAGAACGTGCGCTACGACGCGACAACGAACTCGTACAGCCCCGCGCCCGCCGACCCCGCGCTCGACTCACTTGCCGTCGCCTACTACCAGACGGCCTACGACATGTTTCGCGAGCACCGCTATGTGCCAACGCCGCCGGCGCTGGCGCGCGTGCACGTTGCAGCGCGCGGCGAGCACTGACTCACCACGGCACCTCGGCACCGTCGTAGCGCCAGAACCGACCTGCCTTGCCGGCATCGAGTCCGTCGATGACCTCGATCAGCCCCGCGACGCTCTCGGGCGGGTCGATGCTTGCGCGTGGCGTGCCCATGTCGGTGCGCACCCAGCCGGGGTGCAGTACCGCAACGACGAGACCCCGGTCGCGGCCGAGATCGATCGCGAGCGATTTCATGCATGAATTGAGCGCCGCCTTGCTGGCGCGATAGGCGTACAGCTTCCCCGAGGCATTGCTCGCCATCGATCCGAGATCACTCGAAATTGCGACGATCTTCCTGCCGGTCGAGCGCGCGACGTGCCCGACGAACGCCTCGGTCACCTTCATCGGCCCGGTGACATTGATGCGGAAGATCCTGTCCCAGTCCGCGTAGTCGATTTCGCCAAAGCGGTTCGACGGAAAGCCGATTTGCGCGGCGCTGCCGCGACCCATGGTACCGGCGTTGTTGAGCAGCACATCGATCGCACGCCCCTCGAGCCGGCGCGCGGCGGCCTCCACGCCTGCGTGATCGGTGACATCGAGGCGCTCCACCAACACGCGGCCAGCGCTGTCGCGCGCCAGCGCTGAAAGGGCGGTGGCAGCTTCGGGGTGCCGCGCGCAGGCGATCACCTCCCATCCGAGCGCCGCATACTGCCGTGTGAACTCGAGGCCGAGCCCGCGGTTCGCGCCGGTGATGAGGACAGTCGCCATGCCGCGCACCTCTTTCGACTATGATCGCGCGCCCATGATGCAGCCTTACCGCAGGATCGTCATCCACCGCCTGACCGGCGAAGTCCGCAGCGCGACGCAGATCGTCGCGACACCGTGGCAGGATCCGGGGCCGGGCGAGATCGTCATCCGCAACCGCTACGCCGGCGTGAACGGGATATTCGACCAGAACCTCTGCCGCAACACGGTCCGCTATGTCGACGTCGTGCCGCCGTACGACATGGGCGTCGAGGCGATCGGCGAGGTGGTTGCCATTGGCGAGCGCGTTGACGGCATTCGCGTGGGCGACGCAGTCGCGCGCGTGAAACTCGGCTGCGCCTATCGCGACTATCAGGTCGCGGATGCCCTGAAGGTGATCCGTGTGCGCGAGGCATCGCCCGAGATCCTTGCGCTGATCGCCTCCGGCGTCTCGGCGATGGTGGCGCTCGAGCGCATCGCCGACATGCACAGTGGCGAAACGGTGGCGGTGTCCGCTGCGGCGGGTGGGCTCGGCAGTTTCGTCGTGCAACTCGCGAAGCGGGCCGGCAACCACGTGGTCGCGCTCACCAGCACCGACCACAAGGCGGCGCTGCTGCGCGAGCTTGGCGCCGACCGGGTGGTGAACTACCGCACGGAATCGCTGCGCGAAGTACTTGCGCGCGAGTACCCGCGCGGGCTCGACATCGCCTATGACTCGGTGGGCGGCGCGATCTTCGACGCCTTCCTCGATCACCTCGCGATGTACGGGCGGCTGATCGTCAGCGGGCATACGTCGGACTTCGACAAGCCGGTGGAAGACGTGTCGCATCCGCGCGCCTACCACAAGCTCTACTGGAAGTCGGCTTCGATCCGTGCGTTCCAGAATCCCGCGTTTCCGCAGTATTTCGACGACGCCGCGCGCCGCATCCTCGACCTCTACTATCGCGGCGAATTACGCGCGCTCGTCGATCCGACACCGTTCGTGGGGCTCGAAGCGGCGGCGGACGCCGTGGAATACCAGCTCGCCGGCCGCAACGCAGGCAAGGTCGTGCTGCGGCTCTGAAAGAGGGCGTAAAGAGACAGACTCACGCACCACGCGATGGCTGCGCTCGTCAGGTCGTGCGAGAGGAAGTGCGCGCCGCGCGCCTCCTGTGCGAAGGCGAACACTGCGCCGAGCCCGAGACCGATGAGAAGCCCGATCCAGGCCTTGTCGCGGTCGACGTCGCGCAGAACGAAATAGAGCGCGACGAGCGCAAAGCCCGAGGCCGAGTGCGCGCCGGGAAAGCAGGCCGCGTGGCGCAGCGCATCGGGGCGATCGGCGAGGAGACCGATGTAAGGAAAGCGCCCCCCGAACGTCTCGAGATCCCACGGGCAATCGATGTTGGTGAACCGCTTCAAGAGGCCCGCGAGCCCGTTCGTGAATGCCAGGGCGAGCACGAAATAGAGTAGCGCGCGCCGATACGGCGCGAGGCGCGCGACCTTCCAGCTCGCGAGCCACGCAGCGAGCGCCGCGAGGCCGATGGCTCGCACCAGCACTCCGCCACCGTCGTGCAGCAGCTCCTCGGCCCAGAAGGCGTGGCGACCCAGCCATCCGCCAGCCGCTGCGTCGTAGAACCAGCGCTGCGCGATCGCGAGATCGAGGTGCATTCCGGCGAGCAGCCCCATCGCCACGACGTACGTCGCGAGCGGCCACAATGCGTGCGAGCGCCAGAATGGGGTCATGCGTATCAAGTGTGAAGCTGCGGAGGTACGAGCTTAGGGCTTCGGGCCCCGGGCCAGAAGCCCGCGCGGTGCGCGGGCCGTCCATCACGCGGCTAGCCAATGCTCTCGCCCACAGCCCGCCGCACGTTGTCCGCAGCCTTGGGAGCGCGCGGGCTGTAGCATCTCCCCCATGAGTTCCCCACTGCCGTCTCCTGGAGCCGCTGCGCAGGCCTTCCTCGCGCGCGCGCATGGCCTCTTCATCGGCGGCCGCTGGGTCGCACCGCGCTCCGGCAAACGCTTCGACGTCTTCGATCCGGGCACCGGACAGAAGATTGCGACGGCCGCCGCGGGCGAGGCGGCCGACATCGACGCGGCGGTGGCCGCCGCCCGCGCGGCCTTCACGGGTCCGTGGGCGAAATTCACGGCCGCCGAGCGCGGCAAAGTGTTGTGGAAGATTGCAGACCTCGTTGAGCAGCATGCGCAGGAGCTGATCGAGCTCGAAATCCTCGACAACGGCCAGCCGCTCGCCGTCGCGCAGTATGTCGTGCGCCACGTCGTGCCGGATTTTTTCCGCTACTACGCCGGCTGGCCCACGAAGATCGAGGGCGCGACCATTCCGGCCGCGCCGCAGGGCCGCCGCCCCGGTGAAGTGCTGTCCTTCACGCTGCGCGAGCCGCTTGGCGTCGTCGGCGCGATCACGCCGTGGAATGCGCCGCTGCCGATGCTGATGGTCAAGCTCGCGCCCGCGCTCGCGGCGGGCTGCACGCTCGTGCTGAAGCCTGCCGAGCTCACGCCGCTCACGGCGCTGCGCATGGCGGAGCTGTGCGCCGAGGCCGGCGTACCCGAGGGCGTCGTCAATGTCGTCACCGGCTTCGGCGAAACGGCGGGCGCCGCGCTCGCCGCGCACCCGGGTGTCGACAAGATCGCCTTCACCGGCTCGACCGAAGTCGGGCGCCTGATCGTCAAGGCCGCGGTTGGCAACCTCAAGAAGGTATCGCTCGAACTTGGCGGCAAATCACCGGTGATCGTCTTTGCCGACGCCGTACTCGAACAGGTCATCCCGGGTGCGGCGCGCGCGTGCTTTTTTCTGCAGGGCCAGAACTGCATGGCGGGCACGCGCCTCTATGTGCACGAGAAGATCCACGACCAGGTCGTCGAAGGTGTCGCCGGCATCGCCCGCACGATGCAGCTCGGCCACGGGCTCGACCCGGCCTCGCAATTCGGCCCGCTCATTTCCGCCGGGCAGCGCGAGCGCGTGCGCGGCTACGTCGACGCCGGCAAGCGCGAAGGCGGTGAACTCGTGTGCGGTGGCGACGCGCCTGCACGTCCGGGTTACTTCTTCGAGCCTACTGTGTTCGCACGCATGCGCGCGGACATGACCCCGGTGAAGAGCGAGATCTTCGGGCCCGTGCTCTGCGTGCAATCATTCGACGACGCAGACCTCGACCGCGTCGCCGCCGAAGCGAACAGCACGATCTACGGCCTCTCGGGCAGCGTCTGGACGCGCGACATCGGGCTCGCGATGCAGATGGTGCGACGGATCGATGCGGGCCAGGTGAGCGTCAACATGCACGCCGCGCTCGACCCCGCGATGCCTTTCGGCGGCAACAAGCAGTCGGGCTGGGGCCGCGAGTTCGGCAAGGAAGGGCTCGAGCCCTATCTCAAGACGAAGGGCGTCAGCGTCGCGTGGTGATGCGCTGCATGCGCAGCAGGAGCGCGGCCGACGGAATCACCTTCCCGCTGAGGTAAGTGGACAATCGGCTTCCCGAGGTGCCGATGCGCTCGGCGAAATCGGCCTGTATGAGCCCGGAGCACTGCAGATGCCGGCGGACAAGGCGCGCTACTTCACGGCGTTCTTCGGCTGCAGCGCGTGCACGCGCGCGATCGATGGCGCGTTGCATGAGGCCGGTAACGCCGTATGGACGGGAAATCCCGAGCGCCTGCTCCACCTTCCGTGCCACTTCTCCCCAAGGTTCGTCGTCGATGACACGAATCAGCCGGCGCCAGTCGCGCAGGCTGCCGCGCTCGA
The DNA here is from genome assembly GCA_035433705.1 of Steroidobacteraceae bacterium. Taxonomy (GTDB): domain Bacteria; phylum Pseudomonadota; class Gammaproteobacteria; order Steroidobacterales; family Steroidobacteraceae; genus CADEFQ01. The sequence goes on from DAORVK010000002.1 coordinate 113,900, forward strand.
GGGCGGTCAAGACAGCCTCCGTCGGCCATTCGCGAACGGGCGCCTTGGGCGATACATCCAGGTTGCGAAACTTGAGACTCATCCCGCGGCCTCGATACCGTCCGCCAGCTGCTGGCAAATCCGGACCGTCGCGCGCCATTCATGCCACCGCGCCTTCAGGCCCTTGTAACGGGCGAGCTCGCGCGTTGTCAGTGAATCCGCCGGGCGCGGGTCGCTGAGTTGCCGCACCAGCTGGGACGCAACGCCATCCGGGCTCTCATGCTGGTCGGCGTAGTAGCGGTCCATGCCGGCGAGCGTCGCGGCGGCCTCTTTCACTCCGCCCCTGTCGGCCAGCGCCGCCAAGTCCAGGAAATCGCGCGTCTGGTTGCGGCGGACAATGAGATATGCCTTGATCCGCAGCGTTTCGTCCCAGGTCGGTACGGCGACGCGTTCGCCGGTCCGCAACTCGTATTGCGTCGTCTCCAGCGGCGTCTTGCGTCGCATCTGGCGAATGCCCGCCTCAATGTTGCCGAGCGAGCCGAGAATGAGCTTTCCTGGCACGATCCTGTTCGTCACCCAGCCTTCGGTCGATTCGATCGCCTCGAGCACGACATCGAAGCGTTCCTCCAGGTCGTCCAGAACGTGATCGTGGTCGACGGAATCCCTATGCGCGGCGTACAGGGCCGCGACCGAGCCGCCGACGAGAACCGCGTCGGGGACGCTTTGCTGCAGGCGCGCGGCCGACTTCAGCACCCGCGCAAGAACCAGGCCCGGCTTTCCGGGTACAGGTTTGCTCGCCCGACGCATGTCGCGACTCCGAATTCAGAACACCATGCGGATCTTATCATATATGATAATGCGCAGCACCCCCTTGCTGCCCGTTCCCGCAAGGGACATTGCCCTGCCAGTTGCTCCCCGCCGCCGCGCATCGTCTCGCATCAGGTTAAGGCCGCATGCCAACCAAGAACGCGGTCACCGGCTCCACTCCAGGAACAGTAACCCGCGGGCATCCTGCATCGCAGGATGCCCAACTCTCTTCAGCCCCTCCCGCTGTACGCTTGGCCGCCAAGTTCACTGGCAAAACGGTCGACCTTCTGAAGCTCAAAAGGTGCGCCCGGAGCCGAACTGGCAGCGAGCCTTCCCGCGAGCAACCTAAGGGCTGCGACTGCCTCTGTGATCTTAAAGTCGTCGATCAACACCAACGCATTCGCTGAGCACTTGATTGGCCAGATCCCGCTCCTTCTCATCGAAGCTCCGATACAACGCATGCAATCGATCAAGCGCAAGGCAGGAGTCCTTGAGGGACCTCGCTGCCTCGTCCACAGAGCGCCGATACGATTCCATTTGATCGCGGAACTCACCGAGATTCATGGCCGGATCACCGAGACAAGTTGAGGCGGAACTGGATAAGGGAACTGCATCTCGAAGCCGCCGCCAGGCATGTTGAAGCTTCGCCCAACCGGTGTAATTCCCGGGATCTCGTAGCCAGCCTGCCTCATGCCAGCCAAATCTATGCGCAATAAGGATCCCGGAACGCCCGTTGGGCCTCCGAGAATGACAAATACCCCGGCAGCAGTACCTTCGCTGCTGTGTCCCAACTCGGCAGCCACGGCAGGCCTGCGTCCGCCGCCGTCTGGTACAGAATCGGCACACCACCGATTGAACTGGGCGGTCCCCGGGCGCTGCTGCCGTACCCAACTTTCGCCCCGCCGAATCGGAACACCACGCTGAAGCCGAGCGTCTGCAGGATCGGATCGGGGGAGAGGAAGCGCCCCACATACGGGTCGTAGACCCGCCCGTTCATGTGCACGAGGCTCACGCTGTCGAGCATCTCGTGCCCGGTGAACCCGCGCCGCGTCGTGCCCTGGAAGGTCGAATAATCCCCGCTCGTCGGGGTGCTCTGCCAGTTGCTGCCCCGCCGTGCTCCAAAGGGCGTGAAGCTCTCGCGCGCGAGCACCGTGGCAGCGCTGTCCATGACCAGATCGCCGCTGCTGTGCCGTCACGTAGTCGTAGCTGCCGAGGTCGCTCTTGCTCGTGAGATTGCCTGCGGCGTCATAGCCGATCGACAGATTCGTCGCCCCGTTCAGCGTCGAGCTCGCGAGGCGATTCATCGAGTCGTTGACGAACACCTCGGTGACGCCCTGCCGCAAGTCCTGACGCTGCTGCAGGTTGCCGTTCGCGTCCCACTGGTAGGCGAGACTTTGCAGGTTGTCGCTCTGGCCACCCGTGCCTTGCTTGCGACTCGTCAGCTCGTTGGTCCACGCCTTGTAGGCAGACGTTACGAGCACGCCGTTGCCGAGCACTTCGGTCAGCGGCAGGCTCGAGTCGTTCGTGGAGTTCAGCGTCCAGAAGGCCGCCCCGGGTAGGTCAGCGTGTCGAGTGAGCCCAGGTTGTTGTACGCATAATTCACCTGATAAGCCGACCCATCCATCGTGAAGGTGGCTGCGGTCGGCCGCCCGATCGCATCGAAACTG
>DAORVK010000003.1:0-111091 GCA_035433705.1 Steroidobacteraceae bacterium
GTGCTGCTGCTCGACGTGACGCCGCTGTCGCTCGGCATCGAGACGCTCGGCGGCATCATGACGAAGCTGATCGAGAAGAACACCACGATCCCGACCAAGACCTCGCAGGTATTCTCGACGGCCGACGACAACCAGACGGCCGTCACCATCCACGTGCTGCAGGGCGAGCGCGACCGGGCGGGCGATAACAAGTCGCTCGGCAAGTTCGACCTGTCGGACATCCCCCCGGGGCCGCGCGGCATGCCCCAGGTTGAGGTCACATTCGACATCGACGCGAACGGCATCCTGCACGTGTCGGCGAAGGACAAGGCCACGGGCAAGGAGCAAAAGATCGTCATCAAGGCCTCGAGCGGCATCACCGAGGACGAGATCAAGCGCATGGTCCGCGACGCCGAAGCGCACGCCGAAGAAGACCGCAAGTTCCGCGAGCTCGTCGAGACGCGCAACCGTGCCGAGCAGATGATCCACTCGGTCGGCAAGTCGCTGACCGACCTCGGCGAGAAGGTCGAGGCGGCCGAGCGCGCGAAGGTCGAGTCGGCGCTCTCGGATCTGCGCGCCGCGGTCAAGGGTGACGACAAGGCCGCGATCGAGAAGAAGCTCGAGGCGCTCGGCCAGGCTTCGGCGACGATTGCGCAGCAGGCCTATGCAGCGTCTGAGGGCGCTGCAGCGGGCGCAGACGCGGGCACTGCCAGCGCGGACGAGGCGCCGAAGGGCGCCGGGGACGACGTCGTTGACGCGGAGTTCGAAGAGGTAAAGGACAAGGGCCGCAAAGCCTCGTAAGGGGCGACCCGGCAGAGCTGGAGAGGCCGCCGCGCGCCCGCGGGTGCGCGGCGGCTTTGGCGTACAAACAGGAAACGCATGGCGAAGCGCGATTACTACCAGGTACTCGGGGTGGCGAAGAACGCGGGCGAGGCCGACATCAAGAAGGCTTATCGTCGTCTTGCGATGAAATTCCATCCGGACAGGAATCCGGGCGACAAGGAAGCCGAGGAGAAATTCAAGGAGGCGAAGGAGTCCTACGAGATTCTCTCGGACACGCAGAAGCGCGCGACCTACGACCAGTTCGGCCATGCGGGCATCGATGCCGCGCGCCAGGGCGGTGCGCCGGGTGGCGCCGGTGGTTTCCATCCGGGGGACGCGTTCGGCGACATCTTCGGTGACGTGTTCGGCGATATTCTCGGCAGCGGCCGGCGCGGCGGCGGTCGCTCGCAGGTCTTTCGCGGCGCAGACCTGCGTTACGAGCTCGAGCTCGACCTGCACGGCGCCGTGTTCGGCAAGTCGGTCGAGATCGAGATTCCGAAACTGGCCGAGTGCGAGACCTGCCACGGCAGCGGCGCGGCAAAGGGCTCGACGCCCGTGACCTGCGACACCTGCAGCGGCAGTGGCCAGGTGCGCATCTCGCAGGGCTTCTTCCAGTTGCAGCAGACCTGCCCGAAGTGTCGTGGCAGCGGCAAGATCATCAAGAATCCCTGCGACACCTGCCTCGGGCAGGGCCGTGTGCGGCGCGTGAAGAAACTCTCGGTCAAGGTACCCGCAGGTGTCGACACCGGTGATCGCATCCGCCTCGGCGGCGAAGGTGAGGCTGGCCGTAACGGTGGGCCGCCGGGCGACCTGTACGTCGAGGTCGCCGTCAAGGATCACCCGATCTTCGAGCGCGATGGCGCGCACTTGTCCTGCGAAGCACCGATCGGCTTTGCGACAGCGGCCCTCGGCGGCGCGGTCGACGTGCCGACACTCGATGGGCACGTGTCGCTCAAGATTCCTGCCGAGACACAGTCCGGTCGTGTCTTTCGCTTGCGCGACAAGGGCGTCAAGCCCGTTCGCGGCGGCGCGCGGGGCGACCTCTTCTGCCGCGTCGTGGTGGAGACGCCGGTGAATCTCACCGCCGAACAGCGTGAGCTCGTCAAGCAGCTGGACGAGTCTCTGCAAAAAGGTGGCACGCGGCACACCCCGCGCGAGAAATCGTTCTTCGAGGGTGTGAAGAGCTTCTTCACGGGGGACGCTTGACGCGGGTCGTCATCGTCGGAGGAAGCGGGCGCATGGGTCGGGCGCTCGTCGCCTGTGCGGGCGCGTGTGACATCGAAGTGGTTGGCGTGATCGCGTCTGCGCACAGCCCCGCGGTGGGCCAGGATGCAGGCGAGATGGCGGGCGTGCATCGCCTCGGCGTTGCGGTCACCACTGATCTCGGTGCGGCGCTGCGCGCCGCGCAGGTTGTCATCGATTTTTCACTACCGCACTTCGCGCGCGATCACGTCGATCAGTGTGCGCTCGCGCGCGCGCCGCTCGTGCTGGGAACGACCGGTCTGCCCGAAGACATCGAGGCGGACCTCGCCCGCGCTGCAGTGCGCATTCCACTGCTCGTCGCGCCGAATACGAGCCTCGGCGTCGCCCTGCTCCAGGACCTCGTACAACGTGCAGCGAAAGCGCTGCCCGCCGATTTCGACGTGAGCATCGCGGAAGCGCACCACCGGGCCAAAAAGGATGCACCCTCGGGCACGGCGCTGGCGCTCGGACGCTCGGTCTCGGCGGGGCGCGAGGGAAGGGTCGAATTCGCGGTCGTGCGCGGTGGAGACGTCGTGGGTGAGCACAGCGTGCGCTTCCTCGGGACGGGGGAGGAGGTTTCGCTCGGGCATCGGGCCACTGACCGGGCGATTTTTGCGCGCGGAGCCCTTCAGGCCGCGACCTGGCTCGCTGGGCAGAAGCCCGGGCGCTACTCCATGCGAGATGTACTTGGAATTAATTCAATTACTTAGGCGCGAATTAGAAATGCAGGCTGAGCTTCGGTGGAGAACTTCGCCGGTCTTTGCGCATGGACACCCCGGGCGGTGGACCTTACACTTTGGGCGTAATCCGATTGTCGGGTTAGTCCGTACAAGGCGGGAGGATGTTCGCGAGAACTCCTCCCGCTTTGTGCATGTGAGCAGGGGAATGATTTGGTGAGCGTACCCGCAGTACTGGCGCTGGCGGATGGAACAATCTTCCGCGGCCAGTCGATCGGAGCCAAAGGCAACACCACGGGCGAAGTCGTTTTCAATACCGCGATGACGGGATATCAGGAGATCCTCACTGACCCGTCCTATTCCCGCCAGATCGTCACTTTCACCTATCCTCACATCGGCAACACCGGCACGACGCCCGAAGATCTCGAATCGGCGATCGTGCACGCCTCCGGCCTCGTCATTCGCGACCTGCCGCTGCAAGCGTCGAACTGGCGCGCCGTCAACACCCTCACGGAATTTCTCGAGCGTTCGAAAACCGTGGCGATCGCCGGCATCGACACGCGCCGTCTGACCCGCATGCTGCGCGAGCGCGGTGCGCAGGCAGGCTGCATCATGACCGGAGAGAAGATCGACCCCGCCGCGGCGGTGCGCGCAGCGGGCAAGTTCCCGGGCCTGAAGGGCATGGATCTCGCGAAGGTCGTGAGCGTGCGGCGTCCCTATCAGTGGAATGAGGGCTCGCACTGGGACTCGAGCGGGGTGCACGCGCTGCGCGCGCACCAGCGACTGCATGTCGTTGCCTACGATTTCGGCGTCAAGCGCAACATTCTTCGCATGCTCGCCGATCACGGCTGCCGCATGACCGTGGTGCCTGCGCAGACGAGCGCGGAGGAGGCACTTGCGCTCTCGCCCGACGGCATCTTCCTCTCGAACGGTCCCGGCGACCCCGAACCCTGCGACTATGCAATCGAAGCGGTGCGCCGTTTCCTCACGACCGATCTGCCGGTATTCGGCATCTGCCTTGGACACCAGCTCCTCGGCCTGGCGTGCGGTGCAAGCACGCTCAAGATGAAATTCGGGCACCGCGGCGCCAACCACCCGGTGCAGGAGCTCGACACCGGCCGCGTGATGATCACGAGCCAGAACCACGGCTTCGCAGTCGACGAGGCCACGTTGCCGCCGAACGTGCGCGCGACGCACCGCTCGCTGTTCGACGGCTCTCTGCAGGGGATCGCGTGGGTCGACAAGCCCGCGATCGGCTTCCAGGGGCACCCGGAAGCGAGCCCGGGGCCGCACGACATGCGCCCGCTCTTCCAGCAGTTCACCCAGTCGATGGTGCGCCGGCTGCAGAATCAGCTGCGCCAGCGAGTCTCCTGACATGGGCAAGCGCACCGACATCCAGAGCATCCTGATCATCGGCGCCGGTCCGATCGTGATCGGACAGGCCTGCGAGTTCGACTACTCCGGCGCCCAGGCCTGCAAGGCACTGCGCGAGGAGGGCTACCGCGTCATCCTCGTGAACTCGAATCCCGCGACGATCATGACCGACCCGGAGATGGCCGACGCCATCTACATCGAGCCGGTCAACTGGCGCACGGTCGCGCGGATCATCGAGAAGGAACGCCCCGACGCGCTGCTGCCCACCATGGGCGGGCAGACCGCCCTCAACACCGCGCTCGACCTCGATCGGGAGGGTGTGCTCGCGAAGTTCGGTGTCGAGCTGATCGCCGCCTCGCGCGAAGCGATCGACATGGCCGAGGACCGCGAGCGATTCCGCAACGCGATGCGCGAAATCGGCCTCGAATCACCGCGCTCGCACATCGCGAAGAGTCTCGAGGAAGCCCTCGCGGTGGTCGCCGAGGTCGGCTATCCGTGCGTGATCCGCCCCTCGTTCACGCTCGGCGGCTCGGGCGGCGGTATCGCCTACAACCGCGAGGAGCTCGAAACGATCGTGGCACGCGGCCTCGAGGCCTCGCCCACCCGCGAGGTGCTGATCGAGGAGTCCGTCATCGGCTGGAAAGAGTTCGAGATGGAAGTGGTGCGGGACCGCAAGGACAACTGCATCATTGTCTGCTCGATCGAGAACCTCGACCCGATGGGCGTGCACACGGGAGACTCGATCACGGTGGCGCCGGCGCAGACGCTCACCGACAAGGAATACCAGCGCATGCGCAATGCGTCGATCGCCGTGCTGCGCAAGATCGGCGTCGACACCGGGGGCTCGAACGTGCAGTTCTCGGTGAATCCGGCTGACGGCCGGATGCTGATCATCGAGATGAACCCGCGCGTGTCGCGCTCCTCCGCGCTCGCGTCGAAGGCGACCGGCTTCCCGATCGCGAAGATCGCCGCGAAGCTCGCCGTCGGCTACACGCTCGATGAACTCAAGAATGACATCACGGGCGGGGCGACGCCGGCATCGTTCGAGCCGTCGATCGACTACGTGGTGACCAAGATCCCGCGTTTCACCTTCGAGAAGTTCCCCGACGCCAACACCCGCCTCACGACCCAGATGAAGTCGGTCGGCGAGGTCATGGCGATCGGCCGCACGCTGCAGGAATCACTGCAGAAGGCGCTGCGCGGCCTCGAGACGGGGCTTGACGGCCTCGTGCCGCAACTCGCGCTGCCGCTCAGCGAGGAAGCGGCGGCCCAGCTCGCCTATGAGCTGCGCTCACCGGGTCCCTCGCGCCTGCTGTACGTTGCAGATGCATTCCGCGCCGGCTGGCCGCTCGAGCGCATCCAGGAGCTGTCGTACATCGACCGCTGGTTCCTCGCGCAGATCGAGGACCTCGTCCGTGAAGAGGCGATCATCCATGAAGGGGGCTTCTATGCGCTGTCCGCGGAACGCCTGCGCGACGTGAAGCGCAAGGGGTTCTCCGACAGCCGCCTCGCAGTCCTCACGGGTGCGAGCGAAAAGGCCGTGCGCGGCCGCCGCCGCGATTTCGGCGTGGTGCCCGTCTACAAGCGCGTTGACACTTGCGCCGCGGAGTTCGCCACCACCACTGCCTACCTGTACTCGACCTACGAGGAGGAATGCGAGGCGGAGCCGACCACGCGCAGGAAGATCATGATTCTCGGTGGCGGCCCCAACCGCATCGGCCAGGGCATCGAGTTCGACTACTGCTGCGTGCATGCCGCGCTCGCGCTGCGCGAGGACGGCTTCGAGACCATTATGGTCAACTGCAATCCCGAGACCGTCTCGACTGACTACGACACTTCCGACCGCCTCTATTTCGAGCCGCTCACACTCGAGGACGTACTCGAAGTGATCGCGAAGGAGAAGCCGGAGGGCGTGATCGTGCAGTACGGCGGCCAGACTCCGCTCAAGCTGTCGCGCGCGCTCGAGGAGGCCGGGGCGCCGATCATCGGCACTTCGCCCGACGCGATCGACGTCGCAGAAGACCGCGAGCGCTTCCAGCAGCTCGTGAAGCAGCTCGGCCTGAAGCAGCCGGCGAACGCGACGGCGCGCACCGAAGAGCAGGCCGTGCAGCTCGCGCGCGAAGTCGGTTTCCCGCTCGTCGTGCGGCCTTCCTATGTGCTCGGTGGCCGCGCGATGGAGATCGTCTTCAACGAGGCCGACCTGCGCGCCTACATGACCGACGCCGTGAAAGTGTCGAACGACAGCCCCGTACTGCTTGACCGTTTCCTCGACGTCGCGACCGAGATCGACGTCGATGCGGTCTGCGATGGCGAGCGCGTGATGATCGGCGGCATCATGGAGCACGTGGAGCAGGCCGGCGTGCACTCGGGGGACTCGGGCTGCTGCCTGCCGCCGAACAGCCTGTCGGCGCAAGTGCAGCAGGAGCTGCGCGAGCAGACGCAGAAGCTCGCCCTCGCGCTCAACGTCGTCGGCCTGATGAACATCCAGTTCGCGATCCAGAACGGTATCGTTTACGTGCTCGAAGTGAACCCGCGCGCATCCCGCACCGCGCCGTTCGTATCAAAGGCGACCGGCGTGCCGCTCGCGAAAGTCGGCGCGCGCGTGATGACCGGCCGCAAACTGGCCGATCTCGGTGTCGGCGAGGTCCAGCCAGCGACCTATTTCTCGGTCAAGGAAGCGGTGTTTCCGTTTGCGAAGTTCCCCGAGTCCGATCCGATCCTCGGCCCCGAGATGAAGTCGACGGGCGAGGTGATGGGCACGGGGCGCACCTTTGGCGAGGCTTACGCGAAGGCCCAGGCGGGCTCCGGCGTCACGCTGCCGCGCAGCGGCCTGTGCCTGATCTCGGTGCGCGAGCGGGACAAGCCGCGTGCGGTCGATCTGGCGCGCAGGCTAGTGGCACGCGGCTTCGAAATAGTCGCGACCACGGGCACGGCGAAGGTGCTGGAAGAAGCGGGGGTCAGCTGCCGGCGCGCCAACAAGGTGCGTGAAGGCCGGCCCCATATTGTCGACATGATCAAGAACGACGAGATCGTGCTGATCGTCAATACGACCGAAGGCAAGCAGGCGATCCGGGAGTCGAACGAGATCCGCCGCGAGGCGGTACATCGTCGCGTCACCTATTACACGACCCTGAACGGCGCGATGGCGACTTGCGAGGCGCTCGATCATATCGACGAAGTCGAGGTCCACAGTCTGCAGGAACTTCACCAGGAGGCGCACGCATGAAGCGCACACCGATGACGCTTCGCGGCGCCAGTCAACTGCGTGAGGAGCTGAAGCGGCTCAAGTCCGTGGATCGCCCGCGCGTGATCAAGGCGATCGCCGAGGCGCGCAGCCATGGCGATCTGTCCGAAAACGCGGAGTATCACGCCGCGCGCGAGCAGCAGGGCTTTATCGAGGGCCGCATCAGCGAAATCGAAGCGAAGCTCTCGGCCTGCGAGATCATCGATCCGGCGTCGATCGCCGACCCGGGCCGTGTGGTGTTCGGCGCCACCGTCGAGCTCGAGGCGGAAGAGGACGGCAAGCGGGTGACCTATGCGATCGTCGGCGAGGACGAAGCCGATATCCGCGCAGGGCGCATTTCCATCACTTCGCCGATTGCGCGGGCGCTTGTCGGCAAGTCCGAGGGGGACGTGGCGGTGGTCACGGCGCCCGGCGGCAACCGCTCTTTCGAGATCGTTGCGATCCGTTACGTCTGATCAGCGGTCCGGGATCACGATCTTCGGATTGGCGGCGCGGGGCCGGTAGAGTACCGCCACGTGACCGATGCGGGTGACGAGTGCGCTCTGGGTCGCCGCGGCAAGCCGCTCGACCATCGCGGTGCGGTCGGCGCGTTCGGCGCCCCGGACTTTCACCTTGATCAGTTCGTGGTCGTGCAGCGCACGGGCCGTTTCTGCGACCACGCTCTCCGTGACGCCGCTGCCACCGACCAGAATGACGGGTGCGAGCGGGTGCGCAAGGCCCCGCAGGTGCTTGCGCTGTTTTTCGGTCAGTTCCATCGGGCGATTGTAGGGCAGGAGGCGCATGGCGCGTGGGTCACAACGGCCGGCTCTTGAAACCTGGCGGGGTCGCCCTCATCAAGACGCTCCAGGGTGCAGGTTTCAGGGGCCTCCCCCGCGCGCGCAGCGCGGAACTTCCGCCTTCTGGCGAGGGACTACCGGATGGTGTAGCGTGGAAGCCTTGAAGTGAGGTCAACTCCTTGAACGATCTGACGAAAAATATTCTTCTCTGGTCCGTGATCGTGGTGGTGCTGCTGGCTGTCTTCAGCCGCTACATGCCGCAGGTCGGCGAGCCGCAGACGATTCGCTATTCGACCTTCCTTGACGAGATGAAGAGCGGTCAGCTCGATTCCGTCGTGATCCAGGGCGACACCATCCTCGGTGTGCGCAAGGACAAGTCGCAGTTCAAGGCAGTGAACCCCGAGACCGACTACTCGGCCCTCATCGGCGCGCTCGACAAGGCGGGCGTTGGCATCGAAGGCCGCGCGCCGCGCCAGCCCAATTTCTTCGCGCAGCTGCTGCTGCAGCTTGCGCCTGCGCTCCTTCTGATTCTCGTGTTCGTCTACATGCTGCGCCAGATGCAGGGTTCCGCCGGCGGGCGGGGCGCCATGTCATTCGGCAAGAGCCGTGCGCGCCTGCTCGGCGAAGACCAGGTGAACGTCACTTTCGCAGACGTCGCAGGCGTCGAGGAAGCCAAACAGGAAGTCAGCGAGATCGTCGATTTCCTCAAGGATCCGGGCAAGTTCCAGAAGCTCGGCGGCAAGATCCCGAAGGGTGTGCTGATGGTCGGTAGCCCCGGCACCGGCAAAACGCTGCTCGCGCGCGCGATCGCGGGTGAGGCGAAGGTGCCATTCTTCACGATCTCGGGCTCCGATTTCGTCGAGATGTTCGTCGGAGTTGGCGCTTCACGCGTGCGCGACATGTTCGAGCAGGCGAAGAAACACGCGCCCTGCATCATCTTCATCGACGAGATCGATGCCGTTGGCCGCCATCGCGGCGCGGGGCTCGGCGGCGGTCACGACGAGCGCGAGCAGACGCTCAACCAGCTGCTGGTCGAGATGGATGGTTTCGAGGGCAACGAGGGGATCATCGTCATCGCGGCGACCAACCGCCCGGATGTGCTCGACCCCGCACTGCTGCGCCCCGGCCGCTTCGACCGCCAGGTTGTCGTGCCGCTGCCCGACGTGCGCGGACGCGAGCAGATCCTGCGCGTGCACATGCGCAAAGTGCCGCTCGGCGAAGACGTGAAGCCCGCGCTGATCGCGCGGGGTACGCCAGGCTTTTCGGGCGCCGATCTCGCCAACCTCGTGAACGAAGCGGCGCTCTTCGCCGCACGCTCGAACAAGCGTACCGTCACGATGGACGAACTCGAGCGCGCCAAGGACAAGATCATGATGGGAGCGGAGCGGCGCTCGATGGTCATGAGCGAGAAAGAGAAGCGCAACACCGCCTATCACGAGGCTGGGCACGCGGTCGTCGGCGTGAACCTGCCCGAACACGACCCGGTGTACAAGGTCACGATCATCCCGCGCGGCCGCGCGCTCGGCGTCACTTTTTTCCTGCCGGAGGAAGACCGCTACAGCTACAGCAAGCAACGGCTCGAATCGCAGATCGCGAGCCTCTTCGGCGGGCGCATCGCCGAGGAACTTGCGTTCGGCGCCGAGGCCGTCACGACCGGCGCCTCGAACGACATCGAGCGCGCGACGGCGCTGGCGCGCAACATGGTCACGAAGTGGGGCCTCTCCGATCGGCTCGGGCCGCTCACCTACGCGGAAGACCAGGGCGAGGTGTTCCTCGGCCGCTCGGTGACGCAACACAAGCAGGTGTCCGACGAGACCGCGCACGTGATCGACATCGAAGTGCGTCGCGTGATCGACGCGGCGTACCAGAAGGCGAAGGGCATCCTGGTTGCCAATCGCGACAAGCTCGATGCGCTCGCCGCGGCGCTCATGAAGTACGAGACGATCGACGAAGAGCAGCTGAAGGACATCATGGCCGGTCGCGAACCCAAGCCGCCCGCGGACTGGGACGACACGCCGCCAGTCGGCAAGCCGCCGGCCGGTCCGGTCGCGGCAGGCCCGGCGGGTGGGACGCTCGCCCCCACGCCCTGACGCCCCGCTCACCCCGTGCAGGTGGGTGGCGTGAGGCTTGTCTGCGGGTCAAGGACGCTCGATTTTTCGACTCCTGTCGTCATGGGGGTCGTCAACGTCACGCCTGATTCATTCTCCGATGGCGGCGCGTTCCTCGATGCCCGCGCGGCGGCGATTCGCGTCGAACGCATCGTCGAGGAGGGGGCCGCGATCGTCGACATCGGCGGCGAGTCGACGCGACCGGGTGCTGCGCCGGTGCCGGTCGCTGCAGAGCTTGATAGGGTGATGCCCGCGATCGAACGTGCGGTGCAACTACCCGTCGTCGTGTCGATCGACACGAGTCGCCCGGAGGTGATCCAGGCGGCCCTTGCGGCCGGTGCGCAGATGGTGAACGACGTGCGTGCGCTGACCCTTCCAGGCGCGCTCGAGGCTGTGGCCGGCTCGACAGCCGCCGTTTGTGTGATGCACATGCAGGGCGGCCCTGCCGACATGCAGGATAATCCGCGCTACAGGGACGTTGTGCGCGAGGTCGGCGCGTTTCTCGCTGCGAGGGCCCTTGCCTGCGAGCGTGCCGGCATCGCGCGCGAGCGGATCGCGATCGACCCCGGGATCGGCTTCGGCAAGTCGCTGGCGCACAATCTTGAACTGCTGCGCCACCTGGACTTGCTGGCGGCGACCGGGCGGCCGGTGCTCATCGGGCTCTCACGCAAACGGATGATCGGCGAGCTGACGGGCCGGCCAGTCGACAGGCGCCTTGCGGCCAGCATCGCGCTCGCGACCATTGCGGCGCTCCGCGGAGCGTGTATTGTCCGCGCGCACGACGTCGCGGAAACGGTCGATGCGCTGCGTGTCGTCGCGGCGCTGCGTGCAGGGGAGGATCTGTGAGCAGGCAGTATTTCGGTACGGATGGCGTGCGCGGACGCGTCGGCGAGGCGCCGATGACCGTGGATTTCGCGCTCACGCTGGCGAGCGCGGCGGCGCGCGTGCTCGCGCCGCGCGGCGGCAGTGTGCTCATCGGCAAGGACACACGCCTCTCGGGCTACATGTTCGAGGCGGCGCTCGAGGCGGGCTTCGTCGCCGCCGGCGTTGACGTAAAGCTGATCGGGCCGCTGCCGACGCCCGGCATCGCCTACATGACGCGTTACTTCAGCTGCGACTTCGGTGTCGTGATCAGCGCCTCGCACAACCTTTACGAGGACAACGGCATCAAGTTCTTCGACGGCAACGGCGGCAAGCTGTCCGATGAACTCGAGCACGAGATCGAGCGTGAAATCGGCAACGGCACGGTGACGCGCAGCTCGCGTGAACTCGGCCGCGCGGTGCGCGTCGACAAACAGCGCACCGAGTACCAGCGCTTTTGCGCTGCAACGCTCGCGGCCGGCGCGAGCCTCGAGGGGCTCAAGATCGTGCTCGACTGCGCGAACGGCGCCGCCTACAAGGTGGGACCGCGCCTGTTCGCGGATCTCGGCGCCGAGCTGATACCGGTTGGCTGTTCGCCGAACGGCCGCAACATCAACGACAGCTGCGGCTCGACCGCGCCGCAGCTGCTGCAGCTCACTGTGCCCGGCGTGCGTGCCGACCTGGGGATTGCGCTCGACGGTGATGGGGATCGACTCGTGATGATCGACCACCTCGGTCGTATCATCGACGGTGACCAACTCATCTACATCATTGCGCGCGACCGCAAGGAGGCCGGCGAACTCACCGGTCCCGTGGTCGGTACGCTGATGAGCAATCTCGGCCTCGAAGTCGCACTCCGCGAGTGCGGAATCGGCTTCCAGCGGGCCAAGGTCGGTGACCGCTATGTGCTCGCCCTGCTGAAGGAGTCCGGCGGCAATATCGGTGGCGAGACCTCGGGCCACATCCTGTGCCTCGATCGCACGACGACCGGCGATGCGCTCGTCGCGGCACTGCAGGTCATCGGCGTGATGCGGCGGACCGGGCGCAGTCTCGCGGAGCTCGCGGCCGGCATGGCGCGCTTCCCGCAGGTGCTGCTCAATGTGCGCGTCGCACAGCGCTTCGACCCCGTTACTGTGCCCGCGGTGAACGCCGCGGTGGCAAAAGTAGAGCGGAGTCTCGGCCAGGAAGGGCGCGTCGTGTTGCGGCCATCGGGTACTGAGCCCGTGATTCGTGTGATGGTCGAGGGCCGGGACGAGGCGCTCACCCGCAGTTGCGCAGAGGAGATTGCGGCGGCCGTGAGTGCCGCTGCCGCGCTATCCTCGACCCTCCACGCCGGTGCTGTTGCCCGGGAAAGGTGCTGAAATGCGTTCCATTGCCGTCGGCCTCATGCTGGCTTGCGCCTCGCTGATTGCGCAGGCTGATGCACCACGTACCCCGGCGCCCGCCGGCGCTGAGGTCTATTTCGAGTCTCCCTCTGACGGCGCCACGATCAAGGGCCCCGTCACCGTACGCTTCGGCCTGAAGGGCATGGGTGTTGCGCCGGCCGGCATCAGGTTCGACAACACCGGCCATCATCATCTGCTCATCGACACCGATGTGCCGACCGACCTTGGCCAGCCGCTGCCCGCAACCGAACATATCGTGCATTTCGGCAAGGGCCAGACGGAAACGACGATCACGCTGCCACCTGGCAGACACACGCTGCAACTCGTGCTCGGTGATGCATTGCACATCCCGCACGATCCGCCGGTCATCTCGAAGAAGATCACGATCACAGTCAAATCCCGGGGACCCGCGAGCGCGGGCGGGTGAGACCGTCATTGCGCCCCGGCGGGCGCGCCGCTATGATCGCGCGCCTTTTATGAGCCGCAGACCTCTCGTAGCCGGAAACTGGAAGATGCACGGGTCTCGCCCCGAGAACGCGAGCCTCATCGAGGCGATCGTCTCGAGCCACGGACTCGACGGCGTCGACTGCGCGGTTTGTCCGCCGTTTGTGTATCTCGCCGATGTCGCGCGCCTGCTGCGCGAATCGACAGTAGTGCTCGGCGCGCAGGATGTCTGCGCGGAGGCGCAAGGCGCCTACACGGGCGAGGTCTCGGCAGCGATGCTGCGCGACGTTGGCTGCACGATGGCGATCGTCGGGCATTCCGAGCGGCGCGCCGTTTACGGTGAGAGTGACCAGCTCGTCGCGCGCAAATTTGCCGCTGCGCAGGCGCACGGTCTGGCGCCGATCCTGTGCGTCGGCGAGTCGCTCGCGGAGCGCGAGGCCGGCGAGACGCCTGCCGTCGTGGCGCGACAGCTCGATGCAGTGCTCGAGCTGGTGGGTGCCGCAGCCCTCAGCGCGGCGGTACTGGCCTACGAACCGGTCTGGGCAATCGGCACCGGGCGCAACGCGACACCCGGGCAGGCACAGGAAGTACATGCGTTCATCCGTGGGCGGATTGCCGCCCGCGATGCTAAAATCGCGGCTCAGGTCCGGATCCTCTATGGCGGCAGCGTCAAGGCCGGCAACGCCGCGGAACTGTTCGCGCAGCCCGATGTCGACGGTGGATTGATCGGCGGCGCGTCGCTCAAGGCCGACGAGTTCCTCGCGATCGTTGCAGCCGCGGGTCAGGTCGCATAACCAAAGGTTTACGAGCGTGCTTCGTACAGTATTGATGTTTGTCCAGGTGTTCAGTTCGGTCGCGATCATCGCGCTCGTGCTGATTCAGCGTGGCAAGGGCGCCGATGCAGGCGCAGGTTTCGGCGCGGGTGCGTCCGGCACGGTCTTCGGTGCGCGCGGCGCACGCACGGGCCTGTCGCGCGCCACCGCGGTGTTCGCGGCTGTATTCATGCTGAACAGTCTCGCGCTCGTGTATCTCGGCACGCAGAACGCGCCGCCGCCGCGCACGATTCTCGATGAGGTCGAATCGCACGCGGCGCCAGCCGTGCCGTCGCCCGATACTGCGCCGGTTCCGCAGGCACCTGCACCGGCGCAGCAATAGGTACTTTTGCCGACGTGGTGGAATTGGTAGACACACTAGCTTGAGGGGCTAGCGCCGCAAGGTGTGGGAGTTCGAATCTCCCCGTCGGCACCACCTTTGATACAATGCGCGCCGTTTTTCCGCTCCGGCGCACCATGCTCAGCAATTACCTCCCGATTCTTCTCTATCTTGGCATTGCAGCCGGTATCGGGATCCTGCTGCTCGTTGTCGGCGCCCTGATCGGCCGCTATTTCACGCAGGCTCCCGACGACCCCGAGAAGCGTTCTGCCTACGAGTGCGGCTTCGAGGCGTTCGAGGACAGCCGTCGCAAGTTCGACGTCCGCTACTACCTCGTCGCCATCCTCTTCATCGTGTTCGATCTCGAGATCGCCTTTCTCTTTCCATGGGCCGTGGCGCTTGATGCCATCGGCGCAGCCGGTCTTGTCGCGATGGGCATCTTCCTCGCGATCCTCGTGGTCGGCTTCATCTATGAATGGAAGAAGGGGGCACTCGAGTGGGACTAGACCGTGACGCCACCCTCGCTGTCGAGGAGTATTCGCAGCGCGGCTTCCTGACGACCACGGTCGACAACGTGGTCAGCTGGGCACGCACCGGTTCGCTCTGGCCGATGACCTTCGGCCTTGCCTGCTGCGCTGTCGAGATGATGCACACCGCCGCATCGCGCTATGACCTCGACCGCTTCGGCATCGTGTTCCGGCCGAGCCCCCGCCAGTCCGATGTCATGATCGTTGCGGGTACCCTCGTCAACAAGATGGCACCGGCGCTGCGCAAGGTGTACGACCAGATGGCCGAGCCACGCTGGGTGATCTCGATGGGGTCCTGTGCAAATGGTGGCGGCTACTATCACTACTCGTATTCGGTGGTGCGCGGCTGCGATCGCATCGTGCCTGTCGACGTGTACGTACCGGGTTGCCCGCCGACGGCCGAAGCCCTGCTGTACGGGATCCTGCAGCTGCAGAAGAAGATCGCGCGCAGCAGTATCGCGCGCCCCACCGAGATCGCGCGCTGAAAGGTCCTGCGTTGTCCGAGCGTATCGAAGCACTGGCCGGGAATGTCGACGCGCAGCTCGCAGGGCGCGCGCGCAGGGCGCCGTCGCTGGCAGGCGAGCTGGCACTCGATGTCTCGCCGGCCGACCTTCTGGCAGTGTGCCGGGAGCTGCGCGACACGCCGGGGCTCGAGTTCGATACGCTGATCGACGTCTGCGGCGTCGACTATCTCGACTACGGGCGCGATCAGTGGGGTACCTGGACCACCACGCGCACCGGCTTCAGTCGCGGCGTCGATTGCAGCGTGCCGCATGGCGCGGCGGAGCCCCGACGTTTTGCGGTCATCTACCACCTGCTGTCGGTCCTGCGCAATCAGCGCGTGCGCCTGAAGGTGCATTGCGATGCCGCTGACGATCCGATGGTCGACTCGGTCGTCGGCATCTGGGCGGCGGCCGACTGGTTCGAGCGCGAGGTGTTCGACCTCTTCGGGATCTATTTCAACGGGCACCCGGATCTGCGCCGCATCCTGACCGACTACGGTTTCATCGGCCATCCGTTCCGCAAGGATTTCCCGCTCATCGGCAATGTCGAGGTGCGTTATGACGCGCAGAAGCAGCGCGTCGTCTATGAGCCCGTTTCGATCGAGGCGCGCACGCTCGTGCCGCGCGTGATTCGCACGGATCGTTACGATGGCTGAAATCCGCAACTTCACGCTGAACTTCGGGCCGCAGCACCCGGCGGCCCACGGCGTGCTGCGTCTCGTGCTCGAAATGGATGGCGAGGTGATCACCAAGGCCGACCCGCACGTCGGCTTGCTGCACCGGGGCACCGAGAAGCTCGCGGAGTCGAAGCCGTTCAACCAGTCGATCGGCTACATGGATCGCCTCGACTACGTTTCGATGATGTGCAATGAGCACGCCTACGTGATGGCGATCGAGCGGCTGCTCGGCGTCACGATTCCCGAGCGTGCACAGTACATCCGCGTGATGCTCGATGAGGTCACGCGCATCCTGAATCACCTGATGTGGCTCGGCACCCACGGCATGGACATCGGTGCGATGACCGTGTTCCTGCTGTGCTTCAAGGAACGCGAGGACCTGATGGACTGCTACGAGGCGGTCTCCGGCACGCGCATGCACGCCACCTACTACCGTCCAGGCGGCGTCTATCGCGACCTGCCGACCGAGATGCCGAAGTACCAGGCGTCGAAGTGGCGTTCGCAGAAGGATGCCGATCGCCTGAATGAGGCGCGCTCGGGCTCGCTGCTGGATTTCCTTGCCGACTTCACGCGGCGCTTCCCGAAGGCGATCGACGAATTCGAGACCCTCCTGACCGACAACCGCATCTGGAAGCAGCGCACCGTCAACATCGGTGTCGTCTCGCCGGAGCGGGCGAAGCAGCTGGGTTTCACGGGGCCGATGCTGCGCGGTTCCGGCATTGCGTGGGACCTGCGCAAGAAGCAACCCTATGTCGCTTACGACCGCGTCGATTTCGACATCCCGGTCGGCGTCAATGGCGACTGCTACGACCGTTACCTCGTGCGCGTCGAGGAAATGCGCCAGTCGAACCGCATCGTTGCGCAGTGCATCGAGTGGCTGCGTGCGAACCCAGGCCCGGTGATGATCGACGAACGCAAGATCCGGCCACCGCGCCGCGAGGAGATGAAGGGCGACATGGAATCGCTCATTCACCACTTCAAGCACTTCAGCGAGGGTTACTGCGTGCCGGAGGGCGAGACTTACGCTGCGGTCGAAGCGCCGAAGGGCGAGTTTGGCGTGTACCTCGTTTCGGATGGCGCCAACAAGCCCTATCGCCTCAAGTGCCGCGCACCGGGTTTTGCCCACCTCGCGGCGCTGCCTGAGATGGTCGAAGGTCACATGCTCCCGGACGTGGTGGCAATGATCGGTACACTGGACATCGTATTCGGAGAGGTCGATCGCTGATGGCTGTGACGACGAGCGACGGCAAGACCTTCGAGCCGGTGCTGGGGCCGAAAGCGCAGGTTCTGACTGCCCACACGCGTGCCGAAATCGATCACTGGATCGCGAGGTTTCCGGCCGGGCGGCAGCGCTCGGCTGTGTTGTCGGCGCTGCGCTTCGCGCAGGAGCAGGGCAACGGCTTCCTGACCGTCGAGTTGATGGACGGCGTGGCCGAATACCTCGCGCTGCTGCCGATCCAGGTCTATGAGGTCGCGAGCTTCTATTCGATGTTCGAGACGCGCCCCTGCGGGCGCCATCACGTGAGCATCTGTACCAACATCAGCTGCATGCTGAACGGCGCCGACGACCTCGTCGCGCACACCGAGCGCAGGCTCGGCATCAAGCTCGGCGAAAGCACACCTGACGGACGCATCTTCCTGAAGAAGGAAGAGGAGTGTCTCGCGGCCTGCACGGGCGCGCCGATGATGATGGTCGATCACGTGTATCACGAGAACCTCACCCCTGCGAGGATCGACGCCATCCTCGATGAGCTGAAGTGATGGCTGGCTGGAGCGACAGGCAGAATCTCGTCGTGTTTGAGCCGCTCGCGCTTGAGCGTTCCTGGACGCTCGACAGCTATCGCAAGATCGGCGGCTACGACGTCTGGCGGAAGATCCTCGCCGGCGAGATGACGCGCGAAGCGGTGATCGACGGTGTGAAGGCCTCGGGGCTGCGCGGCCGTGGCGGCGCAGGGTTCCCGACCGGCGTGAAGTGGGGCTTCATGCCGCGCAGCGCGCCGATGCAGAAATATGTGGTCTGCAATTCGGACGAGAGCGAGCCAGGCACCTGTCACGACCGCGACATCCTGCGCTACAACCCGCATTCGCTGATCGAGGGCATGGCGATCGGCGGCTACGCGATGGGTGCGACCGTCGGCTACAACTACATTCGTGGCGAGTTCCTCGCCGAGCCGGTGCCCCGTTTCGAGGCGGCGCTCGAGGAAGCCTATGCTGCGGGGCTGCTCGGCAAGAACATCCAGGGATCCGGCGTCGATTTCGACCTTTACGCCTTCGTCGGCGCGGGCGCCTATATCTGCGGCGAGGAGACCGCGCTGCTCGAATCGCTCGAAGGCAAGATAGGCTGGCCGCGTTTCAAGCCGCCGTTTCCGGCAACATTCGGGCTCTACGGCCAGCCCACCACGATCAACAACACGCAGAGCTTCGCGTCCGTGCCGACCCTCCTGCGCAAGGGGCCCCAGTGGTTTGCGGGGCTCGGGCCGGCAAACTCCGGTGGCACGGTGATCTTCTCGGTCTCGGGCCATGTTGAGAAGCCGGGCAACTACGAACTGCCCCTCGGTGTGCCATTTGTCGATCTGCTCGCGATCGCGGGCGGCGTCAAGGGTGGTCGCAAGCTGAAGGCCGTGATTCCCGGTGGCTCCTCGGTGCCGGTGGTGCCTGCGGAGACGATGCTCAAGCTCAACATGGACTACGACTCGCTGAAGGCGGCCGGCTCGGCGATCGGCTCGGCAGCCGTCATCGTGATGGACGAGACAACCTGCATGGTCAGGGCGCTCGAGCGGCTGTCGCGCTTCTACATGTCCGAGTCCTGCGGGCAGTGCACGCCATGTCGCGAAGGCACGGGCTGGCTGGATCGCATGCTCAAGCGGATCCTCGCGGGTCAGGGTCAGCGCGCAGACATCGACTTGCTGGTCCAGGTGGCGAACGGGATCGAGGGTCACACGATCTGCGCGCTCGGCGATGCCGCGGCATGGCCCGTGCAGAGCTTCATCAAACATTTCCGGCACGAGTTCGAATACATGGTCGATCACGGCGGGCGCAGCATCGTATGAGCGAAGACCTCGTCAACGTCGAAGTCGACGGTGTCGCGCTCAAGGCGAAGAAGGGCGCGATGATCATCCAGGTCACCGACGCGAGTGATGCCTACGTGCCGCGCTTCTGCTACCACGAAAAGCTGCCGATCGCGGCGAGTTGCCGCATGTGTCTCGTCGAAGTGGAGAAGGCGCCGAAGCCGATGCCTGCATGCGCGACGCCGGTCGCCGAGGGCATGAAGATCTTCACCAAGTCGCCCAGGGCGCTCGCGGCGCAGAAGGCGACGATGGAGTTCCTGCTGATCAATCACCCGCTCGACTGCCCGATCTGCGACCAGGGTGGCGAGTGCGAACTGCAGGACCTTTCGATGGGGTATGGGCGCGACATCGCCCGCTTCGCCGAAAGAAAGCGTGTGGTGAAGGACAAGAACATCGGGCCGTTGATCTCGACCGACATGACCCGGTGCATCCATTGCACGCGCTGCGTGCGCTTCGGCCAGGACATTGCCGGAATCCGGGAACTCGGCACCACGGGGCGCGGCGAGTGGATGCGGATCGACACCTTCATTGAGCGCAGTGTCGACCATGAACTCTCGGGCAACATCATCGATCTGTGCCCCGTCGGCGCGCTCAACAGCAAGCCGTTCCGGTTTCGCGCCCGCGGCTGGGAGATGACCCAGACGCCGCTCGTGTCGCCGCACGATGGTGCCGGCTCGAATCTTTTTGGCCACGTGCTGCGCGGGCGATTGATGCGCGTCGTGCCGCGGGTGAATGAGGCGGTCAACGAGACCTGGATTTCCGATCGGGATCGCTTCAGTTATGAGGGCGTTTACAGCGCCGACCGCCTGACGACGCCGATGCTGCGTGAAGGCGCGGAATGGCGTGCCGTCAGCTGGGAAGCAGCGCTCGAGGCCACGGCGAACGGACTGCGGCGTGCGCAGGGGTCGCTTGGCGTACTCGCAAGCCCGTCGGGCACTGTTGAGGAGCTGTATCTGCTCAATCGGCTGGTGCGCGGGCTTGGCTCGCACAATATCGACCATCGCCTGAGGCAGAGCGACTTCCGTGACCAGCAAGCCGATCCGGCTTATCCATCGCTCGGCGCACCGATCGCGACGGTCGAGCAGCTCGACTCGCTCTTCATCATCGGCAGCAACCTGCGCCGCGAGATCCCGATCCTCGCGCATCGCGTGAGGAAGGCGGCGCTGCGTGGCGCGCGTGTTTCGTTGCTGAATCCTGCGCGCTTCGAGTACCTGTTCCCCGTGTCGACCTGCCTCGAGGCAGCGCCCGCACGGCAGGTGCCCGAACTCGCCGGCGTGCTCGGCGCAGCGCTCGCTGCGGCCGGTACGGCACCAACGGCGGAACTGGCCGCGCTCGTGCGGTCAACGCCTGTCACCGCGGATCACAAAGCTGTCGCCGCACAGCTTGCGAGTGGTGAACGCCGCGCAATCTGGCTTGGCGCGCTCGCGCTGCGCCATCCGGCCTATGCCGATCTGCGTGCGCTCGCCGCTGCGCTGGCAGCCGCGACCGGCGCCACGCTCGGCATTCTCGCGGAAGGCGCGAACGCCGCCGGCGCGTATCTCGCGGGCGCGGTGCCTCATCGTGATGCCGGCGGCGCAGTGCCCTCGATTTCCGGGCTTACGGCCCGGGAGATGCTCGAGCAGCCGCTATCGGCTTATCTCCTCGCCGGGGGTGTCGAGCCCCGGCAAGACAGCGTCTGTGGCGAGGCCGGCAAGTCGCTCGCGGCTGCCGCCTTCGTCGTCGCCGCCACACCCTACATGTCGGCCGAGATCAGGGACGTCGCGCACGTGCTGTTGCCGATCGGCACATTTGCCGAAACCTCCGGCACCTACGTGAATCTCGAGGGTCGCTGGCAGAGTGTGCCGGGTGCAGCGCGTCCGGTGGGCGAATCAAGGCCGGGGTGGAAGGTGTACCGGGTGTTGTGCAACCTGCTCGGAATCGCCGGTTCCGAGTACCAGTCGTCGGAGGAAGTGCTCGACGAAATGCGCCGTGTCTGCGGCGAGGGCCTGGTCGCAGGTCCCTACCGCGGTACGCACCGGATCGTGACTCCCGATGGACCCGCGACCGTCCTCGACGTGCCGATGTACCAGATCGACGCACTGGTGCGCCGCGCGCCGTCCCTGCAACGCACGCGCGATGGACGCGCCGCGGCCGTGACCTACTGAGCGCCGCACGATGCTGCAGTTACTGCTCGACTTCCTCACGCTGCCAATCGTCCAGACGACGCTCTGGATTCTCGTCGTCACGGTCAGTGTGATCCTGGCGGTCGCATTCTCGGTACTGTTCGAGCGCAAGATCATCGGCTGGATGCAGCTGCGCAAGGGGCCGAATCGCGTCGGCAGCCTCTTCGGCTTCTGGCCGGGGGTGTTCCAGGCCTTCGCCGACGTGCTGAAGCTGCTGATCAAGGAAGTCGTCGTGCCGGCGCGGGCCAACAAGGTCCTGTTCGCGATCGCGCCGATCATTGCGCTCGTGCCCGCCCTTGCCACCTGGGCAGTCGTGCCGCTGTCGCCGGAGCTCGTGATCGCGGATATCGACGCGGGGCTCCTGTATGTGCTCGCGCTCACCTCGATGGGCGTTTACGGCGTGATCATTGCGGGCTGGGCGGCAAATTCGAAGTACGCATTCCTCGGCGCGATGCGTTCCGCCGCGCAGATCGTGGCGTACGAGATTGCGATGGGCTTCGCACTGGTCGGTGTGTTGATGGCGTCCGGAAGCCTCAATCTCGGCGAAATCGTCCAGGGCCAGGCGGGCCGGCCACTCAGCTGGAACGTGGTCTGGCTGTTCCCGCTCACGATCGTCTACATCATCTCGGGTGTCGCCGAAACCAACCGCGCGCCGTTTGATGTCGCGGAAGGCGAGTCGGAGATCGTCGCGGGCTTCCATGTCGAGTATTCGGGCATCGCCTTTGCGCTCTTCTTCCTTGCCGAATACGCGAACATGCTGCTGATCTCGGCGCTCACCGCCGTGTTCTTCTTCGGCGGCTGGCTGTCGCCGTTCGACGGCTATCTGCCGGCCGATAGCTGGCTTGCGCAGCCGAGCTTCCTGTGGCTCGGCATCAAGATTTCCGCGAACATGTTCCTGTACTTCTGGCTGCGCGCCACTTTCCCGCGCTACCGCTACGACCAGATCATGCGCCTCGGGTGGAAAGTACTCATCCCCGTGACGCTCGTCTGGATCGCGGTGGAGGGCGTGATGGCTCACTTCGGAGTCGGTCCGTGGAGGGCGTTTTCGCCATGAACGTGCGCAGCGTTTTCAAGACTTTCCTGTTGACCGACCTGCTGCTCGGGCTGTGGTTGACCGTGCGGACGCTCTTTCGCAAGAAGTTCACCGTGAACTACCCGGAAGAGAAGACCCCGCAGTCGCCGCGCTTCCGCGGCCTGCACGCGCAGCGCCGTTACCCGAACGGTGAAGAGCGCTGTATCGCCTGCAAACTGTGCGAGGCGGTGTGCCCGGCGCTCGCGATCACGATCGATTCCGATGTCGCGGCCGACGGCACGCGGCGGACGACGCGCTATGACATCGATCTCTTCAAGTGCATCTATTGCGGCTTCTGCGAGGAGGCCTGCCCGGTCGATGCGATCGTCGAGACGCGCATCCACGAATACCACATGGAGCATCGCGGCGAGAACATCATGACCAAGGACAAACTGCTCGCCGTGGGTGACCGGTACGAAGCCATGATTGCGGCCGACAAGGCCGCCGACGCGCAGTGGCGTTGACGGGAGGTAGCGCGCCATGTTCGTGACGATCCTCTTCTACGCGTTCTCCGCGGTGCTGATCGCCGCGGCGCTGGCCGTCATCACGACGCGCAACCCGGTCTACTCGGCGCTGTGCCTGGTGCTCACCTTCTTCACGAGCGCGGCGATCTGGTTGCTGATCGACGCGGAGTTTCTCGCCCTCGTGCTGGTGCTCGTCTATGTCGGTGCGGTGATGGTGTTGTTCCTGTTCGTCGTGATGATGCTGGACATCGAGGTCGAGGCACTGCGCAGCGGCTTTACCCGCTACGCCTGGCTCGGCTGGCTGACCGCCCTCGTCGTGATCCTCGAGCTTGCGGGCGTGATTGCGGCGCGGCGCTTCGGCGCCGACACCGGCGCGGTGCCAGTGCCGATGCCGGCCGATTACAGCAATACCCATGAGCTTGGTACCGTGCTCTACACGGACTATGTCTATGCGTTCGAACTCGCTGCCGTGCTGCTGCTGGTCGCGATCGTCGCGGCGATTGCGCTGACCATGCGCAAGCGGCCGGGGCTCAAAGTGCAGGATGTCGCCCGGCAGGTGGCGGTGCGGCGCGAGGACCGGGTGCGGCTCGTCAAGATGGATGCGGAGAAGCACCCGTGATCACACTCGGCCACATGCTGACACTGTCCGCGGTGTTGTTCGCAATCTCGGTCGCGGGCATCTTCCTCAACCGCAAGAACGTGATCCTGCTGTTGATGTGCATCGAGCTGCTGCTGCTCGCGGCGAACTTCAACTTCGTCGCCTTCTCGCGCTACCTCGGCGATATCTCGGGCCAGGTGTTCGTGTTCTTCGTGCTGACTGTGGCTGCGGCCGAATCGGCGATCGGACTTGCGATCCTGGTGGTGCTGTTCCGTCACCGGCACAGCATCAATGTCGACGATCTGGATACCCTGAAGGGCTGACCGGCGATGACACGCAACCTGCTCATCGCAATACCGCTGCTGCCGCTCCTTGCGGCCGTGATCGCGGGCCTTACCGGCCGGCGCATCGGCCGTGCGGCCTCGGCGGGCGTCACGATACTGGCGGTCGGCATCTCGTGTGCGCTGTCGCTCGAGGTCGTGCGGCAGCTCTACTTCGCAGGTGCGCCAGCCCAGGATCTGACCCTGTACACCTGGCTCGTGACCGACGGCATCCGCTTCCAGGTCGGCTTTCTCGTCGACCGGTTGAGTGCCCTGATGATGGCGGTGGTGACCTTCGTGTCGTTCTGCGTGCACGTGTACACGATCGGTTACATGCGCGAAGACGCCGGCTTCCAGCGCTTCTTCAGCTATATCTCGCTGTTCACGTTCGCGATGCTGATGCTGGTGATGTCGAACAACTTCATGCAGCTGTTCTTCGGCTGGGAGGCGGTCGGCGTCGTTTCCTACCTGCTGATCGGCTTCTGGTACACGCGCCCGTCCGCGATCCACGCAAACCTGAAGGCGTTTGTCGTCAACCGTGTCGGCGATTTCGGCTTCGTGCTCGGCATCGCGGGCGTCGTGTATTTCACGAATTCGCTCGACTACCGGGACGCCTTCGCACTCGCGCCCTCGATCGCGGTGCCGGCGCTCACGCTGATCTGCATCTGTCTGTTCGTTGGCGCAATGGGCAAGTCGGCGCAGGTGCCGCTGCACGTTTGGCTGCCTGATTCGATGGAAGGCCCGACGCCGATCTCGGCGCTCATCCACGCGGCGACGATGGTGACCGCCGGCATCTTCATGGTGGCGCGCCTGTCGCCGCTGTTCGAGTTCTCCGAGGCCGCGTTGTCGTTCGTGCTCGTGATCGGCGCGACTACCGCGCTCTTCATGGGCTTTCTCGGTGTCGTCAACAACGACATCAAGCGCGTGATCGCCTATTCGACCCTTTCCCAGCTGGGCTACATGACCGTGGCGCTCGGCATTTCGGCCTACAGCGCTGCGATCTTCCACCTGATGACCCATGCGTTCTTCAAGGCGCTGCTGTTCCTCGCGGCGGGCTCGGTGATCATCGGCATGCACCACGAGCAGGACATGCGCAAGATGGGCGGACTTGCGAAGTACATGCCGATCACGGCCGCGACCTGCTGGATCGGCGCGCTCGCGCTGATCGGCACGCCGTTTTTCTCGGGGTTCTATTCAAAGGACGCCCTGATCGAGGCAGTCGGCGAGTCACATCGCTGGGGCGCGGTCTATGCGTACTGGTGTGTGCAGGCCGGCGCGTTCGTCACGGCGCTGTATACGTTCCGGCTGGTCTTCATGACTTTCCACGGCAAAGAGCGATTTCACGGTCATGATCAGGGCGGTGTCCCGCACGAAAGCCCGTGGGTGGTCACGGTGCCGCTCATTGCGCTCGCGATCCCGTCGGTGATCATCGGCTACCTCACGGTCGGCCCGCTGCTCTTCGGCGGTGCCTTTGGCGGGTCGATCTTCGTGAATGAAGCGAATGACGTTGTCGGGGAGTTGGGTCGCGGGTACCACGGCCCGCTCAGATTTGCGCTGCACGGGCTCAAGGGACTGACGTTCTGGCTGGCGCTCGCCGGCGTGTGGACGGCGTGGTACCTGTACCTGAAGAACACTGCGATTCCGGAGCGGATCGCGCAGCGTTTCGGGGTGATCTATAACGTGCTCGTCAACAAGTACTACTTCGACTGGTTCAACGAGCGGGTGATCGCGCCCTTTGCGCGACTGATCGGCCGGCTCTTCTGGAAAGGTGGTGACGGGCTGCTGATCGACGGCGTGCTGGTCGATGGTACGGCCCGTCTGGTCGACTGGACGGCGGGGAAGGGTCGCAGGATGCAGACCGGCTATCTCTACACGTACGCGTTCTGGATGGTCATCGGACTCGCAGCCCTGCTGGGCTGGTTCCTGGTTCGGGCCTGACGGGGTCACTGGCGCATGCATTTCGGCATTCTTTCGGCTCTTGTATGGCTGCCCATCGCTGGCGGCATTGTCCTGCTTGCGCTCGGCGACCGGCGCATCGTGGCTGGTCGCTGGGTTGCGCTGCTCGTCACGCTCGCCGCCGTTGCGCTCTCGGTGCCGCTGCTGACCGGCTTCGATCGTGGCACCGCCGAGTTCCAGTTCGTCGAACGCCTGCCGTGGCTGCCGGCGTTCAGTTCCTGGTACCACCTCGGCATCGATGGCATCTCGCTGCCGCTGATTGTGTTGACCACGGTGATGACCGTGCCGGTGGTGATCGCGGGCTGGAGCGTGATCAAGGAGCGTCCCGCGCAGTATTACGCGGCCTTCCTGATCATGGAGGGGCTGATGATCGGCGTGTTTGCCGCCGTCGACGGCCTGCTCTTCTATTTCTTCTGGGAAGCGATGCTGATCCCGATGTTCCTGATCATCGGGGCCTGGGGCGGCCCGCGGCGTGTTTACGCGACGATCAAGTTCTTCCTGTACACCTTCCTCGGCTCGGTACTGATGCTGGTCGCGCTGATCTACCTGTATGTGCAGGGTGGCGACTTCACGTTGCGCGCGCTGCAGGATCTGCCCCTCACGCTCGTCGAGCAGCGCTGGATCTTTCTCGCGTTCCTTGCCGCGTTTGCGGTCAAGGTGCCGATGGTGCCTGTGCACACATGGTTGCCCGATGCCCACGTCGAGGCGCCGACCGGCGGTTCGGTCATCCTCGCGGCGATCCTGCTGAAGATGGGCGGCTATGGTTTCCTGCGCTTCAGCCTGCCGATCGCGCCGGACGCGAGCCGCGAGCTCGCCTGGCTGATGATCGCCCTGTCGCTCGTGGCGATCGTCTACATCAGCCTTGTTGCGCTCGTCCAGACCGACATGAAGAAGCTGGTCGCGTACTCCTCGGTCGCGCACATGGGATTCGTCACGCTCGGAACCTTCATCGCCTGGGACATTGCGAAGTCGACCGGCGATTACACGGGCGCGGCGATGGGCCTCGACGGAGCGATGGTGCAGATGGTGTCGCACGGCCTGGTTTCGGGCGCGCTGTTTCTCTGCGTCGGCGTGATGTACGACAGGGTGCACAGCCGCGAGATCTCCGCCTATGGTGGCGTGATCAACACGATGCCGAAATTCGCGGGGTTCATGGTGCTGTTCGCGTTCGCCAATTCCGGCGTGCCCGGTACGTCCGGCTTCGTCGGTGAGTTTCTCGTGATCATCGCGAGCTACAAGGCGAATTTCTGGTACGCGTTCCTCACCGCCACGATCCTGATCACAGGCTCAGCGTACACGCTGTGGCTCGTCAAACGAGTGCTCTACGGGCCGGTGGCGAACGCTCATGTGGCGCAGATGCCGGATCTGAACGGCCGCGAGCTCATCGTGCTCGGTGGCCTCGCCGTCGGCGTGCTGTTGCTCGGCGTCTGGCCGGCGCCGCTGCTCGATATCATGCACAGCTCCATTCACCATCTCGTCGAACAGATGACGACGAGCAAGTTGCCCCTCTGAGGTCGACGCCCGATGCCTGACACGCCGACCTTCTGGTCCACGATCGCCGCCGCCGCGCCCGAGGCCTACCTTGTGACGGCGATCTGCATCGTGTTGCTGATCGATGTTTTTGCCGGCGGCACAAAGCGCCCGCGACTCACCGGCACGGTCACGCTGCTCGCCCTGGCGCTCGGCGCGTGGCTGACGCTGCGATACGGTGCTGTCAGCGTGCGCACCACGGCCTTTCACGGTCTCTATGTCGCCGATCCACTCGCGCTCTTGCTGAAACTCGGTGGTTTGCTGTTCACGGCTGTATCGCTGCTCTATTCACGGCCCTATCTTGAGCGCCGTGGCATGCGCGGCGGCGAGTACTACGTCCTGGCGCTCACCTCGCTGCTCGGCATCTACGTGCTCGCCTCGGCCGGGAATCTGCTGAGTCTTTATGTCGGCGTGGAGCTGCTCGCGCTGTCGCTGTATGCGATGGTGGCATTCGATCGCGAATCGGGCGTCGCGACCGAGGCGGCGATGAAGTATTTCGTGCTCGGCTCGATCGCCTCGGGAATGCTGCTCTACGGCATCTCGCTGATCTATGGCCTCACCGGCTCCCTGGCGCTCGATGCGATTGCGCAGAATATTGGCGCCGAGCCCGGGCTCGGTCTCATCGTCGGCGTGGTTTTTGTGGTGGCGGCGATCGCCTTCAAGTTCGGCGCCGTGCCGTTCCATATGTGGGTGCCGGACGTCTATCACGGTGCGCCGACCGCCGTGACCCTGTTCGTGTCTACTGCGCCCAAGTTCGCCTATTTCGCACTCTTTTACCGCCTGCTCGCACAGGGCCTCGAAGGCCTGTCGCCCACCTGGACGCAGATCATCGCCGTGATCGCCGTGTTGTCGCTGTTCGTCGGCAACGTCTACGCGATCGCACAAACGAACCTGAAGCGCATGCTGGCGTACTCGGCGATTGCCAACGTGGGCTTCATCCTGCTTGGCTTCACGACCGGCACGACGACGGGTTACCAGGCGGCGCTGTACTACATGGTCGTTTACGTGCTGATGGCGCTCGGCTCGTTTGGCGTGATCCTGCTCGCGGGTCGCCGCGGCTTCGAGGCCGACGAACTCGACGACTACAAAGGGCTCGCCACGCGCGATCCGCTGCTCGCGGTGTCGATGCTGATGCTGATGTTCTCGACGGCCGGTGTGCCGCCGTTCGTCGGCTTCTGGGCAAAGCTCGCGATTTTCGAGGCGCTGTGGCAGGCCGGATCGCTGTGGCTGGTCGTCATTGCGGCGCTGGCTGCAGTCGTCGGCGCCTTCTACTACATTCGCGTCGTCAAGCTGATGTACTTCGACGAAGGGCCCGCGCAGCCACGCGGTGACGCGGGCGCTGCGCTGCGCCTCGTGCTCGGCCTGAATGCGTTTGCGGCGCTTGCGCTCGGGGTCGTGCCGTCCGTACTGGTCGATTTCTGCATGCGAGCGCTGGGCTGATGCGCAGCCGTCGCGACTTCGTGCGAGGTACGCTCGGCACAGGCGTCCTGCTGGCAGCAGCGCCCGCGGCTTTCGCGAGGCAGCCACTCGAGGACGTGTACGCGCAGGTCGCTGCGGGTCACGAGGCCGCCATCGTGCGACTGCAGGACTGGATCCGCCAGATCACGATCGCGGCAGAGAACAGGGGCATGGAGGACGGCTGCCGCTACATGATGCAGCTCGCGCGCGACGCGGGCTTCCAGCACGTCGAGCGCATCCCGACCCGCGGCTTTCCGTCGGTGTTCGCGACGCTCGACGCCGGCGCGAAGCGCACGATCGGCGTGTATTTCATGTACGACGTGAAGCAGGTCGATCCCGCCGAATGGTCGTCGCCGCCCTGGGATGCGCGCCTCGTCGAGTTGCCGGGTCTCGGCAAGGCGGTCATGGGCCGCGGCGCCGTGAACCAGAAAGGACCGCAGGCGTCGTTTCTCTCCGCGCTGCACGCGATCCATGCGGCCGGGCGCAAGCCCCCTGTCAACCTCGTCCTGATCGCCGAGAGCGAGGAGGAAATCGGCTCGCCGCATTTCGCCGATGCGGTGCTTGCGCCGCAGGTGCGGGCCGCGCTCGGGAAGTGCGCCGGCATCTTCATGCCCGAGGCGGCGCAGTCACTCGACGGCACGGTGACGGTGTCGCTCGGTGCGAAGGGCGTCGTCGAGCTCGAACTCGTTTCGAGCGGTGAGCGTTGGGGTCGTGGGCCCTCTGTGGACGTGCATTCCAGCAATCGC
This sequence comes from Steroidobacteraceae bacterium, assembly GCA_035433705.1. Lineage (GTDB taxonomy): Bacteria > Pseudomonadota > Gammaproteobacteria > Steroidobacterales > Steroidobacteraceae > CADEFQ01. The sequence goes on from DAORVK010000003.1 coordinate 29,146, forward strand.
GCGCGTCTCGACAGCCCGGCGTTTCACCTCGTTCAGGCTCTGGACACGCTGATCGACGCAAAGGGCGACCCGGCGATCGATGGCTGGTGGGACGACGTGCGTCCGCTGCCCGCCGCCGAGGAAGCCATGCTCGATGTGGCCGCGAGGCGCATGAGTGAAGCCAGTGCGAAGCAGTCCATGGGCGTGACGCATTGGGCGCGCGATGCCGACTGGCGTCAGGCGCTCGAGGACCTGTGCGCGCGCCCCACTGTGAATATCGAGGGACTTGTGGGCGGCTATACCGGCCCGGGCGGCAAGACCGTACTGCCGCATCGGGCAACGGCGAAACTTGATTTCCGGCTCGTGCCCGACATGACCCGCGAAGGCGCGGTCGCGAAGCTGAGGGCGCATCTCGCCAAGCGTGGTTTCGGCGATCTCGAAATCAGATTGGGTGGCGGCTACGACCCGACGACAACACCTGCAGACTCTGCGCTTATCCGTACGATGAAGGGCGTGTACGAATCCGCGGGCATCGACCCGATCTTCTGGCCGCGCCGCGGCGGCTCCTGGCCGGGCGTGGTGTTCACCGGGGCACCGCTGAATCTGCCGGCGGCGCACTTCGGCATGGGCCACGGACTGCACGCGCATGCCCCCGACGAGTACTACCTGATCGAGTCGACGAACCCACGGATCGCCGGGCTCGACGGCGCGATACGCTCGTTCGTGCAGTGCCTCTACGCGCTCGCCTGAGCGCGAACGGAAGGCGCTTCGCACGCAGGTTGTCATGGCGGGGCCGTACCGCTAAGATGCGCGGCCCTACTGGTGCGGGGTGGAGCAGTCTGGCAGCTCGTCGGGCTCATAACCCGAAGGTCGCAGGTTCAAATCCTGCCCCCGCTACCAATCCATTGGTGATGATCCGACGGCCGCGCTCTTTTTGACCGGCCGCGAGCGCATCACCATAATGGCCCCCGCTCACGGCTGGAATCCGTCACGCCACGATGCTCACACGCGCCCCGGGGCCGGAGAAGACTTGATGTTCTACGGATGGCGAATCGTGGTGGTGGCGATGTTGGCGCTCGGACTGAGCAACGGCCTGGTCAGCTATTCCTACGGGCTGCTGGTCCTGCCTCTGGGCACGGAATTCGGCGCCAATCGCATGCTGATGATGTGGGGACTGACGGCGAGTTCCATGGCCACGGTCCTCATTTCGCCATTTGCGGGTTCGCTCATGGACCGGCGTTCTGCCCGCGTTCTGTTCTCGGTCGGAGCCGTTTGCCTGGCTCTCGGCATGTCGCTGATTGCGGTGTCCCGCAATGTCTGGGAGTTCATCCTGGTTTTCGGGCTGCTGATGTCGGTCGGTGCAACTCTGCTCGGGCCGATCGGTGCCAACACGATCGTGGCGCGCTGGTTTGCCCAGCGGCGAGGTCGGGCACTCGGTATCACCGCCATCGGCACCTCGCTCGGCGGTCTGCTGGTGCCGCTCCTGCTGCAGACCCTGATCGATGCTTACGGTTGGCGGATCGCCTGTCTGTGGATGGCTGCCATTGCGTTGCTGCTCCTGCTGCCCCCGATATGGCTGGTGGTCAGGAACCGGCCGGCGGATCTGGGTCTGCAACCGGATGGTCAGCCCGGGGAAGGTCAACCGACAGGCGTGGCATCTCTTGCCGCAGGTTCAGCTCCGCCCAGGCTGATGACCGATGCGACATTCTGGCGCATTGCACTCGCCGTCGGAGTGCTGATGGCGACCTTCACGGTGATTCTGGCCAATCTGGTGCCCTTCGCCGTCGGTCACGGCGTAGCGGCCAGACAGGCAGCGCTCCTGATTTCGATCATCGCCGTCGCCGGCATCAGCGGCAAACTGCTGTTCAGCGTTTTCGCCGACCGGATAGATCTGAAATGGGCCATGCTGGTCGCTTTGGTGATGCTGGGATTACCGATGGTTGCCCTGACCTCGCTTCACAGCTACCCGGTCATGGTGCTGTCTGCGGTATCTATGGGCCTTGCCTCAGGCGCCTTCCTGCCGGCGTGGAGCGCTCTGGTCGCCCGCATCTACGGCCCCTCCATCTTCGGACGGGTGATGGGGCGAATGCAGCCCATTGCCATCGTCATGGTGATGCTGGCGATGCCGATGAGCGGGCACCTGTTCGATCGCACGGGTAACTATTCGGCCACATTCCTGACGATGGCGGCCGCTGTCGTGCTCGCACTGGTGGTGTTTTTCCCCGTGCGAGTCGCGAGCAGGGCGGACGGGACCGGCGCAAGCTGAACTGATCACTTCAAACGAATCCGCGGGGGCTGCCGATGGCATTCTGGAACCGGCGCACGTCGATCGATGCGCTCAACAGCATCGATGAGCGTCATCGCCTGAAACGCACGCTGCGCTGGCCGCACCTCGTCGCGCTCGGCGTCGGGGCAATCGTGGGTACCGGCATCTACACGCTCATCGGCATCGGCGCCGGGCGCGCAGGTCCCGCGGTGATCCTCGCCTTCGTGATCGCGGGCGTCGTGTGCGCTTGTGCGGCGCTCTGCTATGCGGAGCTTGCCACGATGATGCCCGTCGCCGGCAGTGCCTATACCTACACCTATGCCGTGGGCGGCGAGCTCGTCGCCTGGGTCGTTGGCTGGAGCCTGATACTCGAGTATTCGGTGGTCTGCAGCGCGGTGGCGGTCGGCTGGTCAGGTTACGCGGTCGGTTTCTTCGAGTCGATCGGCCTTGACTTGCCGCACTGGCTCACTGCCGGGCCCCATGCCGGCGGTGTCGTGAATCTGCCCGCCGTCGTGATCCTCTTTGCCGTGGCGGGCCTGCTGATGCTTGGCACGCGCGAGAGCGCCACCGTGAACGCGTTTCTCGTCGTCTTCAAGGTCGCGGCGCTGCTCGTCTTCATCGTGATCGCGCTGCAGGCGTTCAACGCAGGGCATTTCACGCCGTTCATGCCGCACGGCTTCGCGGCCCACGCGGAGGGAACGGAAGTGCGGGGAGTCATGGCCGCCGCGGCGATCATCTTCTTCGCCTTCTACGGCTTCGACGCCGTGTCGACGGCTGCCGAGGAGACGATCGACCCGAAGCGCGACCTGGCACGCGGCATCATCGGCTCGATGATCGTCTGCACGCTCCTCTACATGGCAGTTGCCGCGGCGGCGCTCGGCGCCATGCGCTATGAGGAGTTCGCGGCGAGCCCCGAGCCCCTCGCCTTCATCCTGCGATCTCTTGGCAGCCCGTTCGCCGCGACGCTGATCGCAGCCGCGGCCGTCATTGCGCTGCCGACCGTGATTCTCGCGTTCATGTACGGCCAGAGCCGCATCTTTTTCGTGATGGCGCGCGATGGCCTGCTGCCCGAGCGGCTCGGCAGCATCAACGCCCGCCGGGGAACGCCTGTCGCGATGATCCTCGTTACGGCGATCGTTACCTCGCTCATCGCGGGGATCTTTCCGCTTGCAGAGATCGCGGAACTCGCCAACGCCGGCACGCTCTGCGCGTTCGTTGCGGTGGCGGCGTGCGTGCTCACGCTGCGCGTGCGTGAGCCTGACCGACCGCGGGTTTTCACGACGCCCTGGCCCTGGCTCCTGGGTCCGGTGGCGATCGGCGGCTGTTTCTATCTCTTCGCGAGCCTGCCGCCTGCGACACGCACACGTTTCTTCATCTGGAACGCGATCGGCATCGTCGTCTATCTGCTCTACGGCAGGGTCGCGAGCGTTCTTGCGAAGCGGGTTTACCAAGGCGGCTGACACGGCTACAATCCGCGCCCTCGGCGGGATCGGCTCGTGGTGACACGGGCTGGCCCCTCGTAAGCCCCAGTGGGGCTTTGGGTACCAAGTGATTGATTTGGAAGGCCCCCCGAGGGGCTTTTCTTGTTTATGGACCCCTGGCCGGGGTCCGGCACGGGCTTTCGGGTCGTGCTCGTATGCAAGCAGGGTGGGCCTACGGGCCCATTTTTTTTTCGCGGAGGAAAGGGTGACAGCGACGGCGCTTCGCGATCGGCTCATCACGCTGCTCGAGCCGCTGCTCGAACAGCTCGGGTTCGAGCTGGTCGATATCGAAGCGAACGCGGGCCGTGGCTCAGGTCTGTTGCGTGTTTATCTCGATTGCGCGACCGGTGTCGGTGTCGATGACTGCGAGCGCGTGAGCCGCGAGGTATCGGCGCTGCTCGACGTGGAGGATCCGATGCCGGGTGCGTTCACGCTCGAGGTGTCCTCGCCCGGTTTCGACCGGTTGCTGAGGAAACCCGCGCATTTCGAGCGCTTTCGCGGTGCACGGGTGAAGGTGGAACTCGCCGCGGCGCGCGACGGGCGACGCCGCTACACCGGGGATCTCGTGGCGGTATCGGCTCGCGGGATCGACCTTGAGGTTGATGGCGAGACTGTAACAGTGGATTTCGCGGCGATTGACCGCGCGCGTCTCGCGCCGCTCTGAGCGGCGCGGCGCGTTGAAGGAGTCGGGATGAACAAGGAAATTCTGATGGTTGTCGATGCCGTCTCGAACGAGAAGGGCGTCGACAAGGAAGTGATCTTCGAGGCGCTCGAGGCGGCCCTCGCCGCGGCGACGCGCAAGAAGCACGGCGAGGAATGGGATGCACGCGTCGCAATAGATCGCAAGACGGGCGATTACGACACGTTCCGTCGCTGGAAGGTGTTCGCCGACGACTCCACCGAGCTCGAAGTGCCGGATCGTGAATTGCGGCTCGAGGACGCGCTCGACATCGACCCGCAAGCTGCCGCAGGCGGCCATGTCGAACAGCCGATGGAGTCGGTGGCGTTCGGTCGCATCGCAGCCCAGCAGGCGAAGCAGGTCATCGTGCAGAAGGTGCGCGAGGCCGAGCGCGCGCAAGTGATCGACCAGTACAAGGACCGCGTGAACTCGCTCCTTTCCGGCGTCGTCAAGCGGGTCGACAGGAACGGCATCTTCATTGACCTTGGCGGCAACGCCGAGGGCTTCGTGCCGCGCACCGACATGATCCCGCGCGAGCAGGTGAGGCAGCAGGATCGCATCAAGGCATGGCTCAAGGAGGTACGCCCCGAGCCCCGTGGCCCGCAGCTCTTCATGTCGCGCACCGCCCCGGATTTCCTGATCGAGCTGTTCAAGCTGGAAGTGCCGGAAGTGGGTCAGGGCCTGATCCAGATCCTCGGCGCGGCCCGCGACCCGGGCGTGCGCGCCAAGATCGCCGTGCGCAGCAACGATCCGCGCATCGACCCCGTCGGCGCCTGTGTCGGTATGCGCGGCTCGCGTGTGCAGGCGGTATCGAACGAAATCGCCGGCGAGCGCGTCGACATCATCCCGTTCAACGAAAACTCCGCGCAGTTCGTCATCAATGCGATGTCGCCGGCCGAAGTGCTGTCGATCGTGATGGATGAGGACGCGCACAGCATGGATATCGCCGTCGCCGAGGACAAGCTGTCGCAGGCGATTGGACGCGGCGGGCAGAACATCCGTCTCGCGAGCCAGCTGACCGGCTGGGACCTCAATGTCATGACGCAGTCGGATGCCGAGGCGAAAAGCGAGACGGAATCGCGCGTGCTTGTCGAGAATTTCATGAAGCAGCTCGATGTCGACGAGGATGTCGCGACAATCCTGGTGCAGGAAGGTTTCTCCTCGGTCGAGGAGATTGCCTACGTACCGCAGGCCGAAATCGCCTCGATCGAGGAGTTCGACGAGAACATGATCGGCGAGCTGCGCAACCGCGCACGCGACGTGCTGCTGACCCAGGCAATCGCCTCGGAAGAGTCGCTCGATCAGCACATGCCCGCCGGAGACCTGCTGCTGCTCGAGGGCATGCAGCCGGATCTCGCGCTCGCGCTGGCACGGCGCGGCGTACGGACGCGCGAGGATCTCGCCGATCAGGCGATCGACGACATTCTCGATATCGAAGGGCTGTCGTCGGAAGAGGCGGGCAAGCTCATCATGAAGGCGCGCGAACCCTGGTTCGAGGCCGGTCGCTGAAGGAAGGGAAAGACCCATGGCAGAAGTGACCGTCACCCAGTTCGCCGATGTCCTCAAGGTGCCCGTTGATCGCCTGCTTGTGCAGCTCGATCAGGCCGGCATCCAGGTGTCCGGGCCCGACGCCCGGATCAGCGACGAGGCGAAGCTCGAGCTGCTGACACACCTGCGCCGCAGTCACGGACAGGAAAGCGACGGCGGCAGTGCGCCGCGCAAGATCACGCTGAAGCGCAAGACGCAAAGCGAGCTGAAGCTCGCGAGCGTGCAAGGCCGCGCGCGCACCGTGAATGTCGAGGTGCGCCGCAAGGCAACCTATATAAAGCGCGACGTGCTGCAGGAGCAGGCGCGCCAGCAGCAGGAAGAGCTCGACAGCAGGAAGCGCGACGCTGACGAATCGGTGCGCCTCGAACAGGCGCGCGCCGAGGCCGCGCGGCTCGAGCATGAACAGATCGAGGCGGAAAATCGACGTCGCGTCGAGGAGGAACAGGGCCGCAAGCGCGAGCTCGAAGAAGCACGCCGGGCCGCGGAGGAGCAGGCGCGCATCGAGAGCGAGCGCGAACGACAGCGCAAACTGCAGCCCGAGGCACCGCCGCCGCCACCCTCGCCGCCCCCGCGGGCGGAGCGCACTGCGCACGCAGCGCAGGGTGAAGGGCAGCCGACCCGCTATGGACGCGACCAGCTGCACGTCACCGGTAGCGCCACTTCGCGCCTGAAGAAGCGCAAGCGCATGGTCCCCACCCGCTCGCGCCAGTCAGTCGCCGCGGGCGAGACCGCGCGCCATGGCTTCGAGATGCCGACCGCACCGGTCAAGCGCGAAGTGGCTGTCGGCGAGACGATTACGGTCGCCGAGCTCGCCCAGAAGATGGCGGTCAAGGCGAACGAAGTCATCAAGGTCATGATGAACATGGGCGTCATGGCGACGATCAACCAGCCGATCGACCAGGACACCGCCATCCTCGTGGTCGAGGAAATGGGTCATGTCGCGCGCGCGCAGAAGGACGACCAGGTCGACGCCGACCTGCAGGGCGCAGCGGCGAGCCCGGAAGACTCGCAGCCGCGTCCGCCGGTTGTCACGGTGATGGGTCACGTCGATCACGGCAAGACGTCGCTCCTCGACTGCATCCGTCGCACGAAAGTCGCGGTGGGCGAGGCGGGCGGCATTACGCAGCACATCGGCGCCTATCACGTCGAGACTGACAAGGGCGTCGTCACCTTCCTCGATACACCGGGCCACGCGGCCTTCACGGCGATGCGCGCTCGAGGCGCCAGGGCGACCGACATCGTCGTGCTCGTGGTTGCTGCGGACGACGGCGTGATGCCGCAGACGATCGAGGCGATCCAGCACGCGCGCGCAGCGGGAGTGCCGATCGTCGTTGCGGTCAACAAGATCGACAAGAGCGACGCAGATCCGGACCGGGTGCGCACCGAGCTTGCCAAGCACGAAGTCATTCCCGAGGACTGGGGCGGACAGAACATGTTCGTGAATGTTTCGGCGCGCGCCGGCACCGGCATTGATGCGCTGCTCGACGCGATTCTGCTCCAGTCCGAGGTGCTCGAGCTGAAAGCGCCACGCACGGGCCTCGCTGCGGGCGTCGTGATCGAGTCGGCGATCGAGAAAGGCCGCGGCGCCGTCGCTACCGTGCTCGTCAAGAAGGGCATACTGAGAACCGGCGACCCGATCATCGCCGGCCAGGAATTCGGCCGCGTACGCGCCATGCTCGACGAGAACGGCAAGCCGGTCGACGAGGCAGGTCCCTCGATGCCAGTCGTGGTGCTGGGCCTCTCGGGTACGCCCAACGCCGGCGACGACGTGCTCGCGGTGGAAAGCGAGCGCAAGGCGCGCGAAGTCGCGCTCTATCGCCAGGGCAAGTATCGCGACGTCAAGCTCGCGCGCCAGGCGACGCGTGCCGAGGACGTCTTCTCGCAGATGGGTGGGGACAAGGCGGGCACGATCGCGATCGTGCTCAAGACCGACGTGCAGGGCAGCGCCGAGGCGCTGCGCGATGCGCTGACGAAGCTCTCGACCGATGAAGTCAAGGTCAATGTCGTCGCGAGCGGCGTGGGCGGCATCACCGCCTCCGACGTGCAGCTGGCAGCAGCAGCGCGCGCGCAGCTCATCGGCTTCAACGTGCGCGCGGACGCCGCGGCCCGTGATGCGCTCAAGGACACCGGCAGCGAAGTGCGCTACTACAGCATCATTTACGAAGCCATCGACGACGTGAAGCAGATGATGTCGGGCCTGCTCGCGCCGGAGATCAAGGAGCAGATCGTCGGCGTCGCCGCAGTGCGCGAGGTGTTCCGCTCGAGCAAGTTCGGCGTGGTCGCAGGTTGCCTCGTGACCGAGGGCTTCGTGAAGCGCAACAATCCGATCCGGGTACTGCGCGACAACGTCGTGATCTTCGAGGGCGCCCTCGAGTCCTTGAAGCGCTTCAAGGACGATGCGGGCGAAGTGCGTGCCGGTACCGAGTGCGGCATTGGCGTGAAGAACTATCAGGACGTGCGCGTGGGCGACCAGATCGAGTGCTTCTCCCGGATCGAGGTGGCGCGCTCCATCCAGTGATGGGCGCGTGAGCCATGGCTGGTAGTGCACGCCGCGAGCGCATCGAAGGCGAAGTGCAGCGTGTGCTGTCGACGCTCGTCGCGCGCGAAGTCAGGGATCCGCGTGTCGGCAGCGTCACGATCACGGCGGTGCAGCTCGCCCCCGACCTGTCCGTGGCGCGCATTTTCTTCCTGCCGTTCGGTGGCCGCCATACCGCCGATGAAGTGCGCGAGGGTCTCGCGAGCGCGGCGGGCTTCCTGCGTGGCGAGGTCGGTCGGCGCCTCTCGCTGCGGCACGCACCGCGGCTCGAGTTCATCATCGATCGGCACTTCGAAGAGGCGGCTCACCTCACCTCGCTGATTGATCGCGCGGTGCTGGAAGACCGCTCGCGCGCCGCCGCCGACGAGCCCGCCGACGAGCCCGCCGACGACCCCGCCGACGACCTTGCCGGCGATCCGGACGCGACCTGACACCCCTGCATGCCCTCGGGAATCCTGCTCCTCGACAAGCCGCGGGGCCTGTCGTCGAACGCCGCCCTGCAGCGGGTGAAGCGCGCATACGGCGCGGCGAAGGCCGGTCACGTGGGCAGCCTCGATCCGCTTGCCACCGGCATGTTGCCGATCTGCCTCGATGAAGCGACCAAGATCGCGGGCGAGATTCTCGCGGGACGCAAGCGCTATGAATTCACCGTCGCGCCCGGAGCGCGCACCTCGACGGGTGACACCGAAGGCGAGATCGTCGAGCGCTCGGCCGTTCCGGTGCTCGACCGCACGGGCGTCGAGGCGGTGCTCGCGGCGTTTCACGGCGTGCAAAGTCAGGTGCCGCCGATGTATTCAGCGTTGAAACGCGATGGGCGCCCTCTGTACGAGCTTGCCCGCGCAGGCGTCGAGGTCGAGCGCGCTGCGCGCGAGATCACGATCCATGCGCTCTCGCTCAGGGGTCTTCACGCCGGGGCGATCGAGCTCGACGTGGAATGTTCCAAGGGCACTTACGTCCGCACGCTTGCCGAAGACCTCGCGCGGGCGCTTGGCACCGTGGGTCACGTGAGCCGTCTGCACCGTGTCTGGGTCGAGCCCTTCAGGAATGCACCCATGTTGCCCCTCGAGGCGGTACTCGAGGGCGCCCAGGCAGGCGCGCCGCCGCCGTTGCTGCCCCTTGATCAGGGAATTCCCGGGTGGTCGGGCGTCAGCCTGTCGCCGGCGTGCGTGCAGCGAGTGCGACAGGGGCAGGCCATCGGGCGGGCGGACCTCTTGGGTGGCGGTGCCACCGCAGGGGGTGCCACCGCAACCGGAACGGCTGTCAAACTGCTCGACGATGCCGGCCGGCTCATCGGGTTGGGAGAAGTCGATGGCTTCGGGGGCATTCGACCGCGGCGGATCTTCAACTTGTGAGCAGAGGGGCGTACGAGTAGAATGCCGCGCCTCCAAAACGGTACAAAGCCAAGATTTTCAAGGATTTCCCTGCAATGTCGCTAACCACGGAAAAAAAGAGCGGAGTTCTCGCGCAATTCCGCCGCGATCCGCAAGACACCGGATCGCCCGAAGTCCAGGTCGCGCTGCTCTCCGAGCGGATCAACGGCCTCGGTGAGCACTTCAGCGCGCACAAGCGCGATCACTCCTCGCGTCGCGGGCTCGTCAAGCTCGTGAACCAGCGTCGCAAGCTCCTCGACTATCTCAAGGCGACCAAGCCCGAGAAGTACCAGGAACTCGTCGAGCGCCTGGGGCTCCGCCGTTAAGGACCCCGCCCGGAAGGCCGCGTCAGTCGATCTGCGCGGCCTTTCCGCTATCACACATCTTTTTTTTCGTGAGGATTGAAGCGTGACCGCTTTCAAAAAATCTTTTGCATTCGGCGCACACACCGTGACGCTGGAAACCGGCGAGATCGCCCGCCAGGCCAACGGCGCCGTCGTCGCCTCGATGGGCGACACCAGGGTGCTCGTCACCGCGGTCGCCAGGAAGGAGCCGACCCCGGGTCGCGATTTCTTCCCGCTGACCGTCAACTACATCGAGAAGACTTACGCCGCCGGCCGCATTCCCGGCGGTTTCTTCCGGCGTGAAGGGCGCCCCACGGAGAAAGAGACGCTGACGTCGCGTCTGATCGATCGTCCGATCCGCCCGCTCTTCCCGGACGGCTTCCTGAACGACGTCCAGGTCGTTGCGACCGTGTTGTCGCTCGACCCGGAAATCGATGCCGACATTCCCTCGCTGCTCGGCGCCTCCGCCGCGCTCTGCATCGCAGGCGTGCCGTTCAAGGGGCCGATCGCCGCTGCCCGCGTCGGCTATCAGGACGGCAAGTACCTGCTGAACCCGACCGCCAAGCAGTTGGCGGCGTCGCAGTTGCACCTCGTCGTCGCCGGCACGCAGCAGGCGGTGCTGATGGTCGAGTCGCAGGCTGCAGGGCTCTCCGAGGAGATCATGCTCGGCGCGGTCGTGTTCGGTCACACCGGGATGCAGGTCGCGATCAACGCGATCAACGAGCTCGTCAAGGAAGCGGGCAAGCCGCGCTGGGACTGGAAGCCGGCCGTCGACAGCGCCGAACTCGCCGCGCTGGTCAAGGCGCAGGCCGAGGCGAAGCTGCGCGAGGCCTATACGATTACCGAGAAGCAGGCGCGTTACGCGCGCGTCGGCGAGATCAAGGCGGAAGTCATCGCGGCGGTTACCGCGGGCGATGCGCCGAAATGGACCAGGGACCAGGCCGACGACCTGCTGTTCAAGCTCGAGAGCGATATCGTCCGCCAGCGCATCCTCGCCGGCGAGCCGCGCATCGACGGCCGTGACGCCGTCACGGTGCGCCCGATCAACGTGAAAGTCGGCGTGCTCGCGCGTACCCACGGCTCGGGCCTCTTCACGCGCGGCGAAACACAGGCGCTCGTGGTCACCACGCTCGGCACGACGCGCGACGCACAAATCATCGACGCCCTCGAAGGCGAGCGTCGCGAACCGTTCATGTTCCACTATAACTTCCCGCCGTTCTCGGTGGGCGAGACGGGCATGATGGGTTCGCCGAAGCGCCGCGAAATCGGCCACGGCAATCTCGCGCGCCGCGGCATCGCGGCGGTGATGCCCGACATGACCACCTTCCCGTACACGATCCGCGTCGTGTCGGAGATCCTCGAATCGAACGGCTCCTCGTCGATGGCGAGCGTCTGCGGCGCGAGCCTCTCGCTGATGGACGCGGGCGTGCCGATCAAGGCACCGGTGGCCGGCGTCGCCATGGGCCTCGTGCTCGAAGGCGACCGCTACAAGGTCATCACCGATATCCTCGGCGACGAAGACCACCTCGGTGACATGGACTTCAAGGTGGCTGGCACGAAAGAGGGCGTCACCGCACTGCAGATGGACATCAAGGTCGAGGGCGTGACGCCTGAGATCATGAAGGTCGCGCTGGCCCAGGCGCTGCAGGGCCGCCTGCACATTCTCGGCGAGATGGCGAAGGTGATCGCGACTTCGCGCGAGAAGATGTCGGAGTATGCGCCGTCGATCATCACGATCAAGATCGATCCCGAGAAGATCCGCGACGTCATCGGCAAGGGCGGCGCAGTGATTCGCCAGATCACCGAGGAAACCGGCACGACGATCGATATCGAGAACGATGGCTCGGTGAAGATCGCTTCGGTCAGCGGAGAGGCCGGTCGCGAGGCCCAGCGCCGTATCGAACTGATCACCGCCGACGTCGAAGTTGGCCGCATCTACGAGGGCAAGGTCGCGCGCCTGATGGACTTCGGCGCCTTCGTCACGATTCTCCCGGGACGCGATGGCCTGGTGCACATCTCGCAGATCTCCGAGGAGCGCGTCGAGCGCGTCTCGGACAAGCTGCAGGAAGGAGACAGTGTACGGGTCAAGGTGCTCGAGGTGGATCGGCAGGGCCGCGTGCGGCTTTCCATGAGAAACATCGACGCCTGAGTGCGCGGGTAACGGGCTACGGGCAAGATAAAGAGGCCGGACGGCTGACGCCGCCCGGCCTTCTTCATTCAACGTCCTGGCCGGTCGCCCTTACCCGTGCGGAGGCGCCCCGGAATCCCGCGGAGCCTTGTCGTCTTCCTCCCGCTCCCGCGTGCGGCCCCCGAGCAAGGTGCGGAAGATGTCGTCCTGCACAGCGCGCCAGCGCTGGTAATTCTTCTGTGCGACCTGGTTGACGGCGTCGACCGGGTCGACGCCGACGACATTCTTCACCCGCTCGCGCATTTCACGCTGTTGCGAGTTGAAGAGCTTGAGGCTCTGCTCGAGATAGCTGCCGACCACGCCCTGCATCTGCCCGCCGTAGGTGCGGATCACCTGCGAGAGGAAATCGCGGCTCATGACCGGTTCGCCGGCGTGCTCCTGCTCGGCGATCACCTGCAGCAGGATGGAGCGTGTGATGTCGGCCTGGGTTTTCTTGTCGATCACCACGAAGTCGATGCGTTCGACCACGAGGCGCCGGATGTCGCCGAGGGTGATATAGCGGCTCTCGACGGTGTCATAGAGACGCCGGTTGGGATACTTCTTGATGACTCTGGGTTCGCTCATGGCCGTGCCTCGCCTCGTCGGCCCCAGTTGCTGCGTCTACCATAGTACAACCGGGCAGCGGACCCCAAGCTATTCCGGTGCCGGGAGTGTACGGCTGCCGCGCAGTCGTTCGACCGACCATTTTGGCACCGCCCACGCCCAGAGTTCGCGCGGGTGGGCGCCAGCGAGTTCCGGGGGAGGCGGCACCCGCAGGAGACTGAGCACGGTCTCGAGTGCGCGGCCGGCGTGCGCGGTATCGACGGCGACGGCGCGCCGGGATTTGGCCAGTTTGCGCCCATCCGGCTCGACGAGCACAGGCAGATGGGCATAGCGTACCGGCGCGGTGCCGAGGGCGCCGCCGAGGGTGATTTGCCAGGGCGCGGAGTCGAGCAGATCCGAGCCGCGAACGACATCGGTGACGCCCTGCCACGCATCGTCGACGACCACCGCGAGCTGGTAAGCGAAGAGGCCATCCCGGCGTCGCACGACTACATCGCCGCGCGCACGCCAGGTGCCGCGCACGGTGCCCTGGATCCGGTCGTCGAACACGTAGCGACCCTCGTCGACCCGAAAGCGCGTAGCGGTCGGTCCTCCGGAGCGGGCGGGGCCCGCGCGGCAGGTGCCGGGATAGGCGGTGATGGGACCGCCCTCTGCGCCGTCTTCGAGCGACTTGCGCGTGCAACTGCACTCGAACAGCCGGTCTGCGGCTGCGAGCGTGACGAGCGCGTCGCGATAAGCGTCGAGGCGGGTGCTCTGGCGGACAGGGGTGGCGTCCCACTCGAAGCCGCAGGCTTCGAGAGTTGCGAGGATGCGCGCCTCGGCGCCCGGCACGACGCGCGCTGTATCGAGATCCTCGATGCGCACGAGCCAGCGTTGCCCTGCGTGGCGCGCATCGAGGTAGCTGCCCGCCGCGGCAAGCAGCGAGCCCAGGTGCAGGTCGCCGGTGGGAGAAGGCGCGAAGCGCCCGCAGCCGCGAAGCTCCCCTTTAGCGATAGCGGTCGTCGCGTTCGCCGTACTGGCGTTCGCGGCGTTCGCGGCGCTCCTGCGCTTCGAGCGAGAGGGTGGCGACCGGGCGCGCTTCGAGGCGCTTGACGCCGATTTCTTCGCCGGTCTCGAGGCAGTAGCCGTACGAACCGTCTTCGATGCGTTTCAACGCATCGTCGATCTTGCGGATCAGCTTGCGTTCGCGATCGCGCGTGCGCAGTTCGAGGCTGAATTCCTCTTCCTGCGTGGCGCGATCGTTCGGATCGGGGAAGTTTGCGGCCTCGTCCTTCATGTGCGAGACGGTCCGGTCGACTTCCATCATCAGATCCTGCTTCCAGCTGAGCAGGATATCGCGGAAATGATCGAGCTGGCCCTTGCCCATGTACAGTTCGCCGCGGTGCGCGATGTACGGCTGCACGTTGCGCGGGCCGGCCAGCAGGTTCGACACGCCCTCGCCAGTTTCGGTGTCCTCGAATTCGGCAGCGCGCGGCGCGCTGGTGCGATTCGGCGGCATCGCCGGCTCGGGCGCACGGCGTACGAACGTGGTTTCCGCGGGGGCGGCGGGCTTGCTCACGGGCTTCGGCGCTGGGGCGAATGCCTTCTTCGCGGCCTTGGGCGCTGCAGCTTTCACGCGCGCGGGCGCTTTGCGGGCGGCAGCCTTCGCTGCGGGGCGGGGGGCGGACTTCATGGAAGTCTTCTTCGGCTTGCTGCTCTTCGCAGGCGCCTTCTTGGCAGGCATCCTGAGCTCCTTCAGACTGGGGCCCGAAAACGGACGCGGGATTATACTGACGTATGCTCCGGTGTACAGACCTGCGCAAGTGGCCGAATTCAGGGCAATCCCACCGCAGGCGAAGGAACCCAGCCTGACTGTCGGCGCTCGGCGACGACTGTGGTGCAGATACCCCCCCGGACATTGAATTTCGCGGTCAGACGCATGAAGCGCGGCTCGGTCGCGGCGGCCAGCACATTGACGATTTCGTTTGTCACGGCCTCGTGAAAGGCGCCGCGATCGCGAAACGACCAGACAAAAAGCTTCAGTGATTTCAACTCGACACAGCGCTTGTCGGGGACGTATTCGAGCTCGAGCGTTGCGAAGTCGGGCTGGCCCGTCTTCGGGCACAGGCAGGTGAACTCCGGAATCGACATGCGGATCGTGTAGTCGATCCCCGCTTCCGGATTCGGGAAGGTTTCGAGGGTCGTCGAGGGCTGTGAAGGCATGGCGATTAATTTACACTAGCTGCCCTGATGCGACTCACCAAGATCAAGCTTGCCGGCTTCAAGTCCTTCGTCGATCCCACTGCGGTCAGTTTTCCGAGCAACCTGACGGGCGTCGTCGGCCCGAACGGCTGCGGCAAGTCGAACGTCATCGATGCCGTGCGCTGGGTCATGGGCGAGCTGTCCGCGCGTCACCTGCGCGGCGATTCGATGACCGATGTCATATTCAACGGCTCAAGCGCGCGCAAGCCCGTCGGTACGGCACACGTCGAGCTGGTGTTCGACAATGCGGACGGCAAGATTTCGGGGCCCTACGCGAGCTACAGCGAGGTCTCGCTGAAGCGCCAGGTGGCGCGCGACGGCAGTTCCACCTACTTCATCAACGGCGCGCGCTGCCGCCGGCGCGACATCACGCAGCTGTTTCTCGGCACCGGCCTCGGCTCGCGCAGCTACGCGATCATCGAGCAGGGCATGATCTCGCGCGTCATCGAGTCGAAGCCCGACGACATGCGCGCCTTTGTCGAGGAGGCTGCCGGGATCTCGCGCTACAAGGAACGGCGGCGGGAGACCGAAAGCCGAATCGCCGACACGCGCGAGAACCTCGAGCGCCTGCAGGATCTGCGCGACGAAGTCGACAAGCAGATCCGGCACCTGCAGCGCCAGGCGGCCACCGCGCGGCGCTACCAGGCGATGAAGGAAGAGGAGCGCAAGCTGGTCGCCGAAGTCCTCGCGCTGCGTCTGCGCGATCTCGACAGCGGCGCCGGCGTACACGATTCAGCCATGCGGGAATGCGATCTCGCGATGCAGGCCGCGCTCGCCGACCAGCGCGCAGCCGAGGCCGCGATCGAGCGTCAGCGCGAATTCCACGATGAGCAGACAGCGCTCGTGGCAGCAGTGCAGGGGCGCTATTACGAGGTGGGCGCCGACATTTCGCGCACCGAACAGGCGCTGCAGCATGCGCGCGAGTTGCGCGAGCGGCGCACCGCGGATCTCGCGGGCACCCGCAGCGCGCTCGGCGATGTCGCGGTGCTGATCGAGCGCGACACCGCGGAGCTCGCCGCGCTGCGTGCAGAGATCGCGATGCTCGCACCGCAACTCGAGGAGGCGCACCGGGCCGAGAGCGTGGCGGCCGGCTCGCTGACGGAGATGGAAGGGGCGCTTGCCGGATGGCAGCGCAGCTGGGAAGACTTCAACCGGGATTGGGGCGCGGCCGACCAGGCGACCCAGGTCGAGCGCGCCCGCATCGAACAACTCGAGAACCAGTTCAGGCGCCTGGCCGGGCAGACTGACCGCCTTGCCGTCGAGCGCGATGCGCTGATCGCTCAGGAGTCACGTGCACAGATCGCCGATCTGGCCGGTCGTGAGTCGACCGCGCGCGCGACTGCCGATGAGCTTGCCGAGGCCCTGACTGCCGCGCTCGCGCACGTGCAGGAAGCACGCGGCCGGCAGCTGCAGAGCGAGATGCGCCTCGAGGGCCTGCGCGCCGAGCGGGAGCGCCTGCGCGGCGAGGTCCTGTCACTTGAAGCGCTGCAGAAGGCGGCGCTCGGCCGCGATGTCGGTCGCGCCGGCGAGTGGCTTGCGAGTGCGGGGCTCGCCGGCCGCGGCCGCCTGGCCGAGCTCCTGTCGGTCGACGACGGCTGGGACCGTGCCGTCGAAACGGCGCTTGGCGACTATCTCGAAGCCGTTTGTGTCGAGAATCTCGACGGCGTGGCGGGCTCGATCGATGCCCTGAGCGGCGCCAGCGTGACCCTGCTCGAGCCCGGCCGACCGGCAAGCGGTGACGGTGCTCGCGGCGCATCGCTCGCGCAGCATGTGCATGGCCCGGAGGCGCTCGTGGATCTGCTCGGGCGCGTGCTCACGTCTGATTCGCTCGCGAACGCACTGCGGATGCGCGCGAGCCTCGCCGCCGACCAGTCGGTGATCACCCGGCAAGGGGAGTGGGTCGGGCGCAGCTGGCTGCGTGTGAGCCGCGGCGTTGATCATCATGCGGGTGTCATCGAACGCGAGCAGCGGCTCAAGGGCGTGCGCGCCGAATTCGACACGGCTGACCGGCGCGTGCGCGAAGTCGAGGAGCAGATCGCTGCGCTGCGTTCCGCGCTCGCCGCGGCGGAGCAGGTGCGCGACGCGGCACAGGCGCGCATCCAGAGTGCGCACCGCGAGCACGCGGACGTCCTCGGTCAGCTCGAGGCGGGCAGGGCCCGCGCACAGGAAATGGCGTCGCGCCGCGAGCGGCTCGAGCTGGAAGCGGCGGATGCCGCGCGCGAAATCGGCGTCACGCAGGACGCACTCGCCAGGGCGCGCACCGCGCTTGATCGCGGGCTCAATGCGCTGTCCGACCTTGACGCGCGCCGCCCGCAGCTCGAAGCGGAGCGTGAAGAACGGCGCGAGCAGGTCGCGAGCGCCCGCGAACGCGCGCAGGCGACGCAGCTCTCTGCACGTGATCTGCTGATACGCAGCGAGTCACGCCGCTCCGGCGAGTCCGGCAAGAGCGTGAATCTCGCGCGTCTGCACGAGCAGCGCGGCCAGCTCGAGGCGCGCGTCGCAGGGCTCGACGCCGAACTCGCCGGCAGCGACGAGCCGGTCCGCGAACTGCAACAGCGACTCGACGAGGCGCTCGGCCGGCGCATGACGATCGAGAGCGAACTCGCAGCGAGCCGGCGTGGCCTCGAAGAGGCCGACGCGAACCTGCGCGAGCTCGACGAGCGGCGAGTCGGTGCCGAACAGCGCGTCGGCTCGGCGCGCGAGGCCATGGAGGCGGCGCGCCTTGCGGCGCAGGAGACGCGCGTGCGCCGCGAGAGCATTGCCGAGCAGTTTGCGGCGACGCGCTTCGAGATCGACACGGTGCTCGGGGGGCTCGCGGCAGACGCCGCCGTGCCGCAATGGGAAGAGCGTCTCGAGGCCGCGCGCGCCGACATCGGCAAGCTCGGGCAGGTCAATCTCGCGGCGATTGACGAGCTGAAGGAGAACACCGAGCGCAAGGAGTATCTCGACCGCCAGTTTGCCGACCTTGTATCGGCGCTCGAAATCCTCGAACAGGCGATGCGCAAGATCGACAAGGAGACCCGCACGCGCTTCGAGGACACCTTCAATCGCATCAACGCCGGGTTGCAGGAGAAGTTTCCACGACTCTTCGGTGGTGGTCACGCCTATATAGAGCTCGCGGGCGACGATCCGCTGTCGGCGGGCGTTGCGATCATGGCGCGTCCGCCGGGCAAGCGAAACAGCACGATCTCGCAGCTTTCGGGCGGCGAGAAGGCGCTCACCGCAGTGGCGCTCGTCTTCTCGATCTTCGACCTGAACCCGGCGCCCTTCTGCCTGCTCGACGAGGTCGATGCGCCGCTCGACGAGCACAACGTCGGGCGCTTCTGCGAAATCGTGCGCGAGATGTCGCAGCGCGTGCAGTTCATCTTCATCACGCACAACAAGGTGACGATGGAACTCGCATCGAGTCTCCTCGGCGTCACGATGACTGAGCCCGGCGTGTCGCGGCTTGTCGCAGTCGATGTCGACGAGGCCGTCCGTCTCGCTACTGCGTAGTGGGGGTCGGCATGCCTGAACTGCGCATCATTCTCCTGGTCGCCGGCGCGATACTGATCGTCGGCCTGCTCGCCTGGGAGCGCAGGAAGGGCAGGGCCACTGTGCGGCCCACGACCCCGGTCCCGCCGCCGGAGGCGATCGCGTCACCGCCGCCGGGTCCGCCTGCAACGGTGCCCGCTGCGCACGCGCCGCCACCGCTGCGCGCGGGGCGCGAGGTGAGCCAGGATCTGCCCGTGATCCAGCTGGGCGATGCCGTCGACATCGACCTGTCGTTCGGAGCGAAGCCGCTGGAGCCGGCGGTGCCGCTGCACATCGCGCTGTCCGAAGATGTCGAGGCAGTGCAGTTCGACGGCGACGGCATCGGGCCTGCGTTCGAGCGCGGCGCGGAGAGCGCGCCCTGGCAGGCACCGGCGGTCGCACGGCTCACAGCCGCCGATCTCGTACTCGACTGGCCTGCCGAAGCGGAACGGCAGATCCTCGCGCTGCGCGTAGTCCCGCGCAGCGTGGATCGCTTCACGGGCCGGTCGGTGCGACAGGCACTCGTCGGTGAGGGCTTTCTGCACGGGCCGTTGGAGATCTTTCATCTGCCACGCGAGGACGGGCGCGTCCTCGTGAGCGCGGCAGGGCTGACGCGTCCGGGGACTTTCCGGCTCGATGCGATGGACGCCGAGCGTTACGCAGGGATCAACGTGTTCGCCGTCCTGCCGGGCGCCCTGCCCGCCGAGGAAATCTTCGACCGCCTCATCGAGGTGGCACGCGGCCTCGCCGCGCGCCTGAACGCCGAACTGCGCGATCATCGCGGGGAGCCGCTCACGACGGCGCGCGTCGTCGCGCTGCGCGCGCAACATGCGGGAGCCGGGCCGTGAAGGACGACGCGCGGCGTCGGGTTGCCGAGCTGCGCACGCTGATTGGCCATCACGATCGGCGCTACCACGTCCTCGACGATCCTGAAATCTCCGACGCCGACTACGACCTGCTGGTGCGCGAGTTGCGGGCGCTCGAGGCCGGGCGTCCGGAACTCGTCACAGCCGATTCGCCGACGCAGCGGGTTGGCGCGGGCCCCGCTACGAGCTTTGCGGTGGTTGTG
This sequence comes from Steroidobacteraceae bacterium, assembly GCA_035433705.1. Taxonomy (GTDB): domain Bacteria; phylum Pseudomonadota; class Gammaproteobacteria; order Steroidobacterales; family Steroidobacteraceae; genus CADEFQ01. The sequence goes on from DAORVK010000003.1 coordinate 48,903, forward strand.
CACCGCGTGCCGATGCTGTCGCTTGGCAACGGCTTCACCGATGACGACGTGCGCGACTTCGACCGGCGCGTGCGCAAGCTGCTCGGCAGCGACGCACCCGTTGAATACGCGGCCGAGCCGAAGCTCGACGGTCTCGCCATTGCGCTCATCTACCGCGACGGAAGCTTCGCCCAGGCGGCCACGCGTGGTGACGGCGGCCGCGGCGAGGATGTCACGGCGAGCGTCGCGCAGATCCGCGGCGTGCCACAGCGGCTTGCGGGCGCGGCGCCGGCGCTTCTCGAGGTGCGCGGCGAGATCTTCATGCCGCTCGCGGGCTTTCGCCGGCTTAATGAGGAGATGACGGCGCGTGGCGAAAAAGCCTTTGTGAATCCGCGCAACGCCGCGGCCGGCAGCGTGCGCCAGCTCGATCCCGAAGTCACACGCGCACGACCGCTCGAGTTGTTCATCTACGGTCTCGGCGATGTCGCGCCGGCGGCGCCGCCGCGTCGGCAGAGCGAGTTGCTCGGATGGCTGCGCGCGCTGGGTTTTGCAACCAGTCCGCTTGCGGCGACTGTGAGTGGGCCCGAGGCGTGCCTCGACTACTATCGCCGTCTCGCAGCCGAACGCGCCTCGTTGCCGTACCAGATCGACGGGGTCGTCTACAAGGTGAACGACCGGCAGGCGCAGGAGCGCCTCGGCTTCATAGCCCGTGAGCCGCGCTGGGCGCTTGCACACAAGTTTCCGGCAGAGGAGGCGTTCACGCTGCTGCGCGACGTCGAGTTCCAGGTGGGCCGCACCGGCGTGCTCACGCCCGTCGCACGTCTCGAGCCGGTATTCGTCGGGGGTGCGACCGTGAGCAACGCAACCCTGCACAACATGGACGAAGTCGCCCGCAAGGACATTCGCATCGGCGACACGGTGGTCGTGCGGCGCGCGGGTGATGTGATACCGGAGATCGTCGCGGTTGTTGCGGAGCGTCGGCCCGCCGATGCGCGCCGGATTGAACTGCCTGCGGCGTGCCCGAGCTGCGGTTCTGCGGTCGTCAGGGAAGAGGGCGAGGCGGTCGCGCGCTGCACGGGCGGCTTTCGCTGCAAGGCGCAGCGACGCGAGGCGCTCAAGCATTTTGCCGGGCGGCGCGCGCTCGACATCGACGGGCTCGGTGATCGCATCATCGATCAACTCGTTGAGCGCGAGAGGGTGCGCTCGCCCGCGGACTTCTACACGCTCGAGGCGGGTGATCTCGCGAACCTCGACCGGATGGGAGCAAAGTCCGCGCAGAATCTCGTCGCGGCCATCGCCGGCAGTCGCGCGACCACGCTGCCGCGCGTGCTGCTCGGGCTTGGAATCCGTGATGTCGGCGAGGCGACCGCGCTCGCGCTCTCGAGGCACTTCGGCGACATCGAAGCACTGATGGCGGCGGATGAGGCGCAAGTCCAGCAGGTTCCCGACGTGGGCCCGGTGGTGGCCGCCCATGTGGTGCGTTTCTTCGCAGACTCCGCCAATCGCCAGCTCATCGGGGCGTTGCGCGAGCGGGGCGTACGGTGGCCGGTGGTCCCGGTCGTGCGCGAGGAGGAGGCGCCCCTTGCGGGGCTCACGTTCGTGCTGACGGGCACGCTCGCCGCGCTCACTCGTGAGAAGGCGACCGAGGCGCTCGTCGCGCTTGGAGCGAAAGTGGCCGGTTCGGTGTCGAAGAAGACGAGCTTTGTGGTGGCCGGCGAGGATGCCGGCAGCAAGCTCGACAAGGCGCGAGCACTCGGCGTGCCGGTAATCGACGAGCAGGCGCTCGCTGCGGCGATCAGGGAGCGGAAGCCACCGCCGACCTGAGAAGACCTGGTGCCGGGTTTTCGGTTATTCGGTTATTGGCGCGCTTCGCCGCAATAACCGAATAACCGAAAACCCGGCACCAATGCCTCGCTCGGGGTCAGGGTGTCTTGGCGATTTTCGCGGTCTTCATCAGCTCGTCGGCATAGGCCTTGAACTTCTTCGCCTGCACGATCTGCACGAGGCGTTCCTTGACGCTGTCGTACGGTGGTGGTTGCAGGTCGCGCGTGTCATCGAGCCGGATCACGTGCCAGCCGTACTGGGTCTGCACGGGTGTTTTCGTGTACTCGCCCTTCTTGAGCGCGACGACCGCTGCCGCGAAGGGCGGCACCATACGATCGGGCGTGAACCAGCCGAGGTCGCCTCCGTTCTCTTTCGACGAGTCGATCGACTCGCGTCGCGCGAGCGTCTCGAATTTCTCACCCTTGTCGAGCTTGCCGATGAGGCTCTTCGCGAAGTCCTCCGTCGCGACGAGGATATGGCGCGCGTGATACTCCTGCTTCGAGAGCGCGCCGATCTGCGCTTCGTATTCTGCGCGCAGTTCCTGTTCGGTCGGCGTCTTGTCGGCGAGAACCTTCTGCATCATCTCCTGCTGCAGGAGGTTGAGCCGCGAAAGCTCGAGCATCGCCGCCGTTTCGGGTTTCGCCGCAAGCCCGTCCTTCTCCGCCTGCGCGGCGATGAGCTCCGCGCGCACGAGGTTGTCGAGGATCTGGCCGCGCTGCTCTTCGGTGAGATCAGCAGGCTCCTTGCCGGACACGCCCTTCGCATAGGTCTCGAACAGGTTCCGCGAAATCGCCTTGCCGTTCACGGTGGCGACGGGTTTCGCTTCGGCGCTGGCCGCTCCGCTGGCGGGTGCATTGGCTCCGGGCTTGCACGCAGCGACCAGCAGGGCAGTGGCGAGCACCGCCGGAATCAAAACTGATTTCATGAGATATCTCAGTGTGTTATGGGGTTAAGTTCAGGTCAATCGGAGGGCACATGCGCGCTGATCGATAGCGCATGGATGTTTCCCGGTATCAGATCGGCGAGCGCAGCATAGACCAAACGGTGGCATTCCAGCGAAGAGCGTCCCGCGAAGGTGCGCGCGATGATCTCGACGTGGAAATGGCCGCCCTCGCGCGCGCCCGGATGGCCCACATGCGCGGCGCTGTCGTCCCGGATTTCAAGCGACTCGGGAGCGAACGCCGCCTCGAGCGCCTGACGTATGCGCGTGACCCGCATGCCGGGTTCGATGATGCTCATTCGGTGCGTGTCCGTTTCAGCAGCCAGGGGAGCTGCGCGGCGATGAAGGCGAAAGTGAGTGCCGTGAGGCCGAATACCTTGAAATTCACCCACACCCGCTCGCTCGCGTTGAACGCGACCGCGAGGTTCACGAGGCCGAGTACTGCGTAGAAGGCCACCCACAGCAGGTTGATCCGCTGCCACATGACGCGCGGCAGGCGTGTTTCGGCGCCGAGTGCGGGACCGAGCAGGCGCTCAACGAGCGGGCGGTCACCGATCCAGCGACTGGCAAGCAGCGCGGTGCTCACCAGCCAGAAGAACACGGTCGGCTTCCACTGGATGAAGCGCTGGTCGTGCAGCAGCAGCGTCGCCGCACCGAAGGCGAATACCAGTGCGGCCGAAATCCAGTGCATGGTCGGCACGCGCTTCAGGAGCAGCCAGTCGGCGGCGAGCATGCCTAGCATCGCGAGCATCAGCGCGCCGGTCGCGAAATAGAGGTCCTTCAGGTAATAGGCGACGAGAAAGACGACGAGCGGCGCGAAGTCGAGAATCTGCTGCATGGTCGGACGGTGGCGGCGGGGGCCGATATGATACCTGCATGAGCCTTTATTTCGAGTTGCATCGGGTGAACCCCGAACCGCGGCTGATCCGGCGCGCGGCCGAGGTGATCCGCGCGGGGGGCGTGATCGCCTATCCGACCGACTCCTGCTATGCGCTCGGCTGCCACATCGGCGACAAGGACGCGCTGGAACGCGTGCGCCGGATCCGGCAGGCGGACCGGCATCACCATTTCACGCTGATGTGCCGCGATCTCACCGAGATTGGCCGGTTCGCGCGCATCGACACCTGGCAGTTTCGCCTCCTGAAGGCGGGCACGCCGGGACCCTACACGTTTCTGATGCCGGCTACCCGCGAAACGCCGCGACGGCTGCAGCACGACCGACGCCGCACCATTGGCATTCGCGTGCCGGATCACGTCGTCCCGCGCCAGCTGCTTGCTGAGCTGGGTGAGCCGATCATGACCTCGACGCTGATGCTGCCGGGCGATGACGCGCCACTCAATGATGGTCGGGAAATCGCCAAACGGCTGTCAAACGACCTCGATCTCGTGCTCGACGGCGGGCCCTGTGGCCTCGAACCGACGACGGTCGTCGATCTCGCGGTACAGCCGCCCGCGGTACTGCGCGTCGGCAAGGGCAACCTCGGCCGGCTGGGACTGGCCAGCGCTTCTGGCCCGTAGCCCTGCGCTATACTGCTCGCCCGTTTGCGCACCCCGCGCCCCATGAGCGATGCCTGATCACGACGTGCCGAGTCCGACGCAGAGCCGACCGAAGAAACGCGCCACGAGGCCGACATGAGCGCCAATGAGCCGGCTCGACGCGTGCTCTCCGGCATGCGGCCGACAGGAGCGCTGCATCTGGGCAACTTTCATGGTGCGCTCAGCAACTGGATCGAGCTGCAGTACCAGTATGAGTGCTATTTCTTCGTCGCCGACTGGCACGCGCTGACGACCGACTACGAAGACACGAACCACCTGCCGGACCATATCCACGAGATGCTGATCGACTGGCTCGCGGCGGGCGTCAACCCGGGTGTAGCCACGATATTCGTGCAGTCGCACGTGCCCGAGCACGCGGAGCTGCACCTCCTCCTGTCCATGATCACGCCGCTCGGCTGGCTCGAGCGCGTACCCACCTACAAGGACCAGCAGGCCGAGCTCAAGGAGAAGGATCTCGCGACGTACGGCTTCCTCGGCTATCCGCTGCTGCAGTCCGCCGACATCCTGATCTACCGCCCGGCCTACGTGCCGGTCGGCGAAGACCAGGTCGCTCACGTCGAGATCACGCGCGAAGTGGCGCGCCGCTTCAACCACCTCTACGGTCGCGAACCCGATTTTGAAGCGAAGGCGGAGAAGGCCGTGAAGGGCCTCGGAGGCAAGCTCGCGACGCAGTATCGGCTGTTGCGACGCGAGTTTCAGCAGGCCGGTGACCAGAGCGCCCTCGAAAAGGCGCGCGCGCTCGTGCGGGCCAACAACCGCATCACCGTCGCGGATCGCGAGCGGCTGCTCGGCTGGCTCGAAGGGGGTGGCGTTGCCGTCCTGACCGAACCGCAGGTGCTGCTCACAAAATCGCCGCGGGTCCCGGGGCTCGACGGCCGCAAGATGTCGAAATCGTACGGCAACACGATCGGCCTGCGCGAAGACCCCGACAGCGTGGCGAAGAAGCTGAAGACGATGCAGACCGATCCGGCGCGCGTGCGTCGTACTGATCCGGGCGACCCCGACAAATGTCCGGTGTTCGATCTGCACAAGATCTTTTCCGATGCCGCCACGATCGCGTGGGCCGCCCACGGCTGCCGCACGGCGAGCATCGGTTGTCTCGAATGCAAGAAGCCGCTCATCGACAAGGTGGTCGAGTTCGTGAACGGCATGCGCAAGCGCGCACAGGAATATGAGGAGAATCCGGATCTCGTGCGTACGATCCTGGTCGAGGGTGCAGAGAAGGCGCGGGAAGCGGCGCGCGACACGATGGACGAGGTGCGTCGGGTGATGCATCTTCGCGCGGATCTGTGAAACCCGACCTGAAGCTCGTCGTGTCGAATCCCGATCCGGGCGCCGCTGCAGCGCCCACAGGCGAGGCTGCCCCGCGACAGGCGGAGATGCCTTTCGCGATGGTGCACGGTGAAGCCGTCACCGAGGTGCCGAAGGACCTCTACATTCCGCCGCAGGCGCTCGAGGTGTTCCTCGAGGCGTTCGAGGGGCCGCTCGACCTGCTGCTCTACCTGATCCGCCGCCAGAACCTCGACATCCTCGATATCCCGCTTGCAGAGATCACCAGGCAGTACATGGAGTACATCGAGCTGATGCAGGATCTGCAGCTCGAGCTCGCGGGCGAATACATGCTGATGGCGGCGACGCTCGCTGAAATCAAATCGCGCATGCTGCTGCCGCGCGCGCACATCGAGACGGGCGAGGAGGTTGATCCGCGTGCCGACCTCGTACGCCGCCTGCAGGAATACGAGCGCTTCAAGCGCGCGGCCGAGAATATCGATGCGCTGCCGCGGCTCGAACGCGATGTCTACACGGCGAGCGCGGTTGCCGATCGCAAGATCGTGCATCTCCTGCCGCAGGTGCAGCTGCGCGAGATGCTGCTGGCGTTCCAGGAAGTCGTGCAGCGCGCCGAGCTCTTTGCCCGCCACCATGTGCAGCGCGAGCGTCTTTCGGTCCGCGCCCGCATGGCTGATATCCTCTCGACACTCGAGGGGGCGAGTTTCGTGGAATTCACGCGCCTGTTCCGCTCCGGGGAGGGGCGCATGGGCGTGACGGTCACCTTCATCGCGATCCTCGAACTGGTACGGGAAGGCCTGATCGATTTCGTCCAGGCGGAGCCTTACGCGCCGCTGCACGTGCGCGCGGCGCCGCCTGGCCAGAGTGGACTGCAGCTGGTTGCGAGCAATCCGGCCGGCGAGGCGAACACATGAGCGATACGCAACTGCGCAACATCGTGGAGGCCGCGCTGCTGGCCGCGGACCGTCCGCTGTCACTGGCGGATCTCGCCGGTCTCTTCGAGGAGGCCGAGCGCCCGGCCAACGCGGAACTGCGGCAGGCGCTCGAGCTGATCGCCGGCGAGTACGAGGCGCGCGCGCTGCAGCTCGCCGAGACCGCGAGCGGCTGGCGCGTGCAGGTGCGCGCGCAATTCGCGCCGCAGGTGTCGCGCCTGTGGCCGGAACGACCGCAGAAGTATTCGCGCGCGCTGCTCGAGACGCTCGCCCTGATCGCCTATCGCCAGCCGATCACGCGCGCCGAGATCGAGGCGGTGCGCGGTGTCGCGGTGAATCCGAACATCGTGCGCACGCTGATGGAGCGCAGCTGGGTGCGCGTCGTGGGGCATCGCGACGTGCCCGGACGGCCCGAGCTCCTCGGCACCACGAAGGAATTTCTCGACTACTTCGGCCTGCGCAGCCTCGATCAGCTGCCCTCGCTCGCGGAGCTGAAGGCGATGTCCGACCTCGTGCCGCAGCTCGAACTGCCGGGTACCGCCGATGCGGCGGGTCAGGTCGCTGCGACCGAAGACGACCTGCCGGACGTCGCGGAGGCTGACGGCGACGAAGAGGACCTCGAGGCGGCTGCCGACGGGAAGCCGGGCCTCGTCGCAGCGCCGCCCGACGCGGAGTCGTGACGGATCAGGGCGAACGCCTGCAGAAGCTGCTCGCGAGCCTCGGGCTGGCCTCGCGCCGTGAAGCGGAAACCTGGATTCGCGCGGGCCGCGTCACGCTCAACGGGACGATTGCCACGCTGGGCGTGCGCGTCGGTGCGCGTGACGAGGTGCGTCTCGACGGACGACCCATTCGTCGCCACGCCATCGCTCCCCGCGCTGCGGCTTTTCTCGCCAATCGCTCCCCTGGCGAGTCGCTGCAGCACCCCGACGAATCGGGTCACGAGTCGCTGATGGCACGCATGCCGGCGCGGTCGGGCAGGCGCTTCGTGGCCGTGAGCCCGATGCCGCGCATCGACGGCGGCCTCGAAATCTTCTCCCCCGACGGTGAAGTGGCGGCGCGCCTGCAGCGTGCGGCGCGGCAGGTGGAAATCGGGTTTCGCGTGCGCGTTCATGGCGAACTGCCGTCGGAAAGGCTGGCCTCCGTGCTCACGGGCCAACTCGACAGTGGCGAACGCCTCGCTGTGCTTCGCTGCGAGGCTGTTGGTGGAGAGGGCAGCAATCGCTGGTATGCAATCGACACGCGCGGCGCGAGCGGCAAGAGGGTGCGGCAGCTGTTCGAGCGCCAGGGTGCGACCGTCAGTCGCGTACTGCGCATCCGCTTCGGTGCCCTGGAACTCGATCGCACGCTGCCGCGTGGGCGCTCACGCGCGCTCACGGATGCCGAACTGGCGGCGCTGTTGCCGGCGGCGCAAAGCGCTACGAAAGGCGTGGCGGTCCGGGCGCCTGGGCGTCCACCGTCTGCCCCGTCATCCCGCGGGCGCCCGGTCCGAGCAGGCAGACGTACGCGGCGGTGATGGTTTCGGGGAGCGGCGCGCTTTCCGCCACTTCCGCCGGGTAGGCGGCGCGGCGCATCGCGGTGCGGGTGCCGCCGGGATTGATCGCATTGACGCGCACGTGCGTCACGCCCGACATTTCGTCAGCGAGTACCTGTGAAAGCCCTTCGAGTGCGAACTTCGATACGGCGTACGCGCCCCAGTACGCACGTCCGCGCCGTCCTACGCTGCTCGAAGTGAACAGGATGCTGGCGTCGGGCGCTGCGCGCAGCAGGGGCAGTGCGACCTGCGTGAGTGCGAAAGCTGCGGTGACGTTCACGTGCAGCACGCGTGTCCAGAGTGGCACGTCATAGTGTTCTATGGGCGAGAGATCGCCGAGCAGGCCCGCGTTGTGCAGCAGACCGTCGAGCCTGCCAAAACGTGTGCGGATCGCGTCGGCGATGCCGTCGTACTCCCGCGCAGTGGCGCGTTCGAGATCGAGCGGAGCGATGATGGGTTCGGGACCGCCCGCGGCCTTGATTTCGTCGTAGACGCTTTCGAGTTTGGGGACCTTGCGGCCGAGCAGCACGACTTCGGCGCCGTGCGTGGCACAAGCAAGTGCGACGGCGCGACCGATGCCGCCGCCGGCTCCGGTGATCGCGATCACGCGACCGGCCAGCTCGTCGGGGGCGGCCACGTGCAGCCGCGGTTCGAAGGTCGGGGTCATGGCATCCTCAGCTTCGGCCGCGCTGCGCGCGCCGCGCCGCGCGCCAGGCAGTCCAGTTCTCGGCGAGGGCATCAAGGCGCGCTGCACCGGCGCGCGGCCGGCGCACTGCAAGTGTGGCCCAGACGACGAGGCCGCGCAGCGCGGTCGTGAGGGGCGCGGGCAGCGCTTGCAACGCCTCGCGCAGGGCCGTGGCGGAGAGCTCACTTGGGGCGAGCTCATGCGCATGGAGTGCGCGACCCAGAGCGAGTGAGCGCCCGGGGTCCGTGGACAAGGGCGTTGCGAGTGCGGCCAGCGGGCGGAACAGGCCCTCGGCCCACAAGGCCGCATCTGCCCGAACGTCGTCTTGAGGCACGGGTCCGCGGCCGAGTGTGTGCCGCGCGAGTCTGCGGGCGGCCAGCTCGGGCAGCGGACGCAGATCGGGTGGCGGCAGCCCGGCAGCGAGAAAGAGTTTGCGCAAGGCGATCGCAAGGGGGTGCTGCGGGATGGATGCGCAGAGCCGGACGGCTTCTTCCTGCCACCATCCGAGGCGCGCGTGCGCCACCGAATGGTCAAGACCCTCCCGCGCACTCGCCATGATTTCGTGCTCGATCGCCAGCAGCGCCGCGGTGCCCTCTCGCGCGATTGCCGGTGTGTAGAGCCATGCGAAAAAACGCGCGCCCGCGCTGCGCGGCGGCGGCGCAATCGCGGGGGTGCTCACGGTGTCCCGTTGCCGGGTGTATCGCTGCCGGTCGGGGCAGCGGGCTCACGTGCGAGCCGCTCGACCGGTTCGAGCGTCGGCAGCGCGGCGTCGGCGGTCACGCCAAGCTCGGTGAAGCGCCGCGCCTGCGGCATCACCTGCCGCTCGAGCGAGCCCACGGCGCTGTTGTACGACTCGACCGCGCTGCCGAGACGTTGGCCGACCCTGGCGAGATGCGCGGAGAAATTGCCGAGCCGCCGGTACAGCTCCTGACCGAGGTCGCGGATCTCGGCGGCGTTCTGCGCGACCTTCGCCTGGCGCCAGCCGTATGCGACAGCCTTGAGGAGCGCCATCAGGGTCGATGGAGTCGCGATCACGACACTCTGCTTGAGCGCGTTGTCGATCAGTTCGGGACGCTCGGTGAGCGCAGCGGAGAGGAACTGGTCGCCCGGCAGAAACAGCACAGCGAATTCGGGGCTGCGTTCGAACTGTGACCAGTACGCCTTGCCCGCAAGTTCGCGGATGCGCGCCTCGACTTGCTGGGCATGGCGAACGAGCGCCGCGCGGCGCGCCTCGTCACTGTCGGCTTCGACTGCCTCGAGGTACGCATCGAGCGGCGTCTTGGCATCGACGACGAGATCGCGCTCATCCGGCATGTGCACGACCAGATCTGGGCGCAGACTTCCCTCGGCGGTCGTGACAAGGGCCTGCTCGGTGAAATCGGCGTGTCCGGTAAGGCCCGCGAGCTCCACCACGCGCCGCAGCGTGATCTCGCCCCAGCGCCCGCGTACTTCAGGGCGACGCAGCGCGGTGACGAGGTTGCGGGTCTCGCGCGCGAGCTGCGCCTGTCCGCTGGTCACCGCTTCGATCTGCGCACGCAGGCCCGTGAACGCTTCGCGACGCTCGCGCTCGAGCGTCTGCACTTCGACCTCCGTGCGGGCGAGCGCCGCGCGGATGGGTTCGATCAGCTGGTTGAACGCTGCCTCGCGTTCCTTGAGCGCACCCTGCACGGTCGCGTGCTCGCGCCCGAGCGATTCACGCGCGAGCGCGAGGAATACTTCACTGTTCGCCCGCAAGGACTGCGAGGCGAGCTCATCGAAGGCCGCGCGCAGGCGCAGCTCGCTTTGCGTCAGCAATTCGATCTGATCGTGCGCGCGCTGCTCGTCCGCGGCGAGGCGTGCTTTGGCAGCCTCGAGTGCGGCGCCGAGTTCGGCCGCACGGCGGGCTGCCCGCAGCTGGCCCGCGAGCCAGCCGATTGTGGCGCCAAAAGCAAACGCCGCGAGCGCCGCGAGCGTGGCAGTGAGGAGGCTCATGTGGGCGACCCGAGCCAGTCGATCAGACCACGCGGATCGTCAATCCACGCTTGCGCTGGCCAGAGATGAGGCTCGTCCGCGGGAGAGATGTAGCCGAAGGAGGCGACCACCGCGCGCATGCCCGCCGCGCGCGCAGCCTCGATGTCGCGCAGCGCATCGCCGACGTAGACACAGGATTGCGGCGCGACGCCGATGGCTTCTGCAGCGTGCAGCAACGGCTGCGGATGCGGCTTGCGCACTGGCAGCGTGTCGCCGCTCACAAGACAGGCCATGCGCCGCTCGAGCCCGAGGCCGGCGAGCAGTGGCCCGGCAAGCCAACCGGGCTTGTTCGTGACGACGCCCCAGGGGAGCGATGCGCGCTCGATGTGCTCGAGCAGCGTGTCGCCGCCCGGAAAGAGACCGGTCTCGTCGCAGAGGCGCGCCCGATAGAGCGCAAGGAAGCGCTCGCGCAGGCGATCGAGGATTTCACCCTCGGCGTCGGGAAAGCCGATGCGCATCAGGCCGTTCGTACCGTGTGAAACCTGGGCACGCGCCAGCGCGAAATCGAGCGGCGGCAGGGCTTCCTGCGCGCGCAGCGCATTCATCGCTCCGACCATGTCCGGCGCGGTGTCGAGCAGCGTGCCATCGAGGTCGAAGAGCACGGCGCGGATCGGCGCGCGGCCGTTGCCGAAGCTCAAGCGCTGCTCCCGTCCCGGCGAAAGTGCGCGAGATAGTTGACGGACGTGTCCGCCGTCAGCGCGCTGCGCTCGCTGAAGGGGTCGTAGTGGATGCCGGCGAGATCGAGCGCGGTGAACCCCGCCCGGCGCGCCAGCGTCACGAGTTCGGACGGGCGGATGAAGCGTTCATACTCGTGGGTGCCGCGCGGCAGCAGCCGCAGCAGGTACTCTGCGGCCACGATCGCCAGCGCAAAGGACTTCGCGCCACGGTTGATCGTCGAGACGAACAGATCGCCGCCCGGACGCACGAGTGCGCCGAAGGTGGCGAGGATCGCGCCTGGCTCGGGTACGTGCTCGAGCATTTCCATGCAGGTGAGGACATCGAACGGCGCGGTGCCGGCAGCGAGCAGCGACTCGGCGCTCTGGGCCCGGTAGTCGATCGTTACAGCGCGTTCCATGGCGTGCAGGCGGGCGACTTCAATCATGGAGGGCGCAAGATCGATCGCGGTCACCTGCGCTCCGGCGTCGACAAGCGCTTCGGCAAGGAGGCCCCCGCCACAGCCGACGTCGAGCACGCGCGCGCCCGCGAGCGACGCGCGCTCGCGCACGAACTGCATGCGGACGGGGTTCAGCTGGTGCAGCGGCCGGAACTCGCCGCGCGGATCCCAGAAGCGGTGCGCGAGCGCGTCAAACTTCGCGAGCTCGGCAGTGTCGGCGGTATGGGTCATGCTGCCGCTCCGGGCGCAAGCCGGGCCGGGAAGTCGCGCGTGATCGCGGCCAGTTCAGCGGGGTCGAAGGTGAGCAGCCGGCCGTCGCGAACCATCGCGCGTCCCGCCACCCAGACGTCGGTCACCGCGCTGCGCCCGGCTGAATAGACGATCGCGTCGGCGGGGTCGTCGACCGGCTGACAGGCCGGCGCCGAGAGATCAATGCAGATCACGTCGGCCGCCTTGCCGGCCGTGAGCGAGCCGATCTCATGACCGAGCCCGAGCGCCTGCGCGCCACCGAGCGTCGCCATGCGCAGCGAATCGGGCGCGCCGAGCGCCTGCGGGTTGTGGGTCGAAAGGCTCGCGAGCAGGCAGGCGGCACGCGCTTCGGCAAGGAGGTCGAGTGCGCCGACGCTCGCCGCGCCGTCGGTGCCGAGCGCGACGTTGACGCCTGCTGCGCGCAACCTGCTCACCGGGCAGATGCCGCTGCCGAGCCGCTGGTTCGATTGCGGGCAGTGCACGACCGAGATGCCGGTGCGCGCCGCGAGGTCGATGTCCTCATCGGTGAGCCAGTTCATGTGCACGGCCGAGAAACCGGGACGCAGGAGCCCTTCGTCTGCCAGCCAGGAAAGCGGTCGCTCACCGTGCGCGGTCAGGCTGTCCTGCACCTCGGTCTGGGTTTCGTGCAGGTGCATCGCGAGCGGTGCATCGAGCTGGTCGATCAGACGGCGCAGGCGTGCGAAGGTCGAGCGCCGCACCGCGTAGGGCGAATGTGGCGCGAAGGAGGGCTGGACCAGCGGATCGTCGCGATATTCGTCCCAGAGGCGCGCCGCCTTGTCGAGGTGTTCGTCGAGGTCGGCCGCCCAGGGCGTGCGGCCATCGACGATCGGCGCTCCGATCACGACGCGCAGGCGCTGTACACGCGCGAGTCGCGCGACTTCCTCGGGAAAGTAGTACATGTCGGCGAAGCAGGTGATCCCCGCCGCGAGCATCTCGGCCATCGCGAGCTGCGTGCCGCTGCGCACGAACTGTGCGTTGACGCAGCGACGCTCGAGCGGCCAGATCGTCTCGTTGAGCCACTGCATCAGTGGGCCGCGAACGGCTACGCTGCGCATCAGGCTCATGGCCGCATGGGTGTGCGCATTGACGAGCCCGGGCGCAATCGCGTGCTCCCGCCGCTCGAGGCGCTCGCGGGGCGAATAGCGCGTTGCGAGCAACGGGGCAGGGCCGATTGCGAGGATGCGCCCGCCGTCGATCGCGAGCGCCGCATGCTCGAGAACGGCGCCGCCGTCCATCGGCAGCGCCCAGCGGGCCTCGATGATCAGGTCGATCGACTGCATCGGCGAAATTATATCGGCACCGTCGCCCCGGCGCTGCGGAAACGGGGAGTCGCTGTCGGGGGATGTGGTAAAATTCCGCCTTTCAGCCTCGCCAGAATCGATAGCCTGAATGGTCGATATCGCCCGCGAAATCCTCCCCGTCAATCTCGAAGACGAGATGCGTCGCTCGTACCTCGACTACGCGATGAGCGTGATCGTCGGGCGTGCGCTGCCCGACGTGCGCGATGGCCTGAAGCCCGTGCACCGGCGCGTCCTTTACGCGATGCGCGAACTCGGCAACGAGTGGAACAAGGCCTACAAGAAATCGGCACGCGTGGTGGGCGACGTGATCGGCAAGTACCACCCGCACGGCGATTCGTCGGTCTACGACGCGATCGTGCGCATGGCGCAGCCTTTCTCGATGCGCTATCTGCTCGTCGACGGCCAGGGCAACTTCGGCTCGGTTGACGGCGACCAGCCCGCGGCAATGCGCTACACCGAGGTGCGCATGTCGCGCCTCGCCGGCGAGTTGCTCGCCGACATCGACAAGGAAACGGTCGATTTCGCGCCGAATTACGACGAATCGGAGCACGAGCCCACCGTGCTGCCGACCCGCGTCCCGAACCTGCTGCTGAACGGCTCGTCCGGCATCGCGGTCGGCATGGCGACCAACATCCCGCCGCACAACCTCATCGAGATCGTCAACGCCTGCCTCGCCGTGCTCGAGGATCCGGCGATTTCACTCGCCGGTCTCATGCAGATCGTGCCGGGGCCCGATTTCCCGACGGCCGGCATCATCAACGGCGCACAGGAAATCGTCAGCGCCTACAAGAGCGGCCGTGGCCGGCTGTCGATCCGCGCGCGTGCGCACTTCGAAGATCTCGAGAAGGGCGGCCGCCAGGCCATCATCGTCACCGAGTTGCCGTACCAGGTGAACAAGGCGCGGCTGCTCGAGCGCATCGCCGACCTCGTGCGCGAGAAGGCGATCGAGGGCATCTCCGAGCTGCGTGACGAGTCCGACAAGGACGGCATGCGCGTCGTGATCGAGCTGAAGCGCGGCGAAGTCGCCGACATCGTGCTCAACAACCTCTTTGCACAGACGCCGATGGAAACGGTGTTCGGCATCAACATGGTCGCACTGGTCGACGGCCAGCCGCGCCTCCTGTCGCTCAAGGAGATGCTCGAGGCGTTCCTGCGCCACAGGCGCGAAATCGTCACGCGGCGCACGATTTTCGATCTGCGCAAGGCACGCGAGCGCGCCCACATCCTCGAAGGTCTTGCGGTCGCACTCGCCAACATCGACGACGTGATCGCGACGATCAAGGCGGCCGCCTCGCCTGCGGAAGCGCGTGTCGCGTTGCTGGCGCGCAGCTGGCCGCCCGGCGCAGTGCCCGCGATGCTCGCGCGCGCCGGGGCCGTGTCGACGCGACCCGAAGGAGCCGGCCCCGACACCGGTTTCGTGAACGGCGCCTACCGTCTTTCAGACGCGCAGGCGCAGGCGATCCTCGAAATGCGGCTCAACCGCCTCACGGCACTCGAGCAGGACAAGATCGTCGCCGAGTACCAGCAGCTGCTCGATCTCGTGCGCGACCTCGCCGACATCCTTGCGCGCCGCGAGCGCCTCACCGAGGTGATCCGCAGCGAGCTGATCGAAGTGCGCGAGCAGTATGGCGACGCGCGTCGCACCGAGATCAACCGCGACCACCTCGACCTCACGACCGAAGACCTGATCGAGCCGCAGGACGTCGTCGTGACGCTCTCGCACGCGGGCTACGCAAAGTCGCAGCCCGTCACCGAATACCAGACGCAGCGCCGCGGCGGGCGCGGCAAGTCGGCGACCGCCGTCAGGGACGAGGACTTCATCGAGAAGATGTTCGTCGCGCACACGCACGACACACTGCTCTGTTTCTCGAACCGCGGCCAGGTGTACTGGCTCAAGGTGTACGAGCTGCCGCAGGCCGGGCGCAACGCGCGCGGCAAGCCCATGGTGAACCTGCTGCCGCTGCGCGAGGGCGAGAAAATCAACGCCGTGCTGCCGGTCAAGCAGTTCGACGACCTGCACTTTGTGTTCATGGCAACGAGCCACGGCACCGTGAAGAAGACGCCGCTGTCGGCGTTCTCGCGGCCGCGGACGAGCGGCATCATCGGCGTCGATCTGCGTGACAACGACCGGCTGGTCGGCGTCGACCTGACCGACGGCTCGCGGGAAATCATCCTGTTCTCGAGCGGCGGCAAGGCGATCCGCTTCAACGAGAGCGAGGTGCGCGCGATGGGGCGCGACGCTGCCGGCGTGCGGGGCATCAGGCTCGAGACCGGCCAGGAGCTCATCGCGCTGCTCGTCGTGCGCGAGGGGCACGTGCTGACGGCGGCGGAGAACGGCTACGGCAAATTGACGCCGCTCGAAGAATTCCCGATCCACGGGCGCGGCGGGCAGGGCGTGATCGCATTGCAGACCACCGAGCGCAACGGCGCCACCGTGGCGGCGCTGCAGGTCGCTGCACCCCAGGAGCTGATGCTGATCAGCTCGAACGGCACGCTCGTGCGCACGCCGGTCGCCGACGTGTCGGTCGTAGGGAGAAATACGCAGGGCGTGCGCCTCATCCGTCTCGACGAAGGCGAGCGGCTCATCGGCGTCGAGCGGATCGAGAGCCTCGATGGCGAAAGCCCAGCGGACGATTCGGACGAGAGCACGGAAAGTTCTGACGGGCCCGCGCCGCCTTGATAAAATGACGGGTCCCTTTCGACGTCCCAACTCCCGAAAGATCAGCTCGTGCGCGTTTTCAATTTCGCAGCGGGGCCGGCAACGCTGCCCCTTGAAGTCCTCGAACAGGCCCAGGCCGAACTGACCGACTGGCGCGGCAGCGGCATGTCGGTGATGGAAGTGAGCCATCGCGGCAAGGCCTTCGTGGCCCTTGCGCAGGAGGCCGAGGCCGACCTGCGCGAGCTGCTCGCCGTTCCCGCCCATTACAAAGTACTCTTTCTGCAGGGTGGCGCGACCGGCCAGTTCGCGGCGATTCCGCTCAATCTCGCCAGCCAGGATTCGACCGTCGACTACGTCAACACGGGCGCCTGGTCGAAGAAGGCGATCGGCGAGGCGAAGCACTACGCGAAAGTGAATGTGGTGGCGGATGAGGCCGCGAGCAACTACAGCACCGTGCCGGCACAAGGTGCGCTCAAGCTGACACCAGGCGCCGCCTACGTGCATTACACGCCGAACGAGACGATCGGCGGTGTCGAGTTTCCCTACGTGCCCGCGACCGGTGACGTGCCGCTCGTGGCGGATTTCTCCTCGACGATCCTCTCCCGTCCGGTCGATGTCGCGAAGTTCGGCCTCATCTACGCCGGCGCGCAGAAGAACATCGGGCCCGCGGGGCTGGTGGTCGTGATCGTGCGCGAAGACCTGATCGGCCGTGCCCGCGCAGGCACGCCGCTCGTGTGGGATTACGCCGCGATGGCGAAAGACGGCTCCATGCTCAACACGCCGCCGACTTTCGGCTGGTATTTCGCGGGCCTCGTGTTCAAGTGGTTGCGCAGGAATGGCGGCCTCGCGGCCATGGCTGAGCGCAATCGCGCCAAGGCCGGGCGGCTCTATGCTGCGATCGATTCCTCCGGCTATTTCCGCAACCCGGTCGCGAAGGAAGCGCGCTCCTGGATGAACGTGCCGTTCACGATCCCGAACCCGGATCTCGAGAAGACCTTCCTCGCGGAGGCCGGCAAGGCGGGCCTCGTGAACCTCGAAGGGCACCGCTCCGTCGGGGGCTTTCGCGCCTCGATCTACAACGCGATGCCGATCGAAGGCATCGATGCCCTCATCGCCTTCATGAAAGATTTCCAGAGCCGCCACGCATGACTTTCCGGATCCAGACACTCAACAACATCAGCGTGAAGGGGCTCGAGCGCCTGCCGCGCGAGCGCTATGAAGTGGCCTCCGACATCGCGCGTCCCGATGCGATCCTCGTGCGCTCGGCCGACATGCACTCCATGGCGATTCCGCCCGGCATGCTCGCCGTGGGTCGCGTCGGCGCCGGCGTAAACAACATTCCGGTTGCAGCACTGGCGAAACGCGGCATCCCCGTATTCAACGCGCCGGGTGCAAACGCCAACGCGGTCAAGGAACTCGTCATTGCAGGCATGCTGATTGCCGCGCGCAACGTCTGCGCCGCGTGGGATTTCGCGCGCCGCACGGCGGGCGACGACAAATCGATTGACGAGACGGTCGAGAAGGGCAAGAAGAATTTCGTCGGCTTCGAGCTGCCCGGCCGCGTCCTCGGTGTGGTGGGCCTCGGCGCGATCGGCGTCGAGGTGGCGAACTCCGCGCTCGCGCTCGGCATGAAAGTGCTCGGCTACGATCCGCAGATCACCGTGCAGCGCGCCTGGCAGCTCTCGTCGAGCGTGGAGCAGGCGCTGTCGCTCGACGATCTGTTCGCGCGCGCCGACATCATCACCGTGCATGTGCCGCTCAATGACCAGACGCGCGGGCTCGTGAGCGCCGCGCGGCTCGCGCTGATGCGCAAGGGCGGCGTCGTGCTCAATTTCGCACGCGCGCCGATCGTCGACGACCAGGCGGTGATCGCCTCGCTCGACGCCGGCCACCTGCACGGTTACGTGTGCGATTTTCCGAAGAACGGCCTGAAGGATCATCCGAAGGTCGTGACGTTGCCACACCTCGGCGCGTCCACGGGCGAGGCCGAGGAAAACTGTGCCGTGATGGCCGCCGAGACCCTGCGCGACTTCCTCGAGAACGGCAACCTGCGCAACTGCGTCAACTTCCCTGAGGCCGTGCTTCCCCGCGTGCCGGGCACGGTGCGGCTCGCGATCGCGAACAGCAACGTACCGAACATGGTGGGCCAGATCTCGACCTGTCTTGCGGCCGCGCAGCTCAATATCGCCGACCTGCTGAACAAATCGCGCGGCGAGTATGCCTACACACTGATCGACGCGGACGGGGCCATTCCGGACGAGGTCGTCGACAAGATCCGCGCGATTGACGGAGTGCTTTCCGCACGCGTCGTCTGACGCGCGGGAATCGCCATGGCACGGCGCAGTGCAACGAAGGACGGGCGCCGCGGGGCAGCGGGGCGGCGCGCCCCGGCGAGGGAGACGCCGGTCGGCAAGAGTCAGGCTCTGGCACAGATCCGCGGTCGCATCGACGGCATCGACGCGAGGATCCACGCGCTGCTGAACGAACGGGCCGGGCTCGCGCGCGACGTCGGCATCTCGAAGAACAAGGAAGGCCGTACGGTCGATTTCTATCGTCCGGAGCGCGAAGCGGAAGTGCTGCGGCGCGCGCTCGAGCGCAACAAGGGGCCGCTGCGCGACGAGGAGGTCCTGCGGCTCTTTCGCGAGATCATGTCGGCCTGCCTCGCGCAGCAGGAGCCGCTCAAGGTCGCGTTCCTCGGTCCCGAGGGCACTTTCACCCAGGCTGCGGTGCTCAAGCATTTCGGCCACTCGGTGCGCGCGCTCGCGCTCGCCTCGATCGACGAGGTGTTTCACGAAGTCGAAGCGGCCAATGCCGATTTCGGAGTCGTGCCGATCGAGAATTCGAGCGAGGGCACCGTCAACTACACGCTCGACCGGTTCCTCTCCTCGCCGCTGCACATCTGCGGCGAGGTGGAATTGCGCATCCATCATTTCCTGATGGGGCGCATGGACAGCCTGAAGCGCGTGCGCCGGATCTGCTCGCACCCGCAGTCGCTCGCCCAGTGCCGCGACTGGCTGAAGGAGCACCTTCCGGACGTGGAACTCGTGCCTGTCGCCAGCAACGCCGAAGGAGCCCGCCGCGCGCGTGACGAGAAAGACACGGCGGCGATCGCCGGTGACACCGCGGCCGAGGTCTACGGCCTCACCGTGCTCGTCGCCGAAATCGAGGACCGGCCCGACAACACCACCCGCTTCCTTGTCGTAGGCCGCAAGCTCTTCGCGCCGAGTGGCGTGGATCGCACGAGCTTCATCGTTTCCGGTGGTCATACCGATGCACCGGGTGCGCTCTATCGCCTCCTCGAGCCGCTCGCGAAGCATCGCATCAATGTCACGCGGATCGAGTCGCGACCTTCGGGCAGACGCAAGTGGGACTACGTGTTCTTCCTCGACATCGAGGGTCACGCTGCGGAGCCGCGTATCGCGAAGGCGCTCGCGAGCCTGAAGAAGCGCGCATCGCTGTTTCGCGTTCTGGGCGCCTATCCGCGCGCGATCCAGTGAGCGCGCAGCATCCGGCCGGGCTGGCGAGCGAGAGCGTGCGACGCATCGCGCCCTACACGCCCGGCAAGCCGGTCAGCGAGCTGGCCCGGGAGCTCGGGCTCACGGACATCGTCAAGCTTGCCTCGAACGAGAACCCCCTCGGTGCGAGCCCTGCGTCGCTCGCCGCGATGCAGGCGGCGCTCGCCGAGTCGGGCCTTTACCCGGACGGCAGCGGTCACGCGCTCAAGCAGGCCCTGGCGGCCCGCTACGGTCTTTCGCCCGCGCAACTCACCCTCGGCAACGGTTCGAACGATGTACTGGTGCTGCTCGCCGAAGCGTTCCTGACCCCCGGCACCGAGGCCGTGTACTCGCAGTACTGCTTTGCGGTCTATCCGCTCGCCGTTCAGGCGACCGGAGCACGCGCGGTCGTCGTGCCGGCGCACCCTGCGACGCATGCGACCATGCCGCTCGGCCACGACCTCGATGCGATGTTGGCAGCGATCACGCCGGCCACGCGGCTCGTGTTCATCGCCAATCCCAACAACCCCACCGGAACCTGGGTCGAGGCCGCTGCGATTGAATCCTTCATGGCACGCGTGCCTGCGACAGCGCTCGTCGTGCTGGACGAAGCCTATTTCGAGTATGCAGTCGGGGCTGGTTGCGGCGACGGTCTCGTCTGGCTCGCGCGTTTTCCGAACCTTGTCGTCGTGCGCACCTTCTCGAAGGCATACGGTCTTGCAGCGCTGCGCGTCGGCTTCGCCGCGAGCCATCCGGAAGTGGCTGATGTCCTGAATCGCATCCGCCAGCCCTTCAACGTGAACTCGATCGCCCTCGAAGGCGCGCGCGCGGGTCTTGCGGACCAGGACCACATCACGCGTTCGGTGGCGCTCGTGGCGGCCGAGCGTCCGCGACTTGCGCGCGAACTTGCGGCGCGCGGCCTGCCTGTGCTGCCCTCGGCCGGCAATTTCGTTCTGGTGAACATCGGCAGCGCGGCGCGAGCCGCCGCACTCAACGATCACCTGCTCCGCCGGGGAGTGATCGTGCGCCCGGTCGGCAACTACGGTCTTGCCGGGCATCTGCGCATCACCGTGGGGCGCACGGAGGAGAATTCCCGGCTGCTCGAGGGCATCGACGCCTGGCCCGAAGGCGGGCCGCGTTGAGCGGCTCTCCGGCGCGCTATGTCGTGCAGCCCGCAGCCAGAGTGGGCGGTGAACTCACGGTGCCCGGTGACAAATCGATCTCGCATCGTGCGCTGATGCTCGGCGGGATCGCCGCGGGACGCACCGAGATTGCGGGCTTTCTGCCGAGCGAAGACTGCCACGCGACGCTTGCAGCGCTGCGCGCGATGGGAGTGGGTGTCGAGCAGCACTCGGCGACGCAACTCACCGTGCAGGGCGCCGGCGCGCGTGGCCTCGCCGCGCCCGGTCAGGTGCTCGACATGGGCAATTCGGGCACGGCGCTGCGCCTCTTCATGGGGCTGCTTGCACCACAGCCCTTCGATACGACGCTCATCGGCGACGCCTCGCTGATGCGGCGCCCCATGGAACGCGTGGCACAGCCGCTGCGCGCGATGGGCGCGGCCATAGCGACCGCACAGGGAATGCCGCCGGTACACATCGGAGGCGGACGCGCGCTCGCTGCGATCGATTACGTCCTGCCTGTGCCGAGCGCGCAGGTGAAGTCGGCCATCCTGCTCGCGGGCCTCGCAGCCGACGGTGTCACGCGCGTGACGGAACCTGTGCCGACGCGCGACCACACCGAGCGCATGCTCACCGGTTTCGGCGTGCAACTGCAGCGCCAGGGCGCGACTGTCGGGATTGCGGGCGGCCAACGTCTCGCGGCAACGCACATCGAAGTGCCGGCCGATATCTCCTCCGCGGCCTTCTTCCTCGTGGCCGGCGCGCTCGCGGCACACGAGGGTCTCGTGCTGCGAAATGTCGGCGTGAACCCGACCCGCACGGGCATCCTCGACATCCTGCGGCTGATGGGGGCGGATATCCGGATCGAAAACCGTCGCGAGAGCGGAGGCGAGCCGAGTGCCGACCTCACCGTGCGGGCGAGCCGTCTGCGAGGCGTGCGCATCCCCGAGGCTCTCGTGCCGCTTGCGATCGACGAGTTTCCGGTGTTGTTCATTGCCGCAGCGGCAGCCGAAGGCGTCACAGAGCTGACCGGCGCCGAAGAGCTGCGCGTCAAGGAGACGGACCGCCTCGCCGTGATGGCGGAGGGCCTCGGGCGCCTCGGCGTACGACATGAGTTGCGGCCGGACGGCATCCGGATTGAAGGCGGGCCGCTCAAGGGCGGCACGATCGACAGCCAAGGCGATCACCGGATTGCCATGGCCTTCGCAGTCGCGAGCTTGCGTGCGAAGGCGCCGCTCGAAATTCTCGACGTCGCCAACGTCGCGACGTCCTTTCCGGACTTCGTGCCGCTCGCGCGGACGGCCGGACTCGCCATTTCACAGGATTGACGCATGGATGCGGCACGCCCCGTTCCCGTAGTCACGATCGACGGCCCGAGCGGGTCAGGCAAGGGGACGATCAGCCGCGAGGTGGCCCGGCACCTTGGCTGGCACCTGCTCGACAGCGGCGCCTTGTACCGGCTGGTCGCATTGTCGGGTAGCCTCAAGGGCCTCACGTCCGACGACGTGACAGGGCACGCGGCGCTGGCGCGTGCCATGAGCGTCGAATTCAGTGGCGACGAACGGGGCGGGGAGCGAATCCGGCTGGATCGGGTCGACGTGACACGCGAAGTCCGGTCCGAGGAAACGGGCCAGGGGGCCTCCCGCGTCGCCGCCTGGTCAGGGGTCAGGGAGGCGCTCCTCGAGCGCCAGAGGGCATTCGCGCTGCCTCCTGGGCTCGTGGCCGACGGGCGGGACATGGGCACCGTGATCTTCCCGGCCGCCGATCTCAAAATCTATCTCACCGCGAGTGCTTCCGAGCGGGCCTTGAGGCGCTATAAGCAGTTGAAAGAAAAGGGTTCTGATGCTAACCTCGCCGCCCTTTCGCGTGAGATAGCCGAACGGGATCAGCGAGATTCGACCCGCGTGGTCGCGCCGCTGAGGCCTGCGCCGGACGCCCGCGTCATCGATTCGACCGGCATGAGCATTGCTCAGGTCGTCGAGTCGGTACTGTCGGCGGGTCGGGCGCGGGGTCTGTGGAGCTGACACGCGGAGCATCGGTAGCGGCGCTGCAGGGAGCGGTGCTTTTTTGTGGCTTTCCCATGGCCCACGGACGGGTCGGGGCATGACAGCGCGGCCGGGCCGCGCATGCAGGACATCAAACAAATGACTGAAAGTTTCGCTCAACTCTTCGAGCAGAGTCTCGCCAACCAGCGCATCCGTCCGGGAATGATCCTCACCGGGCTCGTCGTCGGTGTCACCGACGACGTCGTCATCGTGAACGTCGGCCTCAAGTCCGAGGCCGTGATCGGCATCGATCAGTTCAAGAACGAGCGCGGCGAGATCGAGGTCAATGCAGGCGATCAGGTCGAAGTGGCGCTCGACGCCGTCGAGGACGGCAACGGCGAGACACGCCTGTCGCGCGAGAAGGCCAAGCGCGCGCGCACCTGGACCCGTCTCGAAAAGGCGTTCGAGGCGAGCGAAATCGTCTCGGGCGTGATCACCGGGCGCGTCAAGGGCGGCTTCACCGTCGAAATCGAGACCGTACGTGCGTTCCTGCCCGGCTCGCTGGTCGATGTGCGCCCCGTGCGCGACACCGCCTACCTCGAGGGCAAGCCGCTCGAGTTCAAGGTCATCAAGCTCGACCAGAAGCGCAACAACGTGGTCGTTTCGCGCCGCGCGGTCGTCGAGCAGGAATTCTCCGCCGAGCGCAGTGCGCTGCTGGACAACCTGCAGGAAGGCTCGGTCGTGCGCGGCACGGTCAAGAACCTCACGGACTACGGCGCGTTTGTCGACCTCGGCGGCATCGACGGTCTGCTGCACATCACCGACATGGCGTGGAAGCGCGTCAAGCACCCGTCGGAGGTGGTCAAGGTCGCCGACGAGATCGAAGTGCGCATCCTCAAATTCGACCGCGAGCGCTCGCGTGTTTCGCTCGGTCTGAAGCAGCTTGGCGCCGATCCGTGGGAGAACATTGCCCGCCGTTACCCGCCCAACACGCGGGTGTTCGGCAAGATCACGAACATTGCCGACTACGGTGCATTCGTCGAGATCGAGGACGGCGTCGAGGGCCTCGTGCACGTTTCCGAGATGGACTGGACCAACAAGAACGTCAACCCGGCCAAAGTCGTGCAGACCGGCCAGGAAGTCGAGGTCATGGTGCTCGACGTCGACGAGGAGCGCCGCCGCATCTCGCTTGGCCTGAAGCAGTGTCAGGCGAACCCGTGGAAGGAATTCGCCGAGAACGGCAACCGCGGCGATCACGTGTCGGGTCAGATCAAGTCGATTACCGATTTCGGCATCTTCATCGGCCTGCCGGGCGGCATCGACGGCCTTGTGCACCTCTCCGACATCTCATGGGACGTGCCTGGTGAGGAAGCCGTGCGCAGCTATCAGAAGGGCCAGCTGATCGAGGCGATGGTGCTCTCGATCGATCCGGAGCGCGAGCGCATCTCGCTCGGCATCAAGCAGCTCGCGAAGGATCCGTTCTCGGCCTACATCATCGAGAATCCTCGCGGCACGATCGTGCGCGGCACCGTCAAGGAAGTCGACGCACGCGGCGCCGTGATCGATCTCGGCAACGGCATCGAGGGACAGCTGCGCGCCTCCGAGCTGGCACGCGATCGCGTCGAGGACGCGCGCACGGTGCTGAAGGAAGGCGACGAGGTCGAGGCGAAGTTCACGGGCGTCGACAGGAAGACGCGCACGATCTCGCTGTCGATCAAGGCGAAAGAGGCCCACGAAGAGGCCGAGGCTGTGTCGAGCTATCGCTCCGACCAGGGCCCTGCGAGTTCCGGCACGTCGCTCGGCGACCTGCTGAAGGAGCAGATCGGCTCGTCGGACCGGTCCTGATCCGGCAAGAACTTGATGGTCGATGGCGCCGGTGCCCGGATCGCGAGATCCGGGCACCGGCCGCACCGGGGGTGAGGGCGGCATGACCAAATCGGAACTCATCGAAATCATCACCGCGAAGCAGAAGCACCTGCCGGCGAAAGACGTCGAACTCGCGCTGAAGCAGATCCTCGAAATCATGAGTGATGCGCTCGCGACCGGTGACCGCATCGAGATCCGCGGTTACGGCAGTTTCTCGCTGCATTTCCGTCCGCCGCGCCAGGGGCGCAATCCGAAGACCGGCGAAGCGGTGGCGCTTGCCGGCAAGTACGTGCCGCATTTCAAGCCCGGCAAGGACCTGCGCGAGCGGGTCAACGAGGGCGCGGACAAGCCGATCCGCGACTGAAGGGCCCACAGCGCCCAATCTGCACGAACACCGCGCTTTTGCGACTCGGCACGCCGCGTCGCACGGCGTAGCGTCTTCCCCATGCGGCCACGGCCGCCACACAAACCGGGGAGACTCCTCATGCGATCCTTTGTTGCCTGCCTGTTGCTCTGCTGTGTCGCGCCACTCATTGCGCTGGCCGATCCCGTCAACATCAACACCGCCGACGCGGCCACGCTCGATCGCGCGCTGAAAGGGGTGGGGCCGGCGCGGGCCGAGGCGATCGTCGCGTATCGAAAGACGCACGGGCCTTTCAAGAGCATCGAGGAGCTCGCGCTGGTCGAAGGCATCGGCCGCAAGGTGATCGACGACAATCGCGCGGAGATGCGCGTCGGTGGTGCCGCAGCGAAGCCCGTCGTGCCGAAGAAGGCGCCTGCGCCTGCACGGTGAGGCGGCGCATGCGGCCGATACGCTAGTATTGGCGCATGCGCATGAAAGCTTCGATCCGCACTGCCGTCTTTCCCGTGGCCGGCCGCGGCACCCGGTTTCTGCCGGCGACCAAGGCGAGCCCCAAGGAGATGTTGCCTGTCGTGGACAAGCCGCTCATCCAGTACGCCGTGGAAGAGGCGCTGGAGGCGGGCGCGCGCCGGCTCGTCTTCATCACCGGCGCGTCGAAGCGCGCAATCGAAGACCATTTCGATTCCGACCAGGAACTCGAGAAGCTGCTCGTGTCGCAGGGCAAGAACGAGCTGGTGCGCCAGCTGAGGAGCGTGTTGCCGAGGTACGCCTCGTGCATCTACATCCGTCAGCCTGCGCCGCTCGGCCTCGGCCACGCCGTGCTTTGCGCAGCACCCGCGATCGGCTTCGAGCCCTTCTTCGTGCACCTTGCTGACGACCTGATCGAGGGCGAGCCGGGCTGCCTCGCGCAAATGGCCGAGGTCTACGCAGAGGTGCACGCAAGCATCCTCGGCGTCGAGGAGGTGCCGAAGAAGGATACCGACAAGTACGGCATCGTGGCGGTGGAGCGCGGCACAGGTCCGGTGCAGCGGATCCGCAGCATCGTCGAGAAGCCGAAGCCCGCTGCCGCGCCGTCGAGGCTTGCAGTCGTCGGGCGCTACGTGCTTACGGCGCGCGTTTTCGAGCACCTCGAGCGCATCGGCCGCGGCGCGGGCGGGGAGATCCAGCTGACCGACGGCATCGCGCGGCTGATGCAGGATGAACCCGTCTATGCCTACCGGTTCGCGGGCAAACGCTACGACTGCGGCAACAAGCTCGGCTACCTGCAGGCCACCGTCGAGCACGCACTTGCGCATCCCGAGCTCGGCAGGCAGTTTGCGGCCTACCTGCGGCGGCTTGCGAAGACAATTTGACGTGGGTCATGTCGGACCGGGGGCTGCCAGGGGTAATATCGGCGGCATGATCGGGCGCCGTCAGCGCGGATTACGCATCGCGTTCGCAGCAGCGTTCTGCCTCCTTTTCCAGCAGGATGCGCTGGCCAGTCATCATTGCGGCGGGGCGTCAGGCGATACGGCCATGGTGCTCTGCGCCAGTCACTGTGCGCCTGATTCACCGGCGCCCGCGGACTTCTCGAAATCGACCGTGCCTGCCGTCAGCTTTGCGTTGTGCGCCAGCTTTCCTGTCGTGAAGGCACCGATCGTCGAGGTCGTCCCGAGCGGCGATACGCCGCTTTCCACCACAGATCCTCCGCCGCGGCTGCGTTACTGCAGCCTCCTGATCTAGTCCTCTCCGGTTCCGCGCGAGATCGCGTCGGCGCCAGTGCGCGCCGGCCCGTGCCTGCCCACTTCCGGAGGATCCATGTCGCCACTTTCCCGTGCCGTTGCGCCGCGAGTCGCGCAAGGCGTGTCGTGCTGTTTTGCGATCGCCGCGCTCGCGATGGCGGCGAGCAGTGCGTCCGCGAATGAACTGACGCTTGCCGAGGCGGCGCGCCGCGCTGTCGAGTTCGCGCCGCAACTCGAAGCCAGCCGTGCTGCCATCGAAGCGGCCTCGCAGGACCTGCATCGCGCCGGACGCCTGCCCGATCCGATGCTCTCGATCGGGTTCGACAGCCTGCCGGTGTCGGGCGCGGACGCCTTCGACTTCGACGCCGATTCCATGACGGAGAAGACCATCGGGCTGCGCCAGGCGCTGCCGGCCCGCGCCAAGCGCGCCGCGCAACGCCGGGCCGCCGCGCGCACCGTCGAACTCGCGCAGGTCGATGCCGAAGTGGCGCGCCTCGCTGTCGCCCGGGCCGCCGCGAGTGCCTGGGTCGATGTCTGGTCTGCAAAGCGCGAGATCGAAGCTCTGGGATCGCTGCACGCACAGGCGCAGCTTGCGGCCCGCCTGACGCGCGCGCGCGTCGCGGGTGGCAGTTCGGCGCTCGATGCGCTCGCGGCGGAGGCTGGCGTGCTCGAAATCGATAGTGAGGTCGCCGCCGCTGAGGGTGCAGCAGGCGAGGCCCTGGCTGGACTGCGTCGCTGGATCGGCGATGACGCCGTCACGATCGCGGCATCGGCTCCTGACTTCGGGCGCGCACCCCGCCCCGAGGGCGCCGCGCTCGCCGCACTCGACACGCAGCCCTCGCTGCGCTCGGCCGGAGCGAAAGTGGCATCGGCCATCGCGGCGGTCGAGGAAGCGCGCGCCGAGCGTCGACCTGACTGGGATCTCACCGCGAGCTACGGGCAGCGCAGCGGCTTCGATGACATGCTGATGCTCGAAGTGGGCGTCAGCCTGCCGCTCTTCGCGGGCAATCGGCAGGCGCCGGGCATCGCCGCGCGCGCGGCGGAGCAGCGCGCGGCGCGTGCGGCCGAGGAGAGTCTGCGCCTTGAACTGACCGCGCGTGTCCGTGCGGCGTATGCGCGATGGGAGGCGCTCCGGCGCCAGGTGTCCATACACGAGCAAGTCCTGAAGCTCGCCCGGGATCGCAGCATCGCGGCGCTCGCGTCCTACCGCGCGGGCGGGGATCTGCGTCCATGGCTCGACGCGCGCCGCGACGAAGCGACCGCGCATCGTGCCCATGCACAGCATCTCGCCGGCCTCGGCCGTGCCTGGGTGGAGCTGGCCTTTCTCTTCGAGGAGACGACGCCATGACGATCAGCAAACGGGGTTTCGTGGCCTTGGCCGCGCTCGCGGCGCTCGCCGGCGCTATCGGCTGGTGGAACGCAGGGCGCATCGATCACCCCATCGAAGCGGTGCCTGCCGGGGAACGCAAGGTTCTCTACTGGTATGACCCGATGGTGCCAGACCAGCATTTCAGCAAGCCCGGCAAGTCGCCCTTCATGGACATGCAGCTGCAGCCGAAGTATGCGGATGAAGAGGCGAAGTCCGGCATTGAGGTCTCACCGGTCACCCAGCACAGCCTCGGAGTGCGCACGGTAACAGTCGAGAAGGGTCGGCTCGGCGGCGAGCTCGCCGTATCTGGCACGATCGCCTGGGACCTGCGGCTTGAGCGTGTCGTCAGTGCGCGCACCGAGGTCATCGTCGATCGGCTGTACGTCAAGGCGCCGTTCACGAGGGTTCGGCGAGGCGAGCCGCTGGCGAGCGTGATTGCGCCCGCGTGGAGCAGCGCGCTCGCGGAGGCGCAAGCCATTGCGCAATCCGTGGACGCCGGAACGCGCGAGCTTGCAGCGGCCGCGCAGACACGGCTGCGTGCGCTCGGTGTGCCCGACGGCACGCAGCTCGGCCGCGAGGGCCGCATTCTTCTGACAGCGCCCGAACAGGGCGTGGTCAGCGAGATCGGCGTGCGGGAGGGCGAGGTCGCAGCCGTCGGCACGACGCTGTTTCGGGTCAACGGCACGCGAACGGTCTGGCTGCAGGCAGCGGTCCCTCAATCTGCTGCTGCGGGCATTGCCGCGGGCGTTGCCGTGGTCGCCGAGGTGGGTGGCGTCGCGAAGCCTGTCGAGGGACGGGTCGAGTCGCTGTTGCCGGCACTTGATCCGGCGAGCCGCACCCAGCAGGCGCGCATCGTGCTCGCCAATCCCGACGGCTTGCTCGCCGCGGGTCAACAGGCGCGCGTCGTCCTGCGACCCGACGCAGGCCCCGAGAGTCTGCTGGTGCCGAGCGACGCCGTGATCGGCAGCGGCGGGCGCGCGCATGTGATCGTGCGTCACGGTGACGCGCATTTCATGCCGATGGCAGTGCGCACCGGTCGCAGCAGCGCAGGTCGTACGGAAGTCCTGTCGGGGCTTGCGGCGGGGGATCAGGTGGTGGTGTCGGGGCAGTTCCTGCTCGACTCGGAAGCCAGCCTCGCCGGTGCGCTCGAGCGCCTCGGCGAGCACGGGACGCACCCATGATCGCGCGCCTCATCGCCGCCGCGATCACCCATCGCGCCATCGTGTTGATCGGCGCGCTCGTGATCGCCGCGTGGGGAATCTGGGCCGTCGTGCGCGCGCCCCTCGATGCGCTGCCGGATCTGTCTGATACGCAGGTCGTCATTCGCACGGAGTGGCCCGGGCAGGCGCCGCGCATCGTCGAGGACCAGGTGACCTATCCGCTCTCGACCACGATGCTCTCGGTGCCGGGCGTCAAGGCGGTGCGGGGCTTCTCCTTCTTCGGCGATTCGTTCGTCTACGTGCTCTTCGACGACGACACGGATCTCTACTGGGCGCGCTCGCGCGTGCTCGAGTACCTGAGCCAGGTGCGCGAGCGCCTGCCGGCTGCGGTCTCTCCCGCGATCGGGCCGGATGCGACGGGGGTCGGCTGGATCTACGAATACGCTCTGGTCGATCGCAGCGGCGCACAGGGGCCGGGTGAGTTGCGGGCACTGCAGGACTGGTTCCTGCGCTATGAGCTGAAAACAGTCCCGGACGTCGCCGAAGTCGCTACCGTTGGAGGCATGGTGCAGGGCTGGCAGGTGCAGCCCGACCCGACCGCGCTTGCAGCGCGGGGCGTGACCGTTGCCCGGCTGATCGAGGCGATCCGCGCGGCGAACGGGGCAACCGGCGGATCAGTGATCGAGCAGGCCGAGGCCGAGATCATGGTTCGCAGCGAAGGTTACCTGCGCACGCGGGAGGATCTGGAACGCGTGCCGGTTGCGCTCGGATCGGATGGCGTGCCGGTGCTGTTGCGCGATGTGGCGCTCATCCAGCGCGGCCCGGTCCTGCGCCGCGGCATTGCCGAGCTCGACGGCGAAGGCGAGGTCACAGGCGCAATCGTCGTCCTGCGCTCGGGCAAGAACGCGCTCGCCGCGATCAAGGCCGTGAAGACCCGGCTCGAGAATCTCAAGGGCAGCCTGCCCGCGGGCGTCGAGATCGTCACGGTCTACGACCGTTCGGCGCTGATCCTGGAGGCTGTGCACAACCTCGCGCGCAAGTTGCTCGAGGAATTCCTGGTGGTCGCGCTCGTGTGCGCGCTTTTTCTCTGGCATGCGCGCTCCGCGCTCGTCGCCGTGGTGACACTGCCGCTCGGTGTGCTCGCGGCATTCATCGTGATGCACTATCAGGGCATCAGCACGAACCTGCTGTCGCTCGGTGGCATCGCGATTGCCATCGGGGCGATGGTCGATGCCGCCGTCGTGATGATCGAGAACGCGCACAAGCACCTCGAGCACTTCGAGGCGCAGAACGGCCGCGCGCCGCAGGAAGCCGAGCGTCTCGAGGTCGCGCGCGCGGCCGCGTGCGAAGTGGGGCCGGCCCTGTTCGTCAGCCTCCTCGTGATCACGCTGTCGTTCGTGCCGGTGTTCGCGCTGCAGGCGCAGGAAGGGCGCCTGTTCTCGCCGCTTGCGTACACGAAGACCTGGGCGATGGCCGCGGCGGCCGTGCTCGCCGTGACGCTGATCCCGGTGTTGATCGGGTCGCTGATCCGCGGGCGCATCCGGCCCGAGCGCGACAACCCGGTCAACCGCTGGTTGATCGCCGGCTACCGACCGGTGATCGAACGAGTGCTGCGCTATCCGCGCGCGACGCTGGTGCTGGCCGGCGCTGCGCTGCTGCTGTCGCTCGTGCCACTGTCGCGTCTCGGCAGCGAGTTCCTGCCGGTGATCGATGAAGGTGCGCTCCTCTACATGCCGACGGCGCTGCCGGGTCTCTCGGCTGGCAAGGCGGCGCAGCTCCTTGGCCAGACCGACCGGATGATCCGCACGGTGCCGGAAGTGGCGCACGTCTTCGGCAAGGCGGGGCGCGCCGAAACGGCGACCGACCCGGCGCCGCTCGAGATGTTCGAGACCACGGTGACCTTCAAGCCGCGCAGCGAATGGCGGCCGGGCATGACGCCTGCGAAGTTGCGCGAGGCGCTCGATGCGGCGGTGCATGTGCCCGGGCTGACGAATCTCTGGGTGCCACCGATCCGCAATCGCATCGACATGCTGGCGACCGGCATCAAGAGCCCGATCGGCATCAAGGTCATGGGGCCCGACATCGCAGAGCTCGCACGCATCGCCGATCGCGTCGAAGTCGTCGCGCGTACCGTGCCCGGCGTGAGTTCGGCGCTCGCGGAACGCGTTGAAGGGGGCCGCTATCTCGACATCCGCGTCGATCCCGTGCGCGCGGCCCGCTACGGCCTGTCGCAGCAGGATCTGCAGGCACTCATCGCGACTGCGATCGGTGGTGAGCCCGTGACGCAGACGCTCTCGGGCAGGGAACGCTACCCGGTCGTCGTGCGCTACCCCCGAGCGGAGCGCGACTCGGTCGAGGCGATCACGCGCCTGCCGATCGTGGCGCCGGGGGGCGAGCAACTGACGCTCGCGCAGGTCGCGGATGTCACCCTCGATACCGGGCCGCCGATGTTGAAGAGCGACAACGGCCGGCTCGCGAGCTATGTCTACATCGACGTCGCGGGCCGGGATCTCGGCTCGGTCGTCGCGGACCTCAAGGAGGTGACCGCGAGCGACGTGCCGCTGCCCGCCGGCTATTCGCTCGCCTGGTCGGGGCAATTCGAATATCTCGCACGCACGCGCGAGCGCCTGCGGCTCGTTGTGCCGGCCATGCTTGTGATCATCTTCGGGCTCATCTGCGTCGTCTTTCGCCGCGCTTCGGAAGCCGCGATCATCATGCTGTCGCTGCCGTTCGCGCTGGTGGGCGGGCTGTGGCTCGTGTGGCTCCTGGGGCATGCGATCTCGGTGGCGTCGCTGATCGGCTTCATCGCGCTCGCCGGCGTGGCCGCGGAGTTCGGCATCATCATGCTGCTGTATCTGCGTCAGGCGTGGGAACGCACGCTCGCCGCGCGCCCCGATGCAGGTGGCGCCGATCTCGATGCGGCGATCATGGAGGGCGCGGTGCAGCGCGTGCGCCCGAAGGCGATGACGGTTGCCGTGATCATCGCCGGCCTGCTGCCGATCCTGCTCGGCGGCGGCGCGGGCTCTGAAGTGATGCAGCGGATCGCGGCGCCGATGGTGGGCGGCATGCTGAGCGCGCCGCTGCTGTCGATGCTCGTAATCCCGGCGGCGTACAAGCTGCTGCGGGCGCGCGATTGCCGGGTGCAGGGCCGGTGAAGCGGACTCAGTGCGGGCAGGGCGCCACCGGGTCGGCTGCCCGCGCTGCAATTTCGTTTGCAGTCGTTTCGATCGCCGCGGCGAGCGGCGTGCCGCGCGCCTCTGCTTGCGCCACGGCGATCGCCGCCAAAGCGGCGTCGCGGCACCCGCGCTGTGACAGCAGTTCGGCGTAGTTGTTACGCGCGGCGACATTCGCCGGCGCGAGGAGCAGCAATTCGTGCAGCGCCTCTTCGGCGCCCGCGCGATCGCCCTGCGCGAGGAGCGTGTTGGCAGCGCCGAAACGCAACAGCGGCTCGTCGGGCCAGCGTGCCGTGCCTGCGGAATAGGCAAGCGCTGCGGCGCGCGGGTCGATCCGCTCGTAATCCGCGACGGCCGCAGCGTAGCGGGCGGGCGTTGCAGCCTGCGGAAGTTCACCGGGCTGCAGGGCCACGAAGCCCCAGTCGTCCGCGCGCGCCCACGCACCACGAAAGCGGCGCAGCGACAGGCGCGCGCGCGGCGTCGTGCCGGAGCGCAGGAGCAGGCGTCCCGCATCACGCTCATAGCCGATCACGACGGCGTAATGCCAGATCGGCCAGGATCTGACGCCGAGATTCAGCAGGACGAGCACGGGGCGACCCCCCGCAAGCTCGTGCACCAGCGCATCGAACCGTGGCTCGAGCACATACGGGATGCGGTGCCGTTGTCGCGTCGCCGCGAGCAGCTCCGTTTGCAGGCTGCCCTTGCGCGCTGGAACATAGACCTCATCGACGAGATCGGCGGGAGGCGCGTCGATGCCGCTTGCGCCGAGGAGCGTCGCAAGCGCGGCCGGGCCGCACTGATAGTCGTCCTGGGGAAAGAAAGGCGTATCCGCGAGTTCGATGCGGGGTGGGACATCGGCGGGCCACGACGCGTGTGTCGCGCCCGGCCCGCCGGACTTCGAGGGCGTGAGACTGCAGCCGCCTGCGAACAGCGCAAGTACGACCGCCGCCGCAGGACCGACGCGCAACATGGCGCGCCTGTCCTTGTCAGGCCTTCTTGAAGATGTCGATCACGCCGGTGAACTCGAGGATCATCAGCACGACGAAGACGAGACCGATGACCGCAAGGATCTCGCCACCGGCCGGCGCGTTCTCGAGTTGCGCGGCAAAGCCCGCGAGTTCGGTATCGGTGAGTGCCGCCGCGCGCTCATGGGCGGCTTCCGGTGCGACGCCGAGGTCGGTCAGGCGCTGCTGCACGTCGGCCCGGGCGAGTACGCTGTCGATGCGTGCGAGGTTGGCGGCGCGAGTGGATGCCGCGACGGCGGCGCTGGTGTCGATCATCGCGGCCGTGGCGGGCGCCGGAGTAACGGCTGCGACGAAGGCAACCAGGGTCAGGGCGACAACGCCGCGACGGAAGGACATGATCATGGGGGCTCCTTGGGAACGCTGAGGTCGCGCACAGTGCGCGGCGCAGTCTAGGCGGAAGGCTGAAGCGCCGACAAGTCGCCCCTTGACGACGCAGGAGGGTGCCGTGGTGAATGACAGGCTGTCCGTATTGCTCGAACTCGTGCCGACCCGCACGGCGCAGTGGCCGGCAGGCGTGGATCCGGCTTACGAGCCCGTGCCGCTGACGCGCGTGGTGCGAGGCGCTGCGGCCCCCGGCGGTCGTCCTGCCGAGACGCTTGTCGTGCGGGCCGATATCGCTCGAGCGGCGCTGCGCGATCTGCGTGCCCACCGGCAGGTCGTCGGCGTCTGGGCCGATCCGCAGGTTGCGCCAATTGCCGCAGCCATCGACTGCACGCCGCAGGTGCCGAGCGGCTCCAGCGCCGATGTCGCGCGCGCACTCGGCGCTGATCGGGTGTGGAAGGCTGCGGCGTATCGGGGCAAGGGCGCCGTCATCGGTATCGTCGACGGGGGCGTCGAGGGTGCACGCTTTCCGGTCATCGGTGGCTGGTCGCCCGATCCACGTTCGCCTCCCGGTGATGCCGCGATCGCATGGGAGGGCCACGGCAACATGTGCGCGTTCGATGCGGCGATTGCCTGCCCGGAGGCGAAATTCCACGACTATTCGATCGGCAAGACGGCCCCCGGCGCGGGCATCGGCGGATTGCTGTCGAGCGCGCTGCAATCGTTCCAGCGCGCGCTCACGAGTTTCAGGACCGACGGCACACCGCAAGTGCTGTCGAACAGCTGGGGTCTGTATCAGGAATCCTGGGATCCCTTTCCTCCCGGGGATCCTGGCAACTACACGCGCAATCCCGATCATGTGTTCACGCGCAAGCTCGTCGAGCTGCTCGATGCAGGGCTCCTCGTGAGCTTCGCGGCAGGCAACTGCGGCGGCGTGTGCGCGGATCCGCGCTGTGACGGCGATCAGGGCCCCGGTCGCGGTATCTGGGGCGCAAGTGGCCACGAGCGCTCAATCTGCGTCGGGGCGGTGAACCTGCGGCGCGAGTGGATCGGCTACAGCTCGGAAGGCCCGGCGGCCCTTGCGCGCGAGAAACCGGATGTGTGCGGTTTCAGCCATTTCGCGGGCTGGTTCCCGAGCGACACCGGCACGTCGGCGGCGTGCCCGGTCGTCGCAGGCGTGCTGGCACTGCTCGCCGGCAGCCGCCGCGGCCTGACGCAGGACCGCGCGCGTGCGACGCTGCGCGCCACGACGGGTCTCACGAGCTGGGATCCACGCTTCGGCGCAGGCATCATCGATGCCCACGGCGCCTGGCTCGCGCTCGCAACCTGACAACGATGCGTACGCTGCAACTTGAATTCCTCGCCGAGACATCGTCCACGATCGCCACGCGTCTCGACGCGGCCGGAGTCTCGATCCTCGCCGGCCATGAACCGGTGCCGATGCGTGGGCGTGGTGCCGAGCCCGATACGATCGTCGTGACAGTGCTCGTGCCTTCGGGTATCGCTGCGGACAGTCTTCACAGGATTCCGGGCGTGCTGCGCGTCCTGGGTGATGTTCGCGTCGCCGCGCTCGAATAAGAGTGGCCGAGGGTCGGCTTCCGGGGCTTGTATTTCCGCGCTGCGAGGGCGTACAACTGGCCGTGCGACTGATCGCACTTTGCAACCAGAGGGAACAGTCATGCACAAGCTCAGGAAGGCTGCGTTCATCGCAGCGGGCCTGCTGGCTCTCACCGGATGCGCGCCATCCGCACCCGACGCCGGCAGCAGCAAAGCAGACGAAGAGACGATGCGCCAGGGCACGCAAGCCTGGATCGCTGCCTATTCGAGGGGCGACATCGAAGCGCTGCTGGCGCTTTATGCCGAAGATGCCATCGTGATGCCGCCCGGTGTGCCGGCGGCGGCGAAGGGAGAGGCACTGCGCGCCTTCTTCACCACCGACATCGCGACCTCAGCCGGCACGACCTTCGAGATGGGCGACAGCACGACTGGAGTTTCCGGCAATCTGGGCTGGCACTCCGGCACCTTTGCGGTGAAGGACACCGCGGGCAATACCGTGGGCACCGGCAAGTACATGGAAGTGTGGCGCAAGCAGGACGGCAAATGGCTCATCCTGCGCGACATGTGGAACCTGGATGCGCCGCCCGCATCCATGGCAGCACCCGCGGCGCCTTCCGCCTGACCCCTGCCGCCTGACGCCTTGCGCCGGGCGAACGGGAAGCGTCAGTGCGCGGCGGGGTCGGCCTTGCGGGCCGGCGCCTGCGCCGTGTGCAGATGCCGGATGCGCCACTGGCCTGCGATGCGGCTGAGTACGGCCGTACCCTTGCCCGTCATCGAAACCGGATGGCGTCCGCCCTCGAACTTTGGACTGACGACCGTCACATCCATCGACCACGAATAGGTCGCGTACGCGAGATCGCCGCTGACGAACGGGCGCAGTTCGGTGATGCGGTAGACGGGGTGTTCGAACATCGCCATCTCGGGCGCGAGATGGTCGTGGTAACTCTGCCAGCCGTTGTTGACGAAGCTTCCCTCGAAATAGCTGAAGGCATCACCGTCGACCAGCAGCGGCTGCACACGCGCAAGATCGTTCGCGCTGAGGGCGGCGGCATACTGATCAAGCACATCGGCGACGGCTCGTGCCTCGCCCGTGAGCGGCGCCGCGGCTTCCTGCGTGTGCGTCTCACCTTCGTGGGCGGGAGCGACGCCCATTGTCAGCAGGGCGACTCCAAGCCATGCCGCGAACAGTCTTTGCACCATGATGATCCTCCGGCGTTGCCTCAAGTTTCAGATGTCAGCCGCCACGCGCCGGATCGTATCGACGGCGAGCGTGAGCGCCTCCGTCTGCATCTTCGTCGCAAAGCACAGGTAAGCGGGCAGTCTGAAGTCGGGTGCGTCCGCCACGCGGTGCACGCGACCTGCAAGCTCCAGGGCACGAGTGAGGCGCGCCGGAAAATAACCGGCGCCACCGCTCGCCAGCACGTGCTGCAGGCCGAGCCAGCCGATGTTCACGGCGAGGCCGGAGCCCGTGTAATCCGGAAATGCGTTGCTGTGATGGGCGTGAAACTCCGGACCCCAGTCGACATAGACATAGTCACGGCCGGGTGCGGCAGGGGCGTGCTTGCTTGATGAGACCATGACGAGCTGCTCTTCGATCAGCGGTTCGATCGTGAGTCCCGGCCGCGCCTGCGGCGTGTAGAGGACCGCGATGTCGATACGCCCTTCGACCAGCGCCGGCATCAACTCGTCCTCAAAGCCGATGGCTGCCCTGATGCCGATGTCCGGCACGAGTGCGCGAAAGGTGGGCAGCCAGCGCAGCAACAGGTTTTCCCACAAGCCGAAGCGGCCGCCGATGGACAGCGTCGCACGAAAGCCGCTCACGATGCCGATCTCCTGGCGCGCCTGTTCGACCGTGCGGATGAGGAGCGACGCGTGACGCTGAAATTGCCTGCCCGCCGCTGTGAGACTCGCGCCCGCCTTGTTGCGAACGAACAGCGCCGCGCCCAGCGCTTGTTCCAGCCGCTGCATGCGGCTGCTCACGGTCGATTGGGTGACGTGCAGACGGTCGGCGGCGTCGCCGAAGCTGCCGCTTTCGACAATCGCCAGGAAAGTGCGGGCGAGCTCGGTATCCATCGATAACCTCGATACATATGAGCATTATTAATTGATTGTCAAATGTCAAACACGTCGTTATGGTTCGCTGCAGGTTTTGAAGGAGATACGCCATGACGGTCGAACTGCCGCTGCTGCCTTACGCGCTTGAAGCCCTCGAGCCGCACGTGTCCCGCAAGACACTGGCTGTGCACCATGGCAATCACCACGCCGCCTATGTCGACAAGACGCGCGCACTCGTGCAGCGCACGCCGCTCGAGGCCGCTTCGCTCGAGGAAATCGTGCGTTCGCAGGCCGACAAGCCGGGGCCGCTGTTCAACGCTGCCGCGCAAGCCTGGAACCATGCGTTTCTCTGGCAGAGCATGCGCCCGAACGGCGGGGGCGATGCCACTGGCCCAGTTGCAAAACGCATCGAGAAGGATTTCGGCAGCCACAATGCCTTCCGGCAGCAGTTCGTGAAGGCGGCGACCGAGCAGTTCGCCAGTGGCTGGGCGTGGCTCGTGCTTGACGGTGACAAACTGCGCATCGTGGCGACATCGAATGCCGCGACGCCGCTCATCGGCAGCCAGGTGCCGCTCCTGACGCTCGACGTCTGGGAGCACGCGTACTACCTCGACTACCAGCACCGTCGGCTCGACTATGTCACCGCCTACCTCGCGCATCTCGTGAACTGGGAATTCGCCAACGCCAACCTTGTCGGGGAACGCAAGGCGGCCTGAGCGGACGAGGCCTTCCGATGAACGCTCTTTCGACGACCTTCCTCCGCCGTGAGGAAGTCGCGCGTGGCACGGCTGCGTTCCACATCGGCAAGCCCGCGGGCTTTCGTCACAAGCCGGGGCAGGCGCTCGATGTCATCCTGCCGGGTGCGGGTGCGGGTGCGGGCGCGGGCGCGGGCGCGGGCAAGGCGCCGGAGCTGCGGCACACGTTCTCGATCGTCAGCGCGCCGCACGAAGCAGAGATCGTGTTTGCCACGCGCATGCGGGACAGCGAGTACAAGCGCACGCTCGGCGCTCTGCAACCGGGAGCCGCGCTCTCGATCGAGGGGCCGTCCGGTTCGATGACACTGCATTCGGACAGCGCACGGCCTGCGGTCTTCATCGCGGGTGGTATTGGCATCACGCCGTTCATGAGCCTGTTGCGTCACGCGGTGCAGGAGCGTGCGGCGCGCATTTTCGTGCTGCTCTATTCGAACCGCGCCCCCGATGACGCGGCATTCCTCGCGGAATTGCGCGACTTTGAGCGTCTGCTACCGTCTTTTCGGCTCATCGCGACGATGACCAACGTGAATCCTGCCGTCTGGCACGGACCAACCGGCAAGATCGACGCGAGATTGCTCGGCGACATTGCGCGCCCACTGCCGTCCCCCGTCTACTATGTCACCGGCCCACCGGGCATGGTGGGAGCGATGCGCGGCGTGCTGGAGGGACTGGGCGTCGCCGATGACGACGTGCGCAGCGAAGAGTTCTTCGGCTACTGAGATCGCGGCCCGCGCGAGACGAGCGCCTGCACCTCCTCGGCGATGTGCTCGACGCAGGTGTCAATCTGCTCCTGGCGCGTACGGAAGCTGAGCACGCACACGCGTGCGAGGAAGCGGCCGCCGGCGTGGCAGCCGGTGATGAACACCTTGCCGCGTCGCGTGACGCGCTCCAGGAGTTCGCGCGTGGCCGCATCCTGCTCGGCCAGCGTGGCGCCGGGCCATTCGAGGTGAAACGCGAAGAGCGAGAGCTGCGGCGGCGCATCCATCACGACATGGGGCAAGGCCGCGATGCGCTTCGCTGCGTCGAGCGCAAGCGCACGCTTCTCGGCGAGCGCGGCGCGGTAGCGCGCGGCACCATACAGCTTGATCGCCAACCAGACAGGCAGTCCGCGAAAATTGCGCGACAGGTCGGGGCCGAACTGGTGCGGATCGTAGAATTCGGTGCCCGCGCGATCTTCCGGCATGTAACTCGCGGTCTCCGAATGCGCAGCCCGCAGCGCTTCGCCGTCCCGCACGAGCACGGCGCCGGTGCCGTAGGGAATGAAAAGCCCCTTGTGCGGATCGAGCGTGAGCGAGTCGGCTTCCGGCAGCCCCGCGAGCAGCGGACGCAGCTCCGGGCACAGGTGAAAGCTTGCACCGTACGCGCCATCGACATGGTGCCACAGTCCCTCCTGTCGACAGAGAGCCGCGATTTCGCGCAGCGGATCGACCGCACCGGTGTTGGTGGTGCCGGCAGATGAGACGACGAGGAACGGCGTGAGGCCCGCCGCGCGATCGGTCGCGATCGCATCGGCGAGTCGATCGATGCGCATGCGAAATGCCGCGTCCACGGGGATCGCGCGCACACGATCCGGCAGGATGCCGGCGAGCTTTGCGGACTTCGCCACCGAGTGGTGCGTTTCACTCGAGAGGTACAGGGTGCCGCGACGCAGCTCCGTGCCGAGCTTGCGTTCGCGTGCGCAGACGATGGCGGCGAAGTTGGCCATCGAACCACCGGTAGTGAAAAGTCCGCGTGCGGTTGACGGAAACTGCATCCACTCGCGCAGCCAGTCGAGCACGTTGGCTTCGAGTTGCACGAGCGCAGGCGCCGTCAGCCACACGCCGGTATAGCGATTGACTCCCGAGGCGATCAGATCCGCGAGCGCGCCGGGGAACACGCCACCGCCCGGTATGTAGGCGAGGTAGCCGGGGCTCGCCGTGTTGAAGCTGCGCGGAATCCACTCCCCGAACAGCGAGTCGAGCAACGGTTCGAGCGTCGAGCCCTGTTCTGGAGGGGGCTCGCGCAGGGTCCGGCAGAGCCCGGCCGCGTCGACGTCGCCGCGCACCGGCTGCTCGCCGATCGTCGCGAGATGTTCGATCAGGCGGTGCATGACCGCGTCGCCCATGCGGCGCATCTCTTGCGGCGTGAACTCGAGGCTGGCAGGGGAGGAATGCATTGAGCCGTTGCCTTTCAAGCTGACTTGAGTGTGTTCGCCGGCTCGCAGGCTATCAAAGCTTCGTGGAGGTCGCGGTAGTAGCGCGACGGCGTCACATGCTTGCCCACGAGCCCGGACCGGGCGAGCTTGAGCAGCACATTGGCGCGGGCATCGCAGAAGAGCACACGCACGCCACGGCGCTCGAGATTCTGCGTCGCCTCCTCGAGTGCCTGGATGCCGGTCACATCCATGAAAGGCACGTGTCCGAGGCGGATCACGATACAGCGGGGATCGCTGTGCGTGCGCGCAAGCGTGCGTTCGAGGCTTTCCACCGCGCCGAAAAAGAAGGGTCCTTCGATCGAATAGACGATCACGTCAGAGGGCACGTTCTCGCGCCCGGTGCCCTGCAGCTCTGCGCGCAGTTCACGCTCGTCGACCCGCAGCACCTCCACCGAGTTCGACATGCGGCGCAGGAACAGCAGCATCGCCAGTATCACCCCGACGTTGACCGCAACGACGAGGTCCACGAGTACGGTGAGCAGGAAGGTGATCAGCAGGATGGCCACATCCGGCCGTGGTGCCGTGCGCACGAGGCGCGCGAAGTGTCGCACCTGGCTCATGTTCCAGGCGACGAGGAAAAGGATCGCGGCGAGCGCGCAGAGCGGCACTTCGCCGGCGAGCGGGGCGAGGAGGAGGAGAATGGCAAGCAGGGTCAGCGCATGGACCACGCCCGCGAGCGGACTCGTTGCCCCATTGCGGAAATTGGTTGCGGTGCGTGCGATCGCGCCGGTGGCCGCAATGCCGCCGAAGAGAGGTGCGACGATATTGGCGACGCCCTGGCCGATCAATTCCTGGTTCGAATCGTGGCGCGTGCCGGCCATGCCGTCGGCGACCGTGGCCGACAGGAGCGATTCGATGGCGCCCAGCATCGCGATCGTGAAGGCGGCCGGAACCAATGCCACCAGGTGGCTGAACGTGATGTCGGGTAATGCGAAGTGAGGCAGCCCGCGGGGGATGCCGCCGAATGCGCTCTCGATCGTCGCGACGTGCTCGAAACCGAAGATCGTCTGCAACACCGTCGCCACGACCATTGCGACGAGCGGGCCGGGGACACGAGTCAGGCCTGGAATCCGCGGGGCGAAGATCGCGAGCACGAGGCTCAGGGACGCGAGCATCGTAGTGGCCGGGTGCAGTTGCGGCAGCGATTGCAGGAGGTGCAGCAGCTTTTCGTGAAAATGCGTTCCCGCAGGCGCGGGCAGGCCGAAGAAATCCTTCCACTGTCCGACCCAGATCACGACACCGATTCCCGCCGTGAAACCGACGACGACGGGGTCGGGAATGTAACGCAGCACGCCGCCAAAGCGCGCTGCACCGAGCAATACGAGGATGATACCCGCCATGCAGGTGGCGAGCAGCAGCCCGGCGACTCCGT
Source organism: Steroidobacteraceae bacterium (assembly GCA_035433705.1). Taxonomy (GTDB): domain Bacteria; phylum Pseudomonadota; class Gammaproteobacteria; order Steroidobacterales; family Steroidobacteraceae; genus CADEFQ01. The sequence goes on from DAORVK010000003.1 coordinate 90,521, forward strand.
GCTCGGCGACGACTGCGGCGAGAATGACGACGAACGCACCGGTCGGCCCGGCAACCTGGATGCGGCTGCCGCCGAAGAGCGAAACAGCAAGTCCCGCGACGATCCCCGTGTAGATGCCCTGTTCGGGCTTCACGCCGGAAGCCATCGCGAACGCCATGGCGAGTGGCAACGCGACGATGCCGACGACGAGACCCGCGACGAGATTGCGGGGCCAGTGCTCGCGGCGCAGCAATCCCGCCCGCGCCGCCTCGACGACCGCAATCAAACGGCTGTCCCCGCCTCTGGATCGGGAAACTGGAGCTTCACGATCGTGCCTTCTCCGCCCGCTCCCGCATCGATCGCGAGCGTCGCGCCATGCAGTTGCGCCACTTCCTGCACGATCGCAAGCCCCAGTCCGCTGCCGTCACCCCGCGCATTGCCGCCTCGATAGAACCGGTCGAGAACCCGCTCACGATCGCCCGGCGCAATGCCGGAGCCGGTGTCGGAGACCAGCAGGAAGGGTGCGGGATCGTGGCCACATCGAACCGTGACACGCCCGCCGGCAGGAGTGTAGGTGAGGGCGTTGTCGGCGAGATTTCCGACCGCTTCAGCGAGGAGCCAGGGCACGCCGGATATTTTAGCAGGATCCATGTCTGCACCGAAATCAATGCCCGTCGCAAAAGCCGACGTGATCCGTTCATTCACGACGGTCGCGACCACGGCGGCAAGATCGACCTCCTCGAACTTCCGATCGAGTGTTGCAGCCTCATCCGAGCGTGCGAGCGCCAGCAACTGGTGTGTCGTGTGCGAAAGTCGGCGCGCGCCATCGAGGATCAACTTGAGCCTCTCCTGTCGCGCAGGTTCTGCTTCATCGTCGATCAGCAATTCAATCTGCGCCTGGATGCCGGTCAGGGGGGTGCGCAACTGGTGGGCTGCGCTTTCGAGAAAACGGCGCTGTTCGGCGCTCGCGCGCGTAACCCTTGCGAACAGTCGATTGAGTGCCTCGACGACACCGCGGATTTCGATGGGCACCCGTTCGATGGGCAGCGGCGCGAGGTCGCGCGCGGATCGCCGGTAGATCTGTGCCGCAACATTTCCGAGCGGCGCGAGCGCAAGGCGTACTCCGAGCCAGATCAGCAGGAGTATGAGGCCGAGTTCCGCGGCGTCGACGGCGACGGCGGTCGTGAGTACCGCTGTCTGGGCACGGTTGCGCTTCTGCAGCGTTTCACCGACCGATATGGTCACGAGGGCGGAACCGGCAAGGGTGCGGTAGCTCACGAGCCGGATCGGCGCGCCCCGGTAAGTGACGCTGCCGCGGACGGGATTGGCGCCCGTTCCGGGCAGCTCCGGCAAGTCGGCATCGCCGTAGATCAAAGAGCCCCCGGGTCCCGAGACCCTGAAGTAGATTGAATCGATCTTGTCCCTGCGCAGGATCGCGGCGGCGTCGGGAGGCAGGAAGAAGGTCGGTCGCCCGTCGCTGCGAGACACCACGCGGCCCGCAAGGGCGATCGCGGTATCGATCAGGGCCTGATCGTAGGCCTCGCGAAAGGGGGCGATCACGGTGAAATAGTCGCCCAGCGTTCCCGCGACCAGGATGGCGACTGCGGGCAGGAGCAGGAGGGTGAGAAGGCGCTTGCGTACAGACGGCACCCGGTCACTTTTCATGCGCATCGATTCGATACCCCATGCCGCGTACTGCGCGGATGTTCGCCGCGCCGACGAGCTTCGCGCGCAGGCGCGATACGTACACTTCGATGGCGTTGGGCGTGAGATCCCCGCTCCAGTTGACCACGGCGCTCTTCAGCCGTTCCTTTGAGACGATCCGGCCAGCATTGAGGATGAGACATTCGAGGATCGACCATTCCCTGTGGGTGAGATCGATCGCTTTGCCGTCCATCGTGACCTCCCGGTGCGCCAGATCGAGACGCAGTACACCGAAGACCAGCTGAGTGCTGGAGAGTGCGTTGGCGCGGCGGATCAGCGCGCGACAGCGCGCCACGAGTTCGGGGACCTGAAACGGTTTCGTGAGGTAATCGTCGGCGCCCAGATCGAGCGCGGTGACACGGTCGTCGAGGCCGTCGCGCGCGGTCAGGATGAGCAGCGGCATCATTGCACCCCGGCGGCGTTGCGCACGCACCAACTGCAGGCCGCTGGCGCGCGGCAACCCGATATCGACCACGGCGAGATCGAATGATTCCGCCTGCAAGGCTGAGCCAGCGGCCTCGGCGCTCGCCACGAGATCCACCGCGTAGCCGTGTGACTCGAGCGCGCGTCGCACGGCATCGCCCACCAGCGGATCATCTTCGACGATCAGCACCCTCATGGGTCGTCAGGGTACTCCCGGACGCACTGTCCTGATGTCAGCCTGGCGTCAGTTTCAGGGCGCAGGCTTCGACACCGTGGTCATTCTGAAGGAGTCATCGAGATGAACACCCGACCTGTCAAAGCCTGGACGCTGCTCGCCCTCATCGCCGGTGCGGGCGCGGTGGCGAACGCTTCTGATCAAACAAGCCCGTGGAGCCTGTCGATCCTCGCCGGTGACGCGATGGGAATGAACGGGTCGCTTCGTGCACCCATTGATGCACCGGTCGCCGACCTCGGCGCGCTGAATCCGTCAATGAACGGGCAGAGCGGTACGGTCGCGCTGCACAGGCTGCACTATGAGAATCTCTTCCGACCCCGCTTCGACACGGGCCTCGAACTCGGCTATTCGTTCAGCGATGCTCTGCAGGCCTATGGCCGCATCGGTTATGAGGGGCTCGATGGGCGTACGCGCGTCATCGGCAGGGTTACGGGCGAGGAGAGCGAAGGGCCCGCCTCCACGGGCGAAGTAAGCGCCCGGTTGAGCGACGTGCACAATGAATCGCTTGAGGTCGGTTCACGCTACACATGGCAGACTGGCTCCGACTGGCGGCCGTTCGCGGGCGTCGCCCTCGGTGCGTCTCGGGTTGACGGGATGGGCGGCACACTCGCTCTGCAGGCGGATCCGGTAGTTCCCGAACACGTGCGCTTCACCCGCGGCGATACCGTATTCAGCCAGAGCGCCGAAGCGGGAGTCGAATACGACCCCGGCAACAACTTCGGTGTGCGCCTCAGTGTCGAGGCGGATCACACGGGCGTCGCGTCGAATGCGCGCGACCCGAAGCTGCTGGCGCTCGGCTACAACACGGACAACGACGCGCAGGCGCGTTGGGCCTACCCGGTCGCCATTTCTGCGGTGTGGCACTTCTGATGCGCCAGCGGGGTCAGCGGGCGAGAAAGTCTCCCACGGCTGCCAGCAGTTGGTCGATATCGCTGGCGTCGTTGAAGTAGTGCACGCTGGCCCTGACGCCACCGGTCCCGGAGGTATAGCGCTGGCCCACGTAGACTTTGCGGGCCAGCAGGAAATCGACGCATGCGGAATCGCGCTCCCGCCCACCGCAACTGAAGGAGATGATGCCGGCCCGGTTTTCACGCCCGAATCTGGTCTCAAGACCGACGTCGAGCGCGCGCAGGCCCTCGATCAGGCGCTCGCCCAGTTCCCACACGTGTTCGCCGGCGCGCCGGATGCCGACACTGTTGACCAGCTCCAGTGATTTCGCGAGTGCGATCGCGCCGGGATAGTTGGCAGTACCCCCGATCTCAAAGCGCTGGGCGGTACGCACGAAATCATAACGCCGATCCGGCGTAATGCTCGGCGTTGTGAAGTAGTTTCCCCAGCCGCCCGCGGGTGCTTCCAATGTGAGGTAGCCCCACGAGGCAGGCTCGAGCGTCTCGAGCACGCGATCCGACAGGCACAGGAAGCCCGTGCCCATGGGGGCATTCAGCCACTTGTGTCCGCCGGCCATCAGGAAGTCGACGCCCTCGGTTTCTACCGGCACGGCGCCAGCCTGTTGAACCGCATCCACCACCAGCCAGGCGCCAACCCGCCGGCAGGCATCGGCTATGGCCGCGAGGTCGACGCGATAGCCGTTGCTCCACTGCGTCGAGCTCACCACGACCGCCCGGGTGCGGGGAGTGATCGCCGCCGCGAAGGCGGCTGCGTCGACCACACCGCCGCGATGGGAAAGGAACACGGGGCGCACGCCGCGCGTCGTCGCCAGCTTCACGAACGGGATGGCGACCTGCAGGAATTCGAGATCGCACAGCAGCACTTCGTCGCCAGCCGCCCAGGGGATGCTCTGGGCGGCGATATTCAGGCCGTGGGAGGTGCTCTCCACCAGCGCCACGCGGCGCTGATCCACGCCCAGCAGTGTCGCGACCTGCGGCACCGCGCTGGCCTTCTGCTCGTCCATCCAGATGTGATGCGCAGTCGCGTCGCGGGCGCCTGGCTGCATCAGCTCGTCACAGAACCGCTTGACCGCCATCCCGGCACCCAGCGGCAGCAGGCTCACGCACGCCGCGTCCAGGAATACCCGGTCGGAGAGGGCCGGAAACTGCGAACGTACCGCGTGCCAGTCCGCCTGCATCGGTTGCAGGCCTGAAGCGGTTGGGGTCCTGGTTGCCATGAGCTGTGCTTCCTTCGACTCTTGCCAATGCTGCCGATAATATATGATATTGCATGTGCGCGCCGACCTCCATAGGCAAGCGAATCATCAATTTTCAGGAGACTGGCCATGACCCGCTTCGATTACGACGTACGCCACCCGCGCGCGATTTTCCGCCTCTGGGTTCTGCGGTCGATGGCAGGCAGTGCGCTCCTTGCAGGCAGCGCCTTCGCAGTGGTGCATGCGCAGGACCCGGCCGGTCACGCCTCGGCCGGAATCGAGGAGGTCGTCGTCACGGCCAGCAAGCGCGGCGAGCAGAATGTGCAGGATGTTTCGATGAGCATCGCGGCATTTGACGAGGCAAGCCTGCGCGCACGCGGCGCGGACAATTTCCTCGACTACGCGCGCGCCGTGCCGGGCCTGTCGGTACAGGACCAGGGGCCGGGCGACAAGAAATACGTGATTCGCGGCGTGCAGTCTGTCGGTGCCGCCACCACCGGGCTCTACTTCGACGAAATCGTCATGACCGCGAACAACCGCCAGGACGGTGGTGGTCGTCAGCCGGACCTGAAACTGTTCGATATTGAACGCGTAGAGGTGCTGCGCGGGCCGCAGGGCACCTTGTATGGTGCCAGCTCCATGAGCGGCACGATCCGCATCGTTGCCAACAAGCCGGATGCCAGCGAATTCGCCGGCCGCGTCGAGGGCACGGTGTCGCAGACGCGCTTCGGCAATGAAAACTACCGCTTGAACGCCATGGTCAACGTGCCGGTAGTCGCGGACAAGTTCGCGGTGCGCGGCGTCTACTACCTGCGCGACGAGAGTGGTTTCATCGACAACGTCCGGCTCGGATTGAAGGGCATCAACGACGAAGAAACCAGTGGTGGCCGCCTTGCGGCGCGCCTGTGGGCAACCGACCGGCTGACGCTGACCGCCACCGGCCTGTACCAGAAGACCGAGTCGAACGGCCGCTATGGCTATGAGCCCAGCACGGGCGAGCTCGAAGTGGGGTTCTATACGAAGACGCCGTGGACTGACGAGTTCCATGCCGTCAACCTGACTGCCGAGCAGCAGCTGGACTCGGGCACGCTGTTGTTCACGAGTTCCTGGTTCGATCGCGATATCAACTTCAACAACGACGGTACGACCATCCTCGCCGGCATTCTCGGCAGGGCGCCGGAGAATGCCCGCTCGCTGCTGGCGCAGCCGCAGTCGCGTTCGATCTGGAGCAACGAGTTGCGCTACTCATCGAACTGGCAGGGGCCGTTCAACCTGGTCGGCGGCGTCTTCTTCCAGAAGGAGAAGAGCAATTTCAACAGTCGCGTCGACAGCGCCGACGCCAATGGTGTCGCCGAAGCCAACCCGATTGTCTACCTGTGGCGCAGCATCGATACGGAGATCGAGAATCGCTCCCTGTTCGGCGAACTGTCCTACGACCTGACCAGCAAGCTCACCGCGACGGTGGGAGCGCGCTGGTTCCAGTTCGACGTGGACGAACAGAGCTCGCTCATGATCGCGTGCTGCAGCGGCAATACGCCGGGGCCCGGCCCGGCCGCGCCCACTGCCTCGTCCGACAAGGACGTGAACTACAAACTCAACCTTTCGTACGAAGTGAATGACGACTTGCTGTTCTACGCGCAGGCTGCGCAGGGTTTCCGCTCCGGCGGCAACAACGAACCCGGCATCAGCGTGGTGCCGGGTTGCCAGAATGCCTCATCGTTCAGTTCTGACGGCCTGTGGAACTACGAGATCGGCGCCAAGATGGCGTTGCTCGACAATCGTGCGGTCGTCAACCTCACCCCGTACTACATCGACTGGTCGGACATGCAGGTGCGGGCCTTCAATCCGCTGTGCAATAACGCCCGCATCGCCAATGCGGGCGAGGCCCGCATTCAGGGCGTGGAGGCGGAGGTGGTGCTGCGCCCCGTAGCCGCGTTGCAGTTCAACCTCACATTCAACTACAGCGATGCGGAGCTGACGGAGAATCAGCCATTGGCGACGGGAACCGGCAACGGCACCGAGGGCCGCAAGGGCGATGACATTCCAGGCGTGCCGCGTACCAGCAGCAGCGCAGGTGTCCAGTACAGCTTCCCCGTCCGCAATGCATCCCTGGAGGGTGTGCTGCGCGGTGACTATTCGTATGTCGGCTCTTCGAAGACCGCATTCCGGCCGTTGACCGACCCGACCTACCGGGTGCAGCCGAGCTATGCGCTCACCAATCTGCGCTTCAGCCTGGTCGGTGCGTCATGGGAGACTTCCCTGTTCATGAACAACGTGTTCGACGAACGGGCGGAGGTCACGCACCTGGTGTTCAGTCAGACCCGGCCCGACATCATCATCACCAACCGCCCGCGCGAAGTGGGCATCAGCTTCTCGAAGAGCTTTTGAAGGAGACCTCTGATGAAAATCGTCTCGACTCTTGTCATCGCAGCTTTGCTGACGATCGGCCTGCCCGCGCATGCGGATGACATTCCGCAGGTGAGTGCGCAGGTCACTTTCATCTACCACAAGGACATGGCTGCCGCGGAGCATTTCTATGGCGAAGTGCTCGGTCTGAAGAAGACCTACGATCAGGGCTGGGTGAAGATGTATCAGGTCACCGGGCAGTCGGTCATCGGGGTGGTTGACAGCACGCGCGGCTACCACAAGGCGCCAGAGGCGACGCCGTCGGTCATGCTCAGTGTCGAGACCACCGACCTCGAGGGATGGTACAAGCGACTGAAGGACCGGGGCGCCACGTTTCTGAAGGAACTGGATCTCAATCGAAGCGGCAACGGGCTGGTCAACAGCATCCTGCTGCTCGATCCCGCCGGCTATACGGTGGAATTCTACCGCTGGAAGAAACCCGACTGATCAGGCGGGGCGCCGCCCCGGTGGCGCCCCAACCCTTGCCGCTGACCCCCGCATTCGCGCGGGTGTTCGCCGCCTACTGTTCCGTTGCCGCGAGAGCGCGGGCCTCCTGCGCCTTCTTCCAGATGAAGTACGCGGCGCTGACGCCTGCCAGCCACGGCACCCCGACGATCCATGCGACGTTCCAGAACTCGCGGTCGAAGGCCATGGTGAGGAGGATGGCGGCGAGCAGTGCAATGGCTGAAAGCTGCGCATACGGAAACAGCGGCATGCGTACCGGCAACGCGATCTTGCCGTGGCGCTGGCGAAAGCGCAGGTGGCTCAACAGGATGAAGGTCCAGATGGTCAGGCCGCCGAACAGCGCGATGCCGAGAAGATAGTTGTATGCGTACGGCGTGAGTTTCGAAACGGAGGCGGTCAGCAGAATGCAGCTTCCCGAGACCACGGCAGCGATGACGGGTGTGCCCTTGTCGCCGAGGCGACCCAGCGCGGCCGGTGCATAGCCGCCACGAGCGAGCGAGAACAGCATGCGGGAGGTCAGATAGAGATTGGTGTTCATGCTGGACAAGGCAGCCGTGAGCACTACGAAGTTCATGATGCCCGCTGCATGCCGGATGCCGGCATGTTCGAAGATGCGCACGAAGGGGCTTTGCTGGACTGCGGTGGCGCCGGCCTCGGTCCATGGCAGCACCGTGACCATGATGCCGAGTGCCAGCACGTAGAACAGCAGCAGCCGCAGGGCCATGGTGCGCAGGGCCCTCGGAATCGACGTGCGCGGATCGACCGCTTCTCCGGAGGTGACTGCCACGATCTCGATGCCATAGAAGGAAAAGACCGCAATCAGCACACCCATCCAGACGCCCCCGAGTCCATTTGGCATGAAGCCGCCCGGCAGGTTGACGAGATTGTCGAAACCCGTCGCAGGAGCACCGAGGCCGAAGATGTGCGCAATGCCGAACGCGATGAAGAGCACAATCGCGGTGACCTTGATGAGCGTGCACCAGTACTCGAAGCTGCCGAAATTCGCGACGGACAGCGAGTTGATGTAAACGAGGATCCCCGCGAAGGAGACCGACCAGATCCAGACGGGAACCTCGGGCAGCCAGTAACTCATGTAGAGACCGGCGGCCACGGCTTCGCCGCCGATCGCCACCACCTGCGCCATCCAGTACGTGTAGCGCACCAGAAAACCGGCCCACGGCCCCAGATACATCTCGGCGTAGACACCGAACGAACCGGCCGTCGGATGCACGACCGCCATTTCGGACAGGCTGAAAACCATGACCATGGCGATGTATGCGGCAATCACATAGCTCACGAGCACGGCGGGTCCTGCGTAGCCGATCGCGATGCCGCTGCCCATGAAGAGGCCGGTACCGATGGCACCGCCCAGTCCGATCATCGTCATTTGCGCGGTGCTGAGCCCCCGCTGCAGCCCGTGCTCGCGCTCGATCAGTTGCGAATTGCCCATCGTCCCTCTGTGCGGTGTGCGGCTCGGTGCCGGATGGTGCAGCAGTTATATGCAATCAGTATATGATTGTGCAACTAATTCTGCAGGCGCGAGCAGGGACAGTCGCGCGCAACGGCCTCGGTCGCGCGCATGACGCGCAAGAGGTTGCCACCCCAGACCTTGGCGATGTCCTGCTCGCTGTAACCGCGGCGCAGCAGCTCCCCGGTAATGTGTTCACCCTCGGAGACGTTCATCCATCCTGCCAAGCCACCGCTCGCGGCGCCGCCACCCGCGTAGAAATCGGAACCGATGCCCACATGATCGATGCCCACCTGGGCGACGATATGATCGATGTGATCGACATAGTCCGATACGCTGGCGCGAGGCCAGCGACTGTCGAGCTCTTCGAGTCGATCGCCAAAATCTGCGAGCAGCGCGTTCGCCGCCTGGGCCCAGCCGAAGGGTCCATCGAGCCTCATCTCTTTGGCGATCTGCGCGATGGCGCGGTCCTTCTCCGGGGAGTTCGGCTTGACGTAGCTGCTGTAGCCTGCGACCTGCACGACGCCGCCGCGCGCCGCGAGCCGCCGCAGTTGCTCGTCGTCCAGGTTGCGGGGCGTGCCCGCGACGGCACGGACTCCCGAATGCGAGGCGATCACCGGTGCGCGGCTTGCGTCGATGGCCTGCAGGGCCGTGGCCTTCGAGGTGTGCGAGACATCGATCATGATGCCGAGGCAATTCATCCCGGCTATCAGCTGGCGCCCGAAGCTGCTGAGGCCTCCGTGCTCCACGTCCGCATCACCCAGTTCCCGAATCGGTACGGATGAGTCCGCAATCGCGTTGTGCCCGACGTGTGTCAACGTGACGTAGCGCACGCCCAGGTCGAAAGCCTCCCGAAGCCGACCCAGATCCTCGCCCAGCGGATAGCCGTTCTCCATGCCGATCAAAGCTGCGTGTCGTCCCTCCCTCGCAGCGCGCTCGATATCCTCTGCGGTAAGGGCGAGCGTGATCTGCTGCGGATACTGTTCCACCATGCGGTGCACGCCCGCGATCATGTCCCGGGCCTCATCCCAGGCGCTTTGGTAGTGCGCCGGGGAGCGTTCGTTCTGTCCGACCGCCACGCTGAAAAACACCGCGTCGAGGCAGCCGCGCTGCATCGCGGGCAGCGTCAGCTGGGGCTTGCCATCCTTTCCCGGATCGATGGCGGGGGTCGCAAAGTCCCGCGGCACGTCGATATGGGAATCGATCGCGATCACGGAGCAATGCACGGTGTGCGGGTCAGGACTTGCAGGGTCGACCGGTGTGGCTGCACTCACCGAGGCCGCTGCGGATCCCGCCGCGAGTGCAACAAGATACCGGGATCGCCGGTGATTCCTGGTACGCATGATCGTACGTAATCATGTTTTGCCCTGTGGAGCAACATGCAATTGCATATAAGATCAGCGGCAGATGAAGCACATTGCAGCTCTACTCCCGGGTGTCCTCGCAGTTTTCGCTGCCGGGATGGTGCTTGCACAGGTCCCCGGTGCGGAAACGCCGCAAGCGCGCTACGAAGCAGGCCTGCAGGCGCTTGCGAGCGAGCCCTTGCTGAAGGCAGCACGGGAGGCCGACACCGCGATCGTGAACGTCCACGTTCTGACGATGACGTCGGCCAGCGTGCTGCCGGCGCAGACGGTGCTGGTGAGGCAAGGAAAGATCGCAGCGATCGGACCTGCCGACCGCCTGAGTCCGCATGCCGAGATGCGCATCGTCGACGGCCAGGGCGGGTACTTGCTTCCGGGGCTGGCGGACATGCACGTGCACTCGAACGGCAACCCGATGTCGCTGTTGCTGTTCCTCGCGAATGGAGTCACGACGGTCCGGCAGATGTCCGGTCGGCCCGAGTACCTGCAATGGGCACGACGCGCCGCCGCCGGCGAAATCCTGGCGCCCGACCTCTACAGCACCGGGCCGATACTCGGTGAGGAACGGGGTGCGGCCGAGGCGACCGCGGCGCAGTCCGATATCGCGGCGCGGGTGAGAGCGCAGTACAAGGCGGGATACCGTGCGATCAAGCCTTACACCTTTCTGACCGCACAGGCCTATCGGAATGCCGTGGCCGCGGCCAGGCAGCGAAGGATGTACATCGTCGGTCATGTGCCCTACAGCGTCGGCACGGCCGGTGTCATCGAGGCGGGGCAGGACGAGATTGCGCATGTGCATTCGTTCCACCAGGACTACTTTCGGGGCTTTGATCCCGCGCACGTGTTTCGGGAGTACGAGGTCGATGACGCGTTTGGTGAGCGTGTGACGCCGCAGCTGCTCCGGGCCGGCATTGCCGTGACGACCACCCTGATCGTCGATCAGGCGCTTGCAGACGCCCACGATATCGAAACCTATGTCAGCCGGCCGGAGATGGTCTATGAAACTCCCGGGGCAGCGGCGTTCATGCGCTCCCCCGAATGGACTTTCGACAATCTGTGGCAGAAGGGCTATCTGACGCGGGTCTACCTGCCTCACCTGTTTCGCCTGACCCATGACTTGCAGCGTGGCGGCGTGTCGCTGGTGCTGGGCACGGACTCGGGCGTCACGGGCGTGGTGTACGGCTTCAGTGCGCACCAGGAACTGAAGTTGCTGGTCGAGGCCGGTCTCAGTCCGTATGAGGCGCTGCTCACCGGTACGCGCAATGCGGCGGCCGCGGTGCGCAGTCGCGACTGGGGAACGATTGAGCGCGGCCGGCGGGCCGACTTGCTGCTCGTGCGTGACAACCCGCTGGAACACATCGGGAACACACGGCACATTCTCGGCGTGATGAAACGCGGCCACTGGCTGGATCGCGCCGAACTCGATCGCCTGCTTGCACAGGTGCGTGAGGCCTATCAATGAAGCGAACACCGGTTTCGAGGCGGCAGGTGCTGGGAGCGGTAGCAGCGGGGGTCGCAGGCCTGTCGTCGCCCATGATCAGTTTGGGTCGGTACGCTTCCCTTGCCGGCTCGCCGCGCAAATACTCGGCCAGGACGCTTGAGCTCGTGGACGCTTCCCGAAATGTCGATCTGAAGCACGCCTTGACGCTGCACCCCACTGTGCTCAAGGCGTGGCTGACGCAGCCGGACGCGTTCGGCGCTGAAGAGCGCGCCCTGTTCAGGTCCACGAAGTTGAAGTTCATGCAGACCACGCTGGAAACCGTGCCCGACACGCTGCTGGATTTCGCATGGCACAACGGCTTCGTCGCCAGTCACGGCGACCTGTTCTATCGCGTGAACGGATCGGCAGATCTCACCCGTGCGGCCGATGAGACACGCATTGGCATCATTTTCGGTTGCGAGAACTCGGAGCATTTCGGGACGCTGGACGATGTCGATCGCTACTTCGCCCTCGGGCAACGCGTCTCGCAACTGACCTACAACTCCCAGAACCGGCTCGGTTCCGGATCCACGGATCGTGTCGATGGCGGCTTGAGTGACTACGGGGTGGCGATCGTGGAGCGCATGAACAAGGTTGGCATGGCGGTCGACCTGTCGCATTGCGGTCCGCGCACGACGCTCGACGCCATTGCGGCTTCGCGTCTGCCCGTGTTGTTCACGCATGCGACGTGTCGCGCGCTGAATCTGTCGCATCCCCGAACCAAATCGGACGAGGCCATCCGCAAGCTGGCGGCAGGGGGTGGAGTCATGGGCATTGCCTTCCTGCGGGTTTTCGCCCGGGACCGTGAGCCGACCACGATCGAGCACGTGCTCGATCACTTCGATCACGTCGCGCGTCTGGTGGGCGTGGAGCACCTCGCCATCGGCAGCGACATCGGGCCCTATGGATACGATTCCTTGCCGCGTGAACTCGTGGCAGCCTCGAAAGCCAACCTCAAGCCGGGCAGTTACGCGTTTCGCGAGAAGGATGACGTCGAGGGGCTGAACCATCCCGCGCGCCTGTACGACCTGGTGGAGGGCTTGGTGCGCAGAAAGTATCCGGATCGGGACATCGTCGCCATCCTGGGTGGAAACGCCGTGCGCGTACTCGGGGCCGCATGGCGGCCGCAAGGCGCCTGAGCGTTCACCGGCTCAGTGCGGCGGGCGCGCGAGCCAGCTCGGGCTCAGGTCCCCGATGGGCGCACCAGGCGGGGCGGGCGATGCCGGCATGGCCGTCACACCCTGTGCAGCGGGCCGTTCGATGAAACGCTGGATGTCGGCCGCGAGCAGTGTGTGATGCGCGAGGTCGGCCTCGCTCCCGGTCCCGTTCTTGCGCAGCCGCGCCGCGAGATGCTGCAGCTTGAGGGACGTGATCGCGCGCACCTGGCTGTTCGGGGACGAGGCAGCCAGCCACGCAAGACGCTCCACGAGGACGCGTTCCTCCGCCCGCCGGATTTCGACTTCATAGGGCGACGCGGTCGCGGCGCCGAACGTGGCCGTCGTCAGCGCATCGATCACCTCGCCGAGCCCCGGCAGCGCCGGGTCCACTGCGTGCTGCGCCACCATGCGGGCGGCGCGGTCCGACTGCAGGATGAAGCCGATAGTGACATCAGCGGCGATCATGCCCGGGTTGATCGGGTCGAAGGCTTCTCCAGTCGTGCGGGGGAAGAGCTCCCGATGGAAGCCGTAACCGGGCGGACGCGGTGGAATTGCCTGCAGGACTTTCTGCGGGATGGTGAGCTCGGACGGCTTCAGCGTGGCGACCAGCGCCCCGATCGCTTTTTTCTGGTTCCGGGCCGACTCCCACCTGACCGGCGTCCGCCCGTCCCCGCGCATCGCATACACGAAATCCTGCCCGCCGATCATCGACGCCGTGCTCTCGACGACATAGCGGTGGAACATGAAGACCGGCACCAGCGGCTCCTCGATAGTCGCCATCGGCGCGCCGCTGCGAAGGGTCGTCTCGCCCATGCGGTCGAGTGCCGCGCGGCGAATCCGCATCAACCGGTTCAGCTCATCCGCCTGGTTCGCGCCGTTCGTCCACTGGTCCGCGCGGGGGTGGATATCCGTATCCTGGTTGGTGAAGTAGCGCAGGTCCGCCGTCCACGCATCGTTCAGGATTCGGGCGAGCTCGTCGGCGCCGTCGGAGCCCTTCGGGAACTCGCGATAACCGTAGTCGATGGCAACCTTGTCCCATGCACCGATGCGGTCGGCATACGCCTTGGATAAGTCGATGGTGCCGTCAGTCTGAAGCTCGCCCTGCGGATAGGGGTAGTCCATGACCGAGATCCAGCCCTTGCTGCTGTCATAGTAGTTGTGACTGAGGCCGAGCGTGTGGCCCACCTCGTGCGCTGCGAGCTGACGAATGCGCTGGAGCGCCGCTTCGTGCAGGACCGAAGGCTTTTCGCTGCCGGTGGCATACGGCGAGAGCAGGCCCTCGAAGATCATGTAGTCCTGCCGGTCGCGGAGCGAACCGAGGGTCACCGTGGCCTTGATGATCTCGCCCGTACGCGGATCGGTAATCGAGCTGCCAGAGCTCCACCCGCGCGTGGATCGATGGACCCAGTTGATCATGTTGTAGCGGATATCCATCGGATCAGCGCCGTCCGGCAGGATGTCTACTTTGAAAGCGTTGGTGAACCCCGCTGCCTGGAATGCGGCATCCCACCAGCGGGCGCCGTCGAGCAGCGCCTGCTTGATGTCCTCCGGCGCGCCGGGATCCACCCAGTACTGGATCGGCTTGACCGGATCGCTCATCGCCGCAGAGGGATTCCTTTTTTGCAGACGGTGCCGGTTGATCCATCGCGTCACGATGGGCTCGCCGATGGGCGTGCTGTAATCCACGAAACTTACCCCACCGTAGCCGCTGTAGCCGGCGCGCGGGTCGTCCGCGCGCGGCTGATAGTCGTTGTCCGGCAGCTGCACGAAGGAGACATGCTGGCGCAGGGTCACCGAGTCGGCGCTCGGCGTCACGCTCGCGACGCTTCCCGTGAACAGGCCGCCGCCGAAGTCGCCGCCCCCGGGCTGCACGCCAATCGGTGTCGGGCCCTGCATCGGGGCTCGCATCGGCCCGAGGTCTGCGCTGCCCGCAGGCTCGCTGACAAAGGTCAGGAGAAAATCGATCTCGGTGTTCTGCGGGAAGTTCCGGGTATTGGGCAGATGGAACGCGCTGCGGGTGCGGTCCACGCGGTAGGTGCCCGGACGAAGCGAACGTGCGGCGTCGCTCTGATCACGCAGCAGGAAATCGGTGGCGTCCACCAGGACGCGCCCGCCGGTCTCAGCGGCTACGGCAAAGCCCCACAGGATGGACCGGGCGAAGGAGTCCGCCACGGACTTGCGCTCGAGTGGATTCGGGCTGCTCGAGCGGAACGACTGGTTCGGCTGCACAAGCAGGATGCGCGGGCCCACACGCTCGAAGCGGACGAGCCGTCCGACGCCGCTGCGGCCGCGATCGAGGCCGATGTCGTTGGACCCGAGGCCGGCAGAGAGGCCGTTGGTGAAGAGGAATTCTGTATCGAACTGCGCAATCTCGAGGAACAGCGATCCCGTCCGCTCATCCCAGTAGAGCGGGAAATAGCCGTCCAGCTTCTTCATGCCCTGGGTCCGCCCGACAATCGGGGGGATTGCCGTCGGCGGCGCCACCTGCTGCGCCAGGGCAGCAGGTGTCACCAGCAGCATCGCGCTGATCATGAGCACACAGTGTCTGGGCATCCTCATCCTCGCGTGGCGGCGCCCGTTCCCCTCAGTCCTCGTTGATGTTCTCCAGGACGCGGCGCAGCAGGCTGCGCAGGGTGCGGATCTCGGCCTGCGTGAATCCCTGCAGCGCGCGCTCCTGGTGCTGCTGCGCTGCGGGAGCAATGGCCCGAAAGGCTTCCTCGCCGGCACTTGTCAGGCTCGCATAGACGAACCGCGAATCCTCGGGCGAAGTGCGGCGTGCGACCAGTTTCTCGGACGCTAGCTGATCGACCACCCGACTGAGCGTCGGCTGTTCCATCGCCGTCGCCACCGCGATCTCACCGATATTCAATGGCCCATAAGCTTTCAGCACAGACAGCACCCGCCAGCGCGCCAGATTGATGCCGGATTTGCGCAGACGGCCACGCAGCAGCCGGCTCAGGCCGTTCGTGGACCTGTAGAGCAGGTAAGGAATAAAGCTCTCGAGCCACCCGTCTCCATGCGTTTCCGCCGGGGTCGGGGAGGAGTTGGCATTGTTGCGCCGCGCGCTTCCGGTCATGGTAGCCATCGTTTACATTTTATATGTATTATCAGATGCTATGCCTGTAACTGGTGCTTTGCCAGTGAAGAAAATGATAGCAGGCCGGAGCCAGGGGTTAGTTATGAACAAGATGAATCATATGTGGATGGTCGCTCTGACGTTCACGGCGGCGGCGAGTGCGCTGCTGCTGGTTGAGCCCGCGAGGGCGCAGACCACCGAAGGTGGGCTGGAGGAGATCGTCGTGACGGCGCAGCGCCGCGACGAATCGGCCAGCAAGGTGCCCATCAGCATCTCCGCCTTCACAGCCGGAACGATCGAGACGAACCAGATCCAGGACGTGGGCGATTATGTCGCCATGGCGCCAAACCTGAGCATCAGCCAGGGGGCGACCCGCTCGGGCAATGTGTCCACCTCCAGCCACGGGCTGTCGATTCGCGGCATCAGCAACGTGGGCGGCAACTCGTCCTCCTACGGCTTCTACATCGATGACTTCAATGTCACGCGCGCCACGCTCAACCCGCAGCTGGTCGACATTGCGCGCATCGAGGTCTTGCGCGGACCGCAGGGCACATTCTTCGGGCGCAACGCATCGGCGGGCGTCATCAGCCTGACGACCAACAAGCCGAACTCGCAGCTCGGAGGCGATGTGGCCCTGCAGTACGGCCGGTTCGAAGCTTTCGAGACCTCGGGCACGATCAACGTGCCAGTCTCGGAGCAGTTCATGCTGCGTGCGAGCGGCAAATATGCACAGGGCGACGGCTACGCGAAGAACACGAACGCGGTCGGCGGCAGCAACGGCTACGAGCACAAGTATGGGCGTCTCGCCGCGCGCATCCTGCCGACCGATCGACTGACAATCGACCTTGCGGTGACACTCAATGACGAGCAGCAGGACGACCTCGGACTGATCAGCACGGGCGTCTATGTACCCGGCGCAATCGGCGAATTCCTGTGCATGGTTGCGTACGAAGACTGCCCGCACGCGGATACGGCGAACGGCCTCTACCCGCGCAATCGCCGCCATTACAACCACAACAACCCTCTGCGGGTCGAGGACGATTACCAGCTCTACACCGCCAACATTACCTGGCAGGGCGAGAGGGTGGCATTCACGAGTGTGACTGGCTACGTGGAGACTGATTTCCATCGCAATGGCGAACTTGACATGGATAGCCTGGACATCGTCAATGAGGACTTTGAAGACATCCAGAAGTCTTCGATCAGCCAGGAGTTCCGCTTGCAGTCTGCCGGCGAGGGCCGGTTTCACTGGATCGTCGGCGGCATCTGGGCGAAGGACAAGCACGACGAGATCGAGTCGATCAATTTTGGCTCGGATCCAACCACGGTAGGGTTTTTTGAAGTCTTTCCGCATTTCATCATCGAGCTGAGCACGCTCGAGCGCGAGATCACGAGCAAGGCGCTGTTCGCGGAAGGCAGCTGGGATGTCACCGATCGACTGACATTGACCGCCGGTGCGCGCTGGTCGGAGGACGAGATCAAGGCTCGTGAGACGAAGATCGAATTCGAGAGCCTGCTTCCGGCGCAGCGCGCCAAAGACTCCTGGGATGACGTCTCGCCGCGCTTCGCCGCCAATTTCGCGGTGTCCGACGACGTCAACCTGTACGCCACGGTCGCGAAGGGCTGGAAGTCCGGCGGCATCAACATGGAACTGAGCACGCCGACGGACCCGTTCAACAAATTCGACTCCGAGACGCTGTGGAACTACGAGATTGGCATCAAGTCGACCCTGCTGGATCGCCGCCTGCGCGCCAGTCTTGCCGCGTTCCTGATCGACTGGAAGGATGTGCAGGTGAATGCCAGCCGACTCATTCTCGATGAGGAAGGCGACCTGGTCAGCGTGCAGGGAATCAGCAACGGCGCCAAGGCCCGAAGCCAGGGTCTGGAGCTGGAAATCACGGCCCTGCCGGTTCCGCAGCTGCAACTTGGGCTGAACGCGGGCTACCTCGACACGGAGTGGAAGGATTTCGCGGGCGCCGTCACCGGATTCGGCGAAGTCGACCTCACAGGCAAGCCACTGCCCAAGGCGCCGGAACTGACGCTGAGCGCCAACGCAGAGTACACGGTGCAGTTCGGCAGCAACTGGGAGGGCTTCCTGCGCGCCGAGTTCAATCATGAAGACAAGCTTTTCTACGATGTGAACGGCACGGCGGGCACGATAATCCTCGGCACGCGCTTCCCGTTCGAAATTCCGGCGCACGACGTGTGGAACTTCCGTGTGGGCGCCAGCAACGAGCGCTATCGCATCGTGGCCTACATCGAGAATGCGTTCGATGATGATTACTATACGTCGACGTACGACTTCGGCTTCACGAACGGTGCGGGCGTCGTGCCCAGCTTCCGCACCTTCGGTGTGCGATTTACCGCGAACTTCGGGCAGCACTGAGGAACCAGAATGAAATACGAGCAGACCAGAGAAGATGAAACGGCGACGAGCGGTGGCTCCGGGCGGCGCAGGTTCCTGCGTACGGCAATGGTGGGCGGCGTGTCGCTCGCCGGTGCGTTGCCGGTTGTTTCCGCTGCCATGTCCAGCGCGATGACGGTGCCGGGGGGCAACGTGCGCACCTCCGGTCCGGTTGCGCATGATGCGTCCGGCGAGGCGCTGCTGGAGGTGCTGCAGCGCTACGGCAGCGAGTTCGGTAGCGTGACGCGCGTGCGTTGAGGGAGTAAATCATGGCCGTATTTGAAGTCGAGAGCTGGGTCATCACGGAAGGCAAGGACAAGGAACACGACATTGAGATGCGACGCTGGCTGAAATGGGTCAAGGACCATCGGGAACTGTTTGCTGAATGGAAGAGCGTGCGCTACTTCGAAAAAACCGTGGCGGGCGACGAATCGGGCCGGTACTTCATCATCTGGGAGTACGAGAGCATGGCGGCGTTCGAGGCCTACAAGGCTCGCCGCAAGGACTACGAAGGCCCCTACAAGGAATACAAGGAGAACGATCCTTATTACAAGGGAGTGTTCGTGCACAATCGCATGGGTATCGAGTTCTGGAAGGACAGAGAGCGGGAACTGTGGATCGAATGAAGCTCGTGGGTGCGCTCGCCAGCCTGCTGGTCGTCGTCGGCTGCGGCCAGCGTACGGAAAGTGGCGAGCGCGACGGGGGCACCGTGCAAGCCGCGGCGGTAAGCGCCGCGGTGGCGGGCAAGCCCGCATCGCCGTCGATCGATTCGCAGATCGTCATGTTTTATTACGACGACCTGGCCGCACCCACCGAGTTCTATGGCAAGACACTGGGCCTTGTACAAACCCAGGATTTCGGCTGGGCCCGATTCTTCCAGATTGTGCCCGGTTCGGAAGTGGGCCTCGTTAAAGCCGGGCCGGGTGCGTACTACACCCCACAGGCGCGCAACGCGGTCATGCTCAGTATCGTCACCTCGAATGTGGATGCATGGTACGAGAAATTGAAAGGCCAGCCCGGGGTCGACTTCATCGCCGACCTGAAGACTCATGAGGGGGCGCCGATCCGCAATTTTCTGATCCGCGATCCGGGTGGATACACGATCGAGGTCTTTCAATGGTTGAAGCGGCCCTGAGCCAGGGAGTGGATGAGCCAGTAATTGCCCGCCTGAAACCGTACCTGATCGAAATACAGGCTGGGCGCACCTATTTCTGGTGCAGCTGCGGGCGCTCGAAGCGACAGCCCTTCTGCGACGGTTCGCACAAGGGCACCGGCTTCGAGCCGCGCAAGTTTGTTGCCGAGCGCAGCGAAGAGGTGCTCTTCTGTGCTTGCAAGCACACGCTCAACGCGCCGTTCTGCGATGGCATGCACAACAACCTGCCGGGCGGCGCGCCACTGGACGATCCGGACAGCCCCGGAAATCGCAGTGTGGCACTGAAGGATCGGGCCTCGACGGCGCGTACCCTGTTGAACGGGGGATGCTATGTGTACACCCCCGCGCAGAGAACGATGCTGACGCGCGGTGCGCTGCGCTACTGCACGACGATCTCTGCTGCACTCGGTGCGCAGTTTCAAACTCAGATGTTGCTCCAGGTCCGTGGTGCAGCCTCTCCCGCGATGAGCTTTGGTGACCGGGACGTCATCCTGTTCGTGGCTGCGGGTCGCGGAACAGTGGAGATCGCCGGAAGGCGGTTTGCCGTGACAGCGACTGACGGCGTGTACGTGCGACCGGATGAGGGGTTTCGGCTCGTGCCGGACGCTGAAGGCGCGCTCGAGGTCTACGCATCAGTATCTCCGCTGGCCGATATCCAGTGGCTGGAAGAATTGCCGGACAATTTCGACGTGACCTGCCCGGAGCGAGTGGCCCGGGTCGATACCGGGCAGCGCACGGCGATGGGCCCGAGGTACTTTCAATTCCTCGTGGACAAGACGCTCGGCGCTCGCCAGATGACGCAGTTCATCGGGCATATCCCGCAGTCCAAGGCGATGCCACATCGGCACTTGTACGAAGAGTCGCTGCTGGTGTTGTCGGGCGAAGGTTGCATGTGGACCGACGATTGCAAGACTGTCGTGCGGGCAGGTGACGTGCTGTTCCTGCCCCGCAAGCAGGAGCACTCGCTGCAAGCGACTTCGGCGGACGGGCTGGGCCTGATGGGGGTGATCGCGCCCGGCGACAACCCGAGCATCAACTACTGACCGGCGGCGTCAGCCAGGTAAAGAATTCCACGGGGTAGTCTCCGGGGTCATGGATGCGGAACTCGCGCGTGAGTCCGCGACAGCCGACTACGATCTTCGTGGATGCCTCGGTG
>DAORVK010000003.1:111191-112590 GCA_035433705.1 Steroidobacteraceae bacterium
AAGGTGATCGTGCCATTCATGACGACGGGTGGAATGGCGGTGGTGTTCGGGTGGGAGGTGGGCGGCAGGCTGGACACAGGCAAACCGGGCGACTGGAGTGGGCGAAGGGTCGGGTACGCGAGTCGGCGTGCTGCGCATCATAGCGGGAATCCGGGGGGCGCAAAAACGGTACGCTTCGGCGCTCACAATGACTGGCTGGACGCGGAGGAGGCCAGCCGTTAATGTATATGCATTGTCATACGATTTGATGGAATCCACATGAGTATTGATGTGCAACGCCTGCGAGCGGAATTTCCGACGCTGCAACACAAGGCGTACATCAACAGCGGCTCCTACGGGCTGCTGGCGATCGAGGTTCAGCAGGCATTCGAGCGCTATCTGGCAGATCGACTGGAGTGCGGCGCCGACTGGGGCAAATGGGTGCAACTTTACGAGGATGTGCGCCAACGAGTCGCGCTGCTGCTCGGCGCAAGTACCGACGAAATCGCGGTGACAGCCTCCGCGTCGGCCGGCTTGAACGCACTTGCGAGCGCCCTGAGCTTCACGGACGGGCGCGACAAGATCGTCGTGAGCGATTTCGAGTTTCCAACGAGCGGCCAGATCTGGCATGCGCAGGAGCGGGCGGGAGCGCGTGTCGAGCACGTACCGGAGAACGCTCAGGGCTACATACCCCTGGAAGCGTTCGAGCGCGCGATCGACGAGCGCACACGGCTGGTCGCGATCTCACATGTGTGCTACCGCAATGGCGCAAGGCTCGATGTCGCGGAAATCACGCGCATGGCGCGACGCAAGGGTGCCCTTGTGCTGCTGGATTGTTTTCAGTCCGTGGGCGTCATGCAAGTCGACGTCAAGGCGCTCGACGTGGACTTCGCGGTTGGCGGCATGCTGAAGTATCTGCTCGGCACAGCCGGCATCGGCTTTCTCTACGTGCGCGAAGGCTGCATCCCGCAGCTGACGCCGAAGGCGTCCGGATGGTTCGCGCAGGCAGACGTCGATGCCATGGACGTCTCGCGCAACGTGCCTTCACCTACGGCGCGGCGCTTCCAGGCCGGTACGCCGCCGGTGCCGAACTGTTACGCGGCGCTGGCGGGCCTCGACATCATTCTGCAGCTGGGGTCGACCGCGATCGAGACTTATGTGCGCGAGCTCACCGGCCGGTGCATGGACCGGTTGCTCGAAGCCGGTTGCCGGCTGGCGACTCCACGCGAGGATTCCCGGCGCGGGCCGACGGTGGCCATCTGTTCCAGCAACGATGTCGAGCTCACAGCCCGGCTTGCGGAGCGCAACGTCATTACTTCCTGTCGCGATGGCAACCTGCGCGCCATGTTCCACGCGTACAACGACGAAAGCGATGTCGACGCGCTGGTAGAAGGTCTGCTCGCGAACCGCGCGCTGGTGC
>DAORVK010000003.1:112690-114591 GCA_035433705.1 Steroidobacteraceae bacterium
GCCCGCGAGCCGACTCTTTGCGCTCCAGCCAGGGATAGCGCAGTCCGCTCGCGCAAACGACGTCCCGATCCTGAATCGATTCGCCCCGTTGTACCATCAGGCGCAGTGGTTCCGGGCGGCCTTTGCAACGGCCGACGGCCTGTACCAGGACCTCGCGGTCGTAGGCACGGCCATTCACGGCGAGGATGCGAGTGCCGATGGTCAAGGCCGCATCGAATGCGGGTGACTCCCATCGCACATCAGCGACGGTCCCATCGTCCTTGACGACCAGTCCGAGCGGGATGGACAGATCCGTGACTTTCCGCTGTCGTTCGCCGCTGCGGAAGAAGCCCGTCGGCTGATCGCGGTATACGAGTTGGTAACCGCCCCGCTGCAGGCCGTCGAGCGGCGCATCAGACGCGACCTGCTCGACACGCGTGTTGAAGAACCCCGCCCAGTCATGGGGCGCCAGTGTCTGGAGGGCCGCTACGACGTCTTCGAGTTCATAGGCGAGCGGCACCTGCGATCGGTCCTGGACTGCGAACAGGGCGCGCACGAAATCATCGAGTGTGTGGCGACCGCTGGTGCGCTCACGCAGCAAGGTATCGACGTCGAGCCAGATCAGCTGCCCTTCGAGGTAATAGTCCGAGCCGCGCTGCCAGCTGGGCCAGGGTTGTGGTCCCTCGGCGTAGATCGAGTGGTTCGTCGTGTCCCGCAGCGGGCGCCACTGACGACCGGTGCGGTACTGCATCGCAGCGGCGCTCTGTGCGAAGTTGCCGAGGGCCTCGTCGAACGAATGCAGCCCCGAGCGCACCGCGAGCACAGCGCCCAGATAGCGCGTCAGGCCTTCGTAAACCCACAGGAGGCTGTTCTGCATCGGCACATCGAGTGTCGGGGTCAGAAGATCGGCGCCGCGCCGGAACTTGCCATTCCAGCTGTGCACGAGTTCGTGCGGCAGCAACTCGCGGCTGGGTGCGGCATCCGCCCATCCCGTGAAATAGTCCGGTACCGTGAAGTTCTCGCTGGACTGCATGTGCTCGGCACCGAGGCTGCCGATCGTTCCGGTGAGGCCGACGAGGAAGTGATAGCGCTCGAAATGGCGGGAGCGAAAGAGGCGAGCCGTCTGCTCGATGAGGGCGCGGTGCGCGGCGAGCTGCTCCGGAGTTGCCTGCAGGAGCTCCGGGCGGTCCGCGAACAGGTCCAGGCTCACTTCTGCACCTTCGATCTGCCCCAGCGGCTCGCTGCGGTGATGGGGTCCGGCGAGAATCGGCGAATCCACGAATGTCTCGTAGTTCACGGGCGCAAAATGGATCGTCCCCCCTTCGATGCGGTCGGTCTGCAGCGCAGTTGCATACGCCCAGCCCTCGGGCAACTGCACGTCTGCCTGCACAGTCATCGCGCGCGACACGTAACTGGCAGGGTAAGGCGCCAGGGATGTCCACTGCAGATCGATCATTTCGCGGCTCACCTCGATGCGGCCCATCGATGGATCCGTCGGTGAGAGGTACTGGAACTCAAGCTCGATCTGCGCGACGCCCGCGGGGATCTGCACATGCAAGGCGTGCATCATCACCGGATCACGCTGCCAGGCAATGCTTGTGCCGGCAGCGCGAACGACGATGCCCGCGATGCGGCTGATCGGCCCCGACGGCGCGTGGTGTCCGGGAACCCAGCGCGGGAAGTAGATCGTCTGCGGGCCCGGCCCGGCGACCGGCAGCACCAGCTTGCCGCGCAGTATGGCCCGCTCGACATCGCGGGCATCGATCGACAGTTGCAGTACGCCCGGGTAGGGCGTCTGCGCGAGGCTTGCCGCGGGCAAGGCGGGCAAGGCGGGCAAAGCGGCCGGCGTGGCAGCCCGCGCGAACGGTACAACCAGCAGCACGCCAAGCCCGAAAACCGAAAGGCGGCGCATCCGTGTGCGG
>DAORVK010000004.1:0-15868 GCA_035433705.1 Steroidobacteraceae bacterium
GAGCCGGTTGGCTCGAGGTGCGTCCCTCGGGGCGCACGACGCTCGTGGGCTCGTTCCTCAACATGTTCGGGAGCGCACGCCCGGTCAGCCGCATTGATGCAG
The DNA here is from genome assembly GCA_035433705.1 of Steroidobacteraceae bacterium. GTDB lineage: Bacteria > Pseudomonadota > Gammaproteobacteria > Steroidobacterales > Steroidobacteraceae > CADEFQ01. The sequence continues at coordinate 103 of DAORVK010000004.1, forward strand.
CGGAGGGCACATTCCGGTTCATTGTCCCCCCGCAGTGGGACGATACGGAAGGCGAGACGACGGTGACCGGTCGTGTGCTCGGCGACTCGATGGCGGGGACGATCGACTACGCCAACGGCAAGTCGTTCGTCTTCCGTGGCGAGCGTGCTCCTGCACTTCGACGCAGTAAATCCCCACGATGGGATCGTCCGATCCCACTTTTCAATGGGCGCGACCTGTCGGGCTGGAAGGCGTACGGTCCTGGTGCGGACAATTGGGCTGCCGACCAAGGCGTGCTGCGCAATGGAGGCCGCGGAGCCAATCTCGTCACCGAGCGCGCCTTCACTGACTTCAGGCTCCACGCGGAATTCAGGTATCCAGAGGAGGGCAACAGCGGAATCTATCTGCGGGGACGTTACGAGGTGCAGATGGAGGACACGCCGGGAACGGAACCGGGTGTTCTGGGCATTGGATCAATTTACGGACATCTCGTTCCCAACGAGCTGGCTGCGCTGGGTCCCGACCGATGGCAGTCACTTGATATCACGCTCATCGGACGGCGCGTGACGGTCGTGCTCAACGGCAAGGCAGTCATTGCAGACCAACTCATCCCCGGTCCGACGGGGGGAGCGATCGACAGTCACGAAGGGCTTCCCGGACCCATTTATCTGCAGGGTGATCATGGCCCGGTCGAGTTCCGCAACATCGTCATCACGCCTGCAAGGTGACGCGCGGCGGTCGTACGCCGGGTGCATTGGAGATTTGCCCGGCGTAAGCTGACGGCGGCAATCAGGGACGATTCCGAAGGCGAGGCTTGCGATGACTGACACTCTGTGGATCGGCACGCGCAAAGGTCTTTTCGCGTTGCGCCGGCAGCCGCGCGGCTGGAAGCTGACAGGTCCGCAGTTTCTCGGGCATATCGTGCATCATGTCGTGCAAGACCCGCGCGAACCGAAGCGCCTGGTGATGGCGGCGAAGACCGGCCATCTCGGGCCGACGATTTACTTCTCCACCGATCGCGGCAAGTCCTGGAAGGAGAGTGCGCAGCCGCCCGCCTTCCCGAAAGTGGCCGAGGGCGAGAAGGGCCGCGCCGTGCAAACGACGTTCTGGCTGACCGCCGGCCACGCGTCGCAAAGCGGCACCTGGTACTGCGGTACCGCGCCGCCGGGGCTCTTTCGTTCCGGGGATCATGGCGCCACCTGGACGGCGGTCACCGGATTCAACGACAACCCGATGTACTCAAAATGGGCGGCCGGATTCGCGACGCCCGGTGGCGAGTTGCTGCATTCCGTGCTGGTCGATCCGCGCGACCCGCAGCATCTGTATCTGTCACTTTCGGTGGGCGGTACTTTCGAGTCGACCGATGGCGGCGCGAACTGGTCCCCGCTCAATCAGGGCGTGCACGCCGATTTCCTGCCCGATCCCGAGGCGCCGTGGGGCCACGATCCGCACCTGGTCGCGATGCATCCGCAGCAGCCCGACCGCTTGTATCAGCAGAATCACTGCGGCATCTACCGGCTCGATCGGCCGGCGTCCCGGTGGCAGCGTATCGGCGACAACATGCCGCGCAAGATCCGGGACATCGGCTTTCCGATCGTGCTGCACGCCGAAAACCCGGACATCGCCTGGGTATTTCCGATGGACGGCACGACCGTGTGGCCGCGCACCAGCGTCGACGGCAAGCCCGCCGTTTACATGACGCGCGATGGCGGGCGCAAATGGCAGCGTCAGGATGCGGGCTTTCCGCGCTCGCAGGCCTGGTGGACCGTGTTGCGACAAGCGATGTGTCGGGATGACCGCAAAGGCCCCGGCCTCTATCTCGGCAACACGAACGGCGAGGTCTGGGGCAGCGCGGAGGGTGGCGCTCGCTGGCGGAATCTCGCGCGACACTTGCCGCAGATCTATTCCTTGACCTTCGCTGCGTCCCGGGGCCGCGGCCATGCCTGATGCCGCTCCAGAAACCCGCGCGGTTCCGCCCTGTACCGTGCGCGTCGCGAGCCCGCTTCGTTCCTACACTGGCGGCGCAGCGCAGGTCGCCGCCGACGGTTCTGATTTGAGCGCGGTGTTGGCGTGTCTCGATGCCGCATATCCCGGGATGCGCTTTCGCATGATCGATGAGCAAGAGTGCATCCGTCCCCACATTCGCCTCTTCGTCAACGGCAATGAGGCGCTGCGACTCGATGCCGCCGTCAGGCCGGGCGATACGGTGCACCTCGTTTGCGCGCTGAGCGGCGGTTGAGGGTCGTGGAGGCCCGTCTCACGCCTGCCGATCGGGAACGTTATCACCGGCATCTGGTATTGAGTGAGTTCGGTGTCGCCGGCCAGGAGAGGCTCAAGGCGGCCAAGGTGCTCGTCGTCGGCGGTGGCGGCCTCGGTTCGGCCGCATCCCTTTATCTCGCCGCCACCGGAGTCGGAACACTCGCTCTCGTGGATTTCGACAAGGTCGACCTCAGCAATCTGCAGCGGCAGGTGTTGTATGGCAGTGCCGATATCGGCCGATCCAAAGCGTTGCGCGGCCAGGCGCGGCTGCAGGAGCTGAATCCGGACATCTCCATCGTGGCGCACGACTGCGAGGTGACAGCCGGCAATGTCATGGATCTGATTCGACCTTACCATCTCGTCGTCGATGGCACCGATCGCCTGAGCACGCGCTATCAGGTCAACGATGCCTGCGTGCTGCAACGGAAGATGCTCGTGTCGGCGGCAATCCATCGCTTCGAGGGCCAGACCTTCAGCTATGTGCCGGACTGCGGACCCTGCTATCGCTGCATTTTCCCGTCAGCCGGGGAGGGCGTCACACCCAACTGCGCCGAGGCCGGTGTGCTGGGCGTGCTGCCCGGCATCCTGGGCACCGTGCAAGCGACCGAGGCGATCAAGCTGCTGGCCGGATTCGGCGAGCCGCTGATCGGGAGGCTCCTGACGGTCGACGCGCTGACGATGCGATTCGATGAGTTCAAGGTCACCCGCCGCGCCGACTGCGCGGTGTGCGGCGACCAACCGACGATTCGTGCGCCGCAGGAAAGCGCCGCACCCGTTTGCAGCGCCGACCAGCGTGCCCGCATCCGGAAGGTGAGCCCCACGGATTTGCGGAGCTTGTTGGCACGCGGGCACGTGCGCGTCGTCGACGTGCGTGAGCCCACAGAGTTCGCCACCGCCTGCCTGCCCGAGAGCCGCAATGTGCCGTTGGGCCTGCTGCTGCGGGATCTGCCGGCGCTGCTCCACGCCGCACGGGCGGAGGGCGACGACGTCGTGTTCCTGTGCCGCAGCGGCGGGCGCAGCCAGATGGCGTGCGAGCAGGCCGCTGCCGCAGGCCTGGCTGCGCCGCTCAATCTTGCCGGTGGCCTCCTCGCGTGGGCGCGTGACGTCGATTCCGGATTCGAGGTTCCGCTCCCCTGACGAGCGGCCTTCAGCCCGCGGGTCCGGCCGCGGATGTCCGGTTCGTGGACTATCATTCTGCGCACCAGCCGCTGCCAGCCGTGAAACATGAGAGATCGCCGCATTTGCCATTTCCAGAGGAACCTTCGCATCGAGCGCGACAACGCGGCTCTGTACACCCGTCTGGCAGAGCTCGCTGCCGAACCGCAACTCGCGCGCGCGTACCGACGCATTGCCGAAGGCGAGCAGCAGAGCGCGAGCTTCTGGCAGACGCAGCTGCGCGATCTGGGCGTGGAGGCGCCTGCCTCGCGACCACGGCTGCGGGTAAAGGTGCTCGGCACGCTGGCGAAGTGGTTTGGCGCGGGTTTCGTGATGCCGACGGTGGTACGGCTCGAACACGCCGATCACATCGACACGCCCGTCGATCGCGCCCGCCATCGCGAGCACTTCGTGGCCGTCGACGACCGCGGTTCGCTCGTCTACCGGCAGCGCGGCGCCAGCGGCAATACCCTGCGGGCCTCGGTGCTCGGCGCCAACGACGGACTCGTGTCCAACGCCAGTCTGGTGATGGGGATGGCGGGCGCCGCGAGCGACAATGGCGTGGTGCTGCTGGCGGGCCTCGCGGGGCTGATTGCGGGCGCCTGTTCGATGGCACTGGGCGAGTGGCTTTCGGTCGAAAGTTCGCGGGAGTTCTACCAGGCGCAGATCACCGCGCGCGCTGAGCGCCTGGCGGTTGCGCCCGAGGAGGGTGAGCGTTCGATCGCGAACATCTACCGCGCCAAAGGTCTCGAGAGTGCCAAGGCTGATCAACTGGCGGAGCATCTGACTGACAATCTGGCGACGGCGCTCGATACGCTGGTGCGCGAGGATCTGGGCGTGGATCCCGCCGATCTGGGCGGATCGGCGTGGAGTGCCGCCATCTCCTCGTTCTGCTTCTTCGCATTGGGCGCGATCTTCCCGGTCGCGCCTTATCTTGTCCTGGGCGGTGACATTGCCCTGTTCACGAGCATGGGCACGACATTCGTGGGCCTGTGCCTGATCGCGATCGGCACGTCGCTCTTCACCGGGCGCAGCCTCGTGTTCTCGATCGCGCGCCAGCTCCTGATCACCGCGGCGGCAGCTGCGATCACTTTCAGTATCGGGTACCTGCTCGGCACGGCGGTAGCCGGCTAGCGCTATGGGTGCCGGGGCATGATAGTGTCCGACTGCATTTTGGAAGGGGAGGGGAATGGAATTCGCGTCGCCGGAGTTCTGGATCGCCGTTGGCCAGATCATCGTCATCGACATCCTGCTCGGCGGCGACAACGCGGTGGTCATCGCGCTCGCCTCGCGCCGCCTGCCCCAGGCGCAACGCAAGCAGGCGATTTTCTGGGGTGTGTTCGGTGCCGTCGCACTGCGTGTGGCGCTGATCTACTTCGCGCTGCAGTTGTTGCGCGTACCGTTTTTGAAGCTGGGTGGCGGGCTTCTGTTGCTGTGGATCGGCGTCAAGCTGCTGCTGCCGCAGAAGGAAGGCGGAGGCCACGACATCGACGCCAGCACGCATCTGCTCGGCGCCGTCCGCACGATCATTGTCGCCGACGCGGTCATGAGCCTCGACAATGTCATCGCCATCGCGGCGGCGGCCAAGGATCATGTCGGGCTCGTGGTGTTCGGTCTGGTCGTGAGCGTGCCGATCATCGTGTGGGGCAGCCAGTTCGTCCTGAAGCTGATGGACCGGTTTCCGGTCGTCATCGTCGCCGGCGCGGCGCTGCTCGGCTGGATCGCCGGCGACATGATCGCCCACGACGTCGTGCTGAAGGAACGCGTGGCGGCGCTGCTGCCCGGACTTTGGGTGTATGCCGCACCCGTGGCCGGTGCAGTGCTGGTCGTGGCGATCGGCAAACTCCTGGCGGCGAGTCGTCCGGCGGCGCCCGCCGCGGCCGGGCCCATCGATCTCGCTCGTCGCGACGACGAATGAAGGGAAAATCCATGCTGACTCTGCTGATCGCCATCGACGGCTCACCGTATTCCGACCGTGCGGTCAACTACGCGGTGGCCCGCGCCGCAGCCACGCGCGAGAGCGTGCATGTGCACTTGCTCAACGTGCAGATGCCGCTCGCCGGCGTGAACGTCAAGCTCTTCATCAGCCAGGAGAGCCAGCAGGCACACTACCGCGAGGAGGGCATGGCGGTGCTCGCCGCGCCGCGCAAGCGCCTGGCCGAAGCCGGTATTGCCTGCGAGTTCCACATCGGCGTCGGCGATCCCGGGCAGGTGATCGTCGAATACGCAGGCAGCAAGCATTGCGACGAAGTGGTGATGGGCACGCACGGACGCGGCTTCCTCGGCGGCGTGGTGATGGGGTCGGTCGCACAGCGGGTCGTGCAGCTCGCCTCCATGCCCGTGGTGCTGGTGAAGTGATGGTTGGCGACATCCGGGCGTGAGCGCAGTTGCGCCGGGCGTCGAGTCGACTTCACTCGCGCTGACGCCGCAGGGCCATCTGCAACTGCAGGGCGACCCCGAGTCGCCGCCGCTGGCGGCGGAATTGCTGGACCGTCTCACCGCCGCGTTCGATCGCGGCCCCGGCCATGGGCTGCTCGAACTGGGCGCGCGCGAGGTCGGCACTGTGCTGCCACCGGTGCTCGCGTACTGGCGGGAATTTGCAGCGCGCTACGTGACGGCGCTCTGCGCCACGGCGGAGGGCGCCGAGATCGCCGTCGCTGCCCCGGATGCGACGACGCTTGATTCCCTCGTTGCCGATGTACCTCCGATGCGCGGCGCGGAGTACCTGTCGCCGGGGGTTCTCGCGGCGCTGTGGGCCGGGATCGACGCCGCGGTGCACGAGGCGCTCGCCAGGTCGAAGCTGCGGCTGCCGGATCTGCTCAAGCGCTGGCATCCCTCCTGGAATCTCGTTGGCAGGGTGAACTTCAATCTGGCCGAAAACCGCAAGGACCCGCAGGCGCCCTTTGCGTTTCTCGCCACGTACACCGCGCGGCTGTCGGCGTACGGCAAGGCGCAACACCAGCCACTGTCGGCGGCGCTCGCGGAATTCTCCGGTGGTCACAGAAAGGCACAGCTGCTGTCGCTGCTGCTGCCGGTGCAACGGGCGGCACAGCAGTGCGAATGGCTGCACGAGATGGTTGAGGCGGGCGAAATCTATCACCCGCTGCGCTGGCTGCCCGAGGATGCGTTGCGCTTCCTGCGCGATGTGCCGAAGCTCGAAGCGAGCGGCGTCGTCGTGCGCATGCCGGGAGCCTGGCAAGCCGGAAGGCCGGCGCGGCCGCGCGTCACGTCGGTCGTCGGTTCCACGGCGCCCTCAACACTCGGCCTCGATGCCATGCTCGATTTCCGGATGGCCGTGACTCTGGAGGGCGAAGCGCTCACTCCGGCCGAGATCGAGACACTGCTGAAGAGTGCCCATGGCCTGCAGCTGATTCGCGGCCGCTGGGTCGAGGTGGACGCGAGGAAGCTGGGTGCCGTGGTGGAGCGCTTTCGTTCCATCGAGAAGCTCGCGGCAAAAAATGGACTGACTTTCGCTGAGGCCATGCGCCTGGTGGCGGGCGCGGGTCTCGCCGATGGCCTCGAGGCTGATAGCGCGCAATGGGCCGAGATCAGTGCGGGTGCCTGGCTGGCGCAAACGCTGCAAAGCCTGCGCCAGCCGGAAGGATTGGCACGAGTCGATCCGGGCACAGCACTCCAGACCGGCTTGCGGCCGTATCAGCAGACCGGTGTGCGCTGGCTGTATCTTCTGACGAGGCTCGGGCTCGGGGCCTGTCTCGCCGATGACATGGGTTTGGGCAAGACGATCCAGACACTCGCGCTATTGCTGGTTCTGAAGCAGGAGCAGGCGAGAACCGGCGGGCCGCGATCCGCGGCGCTCATCGTGGCGCCGGCATCGCTGCTCGCCAACTGGGCCGCGGAAGCCGCGCGCTTTGCGCCGGATCTGCGCGTGCTGATCGCGCATCCATCGGTACAGTCGACGCAGGAATTGCGCGACCTCGACAGCGCTGCATTCGAAGCCGTGGATCTGGTTATCACGAGCTACGCCACACTGCTGCGCCTGCCGGTGCTGTCGCACATCCACTGGCGTGTCGTGATCGCGGACGAGGCGCAGGCGATCAAGAATCCCGCGGCGAGGCAGACGCGCCACTTGAAGAGCCTGAAGGCGGGTGCGCGCATTGCGCTCACCGGCACACCGGTGGAAAACCGCCTGTCCGATCTCTGGTCGCTGTTCGACTTCACGCACCCGGGCCTGCTGGGGTCGCAGAAGGTGTTCGCCGATTTCACCAAACGACTGGCGGGCACGGAGCACTTCGCGCCGCTGCGCAATCTCGTCCGGCCCTACATCCTGCGCCGCCTGAAGTCGGACAAGCGTGTCATCGCCGACTTGCCCGACAAGACGGAGCTTGACGCGTGGTGTTCTCTGGCGCCGGTGCAGGCGGCGCTCTATCAGCAGTCTGTGCAGGAACTGGCCGGTGCGCTGGAAGATACGGACGGCATCGCGCGCAGGGGTGTCGTCCTCGCCTTCCTCATGCGCTTCAAACAGATCTGCAACCACCCCTCACAGTGGCTTGGAGATGCGGCCTGGCGCGCTGAAGACAGCGGCAAGTTCGCGCGCCTGCGGGAACTGGCCGAGGTCGCGCGCGACAAGCAGGAGAAGATGCTGGTCTTCACGCAGTTTCGTGAGACCACCGGGCCGCTGGCTGCTTTTCTCGGCACGATCTTCGGGCGTGAGGGCCTGGTGCTGCACGGCGGGACGCCAGTGGCCCGGCGGCGCGAGCGGGTCGAGCGCTTTCAGAACGACGAATCGACGCCATTCTTCGTGCTGTCGCTGAAGGCGGGGGGATCGGGATTGAACCTGACCGCGGCTTCCCATGTGATCCACTTCGACCGCTGGTGGAATCCGGCGGTGGAGAATCAGGCGACCGATCGCGCGTACCGCATCGGCCAGCGCCGCAACGTGCTGGTGCACAAGTTCATCTGCCGCGGAACCGTGGAGGAGCGCATCGATGCGCTGATTGAATCGAAGCAGCAGCTGGTGAAGGATGTGCTTGAGGGTGGAGCCGAACTGCTGCTCACGGAAATGAGCGATCGCGAACTGCTGGAGCTGGTGCGGCTGGACATCCACGCTGCACGGCAAGACTGATCAAAGGGGGGCTGCGCATGGGTTACTGGGGATGGAAGCCATATGTACCGGTCGCGGTGCGCAGAAGAAAAGCTGTGTCGGCGGCAGCGAGGGCCAGGAAGGCAGGCGCAACACTTGCTCCCATAGCGCCGTCGCGCGGTGCCATTGCAAAGACCTTCTGGGGCAAGTCGTGGTGCGAAAATCTGGAGCGCTACAGCGACTATGCCAACCGGCTTCCTCGCGGGCGAACCTACGTGCGCAACGGATCGGTGATCGACCTCGCCATCGGGCAGGGCGCAGTCCGCGCCCAGGTCATGGGATCGAGTCTCTACCGCGTCGAAGTGCGTGTGGCGGCCGTGGGGGTCAAGCGCTGGAAGGCCATCGGTGCCGACTGCGCCGGCTCGATCGACTCGATGGTCGAGCTGCTGCAGGGAAAGTTCTCGCAGGCCGTGATGCAGCGCTTGTGCCGGCCCGGCGACGGACTGTTTCCGGCGCCGAAGGAAATCGAATTCAGCTGCAGCTGTCCGGACTGGGCATCGATGTGCAAGCACGTCGCGGCCGTACTCTACGGTGTCGGCGCCCGGCTGGACCTGCAACCGGGGCTGCTGTTCGGCTTGCGTCGTGTCGACGAAAAGGATTTGCTGGCGCAAGCGGATGCCGGCCTGCCGCGCGCGAGCAGAACACCGGCCCGGGACAGAGTGCTTGATGAGTCAGCATTGGGCGATGTGTTCGGGATCGAGTTGACGGGCAAGGTCCCGGCCAGTCGCCGTCGCCAGATCGCCGGCAAGGCAAAGCCGAAGCGCAAGCCGAGGGCTTGAGCGATCGGCAACGCGACTCCGGTTGACAGGCTGTCGGGCGGGTATTACTTTCCGACTACCGATGTGCGGCCTGCTGGCAGGACCATGGCAGCCACCAGTCTCAAGTTACCTGATTCGCTGAAGCGGCGGCTGGCGCGACTGGCGGAGGACGCCGGCGTCACGCCTCATGCATTCATGGTGGATGCGCTCTCCCGCGAGGCCCGGCGTGCAGAGCTGCGGGCGCGCTTTGTGGCTGAGGCTGCGGAGTCGGAACGCGAAGCACTGGAATCGGGTAAATCGCATTCGATGGGAGTCGCCTTCGGGTATCTTGAGGCGAAGCTTGCAGGCAAGAAGGTCAAGCCGCCCAGAGCGCGTGCATGGCGCGCGTCGAAGTAAGCGCGCGGGCGCTGCAGGATCTGGAACGCCTGTTCGAATTCATCGCCGCCGGGGACCCTGTACGCGCGCGACTGCAGCTGCTCAGTGTAAAGCGTGCATTCGAGCTGCTGGCAGATCACCCACACTTGGGTCGACTCGTCGAGGATGGACGACGGGAGCTGATCCTGTCGCGTGGCCGGGACGGGTACGCTGCCCTGTATCGATGGTTTTCGGTCGAAGAAGTCGTGATGATTCTCGCCGTGAAGCATCAGCGTGAAGCCGGGTATCCGCGAGAGGATTGAAGCTCTAGCGGCAGCCGCTGCGGCTACGTAATCGTGTTGCGTGAGGCTGCGGTAGTGTGGAACCTGTCCAGCTCTGAAATGCGCGAGGACCCAGGATGTCGATCACTCTGACGGGGCTCGAAGACAAAGTGGCGATCGTCACGGGCGCCGGCCGTATGCGCAGCATCGGCCGCCCGATTGCCATGGCCCTCGCCAGGGCCGGCTGTGACGTGGTGCTGACGGGCACGGGTCGTGCGCGCGAGCACTATCCGGAAGATGAGCAGCGTGCCGGATGGCGCGATATCGACTCGGTGGCCGATGACATCCGGGCGCTCGGCCGCCGCGCGCTGCCCATCGTCTCCGATGTCTCGAAGGCCGAAGCCGTGCAGGCGCTCGTCGAGCGCGTCGTGCGCGAGTTCGGCAAGGTCGACGTGCTGGTGAACAACGCCGGCGCCACGCGGGGCACCGATCGCGTGCCGGTGCTGGATCTCGCCGTCAGCGAGTGGCATCGGGTCATCGACACCAATCTGCACGGCACCTTTTACATGTCGAAGGCGTGCGCAGCGCGCATGGTGACGCAGGGACACGGCGGCAGCATCGTCAACATCTCGAGCCTGGCCGCGCGACTGCTGGCACCTGAAACGGGCGCCTATGCGACATCGAAGATCGCCGTGAACGCGCTCTCCACCGTCATGGCCGCCGAGCTGGGACCAAAAGGCATCCGGGTCAATGCGGTTTGCCCCGGCATCATCGACACCAGCCGGCTCGACGATGTGGGCCGCAGCGAACTCTGGGCGACGCTGCTCAAGACCTTCGTGCCGCTCGGGCGCGCCGGCACGGGTGATGACATCGCCAACATGGTGGCCTTCCTCTGCAGCGATCAGGGCGCATGGATCACGGGCCAGCACATCCACGTCGACGGCGGGCACAGCTTCACGCCGCGCCGTTAATTCATCGCGGCAAGGACCTCCAGCGACTTCGTCACGTGATCCTTCGGAGAGATCTTGTCGTCGGCCGAAGAAAGCGTCGCCATGATTTTCCCGTCCGGTGCGATGACGAAGGTGGTCCGCTCCGTAAAGGCATGATCGATGTCGATGCCTCGCGTGTCTTTCATGCCGGGCCTGCCCTCGGAGACTTTCAGGTCATAGGACTTCGCGATCTTGCCGTCAGGGTCCGAGGCCACCGGGAACTTGCCGGCGCAATACTCGGGATCCTTCGAGAAGTCGTTCAGGCGCGCGATGTTGTCGTGTGACACACCGATGATGGTCGCGCCTGCGGCCGAGAATTTCTCCGCATTCACCGAGAATTCGTGGGCCTCGATGTTGCAGCCCTGCGTGTAAGCGGACGGATAGAAGTACACGACTACGGGACCTTTCCCGAGCGCCTCCTTGAGCGAGAACGTGAATTCATGGCCTGCGAGGGACGCCTGCGCAGAAAAATCGGGCGCGGTGTCACCCCTTTTCAGTGCAGCGAAGGCAGGCAGTGACAGGGCGCCGCAAAGCAGTGCGACAAGCAATGGGCGTTTCACAGCGATCTCCTGCGAGTGTCCGATCCGGCGGATGATACTGCTGCAGGCGGTCGGGCTGCTCAACGCTGCGCCTGCACGATGCGGGCGAGCGTGACCATCGGGACTCCGCCGGCTTTCACGACAATGTCGTCGAAACGCCTCAGGTCGTAGCGCGAGCCGAGCGCCTCGCGGGTTTGCGCGCGCAGGCGGTTGATCTCGCTGTGTCCGATCTTGTAGCCGCAGGCCTGGCCCGGCCACGCGCAATAGCGATCGACCTCACCCGCAACTTCCGCGACGCTCGAGCCGTTGGTGCTCGCAAACCACTGGATAGCCTGCTCGCGTGTCCAGCGCCGTGCATGCAAGCCGGTGTCGACCACGAGGCGGCAAGCGCGAAAGGCGATCGACTGCAGGTACCCGAGGCGCGCGAGCGGATCGTCGTCGTACATGCCGAGCTCGTCGGCGAGCTGCTCGGCGTACAGGGCCCAGCCCTCGGAGTATGCGTTGAATGCCAGCAACGAGCGATACAGGGGCAGACCGAAGGTGTACTCGCCCTGCCACACGTGGCCGGGGATCGACTCGTGGTAGACGAGGGTGGGCATCCCGTAATTGCGCCAGACACTCATGTCGTGCAGGTTGATCCAGAACTTGCCCGGTATCTTGCCGTCGATCGTGCCGGCGCCACCGTAGGCACCCGGCGCACCCGGCTCGACTTCGGGCGGCATGCGCTTGATCTCGAGATGGCCCCGCACCAGGGTCGCAAACGCGCGCGGCAGCGCAGGGCGCATCTTGTCTACACTCGCCTGCAGCAACGCCATCAGGCGCGCGCGATCCGCGTCGGTGTTTGCATACTGGTAGCGCGGGTCCTTGCCGAGCGTGCTCATGCGCTCACCCACCGACCCTTGCGTCATGCCGCGGCTGCGCAGGATCACATCCATCCGTGATTGCAGCTCGCGCAGCTCCTCCATGCCGCGCTCGTGGATTTCCTCCGGCGTGAGGCGCGTCGTCGTGCCCGCGATGAGGCACCAGGCGTAATACTCCTCACCGTGCGGCAGTTTCCACACGCCTGCGTCGCCCGTTGCCTTTCGCCTCTGCGCCTCGAGCTCGCGAAGCTGCCGCGCCAGGGCGGGCGCGATGCGGCTCTTCGCGATCGCTTCGCCCCGCTTCGCGTAGTCGCCGCCGAGGGCCTGCGCGCGTGTCGCGAGCGACGCCACGATTGGCCAGGCTGCGATATCGCCCGCTTGTGCGATCCTGAGCTGCGAGAGGGTCTTGTCGAGCAGGAAGTCCGGTGCAGTGACGCCCTGGGCCGCATCATGCGCGAGGCGGCCCGTCTCGCCGTCGATCTGTCCCGCGTAGGCCTCGAGGCGCGACAGGTAGGCATCGGCATCGTCGCGGGTCCCGATCGTATGCTGTTCCGTGAGCAGGCTCGGGATCTCGAGGAACGCGCCCGTGTTCTGCGCAACGACGTAAGGCGCATTGCGCCAGGACCAGTTCAGGTTCAGCACCGCCACATCGCCGTAGGGAAAACGGAAACCCTCGGTCGCGAACCCGTATGCAGTGCGTAGTGCGTCGACATCGGTGCGCAAGCCTTCGCTGAGCGCAGCGACGTCGAGGGCATCGAGAGCCGCGAGCCGTGCCCTGGCTCGCTGCGCAATCCGCGCCTGTCCCGCGGCCGTGCGATCAGTGAGGCTGGCCTTGAGTGCGACGCGCACGCCCTTGTCGACACCCAGGGCGGTCGCGTTTTCCGGATAGTCCGCGAGCAGCTCCTCGCCGAACCCCTCGAGCAGCCGTGATGCCGCGGCATCGGCGGCCGTGGTTGTTCCTGCCTTGGTCGTAGCCCCTGCGGCAATCCCTGCTGCCAGCATCGCGATGCTCCCTGACGCGATGAATTGCCGCCGGTCCGTTGCCATGTGTCACCCCTCCCGCGCGCTGGCCCCACGGCTTCCATAGTAAACTGTGCGCCCGCATTCGAGGACTATCGTGAACGCACCCGCCTTCAGCACTTTTTCCGCCATCGCCGAGTTCTTTGTCACGGTGGGTGTCTTCTACATCGTGTTGCGCAGCTACCGGCAGAAGGGTTTCGCCTGGGTGTTCGCCATCGCGCTGATCGTCTTCGAATTCTCGGTCAACATGATGTACATGATCTTCCGCATGCGCGAGGTGTCGGCAGGCGAGGAGGCCGCAAGCACCCCGCATCCACTCGCGCCGTTCATGGCGGCGCACGGCATCCTGTCATTGCTCGTGTTCCTGCTGCTGGTCGTCTATTCGTATCTCGCGTTCGTCGCAGACAAGCGCGGTCGGCATTTCTTCCACGACCATCCGGCCATTGCCTGGTCCTACCTTGGCCTCTGGATCCTGAGTGTCGGGTCCGGCTGGGCCCTCTACGCGATCAACTACCTGTGATCGCCACCACGAGCCCGACAATCGCGATCAGGCTCGCACCGACTGTCAGATAGCGCACGGCCGAGCGCGCACGCTGCACATCGTCGTCCGGCCCGGACTGCATGACCGTGTGGACGGCAACCAGCGTCAGGTGTGCCGAGACGAGCAGCACGAACACGAACCCGAAGAAGATGTGCGCGAGATCAACGATCGTGTAGAGCCGCGTGCCGCTCTCGAGCGGCGTCACGAGTGGCAGGCCGGTAAGCACCGTGCCACAAATCACGAAGAACGCGTGCAGGCCGACGCGATAGTGCGTGCGCTGCGCGTGCTCGCGCACCCGCAGCCAATGGCGCAGCTGGTAGAGCGTGTACGGCACGAGCGCGATCATCGCAAAGAGCCAGTGGACGAGGATCCAGTACTCGCGCCGCGCGCGCGGCATGCCGAAGAAGAGCAGCACGGAGCCGGAAAGCAGCGCGAACAGCAGGCCGCCAAGCGTCACCATCACCAGCGGGGAGCGCCAGCGGTCGATTCGGGTGGGAAGCATCGGTGAAGGATGGCGATCGCTCGTGCTCCCGGCAATCAGGAAAGGCCGCATCCGCTACAATTCCCGGCATGTCGCAACCGTTCGCTGCGAGCCGGCGCGCCGTTTTGCAACCTGCGCCGCATGCCGCCTGGCTCAGGGGCGAGAGGCCCTGATGCCGCCGCGCAGTGACATCGAATTCATGCAGCGCGCGCTCGATCTGGCGGGAGAGGCGCAAGCGCGTGGTGAAGTGCCGGTCGGGGCGGTGCTCGTGCGCGACGGCACGATCATCGGCGAGGGGTACAACCGGCCGATCGGGACACACGACCCGACTGCGCACGCGGAGATGGAGGCGCTGCGCGCGGCGGGCCGCGCACAGGCCGGCTACCGCCTCACCGACACGACCCTCTACGTGACACTCGAACCCTGCCTCATGTGCGCAGCAGCGATCGTGCACGCGCGCGTGCGGCGCGTCGTGTTCGGCGCGTGGGATCCGAAGGCCGGCGCGGCCGGCAGCACGATCGACGCCTTCAAGCTGCCCTCGATGAACCACCGTGTCGATGTGTTTGGCGGTGTGCTCGAAAAGGAATGCGGCGCGCGCCTGACGCAATTCTTCGTGTCAAGGCGTGGCGCATGAGTGTGCGCAGCCTCTGCGTCTACTGCGGCTCTCGCACAGGTGCGCACCCGGCCTACGCGCGTGCCGCCGCGGCGCTCGGCAAGGCGATCGCGCGTGATGGCCTCACGCTTGTCTACGGCGGCGGCAGTGTCGGCTTGATGGGAGTCGTCGCCGACGCGGCGCTCGCGGCAGGCGGGCGCGTGATCGGCGTCATCCCTCGCATTCTCATGAAGCGGGAACTCGCGCACCGGGGCCTCACCGAACTCGTGCAGACGAGATCGATGCAGGAGCGCAAAGCGAAAATGGCCGAGCTCTCCGACGCCTTCGTGGCGCTGCCGGGCGGGATCGGCACGCTCGATGAGCTCTTTGAAATGTGGACGTGGGCGCAGCTCGGCCTGCACGTCAAGCCCTGCGCGCTCATCAACACAGAGGGTTACTACGACAACCTCGTGGCATTCCTCGACCGCGCCGTGCTGGATGGGTTCCTGCGGCCCGAAATCCGTTCCCTGCTGCGAGTCGTACCCGACCTGCCTTCACCGTCGAATTTCTTTACAGACCTCTGAGTCATGCGAGGCGCGTGGTGCGCAACTCATTGTTTTTAGAGGAGAGACCTCGATCTGGCGCGGATGTTGCTCCATAGAGCCTGTCCACAGAAGGGAACTGAAAGAAATGACCAAAAAACTTCGTCTCACGCTCGCCGCGCTCGCCATTGCCGCATCGGGCGCCGCCCACGCGGATTACATCAATCTCGGCAGCATCACGGCGCCGGATACCGTGCATTTCGGCAACGGCTGGCTGGTCGCGCCGGGAACGTTTGCCGACCAGTTTGCGTTCGA
>DAORVK010000004.1:15968-27554 GCA_035433705.1 Steroidobacteraceae bacterium
TCGGCAACGGCTGGCTGGTCGCGCCGGGAACGTTTGCCGACCAGTTTGCGTTCGACCTGACGAATGGCGCGGACGCTTTCGGCATGGTGCTGGAAGGCGACTGGTGGCTCGGCTCGACAGACGTGAGACTGGTGGCTCTCGCGTCGAACACTGAGTTCAGCCGCGACAGAACGCCGGGCCACTTCAGTTTCACGGGCCTGACCGCGGGCGCTTATTCGCTGTTCGTCGCGGGTGTCGCCAACGGTTTCCTTACTGGATACAGCGGCACCATGAGATTCGAGCCGACCGCGCAGGTCCCGGAGCCGGGCACGCTGGCGCTGTTTGGTCTCGGTCTCATGGCGCTCGCCTTCACGGCGATGCGCCGTCGCGCCAAGGTCTGATTCCCTCCTGATCGCCTGCCCTCACTGCGTCGCGACTTCGGTCGCGGCTGCAGTGGGCGGCAGCAGATCGCTCTCCGTCTGCAAAGCCGTTTCGATTGACGGCAGCGTCTGCCACTCGAGCACGCTGTAGTACTGCCTCACCCGCTTCTCGAACTGCACCGGTTCCCAGCCGCGCGCGTAGCCGCGTTTTGCCTGCAGATGCCAACCTTCCTGCGCGAGCAGCGGCAGGTTCTGTCTCACATCGACCCAGCGATCCGGATTGCCGCCGCGCATCTGGGTGAGCACGCGCGCGTCCTCGAGGTGTCCGTAGCCGACGTTATAGGCCGCCAAAGCCATCGAGGTGCGATCGGGATCCGGGATGCGTGCGGGGATCTTGTCGCGTACCTCCACAAAGTACCGCGCGCCGCCGCGGATGTTGTCGCGCGGATCGAAGGGATCTTCGACGTCCACGGAAGTTGCCGTCTCCGGCATCAACATCATCACGCCGAGGGCGCCATTGGGCGAGCGCGCGTCGCGATCCCACTGCGATTCCTGGTAGCCGATCGCGGCGAGGAGACGCCAATCGAGATTCGTCTCGCGTGCGGCCTCTTCAAACCACGGCCGCAGGAGGGGCAGCCGCGACTCGATATGACTCCTGAAGCTGCGTGCCATTTCCAGCTGCATGCGCGGCGACTGCTCCACGGGCACCACGGCCGCCGCCGCCACCCGCTGCTTCGTGGCGTCGGTGTCGAGATAGGCATCGATGGCAGCACGCAGCGCATTGGAGCGGCGGCGGACCATCCATTGCACGGGGCGGCTGCGATCGAGTTCGAACGCGGCCAGCAGTTCCGGATAGGCCTGATGGATGAAGCGAAACGCGGGCGTATCGACGATCGAGATATCGGCCTCGCCCGATGCGACGACGTCGAGAGGGCGATTACGCGCTTCCGCGGGCAATTCCTGCCATTTGAGTCCGTGACCCACGCGGTCGCGCAGCGCCGCGAGCTCGTCCGCTTGCGGGCTACCGGCTCTGACCACGATGCGGCGTCCCGCGAGAGCCTTGACGTTCCCGGGTCGCGGCGTGCCGCGAGCGTAGATGACGAGTTGCGTCACCTGATCGTAGTTGCGCGAGGGCAGGGCGAAGGCGCGCCAGGGGCCCCGGTAGGTGAGTTGCGCAGCAGCGATGTCGGCCTGACCCGTTCGCAGTGCCTCGAGGGCCTGCTGCTCGTTCTCGTAGGGCGCGATCGCAAGACGCACGTCAAGCGTGCGGGCGAAGTCACGGGCCAGCTCGTACTCGAGGCCTTCCGGGCCCTGGGCGCCGTAATAGTAGGTCGTCGGCAGATTGAGCGTGGCGACTCGCAGTTCGCCCCGCTCGCGGATCTGCTCGATCGTCGAAGGCGGCGCGGTACACTGCGCCAGCCCCGCAAGGGTGGCCAGCACACTGAGGGCCCGCCACCGCCGTGGGCCGCCGATGTGGCGCATCAAGCCACCTCACGGGAAGATGAACTTCGGCTAGAATAACAAGCTCAGCCTCGTGTACGAAACCGCGCGATAGTGGGAATTGTGTGCGCTTTCAAAGAGTTGCGCATGGAATTGGCCGTCCGCGCGCGAAGATGCATACCCGGAGAGGTACCGAAGTGGTCATAACGGCGCCGACTCGAAATCGGATGGTCGGTTAATCCCGGCACGTGGGTTCGAATCCCACCCTCTCCGCCATTTTCTGAACTCGGTCCGGCTCAGGCGAGCCCGGTAACGGCCATAAATGCACAGTTCAGGACTTGAGGGGCATGTCGATCCGTGCGATGGCTGCGGATTCGCCTGATTCCGCGGAAGTCGGCCGCTACGGATCGTCGGCGGACCTGCGGAACGCGTCGCCCTTCCGGACTCCGGCGATGGCAAGTTCCACAATCCTGTCGACCACACGTGTTGGGTTTACTCGATGAACACGTTGGCGCCGGGAATAGCTGGGCCGTCGAGTTGGGCGTCGGCGGGGTTGCCGTAGCGTGGGGCAATGACCGTCGGCAGGTTCAGGCGGACCTTGTTGTGGTTCGCGCGCAGTAGTTCGGCGTAGCGGTAGCGCACGACGGCTGTCTCACCGGGCTTCAGGTTCGCCACGGTTACCGTGTAGAGGCCATTGCCATTGTCGATCAGCAGGGCGGCGGAGTTGCCATCATCAATGGCGTTTTCGTACTTGCGCTCGGCCTGTTGGCGACCAAACGCAATGGCCACATTCTTCGCGCCGCTCAGTTCCAGTTCGAACGCCAGCAGCACCGCGTGCAGCGGCAGCGGGAACGTGTAGACGGTTTCGAGCGCCTTCCCCGGTTCGCAGGCGGGGAGAGGGCTCAGCGTTCATCACGGGATTCCTTCTCGGTTGCGGCCTGCGGCCTGGCTTCGGCTTCGTGGCGAGCATGGCTGGATTCATCCTTCTGTCGGGTGAGGCGTTGGTAGGCGCCGAGGACATCGCGTGCGAGGACGCGCATCTGTTCGGTGGAAAGGTTGGCGAGTTCGGGGTCAATCGTTAGAGCAAGGCCGGGGGCAAGATGAACCCGACTCTGGATCGAGATCGTTCCGGGCGCGGGGCCTACGCGGACTTCGGGCGCGGGACCATTCAGTAACCGGCCGATCTGTTCCAGCGAATGGCCTTGCTCGGTGAGTTCACGGATGCGCAGCAGGCGGGAAAGGTGCTGCCAGCCGTAGTGAGCCGCTCGGGTCTCACCCACCGGCCGGTCGACCAGTCCGAGCTGGATGTAGTAGCGGATGGTGCGGCGTGGCAGACCGCTGACGGCGGCGAGTTCGTCGGCCGAGTAGGTCCGATCCTGTGCGGGAAGGTCTTCTGAGTGCATGACTCATATATGCCACTAAAAACTGTCGTAATCAAGTGGCATAAATAAACGATGGCAAAACCATCGTTTGGTATGAATATGTATGAATTTCCACGCTCCTGATACGATCCGCGAGAAATCGCGATGGCCGCCCCCGAGGATCGCCAATCTCATGAGCACCGTACGCAAGACCATCACCGTGACCGAGACGCAGGACGCCTGGATCACCGCCCAGGTGCAGGCTGGTCGCTTCACCAACGACAGCGAACTGATCCGCGACCTCATCCGCCGTGCGCAGGAACGCGCCGTGCAGGTCGAGGCGTTGCGTCAGGCGCTGATCGACGGCGAGCGCAGCGGTGAACCGCAGCCGTTCGATTTCGCGGCGTTCACGCGCCGGAAAGTGGCGCAGCACGGCGGTTGATCGCTCGTGGTCGAATATCGTCTGAGTCCTGCCGCTCAGGACGATCTGGACGGCATCTTCGACTACACCGTGAGGGAATGGGGACTGGCGCAGGCCGTGAACTACACGCGGTTGCTCGAGGACGCTTGCACAGCCCTCGCAGAAGCGCCATCACAAGGGCAGGACTGCGGACATATCCGGTCGGGATACCGGCGTCGGGCAGCGGAGCATCATTTCATCTACTACATCACCACGGATTACGGCATCACCGTCATTCGCATCCTGCACGAGCGCATGCTCGCTTCGCTGCACCTGTAGCGTTCCGAGGCCGCCTGACAGGATGGGAGTTCCAGGCGCAGTGGCTGACGGCATTTCTTGCGGTACCGAAATTCACTGCCCCGAATATCCACTGGAAAATTGGGCGGATCCGGGCCGGTTCGAATCCAACCCCCGAGACTTCGAAGCGCTCTTGGCTGAAATGCTAAACTGCACGGTTTCGCGCCGTGTTCCGGAGAGCTGGCGAGAGTGGTCGAAACCCCCTACTACCTCGTCGACAAGACGAAGCTCCTGCGCAATCTGCAGGTGATCGAGGCCGTGCGCGAGCGCGCCGGCGCGCGCGTGTTGCTCGCGCTCAAGTGCTTTGCGACCTGGTCGGTGTTCGACCTGATGCGGCAGTACATGGACGGCACGACTTCGTCCTCGCTCTTTGAAGTGCGCCTCGGCCGCGAGAAGTTCGGTGGCGAGACGCACGCCTACAGCGTCGCCTATGCGGAGAACGAGATCGACGCGGTGGTCTCGCACGCCGACAAGATCATCTTCAACTCGATCGGGCAGCTCGAGCGCTATGGCGATCGGGCTGCCCGCCTGCCGCGCGGGCTGCGCGTGAACCCGCAGGTCAGCAGTTCGAGCTTCGAACTGGCGGATCCCGCGCGCCCCTTCAGCCGGCTCGGCGAAGCCGACCCGGCACGGATCGAGTCCGTGATGGACCGGATCAGCGGCTTCATGATCCACAACAATTGCGAGAACGGCGATTTCGGCCTGTTCGATCGCATGCTCGCGCAGATCGAGACACGCTACGGCGCGCTGCTCGGGCGGCTCGAGTGGGTGAGCCTCGGCGGCGGCATCGCGTTCACCGACGCAGGCTATCCGCTCGACGCTTTCTGCCGCCGGCTGCGCGAGTTCGCCGCGCGCCACGGCGTGCAGGTCTATCTCGAACCCGGCGAGGCCGCCGTCACCGGCAGCACCACGCTCGAGGTGAGCGTCCTCGACACGCTGTACAACGGCAAGCACATCGCCATCGTCGACAGTTCGATCGAGGCGCACATGCTCGACCTCCTCATCTATCGCGAAAGCGCGCGCATCGAGCCTGACGCCGGCCCGCATGTCTACATGATCTGCGGCAAGTCGTGCCTCGCCGGCGATGTCTTCGGCGAGTTCCGCTTCGCGCGGCCGCTCGCCGTGGGCGACCGGCTGTCGATCGCCAATGCCGCCGGCTACACGATGGTGAAGAAAAACTGGTTCAACGGCGTGCGCATGCCTTCGATCGCGGTGCGCGAACTCGATGGGCGCACTACGGTGCAGCGCAGCTTCCCGTACGAAGATTTCGCGGCGAGCCTCTCCTGAGGTCTCGCCTTCACACGGTACAACCACTGGAGGTTCACGCACGAAATGAAGAGCAATGTCCTGATCATCGGCGCCGGCGGAGTCGCCCGCGTGGTGGCGCACAAGTGCGCGCAGCACAATCGCCTGCTGGGTGACATACATGTCGCCTCGCGCACCGTCGTGAAATGCCAGGAGATCGTCGATTCGGTGTGCGAGAAGCGCATCATGGAGGTCGATGGCGTCATCGGGGCGCACGCGCTCGATGCCATGGACGTTGCGGCGACCAGCGCGCTGATCAGGGCGACGGGTAGCGGGATCGTCATCAATGTCGGCGCCTCGTTCGTCAACATGTCGGTGCTGTCGGCCTGCATCGAAACCGGGGCTGCTTACATCGATACGGCGATTCACGAGGACCCGCTCAGGATCTGCGAGACGCCACCGTGGTACGGGAACTACGAATGGAAGCGCCGCGAGGAGTGCGCGCGTGCTGGCGTCACCGCGATCCTCGGTGCCGGCTTCGATCCGGGTGTCGTCAACGCGTACGCGGCGCTCGCACGCGACGAGTATTTCGACCGGATCGACTCGATCGACATCATCGATATCAACGCCGGCAGCCACGGGCGCTATTTCGCGACCAACTTCGATCCGGAGATCAATTTCCGCGAGTTCACGGGACAGGTCTGGTCCTGGCAGCGGGGTCAGTGGACTTCGAACCGCATGTTCGAGGTCAGGAAGGTCTGGGATCTGCCGGTGGTCGGCGCGAGCGCGGCCTACCTGACGGGTCATGACGAGATCCACTCACTGTCGCGCCATCTCAACGTGCCCGATATCCGCTTCTGGATGGGCTTCGGTGATCATTACATCAACGTCTTCACCGTGCTGAAGAACCTCGGCCTGCTGTCGGAGCAGCCCATCACGACGGCGGAAGGCCAGCAGGTCGTGCCGCTCAAGGTCGTGAAGGCGGTGCTGCCCGATCCTTCGTCCCTCGCGCCGGGCTACGCCGGCAAGACCTGCATCGGCGATCTGGTCAAAGGCGTGAAGGGCGGCGAGCAGCGCGAGGTGTTCATCTACAACATTTCCGATCACGAGGTGAGCTTCGCGGAAGTCGGCAGCCAGGCGATTTCTTACACCGCCGGCGTACCCGCTGCGGCTGCCGCGATGCTGATCGCGGACGGCGCCTGGAATGTGCAGAAGATGGTCAACGTCGAGGAACTGCCGCCACGGCCTTTTCTCGCGCTGCTGAACCGGATGGGGCTGCCCACCCGGATCCGGGACGGGCAGGGCGACCGCGCGTTGCACTTTCCGCCAGGCTAATCGGCTGGCAGGAGCTCCACGGGACTGGTGCGAGTCCATTCCACGACGAGGCGACGATAGGCAATGCGCCACTCCGGCCCGCGGCGTGCGAAGCGGTCCTGGTAGCGGATCGCCCAGTCGAGGGTCATCGGGCGGCCGTCTTTGCCGCGGATGCCGTGATAGGCGATGCAGTACGTCTCGCCCTGCGCTGTATCGCCCGTAATGGTGACAGTCTGGTTGAACACGCAGTGCATCGTGCCGTGGAACTTCTGCGCGAGGCTCCCTGGCACCCCGCGAATCTCTTCGAGACCCGCGACATGAAAGCCGGGCCCCTCGAGCACGGTGTCCTCGAGGAACAGCGACACGAAGAGATCGGGATCGTTGCGATCCACCGCGCGCGCATACAGCAGCACCAGACGGCGCAGCGCCCACTCGTCCGCGAGATTCTCCATTGCCGTCAAGTTGCAACTTCGCGTTTCACCGCGACCAGGCGCTGGCAGAACGCATCGAATTCCTGCGGACCGCGACAGAACACGAGCGGCAGGACCTCCACCATGGTGACGCCGGCGGCGACCAGCGCGGGAACCGCAGCGAGTGTCGCCTCGAGATCGGGCGTGCCATCGGCGCGAAACACCGCGCCCAGCACGACCCGCACTGCGAGGTCCTGCGGGTCGCGACCGCGCGCCACGAACGCGTGGCGCAGCCGGCCGATGTGTCCGGCGAGCAGATCGGGGTTCTTCTCCATCGGAATCCAGCCGTCGCCGAGCTCCGCGATGCGTTCGATGTTGCGCTCGCTCGGCGCAAGACCGAGCCAGATGGGTACGCCACCCTTCTGCACGGGGCGCGGCCAGGCATGGATGCGCTCGAAACTCACGGTGCTGCCCTTGAAGCTCGCCGGCGCCTCGCTCCAGAGGAGCTTGCAGACGCGTATCTGCTCTTCGAGGCGCGTGTAGCGGCCTTCCCAGGGCACGCCCGAAGCGTCGTACTCCTCTTTCTGCCACCCGAGCCCGAGACCGATCGTCACGCGCCCGCGCGACATCACATCGAGTGTGGCGAGCTGCTTGGCGAGCAGCACCGCGGGACGCAGCGGTGCGATCAGCACGCCGGTCGAGAGCCGGATCCGCCGGGTCGCTCCGGCGATCGCTGCAAGTACGGTGAGCGGCTCGAACCAGGGGAAGTCGAGCCCGGACGGAAACCGGCCGTAGGGGTACTTGTCGAGATTCTCGCCCATGACCACGTGATCGGTGAGGCTCACCTGATCGACGCCCGCCTCATCGGCGCGATGCGCGAGGTCCACGACCGGTGCGAAATCGCCACCGAACCATTTCTGCAGGCCATAGAGGCCGATTGCTACCTGTACCATGATGGTAAAGATAGCTTACTTCGAGGTCAGAGTTTGTAAGTTGACAGCAGGAGGCTGGTCTCCGTGCTCGAGACGCCTTCGACCAGGCGGATTCTCGCAAGGACGCGATCGAAGGCTTCGAGGCTTTCGGCGCGCAACTCGACCACAATGTCCCAGCGACCGTTGGTGGTGTAAAGCGCACTCACGGCCGGATCGCCCCGCAGCGCCCGGATCACCGCCTCGGTCCGGTTGCCCTCGACGAGCACGGTCATGAGCGCGCGGATGTGCTGCTCTTCGACCTGGGGGCGCAGGCGCACCGTATAGCCGACAATGACGCCACTTTTCTCGAGCCGCGCCAAGCGATTGCTCACCGTGCCGCGCGCGACCCGTAGTGCCTTGGCAAGGGAAGCGATCGAGGCACGGGCGTTGTCACGAAGCAGGGCGATGAGTTTGCGATCGGTGTCGTCCATGGATGCCCTCGTGTGCCCCAGCCAAGACATTGTACACAAAACGCCAAGGCCTTCTGACTAAATGATCAGGTACCACGCTTATTTGATCAATTATCTGCCTTTTCAATGACAGGCCAAGCGTGAAGACTTGGAGCTGGCTGGTTCGTGGAGAAGCCCTCATGGTCGATTACATCGGTGTCGAGCGTATCCAGGCGCTCATGGCCCGGGTGGGTGTGGCGCGGCTGCTCACCGGACTTGCGCAAGAGATTGAAGCCGATTTTCTGCGCTGGAGCGAGTTCGAGAAATCAGCGCGGCACGCGATCCATTCCAGTGTCGGCGTCATCGAGCTGATGCCGACCTCCGACGGCAAGCTCTACTCGTTCAAGTACGTCAATGGGCACCCGAAGAACACGGCCGAGGGCCTGCTCACCGTCACGGCGTTCGGTGTGCTGGCGGATGTGAACACCGGCTACCCGCTATTGCTGTCAGAGATGACCTATGCGACGGCGCTGCGCACCGCTGCGACTTCGGCGCTTGCGGCGCGCGCACTGGCACGACCTTCCTGCCGGTCGATGGCCCTGATCGGCAACGGGGCACAGAGCGAGTTTCAGGCGATCGCGTTTCACGCGATGCTCGGCATCCGGGAACTGCGGGTCCATGACACTGATCCGCGCGCGACCGACAAGCTCATGCGCAATCTCGGTACACAGCGCCTGCCGGGCTTGCACATCGTGCGCTGCGAATCGGCCGCTGCCGCGGTGCGCGGGGCCGACATCGTGACCACGGTCACGGCCGACAAGTGCAATGCCGTCATCCTCGCGCCGGACTCAATCGAACCGGGTATGCACGTGAACGCACTGGGCGGCGATTGCCCGGGCAAGACCGAGCTGCATGCGGACATCCTGCGCCGTGCCGACTCGCGCGTCTTCGTCGAGTTCGAGCCGCAGGCGCGCATCGAGGGCGAGATCCAGCAGCTCGAGCCCGGATTTGCGGTTACCGAACTGAGTGCCGTGCTCACCGGCAATGCGCGGGGCCGCATCTCAGCGCAGGACGTGACGATTTTCGATTCGGTGGGGTTCGCGCTCGAGGACTTCGCGACACTGCGCTTTCTGTACCGGCTCAATCGCGAGCAGGGTGGCGTGCGACCCCGCATTGATCTCGTGCCGGATCTCGCAGACCCGAAGGATCTTTTCTCCAGCCGACCGGCGATGGCGCAGCGGGCAAGGGCATGATCGCGCGCGTGCCGGCACGCACTGCGAGCCTGATCGGCGTGCCGACCGACGTCGGCGCGAGCGCGCGCGGCGCGTCGATGGGTCCCGAGGCGTTGCGGGTGGCAGGCCTCCGCGAGGCAATCCTCCGCCGCGGCATGCAGGTGATCGATCGCGGGAATCTCAGTGGGCCCGCCAATCCCTGCGAGTTGCGCGACGGCGGCTATCGTCACCTGCAGGAGGTCATCGAGTGGAATCGCAGCCTGCATGGCGCTGTGCTGGCGGAACTGGCCTCGAATCGCCTGCCGATCGTGCTCGGCGGCGATCACTCCATCGGCATCGGTTCGATCAGCGCGGTCGCACGGCATTGCCGGGAAAGAGGCAGGAAGCTGCGCGTCCTGTGGCTCGATGCGCACTCGGATTTCAATACGGCAGAGATCTCCCCCAGCGGCAATCTGCACGGCATGCCGGTGGCCTGCCTGTGCGGATTCGGTCCGCCGGAACTCGTGGCGATCGGAGGCGAGAGGCCTGCCCTGCGGCCGGAGTGGTTGCGACTCATCGGTATCCGCAGCGTCGACGACGAAGAAGCCCGCTTCGTCTACCAGCAAGGGCTCGAAGTCTTCGACATGCGCTGCATCGACGAGATCGGTGTGCGCGAGGCGATGACGCAGGCACTTGCCGGTATCGACGCCGAGACCCACCTGCACGTGAGTTTCGACGTCGATTTCCTCGACCCGCAGATCGCGCCGGGCGTCGGCACCACCGTGAGGGGCGGGCCGTCCTATCGCGAAGCGCAGCTGTGCATGGAAATGATCGCCGACACCGGGCAACTCGGTTCGCTCGACGTGGTGGAGCTCAATCCGGCGCTCGATGTGCGCAATCAGACGGCCGCGCTTGCCGTCGAGCTGATCGAGTCGCTGTTCGGCAAGGAAACGCTGGTGCGGCGTCCGGCGATGGGGCGCCGCCGCGCGCGCGGGCCGGAGAAGTCGCGGGAATTACCGCGCGTGGAACGGATCGATCACCCTGACGCCGGACTTTTCAAAGTCAGTCCGGTTGCGGGTCGCCATTTCAAGTCCATGGACGAGGGCCGTGGCTGCAATCATGCTGTCCTTGATCGGCATCGACTTGCGGGTAGACCTGAGACGGGCAAGTAGCTCTGCCCACCTGAGTCCCGTGTCACGCTCCCAGGGCAGACAGTGAAGGCGTTGCACGCCGGAATCGAACCAGTGTTCCAGGGCAGAGCGCTTGCGGCCTTTCGGAAGCAGCAGGATACCGAACCGCAACTCGCCGAGAATGACCGCATCGACCGCGATACGCCCTTCATTGACGCGCAACCATTGGACGACGCGCGAATCCGGTTCAACCTTCGTGGGCTCTCTCAGGACGTTGGCGTCGACCAGGTACTTCAAAGCGTATCTGTCGATTCAGACTCGATCGGCTGGAAGTAGCCCTTTTCAGGGCACCCAAGCAACCAATCCACCGCGCCGTCGTTCGGGCGGGGTGCGCGCCGGATGAGCCGGTAGTCTCCCCGGTCGAGACGCTCGACATCGAACTCCTGGCCTGGTTCGACGCCGTCCCTCTGCCGCAATTCGGCGGGCAACACGATCTGGCCCTTGGATGAGACGGTAGTCTTCATCTGAAGTAAGATACCGTCTTACCATTGTGGTCGTCAATCGACCGGCGGGCAGGCCTGCTGCTTTGACCGCATCAGCTTCATCAGCTCATCGAACTTCACGAGGTCGGCGGGGTCGGGCGGGGGGCCGTCGCCGCCCAGAAAAGCGCCGAAGACGGACGCACCGTCCTTGTCGTAGACCAGCACTCCGCGCGGGCTGACCTCGCCCTTGTTCTTCCCGGGCAGCTGCACCGCGTAGAGGGCGGAGTACAGGTCGGGCCGCAGGTGGCCGCGCAGCGGGTGCGTGTACTCGATGTTGAAGTACTGGCTCGTCTTCGACGGCGTGCCCTTGCCCACGGCGCTCCTCACCTCGAAGACGTTCGGCCCCTTCATGATCAGGAAGGTTGCTTCCTTCCAGGCACCCATCGCCGCCCAGATCTCGGCGAAATCTGCACCGGGCGCCGACGCTGCAACGTTTGCGCCGAGGGCGCTCGCCACG
>DAORVK010000004.1:27654-32675 GCA_035433705.1 Steroidobacteraceae bacterium
CGAGGGCGCTCGCCACGAAACCCGAACAGACGAGCAGTGAGGCAGCGGTTCGGGTCTGGCGCGACATGGCTAATCCTTCTTCCAGAGGCTCCGGTCGCCGAGATAGCGCGCCGCATCGCGGCCGTCGGTTGGCTGGTAGTGCGTGTAGAGGTTCGGCGGAAAGGTCTCGGCGTAGTTCGCGTAGAGGTCTCTGTAGAGCGACGGGTGGATGTTCGGCAGGCGCCGTTTCTCGCGGAACGCCTTGATCGGGATACGCGCGAGTACCGGGCCTTCGGCTGGCGAATTTGCCTTCGCGAGCTGCGCGCCATCAGGGCCGTAGATCGCGCTGCCGCCTGAGCTCATGTCTTCGAATGAGCCGGGGTTGCCCGGCGAGATCGCGTTGTTCGCGATCGCGGTGTACATCTGGTTGTAGCGTGCGTTGGCGCGGATGTCGTACTCGTCGAAGCCGCCCGTCGCTGTGCGCAGCATGATCTCGCCGCCCCGGAGCGCGAAGGCCCGGATGATCTCCGGCTCGAGTTGTGTCGAGGTGGTGCAGAGATTGCCGATCGGCGTGCGGGTTACCGGCACCACTTCTTCGTGGCCGTACATCTCGATGTACTGGTCGAGCACATCGAAGATCGTCGTCGTGAAGATCTCGAATGCGCCACCGAACAGGCCCTTGATGTTGCGCGCCTTCCAGTGGCGGCCGACGATCTTCCCTTCGCCGTCGATGATCGTCGCAATCGACAGCACATGTTTCGGCCATGCGGGGTCGCGCGCGTACGAGCCGAACACCACGTAACAGCCGTAGCGCTTCGCGCGCGCCGCGATCGCCTCGGTCTCCGGGCCCGGAATTTCGATCGCGACTTTCAGCAGTTCTTCGCGACTCCAGCGCGCGTCGAAGCCTGTGAGTGGAAACTCGTGGAACATCACGAGGTTCTTCGGCCCGAGCCAGCCGTTGGCCGCGTCGATGAGCCCGAGCATGTGCGCGAGATTCTCGCCGAGGCTCGCGTCCCGGTTTCTTGCATCGACCGCACGCACGCGCGACTGGACCACGCACAGCGAGATCTCCTCGCGCGCGAGCGGCACAGCCTCGTATTGCGGGTGACTCATCGGAGCAGGGCGCCGGCGACTATTTCGCCGGCGTCTTGTTCGTGCCGCCCGCCGCCACCTGCTGACGCGACAGTTCGGCCTTCACGTGCGCCGGCGTGCGTACTGCCAGCCAGGCCGCGATGATGAGACCGCCGGTGAAGAGACCCATCTCGAGGCCGTACTCCCAGGGCTTTTCCCAGAACTCGGTGAACAGGTGCCAGCGCCCGGCGATTTCGACGGCGTTCCAGCCGATGATCGCGGTCGGAATGCCGTAGCGGATCGCGGTGGTCACCTTCCAGAACTTCATCAGGCGCAGGAAAAGGTAGGCCGCCCAGATCACCATGAGGAAGAAAATGACGTAGGTCACCGGGTGGTGGTCACCGAGGATGTTCTCGTCGTAGATGAACAGCAGCATCAGGTAGCAGAACCAGAGCACGTAGATCGTCTCGAGCGAGGTGATCGCCGCGAAATTGCGCTGGTGCGCCGGGTTCGGCTTGCCGGTCTTCAGGTGGCCGTGCCGCTGGATCCACAGGAACATGTTGCACTTCGTCTCCTTGTTGAGGAGGAAGTACGCGAGCGTTGACATCATCACGCCGACCGAGGACATCATCACAAGATACTCGGCCTTGGTCGCAATCTCGCCCGGCACGCGCGCGTCCATCAGGTCCGGCACGCCGAGGGTGTGCGCCGACCACACGAAGGAGAATTCGATCCAGCCGGTCCAAAGGAAAGTGCCGGCCCAGAACCCGAGCCAGGTGGCCGAGACTTCGTTCGACTTGCGCATGCCGATGACCAGCAGCACGGCGCCGAAGAGGCCCATCGCGAACGCTGACTGGAAGACGTACTTCTCGCCGAAAATGTCTTCCATCAGGATCATGACCGTGTGCCCAAGAGCCTGCACGACGAACACGATCACGAAGGCGAGGAGGCCGATGTAGGGCGGCCGGTACAGCAACCTCTTCAGGGCACTCGGCGGGGCGGCAGTCTCATTCGACACGGCATTCATACTCGGTTCTCCGGCATCTCGGGATATTGCAGTTTGGCTGCCACGCCAGTCTAGGCAGGGTGTCCGGTGGCGTGTGTCAATGGCGTGTCAACACCCGCCGAAACGCCCGATTGTAGCGAGCGCGTCCACCTGTCGGCTAACTCACCTGCGCCGCCGGCAGGTGTACATCGAGGATGAGTCCGCTTTCGGGGCGGGCCCGCGCAACCACGCTGCCGCCGTGCAGGGTGAAAACGCGCCGCGCGATCGCAAGTCCAAGCCCTGTGCCGCCGGGCGTGGCGGCGACGCTACCGGGTCGCGGCACCCGAAACCAGGGCTCGAAAATACGCTCGAGATATTCAGCAGGAACGCCCGGGCCCGAGTCGAGGACTTCGACGTGAATCTCCTCGCCGGCCGTGCTGATGATCTCGACGAGTCCCCCCGCGCCACTGTGCCGGACGGCATTGCGCGTGAGGTTCTCGAAGGCGCTGTGCAGCAGGTCGGGGTCGCCGACCACGAGCAGATCAGGCGCCGGGCGCAGCGCAAGCCGGACACCCCTGCCCGCCGCTTCGATCCCGGCGTCCTCGACGATTTCGCGCAGCACGTCGTCGAGGCGCACGAGGCGCCGCGTCATCGAGGTCGCGTCGTCGAGGCGTGAATAGCGCAGGATGTCGCCGATCAGTATGTCCATGCGACGGATCTCGCGCTCGATGCGCTCGCGATCGAGCGCGCTGATACCCTCGCGGTGCGCCGAGAGGACCGTCGCCGCCTGCAGGCGGGTCAGCGGCGAACGCAGCTCGTGCGAGACGTCGCGCAGCAGCCGCTGCCGATACTCGAGCAGGTTCGCGAGCCGGTCCGCCATTGCGTTGAAATCCATCGCGAGCGCGCCGATCTCATCCGCGCGCTCCGCGATTCGCGTGGGCACGCGCGCATCGACCCGTCCCGAGGCGAGCCCGCGTACCGCGAGCTGCAGCTCCATGAGGGGTCGCGTGAGCGCACGCGCGACCAGCCATGCGGCTGCGGCGATCACGAGGAGCGCGACCGTGAGCAGTGCGAGCGTGGTGGTACTGCTGCCCCATGGGCCGACGTTGCGCGGCATCACGAACATCGACAGCACTGCGCCGTCGCGCCCGATCAGCTGCGGCGCAAGCACCGTGGGGCGGTAATTGCCGGGATGTGCGTCGGGGCCGTGCGCCGCGATGGCGCGCATCATGCGCGCAGCCCATCCCGGCAGCTCGCGGCCGCGAATCTCGGAGCCGTCCGGGGCGAGCACGTAGATCGTGACGTCGCGCGGCACGCCCGTATCGCTGCGCTCGAGCCAGGTACGCAGACCGTCGGCGCCGCCCGCCGAGAAGGCGTTGGCCGCCTCGCGCCCAAGGGGGCTCTGCCGGGCGTGCACGTAGCCTTCGAGCTCGTGCGAAACGAGGAGAGCGGTCGTGACGAGCGCGAACACGATGAACAGCAGGATTGCCGCCGCGACCGTGAGAAAGAGTCGCCAGTAGAGCGGCGAGCCGGGCGGGCGCAGCGTCAAGAGGGCGCCTCGGCGACATCGAGCACGTAGCCGTGGCTGCGTACGCCGCGGATGCGCGGATTGTCGACATGGGCGTCAGCGAGCTTGCGGCGCAGCTTGCTCATGATGGTGTCGATGCTGCGATCGTAGGGCTCGAGCGGACGCTGCAGTGCGAATTCCGTGAGCTCATTGCGTGACAGCACTTCGCCGTGGTGGCGCATCAGGACTTCGATGACACGCATTTCCGCGGGCGTCAGCGCGATCAGGTGGCCGTCCGACGAGAGTTCGAAGCGCCGCAGGTCAAGACGCAGGGACCCGGACGTGAGCTCGTTGCGGGTGGCTACGGTGGCGTCGCGCGTCGGTGCGCGTTTCAGGATCGCGCGGATGCGGGCTGTGAGCTCGAGCGGATTGAAGGGTTTGGCGAGATAGTCGTCGGCGCCGCCCGTGAGCCCTGCGATGCGCTCCGCCTCCGCGCCGCGCGCGGTGAGCATGATCACGGGCACGTCGGAGGTCTGGCGCAGGCGTGCAAGCACCTCGAAGCCGCTGATTCCCGGCAGCATCACGTCGAGCACGATGAGGTCCGGCGGGCTCAAAGCGACCTGTCCGAGCGCCGCTTCGCCGCTCGTGACGCCTGCAACTTCAAAGCCGTGCAACTGCAGGATCTCGCCGAGCATCGACGCGAGGCTTGCGTCGTCGTCGACCAGCAGGATGCGCGGGCAATGGTGCGGCGTCATGGTCGCTGCGAAGGATAAGGTATCTTGCGGGCCTTTCGTGCCGGAGAAATGCAGATATGACAGACGACCGTGCGGTCAGCGCCCCCTCGAACGCAGCGCAGATGTCATCTCCCTCGTATCGCCTGCCCGCACTGGACCAGGACTACCTGCTGGGCGACTCGATGCGCGGCGTGCGCTTCCTGCTCGAATACTCGAAGGCGGAGGAGGCGCTGCGACGCTGGCACGTGCGCTCGACCCTCGTCGTGTTCGGCACGGCGCGCGCGCGCGAGCACGATCGCGGCCAGGCGGGGGCCTGGTACGCCGAGGCGCGTCGCTTCGCGCGCATCGCCTCCGAACGGGGTGGTGCGCTGCGCACCGAGGGTTGCCAGCGCGACAACGTGATCGCGACGGGCGGCGGGCCCGGCATCATGGCAGCGGCCAACCGCGGCGCGACCGAGGCGGGCGCGCCCTCCATCGGCTTCAACATTACCCTGCCGCAGGAACAGGAGCCGAACCCCTGGTCGACGCCCGAGCTCACGTTCCGTTTCCACTATTTTGCGATGCGCAAGATGCACCTCGCCATGCGCGCGAACGCGCTCGTGGTGTTTCCGGGCGGCTTCGGCACGCTCGATGAGCTGTTCGAGATCCTCACCCTGCAACAGACGAACAAGGCCCCGCGCATCCCGACGGTGCTCGTCGATGAGGCTTACTGGACTTCGGTGATCAATTTTCGCGCCCTCGCCGC
>DAORVK010000004.1:32775-38043 GCA_035433705.1 Steroidobacteraceae bacterium
GAGCAGCGCGATCAACGGGGGCAGCGCGACTCCGGTAACATAGCGCCGTGTCGTTCTTCCTGATCGCCTTTCCCGCGCTCTTCTCGATCATCAATCCGCTCGGCGGCAGCTTCATATTCCTGCTGGCGACCGATCAGTACACCCCGGCAGTGCGGGCGCAGCTCGCGCGCTGGGTGGCGATCTACAGCTTCGCGATCGTGACCGGCTCGGTCTACATCGGGGCCTACGTGCTCGGGTTCTTTGGCATCTCCATTCCGGTGCTGCGGGTGGCAGGTGGCATCGTGATTGCACTCGCTGCCTGGAAGATGCTGAACGCGCCCGACGACGTTGCGCCACTGCAGGAGCGTGCCGCGGAGAGCGCGGCGGCAGCGCTGGTCGAGCGCGAGACGGTGCGCCGCATCGCCTTCTATCCGCTCGCGATGCCGTTCACCACGGGGCCCGGCACGATCGCGGTCGCAATATCGCTCGGTACCAGCCGCCCGCGCGATATCGGCCACCTGCACTTCCTTGCGTTCGTCGCCGAAGTGGCAGTGACGGCCCTGAGCATTGCCGTGCTGGTCTACCTGCTCTATCGCTGGTCGGATCGCGTTGCGCGGCTGCTTGGCCGCACCGGCACCAATATCATCATGCGCCTGTCGGCGTTCCTGCTCTTCTGTATCGGGGTGCAGGTGCTGTGGAGCGGCGTGAGCGAATTGCTGACACTGCAGGCGCAGTCAATCCCGTGAGGCGCCGCCGTTCCGACCGGTACGACGCGCCTCGGTGTAGGCGCGCGCGAACGCCTCGACGAACACATGCGGCAGCTGGTTCGCCGGCATTTCGGTGATGTTGCGGTAGAAATCGCCGTACAGGTCCCAGTACTGTGCCCGCTGGCCGCCGGTGAGCTTGCCCTTCTTCAGGGCGCGGTCGAAGCGGCTTTCAAGCTCGGCGGGGTCGAGCCGATCGATGAATTCGATGAAGGCGGCCCGCAGCGCGGCGCTGCTCGCCCGCTCGTGGCTGCGGCTGTCCTCGAAGCGCTCCCGCAGCCACTGCACTGCGTCGATACGCCGGCTGTCGTGGCTCGCCAGCACGCTCGTGACGAGGTCGTCGACGGCGCCGCGGTCGAGCGGAAAAGGTTCATCGGCGGCGGCCGCAGGCAACTCGATGCGGTAGCTGTTGCGCACCTCGTGGTGGTGGCGGCTCAGGTCCTTGAGCCCGAGCAGCGCCTCGCGAAACATCTGCCCGGCCAGGTGCAGCATGCGCGTCTGCGCGTCCGCGGGCAGGCGTTCGGGGTCGATGCCCGCGCCCCGGCAGAACGCCGCGAGCCCGGTCTGCACGTCGTAGAGCGCCGCAGGCTGGGCGACCTCCTGCGCGCGCGCAGCGCGCGCGAGGCGGGCCATGCGCCGCGACACCGCGTCGGCTTCGGCCTGGCGCGCAATGTTCGAATCGCGCGCCGAATCGAGCGGTGTCACGACCGCCTGCCCGAACGCGTTGACTGCACGAAAGCTGTCGCTCGGTGATACGTCGGAGCCGAGGAGCGAGGCCATGTTGAGGGATGCGCCGATGTCGCCATGCGTGGCCACCGGGTCGGAGTCGGCCGCGCCGAGGACATCGAGTGCCACTCGCGCGCTGTCGGTCGGTGGAAAATCGGTGGCGGAATCGACCGCGACGAGCAGCTCATACTCGCCGAGGCGGATCATGTCGCCGTTGGCGAGCGCGTGTGTGCCGTGTTTGCCGATCGGGCGCTCCGCATCGTTCACGTAAGCGCCGTTCGTGGACAGGTCCTCGAGCAGCCACTGACCCTTTCTGAAATGCACGCGCAGGTGGCAGCTCGAGACATAGCGGAGCGGATCAGGCAGTACCCAGTCGTTGTCGGCCGCGCGGCCGATCGTCCCGCCGCCCACGCCAAAGACGATCGTGGCGCGCTCTCCGAGGGAGCGACGCTGGGAGCTGACGACACGCAGTCTGAGCGCCATGTAACGACCGTTGGTACGGACCCACCGGGAGGGCCGTACAGACATATAATGGGAAGACTAAATTAACAAGCGCACTGCAGTTCCCGATGGCAACCAGTCACATTTTCAAAGTCATGTTTGTGAACCAGGGCAAGGTCTACGAGGTGTACGCGCGCAAGGTACATCACGGAAACCTCTTTGGATTCATAGAGATAGAAGAAATGGTGTTCGGCGAGCGCAGTTCCGTCGTATTGGACCCTTCCGAAGAGCGGATCAAGGGCGAGTTCGAAGGGGTCAAGCGCAGCTGGCTGCCGCTGCACTCGGTTCTGCGCATCGACGAGGTGAAGAAGCAGGGCGTCAGCAAGATCACCGCCTTTGAGGGCGGCAATGTCACGCAGTTTCCGGGCCCCATTTACTCACCGCCCCCGGGCAGCGAGGGACCGCGCAAGTAGGCCGCTCGCACGATGCTGGTACTCAAGGGCGCTCCCGCACTTTCTCCGTTCCGACTCGCGAAACTGCTCGATCGCCTGCGCGCGCTCGAGGCAGGCGTGCGTGCGCTCGACGCGCGCTTCATCCACGTCGTCGATGCCGCGCGCGAACTCGCGCCGCCCGAGCGTGAGCTGCTCGGGACACTGCTGACCTACGGACCGCGTGCGCCGTCGAGGGGCGAATCGTTGCCGGGCGGTCGCGGCGTCATCGTCGCGCCGCGGCCGGGTACCGTGTCGCCGTGGGCCAGCAAAGCCACCGACATCGCGCGGGTGTGCGGGCTTGCCGCCGTGCGCCGGATCGAGCGGGCGATCGAGTACCGGATCGCGGGTGTCGATGCGATTGACGCAGCCGCACTGAACCGGCTCGCCGCGCCGCTGCACGACCGCATGACCGAGGCCGCGTTTTTCGCAGTCGCGGATCTCGAGACGCTGTTCGTCCACGCTGCGCCGGGGAAGCTGCGCACCGTGCCGCGTACCGGTGGCCGAGCCGCGCTCGCGCGCGCGAACCGTGAGCTCGCGCTGGCGCTATCGGATGACGAGATCGACTATCTCGTCGCGGCCTTCGAACGCCTCGGCCGCGATGCGACCGATGTCGAGCTGATGATGTTCGCGCAGGCGAACTCGGAGCATTGCCGTCACAAGATTTTCAACGCCGAATGGATCATCGACGGCGCGCCCGCGCCGAAATCGCTCTTCGCGATGATCAGGAATACCCATGCGCGCAGCCCGCGCGGTGTGCTCTCGGCGTATCGCGACAATGCGGCAGTCATCGAGGGCGCAAACGGTGCGCGCTGGTACGCGGGCCCGCAGGGCGGCGCGTACCGCCGCAGCGTCGAGCCGATCGACATCGTGATGAAAGTCGAGACGCACAACCATCCGACGGCCATTTCGCCGTTCCCGGGTGCGGCGACCGGCGCGGGCGGCGAAATCCGCGACGAGGGCGCCACGGGGCTCGGCGCGAAGCCGAAGGCGGGGCTCGCAGGTTTTTCGGTGTCGCACCTGCATATTCCCCGCCTGCCGCAGCCGTGGGAGACGCCATTTGACAAGCCGGACCGGATCGCCTCGGCACTCGACATCATGCTCGAAGGTCCGATCGGTGCCGCTGCGTTCAACAACGAGTTCGGGCGACCGAACATCTGCGGTTACTTCCGCAGCTTCGAGTTGCGCGGCGCCGGCGATCCGCCGGAGCGTGTGCGCGGCTACCACAAGCCGATCATGATCGCGGGCGGCGTCGGCAATGTGCGCCGCATGCATGGACAGAAGGGCGAAGTGCCTGTCGGCGCGAAGATCGTGGTGCTCGGTGGGCCGGCGATGCTGATCGGCCTGGGCGGTGGCGCCGCCTCCTCCGTCGGCAGTGGCGCGACGAACGAGGTGCTCGATTTCGCATCGGTGCAGCGGGGCAATCCCGAGATGCAGCGCCGTGCGCAGGAAGTGATTGACCGGTGCTGGGCGCTCGGCGATGCCAACCCGATTCTCCTCATTCACGACGTCGGCGCGGGCGGCCTGTCGAACGCGGTGCCCGAAGTCGTCGCGCACAGCCGGCGCGGCGCGCGCATCGAACTGCGCGAGGTGCCGAACGACGAGCCCGGCATGACGCCGATGGAGATCTGGTGCAACGAAGCGCAGGAGCGCTACGTGCTGACGATCGCGCCGCGTGAGCTCGCGCTCTTCGATGCGCTGTGCGCGCGCGAGCGCGCGCCGTACGCGGTGATCGGCGATATCGACGCGAGCGGGCAGCTCATCGTGCACGACCGGCTCACCGGCGTGAACGTCGTCGACATGCCGATCGAAGTGCTGCTCGGCAAGCCGCCCCGGATGCTGCGCGATGTGCGCTCGCTCGCGCCGGCGCGCGCACCGCTCGCGGCGGCGACGCGCATCGCGGGCGCGGCCGCCCTGCGTGAAGCGGCGCTGCGCGTGCTGCAGTTTCCGGCCGTGGCGGACAAGACGTTCCTCATCTCGATCGGCGATCGCACGGTTGGCGGCATGGTGAGTCGTGACCAGATGGTCGGCCCCTGGCAGGTGCCCGTGGCTGATGTCGCAGTGACGCTCGCGGATTATGAAGGTTATGCGGGCGAGGCGATGGCGATGGGCGAGCGCACGCCGGTGGCGGTGCTTGATGCCCCGGCCTCGGGGCGCCTCGCGGTCTGCGAAGCGGTGCTCAATATCCTGGCGGCAGACATCGCGGCGCTCAGGGACATTCGCCTCTCGGCGAACTGGATGGCGGCGTGCGGCGAGCCGGGCGAGGATGCGGCGCTCTACGCCACCGTGCACGCTGTGGGCGAAGAACTGTGTCCCGCGCTCGGCATCGCCATCCCGGTGGGCAAGGATTCGCTGTCGATGAAGACCGCGTGGCGCGACCCGGTGTCCGGTACCGATCACAGCGTGGTGGCGCCCGTGTCGCTGATCGTGTCGGCATTCGCGCCCGTGCAGGACGCGCGGCGAACCTGGACGCCGCAACTGCGCACTGATGCGGGCGCTACGCGGCTGCTGCATGTTTCGCTCAACGGCCTGCGTCATCGGCTCGGCGGCTCGGTGTTCGCGCAGGTGCATGGCGAACTGGGCGACGAGTGCCCGGATCTCGACAAGCCGGCGCGCCTCGTGAGTTTCGCCGCGGCCCTGTGCACGTTGCGAGACGCCGGCCACGTGCTCGCGTACCACGATGTGTCGGACGGCGGCCTCTTTGCGACTCTCGCCGAGATGGCCTTCGCAGGTCACTGTGGCCTCGACGTGAACCTGCCCGGGAAGGAGGGTTCGGCAGTCGAGCAACTTTTCGCCGAAGAGCCGGGCGTAGTGCTGCAGGTGCGCGCCGCGGCGCTCGACGCGCTTCAGGTCACCTGGCGCCTGCACGG
>DAORVK010000004.1:38143-106477 GCA_035433705.1 Steroidobacteraceae bacterium
GTGCTGCGCGAGCAGGGCGTGAACAGCGAGGTCGAAATGGCCGCGGCACTCGACCGGGCTGGCTTCGAGGCGCACGACGTGCACATGACCGACCTGCTGAGTGGTGCGCGCACGCTCGGGGAGTTCCGCGGCCTCATTGCCTGCGGGGGCTTCTCCTACGGGGATGTGCTCGGCGCGGGCGAAGGCTGGGCGAAGGCGATCCTCTTCCACTCACGCATGCGGGACCAGTTCATGTCGTATTTCGCGCGGCCGGACACCTTCACGCTCGGCGTCTGTAACGGCTGTCAGATGCTCTCTGCGCTCAAGGCGCTCGTCCCGGGCGCCGAACACTGGCCGCGCTTCGTCAGCAATCGCAGCGAACAGTTCGAAGGGCGCTTCTCGCTGGTCGAAATCGTGCAGTCGCCCTCCGTACTGCTTGCGGGCATGGCGGGTTCGCGGCTGCCGGTGGCTGTGTCGCACGGGGAGGGTCGCGCAGAGTTTGCATCGGCCGAAGCCGAGAGCAACTTCGCTGCCACCGGCCTGACCGCTTTCCGTTACGTCGATAACCACGGCGCCGTCGCATCGCGTTATCCCGCCAATCCAAACGGTTCGCCGCGCGGCATCGCGGCGGTGACGAGCGCCGACGGCCGCGTGACGCTCACGATGCCGCATCCGGAGCGGTCGTTCCGCTACGTGCAGAACTCCTGGCGTCCGCACGCTGCGGGCGAGGCGAGCGGCTGGATGCGTCTCTTTCGCAACGCGCGGGTGTGGGTCGGTTGATCGCTGAATGCGTCTCGACAGGTCAGGCGGCGAGGGCGCCGGATCTCACGAGTTCGCTGATCGCCGCGATGTCGCGGTCGAGGCGATGATCCTCGCGCCGGAACGGCACGCGCTCGCGGATGCGCGCGTGCAGGGCCTCGAGCTTCGCGCTGGTGTGCAGCGGGCGCATCACGTCGATCGCATGCGCGGCGGCGAGGAACTCGATCGCGAGCACCGCGGCTGCGCGCTCGCAGATCGTCAGCAGCTTCTCGCCGGCCCAGGGCGCCATGCTCACGTGATCTTCCTGCCCTGCCGAAGTCGGTATCGAATCGACGGATGCCGGGTGCGCGAGCGTCTTCACGCTCGACGCCAACGCCGCGGCGGAGACGTGCGCGATCATGAAGCCCGACTCGAGTCCGGGATGGTCCGCCATGAACATCGTGAGGCGCGGATTCACGCGGCGATCGAGGAGGTCGATGCGCCGCTCCGACATCGACACGGCGTCCGCTGCCGCGATCGCCATGAAGTCCGCGACATAGCCGAGCGGCGCGGCGTGGAAATTGCCGCCCGAGAGGATGTCGGCGCCGAATACGAGCGGATTGTCGGTGGCGGCGTTCGCCTCGCGCTCGAGCACCGAGCGGGCGTGCGCGAGCGTATCGGCACACGCGCCGAGTACCTGCGGCATGCAACGCACCGCGTACGGGTCCTGCACGCGGTCGCAGTCGGCATGGCTGCGGTGGATTTCACTGTCGGCGAGCCAGGTGCGGAAGCGGTGCGCAACTTCGATCTGCCCCGGCAGGCCGCGCGCGTCGTGGATGCGGGCGTCGAAAGGCGCGTGACTGCCGGCGAGCGCCTCGACCGTGAGGGCACCTGCCGCGATCGACGAGGC
Organism: Steroidobacteraceae bacterium; assembly: GCA_035433705.1. GTDB lineage: Bacteria > Pseudomonadota > Gammaproteobacteria > Steroidobacterales > Steroidobacteraceae > CADEFQ01. The sequence goes on from DAORVK010000004.1 coordinate 39,771, forward strand.
GAGCAGATTCTGCGCGGCGAAGAGCCCCTCGATCGCGAGCGCGCAGGACAGCTGTGTACCGTTCAGGATCGCGAGTCCTTCTTTCGCCTCGAGTACGAGGGGTTCGATGCCGGCGGCGTGCAGTACATCGATGCCGCTCAGGGTGCGGCCGCGATGGCGTGCCTCGCCTTCGCCGATCAGCGCAAGCGCGAGGTGCGCGAGCGGGGCCAGATCGCCCGAGGCGCCCACCGAACCCAGGCTCGGCACCACCGGTATGACCTTCTGGTCGACCAGCGCCAGGATCGCATCGATCACCTCCGGGCGAACGCCGGAGTATCCGGTCGCGAGGCTGTTCGCCTTGAGGATGAGCATGCGGCGCACGATCGGATCTGGCAGCGGCTCACCGACCCCGCAGGCATGGCTGCGTACGAGATTGACTTGCAGCTGGGCCACCGCGCCGCGCTCGATGCGGCGATTCGCGAAGGCGCCGAAGCCGGTGTTGATGCCATAGACGGCGGCTTCGCCCTGCGCCGCGCTTGCAACCTGCCGTGCGGACTCACCCAGCCGCACGCGCGCGTCGGGCGCGAGGACGAACGGCTGCGCCTTGCGGGCATCGTTGGCGAGAATCTGGAGGGTGAGGGAGCGGCCGTCGAGAGTGATGGTTGACACACGCAGAATGATACGCGGCGGCGCAGCAGGCCGCGAGCAGGGTGGCGGCGAGCTGCGGCCGCCGAGCCGATCAATCCTCGTCCAGTTTCGCGAAGCGCGTGGTGAGGTAGTCGAGCAGGCTGCGCACCGAGGGGAGCAGCCCGCGCCTCGAAGGAAACACGGCATGCACGATGCCGCTGCGCGGGGCCCAGTCGGGTGCGATCCTGACGAGGCTGCCGCGCTTCAGTTCGTCGATCACCACCATGGTCGGCAGTTGCACGATGCCAACGCCGCGCACCGCCGCCGCGCGCAGGGCGAGCATGTTGTCGGTGACCAGTCTCGGCTCGTGCGGAATCGAAACCGCCGCACCCTCCGGACCCCGCAATGTCCAGACGTGCTGCGGCCGCGGAGGGCCCATGTCCACGCTGGGCAGCGACGACAGGTCGGCCGGCATCAGCGGCAGCGTGCGGCCAGCCAGCAAGGCCGGACTGCCCACGAGGCACGCAGTGCGCTCGGCCAGCACCCGCAACACGAGATCGCTGTCTTCCAGCGGCGGCGTGCGCGCGCGGATGGCCACGTCGATGCCCTCGTTGATCACGTCGACGCGCCGGTTGGTCGCCTCCAGATACACGGTCACGGCGCGATTGCTGATCATGTAATCGGCCAGCATGGTGCCGATGCCGGTATCGAGCAGCGTGATCGGGCAGGTCACGCGGACGATGCCGCAGGGCTCGGAGCGGGTGCGGTCGATGGCCTCCTGCGCGGCCTCGGCTTCCACCAGCATCGCCTTGCAGTGGCCCAGATAGATCTGGCCGATTTCGGTCACTGAGAAGCGCCGTGTGGAACGCTGGATCAGGCGCACGCCCAGGCGTTCTTCAAGCAGACTGATGCGACGGCTCAGCCTGGATTTCGGGATTCCAAGCGCGCGTCCCGCTGGCGCGAACCCCTGATGCTCGACCACCTGCACGAAGTAGGCGAGATCATTGAGATCCTGCACGACACCCTCGCTATCGTTCCAATGTCAGGACGATGATGCCCGAAAATGCCCTCTACCGGGTCAGTCGTCACGGAAGTAGTGTATCTGGCAAAGGAGATTGCCATGAAGAAGGTTCTCGGTACCTATAGCGCCCCCCGGCCACATTGGGTGGGTGACGGTTTTCCAGTCCGTTCGATGTTTTCGTACCAAAGCCACGGCGCGCACCTGAGCCCGTTCCTGCTGCTGGACTACGCTGGCCCGATGAAATTCGAGCCTGCTGCGCAGCCGCGCGGCGTCGGCCAGCACCCACACCGCGGCTTCGAGACTGTCACCATCGTGTACGAGGGCGAGGTCGAACATCGTGATTCCACGGGCGCAGGCGGCAAGATCGGGCCCGGCGATGTGCAGTGGATGACCGCCGCTTCCGGGATCCTGCACGAGGAGTTTCATTCACACGACTTCACCCGCAAGGGCGGCACGCTGGAAATGGTGCAGCTGTGGGTCAACCTGCCGGCGCACGACAAGATGGCAGCTCCCGGCTACCAGACCCTGCTCGCTGCCGACATCCCGTCGGTGGCCTTGCCCGCAGGTGCCGGCAGGGTGCGCGTGATTGCGGGCGAGTACGACGGCCACGTCGGGCCGGCACGTACCTTCACAGCCCTGAACGTCTGGGATGTGCGCCTCGGCCAGGGTCATGCCACCCGCTTCCAGTTGCCGGAAGGTCACACCACGGCGCTCGTCGTGCTGCACGGCACGGTTGAAGTCAACGGCAGCGAGATCGCGCGTGAAGCGCAGATGGTGATGCTCGACCGCTCCGGCAGCGACGTGCTGCTCGAAGCGAACAACGAGGTCACCGTGCTGCTGCTCAGCGGCGCGCCGATCGATGAGCCGATCGTCGGCCACGGCCCGTTCGTAATGAACACCGAAGACGAAATCCGCCAGGCCATCACTGATTTCAACGCCGGCCGCTTCGAGGCGCGCCTCGTGGACCTGTAAAGCCTGCGGCTTCGTCAGTTACGGCGGCGTATCACCGCGTGAGCGGCTTGTAGCGGATGCGATGCGGCTGCGCGGCCTCGGCGCCCTTGCGACGCTTGAAATCCTCGACGTATTCCTGATAGTTGCCCTCGAAGTACACGACCTGCGAGTCGCCCTCGAATGCGAGGATGTGCGTCGCGATACGATCGAGGAACCAGCGGTCGTGCGAGATCACGACGGCGCAGCCCGGGAAATTGAGCAGCGCTTCCTCGAGCGCGCGCAGGGTCTCGATGTCGAGGTCGTTCGTCGGCTCGTCGAGCAGCAAGACGTTGCCGCCGGAGCGGAGCACCTTGGCGAGGTGTACGCGATTGCGCTCGCCGCCCGACAGCTCGCCGATCAGTTGCTGCTGCTGGGTGCCGCGGAAATTGAAGCGTCCCACGTAGCCGCGCGCGGCGGTCTCGTAGTTGCCGACCCGTATGGTGTCCTGGCCGCCCGAGATTTCCTCGAACACACTCTTCTTGTCGTTGAGCGAATGACGTGACTGATCGACATAGGCAAGTTTTACCGACGGGCCCATGCGGACCTCGCCGGCATCCGGCGCCTCGCCACCTGTCAGCATGCGAAAGAGCGTGGTCTTGCCGGCGCCGTTCGGGCCGATGATGCCGACGATGCCGCCTTTCGGCAGGCTGAAGGACAGATTGTCGATCAGCAGTCGATCGCCGTAGGCCTTGCGGAGATTCTTCGCTTCGATCACGACATCACCCAGGCGCTCACCCGGCGGGATGTAGATCTCGTTCGTCTCGTTGCGCTCCTGGAATTCCTTCGACGCGAGTTCCTCGTAGCGCGCGAGGCGCGCCTTGCTCTTCGCTTGCCGCGCCTTCGGGTTCTGGCGCACCCATTCCAGCTCGCGCTCGAGCGTCTTGCGCAGCGCCTCGCGCTCGCGCTCTTCGAGGGCGAGCCGCTTCTCCTTCTGCTCGAGCCAGGAGGAATAGTTGCCCTGCCACGGAATGCCGTGACCGCGGTCGAGTTCGAGGATCCACTGCGCGACGTTGTCGAGGAAGTAGCGGTCGTGGGTCACCGCGATGACGGTGCTCGGGTACTCCTCGAGATAGCGCTCGAGCCACGCGATCGACTCGGCGTCGAGGTGGTTCGTCGGCTCATCGAGCAGCAGCATGTCGGGTGCCGAGAGCAGCAGCTTGCAGAGCGCCACGCGGCGCTTCTCACCGCCCGAGAGCTTGCCGATCTGCGCCTCCCAGGGCGGCAGGCGCAGCGCGTCGGCGGCGATTTCGAGTTTGCGCTCGATCTCCCAGCCGCCCGCGGAGTCGATCGCGTCCTGCAGTTTCGCCTGCTCGTCGAGCAGCGCAGCCATCTCCTCGTCCGACATCGGTTCGGCAAATTTTTCACTGATCGCGTTGAAGCGCGTGAGTTGCGCGAACGCGTCGCCGAGGCCCAGCACTGCTTCCTCGCGCACCGTTTTCGCCGGGTCGAGCTGCGGCTCCTGCGGCAGGTAGCCGATCCTGATGCCGGTCTGCGGGCGGGCTTCGCCCTCGAAGCTGGTGTCGATACCGCCCATGATCCTGAGCAGTGTCGACTTGCCCGAGCCGTTCAGGCCGAGCACGCCGATCTTGGCGCCCGGGAAGAACGACAGACTGATGTCCCGCAGGATCGTGCGCTTTGGCGGCACGACCTTCGAGACGCGATTCATCGTGTAGATGTATTGCGCCATGAAAACCGGTGGGGGTAGGGGTGGAGCGGGGCGCATTATGGGGTAGACACGCGGCCCTGTGCTAGGCTGCCCGCCGTGGCATCGGTGCTCGTCGTCATGGGCGAAACTATCGCCCGGTATGGGTTTCCGGAGGGTCATCCGTTCGGCGTCGATCGCCATGACGCCTTCGCACGGCAGTTCGAGGCGCGTGGTTTCGACGGCCGGGTGCGGGTCGCGCCGCCGGTGCCCGCGGAAGCGGGCGAACTTCTCCTCTTTCATACGCCGCTCTACGTCGATTTCGTGCGCGAGCGTTCCGCCTCGGGTCAGGGCTGTCTTGATGGCGGCGATACGCCCGCCTTTCGCGGTGTCTATGAGGCCTCAGCCAGCGTGGTCGGTGCGACGCTCGTGGCGGCACGCGCGCTGATGGCGGGCGCCGCGAGTCGCGCGTTCGTGCCGATCGCAGGCCTGCATCATGCGGCGCGCGATCACGCCGCGGGCTTTTGCGTGTTCAACGACATCGGCGTCGCGATCGAAGTCCTGCGCAGGGAGTACGGACTCACGCGTATCGCCTATGTCGACATCGACGCGCACCACGGCGACGGTGTCTTCTACGCGTTCGAAGCCGATCCGCAGGTGATTTTCGCGGACATTCACGAAGACGGCCGCACGCTCTATCCGGGCACCGGCGCCGCCGACGAGGTCGGCAAGGGCGCGGCAGTCGGCGCCAAGCTCAATTTGCCGGTACCCGCGGGGGCCGACGATGCGACCTTCAACGCGGTCTGGCCGCGGGTGCTCGCTTTTGTCGAAGCCGCGAGCCCCGAGTTCATCATCCTTCAGTGTGGCGCCGACAGCATCGCCGGCGATCCCATCACGCACCTGCGCTTTACGCCTGCCGCGCACGGTCGCGCCGCGCGCGACCTTGCCGGGCTGGCGGATCGCCTGGGTCATGGCCGCGTGCTGGCGCTCGGCGGCGGCGGCTATGACCGCGCGAATCTCGCGGCGGCATGGAACAACGTGGTCGAGGGTCTCGCGGGAGAGTGAATCAGGGGGGCCCTGACGCCCCCGGCGGGTACGTCGTTCGGGTAGAATTCGCCTCTCCCCGGGATTCCCGCCGCACCGAAAGCACCTGCCCATGTTCCGGACCTCGATGGTCATTGCGAATTTCGATCCCGAACTCGCTGCCGCGATCGAGAGCGAGCGGCGGCGCCAGGAAGAGCACATCGAGCTGATTGCATCGGAGAACTACGCGAGTCCTCGCGTGCTCGAGGCGCAGGGGTCGGTGCTGACGAACAAGTACGCGGAAGGGTATCCGGGCAAGCGCTACTACGGCGGCTGCGAGTACGTCGACATCGCGGAGCAACTCGCCATCGATCGGGCGAAACGGCTCTTCGGCGCGGCCTACGCCAACGTGCAGCCGCACTCCGGCTCACAGGCGAACGCGGCGGTGTATCTGGCGCTGTGCAACCCGGGCGACACCATTCTCGGCATGAGCCTCGATCACGGTGGCCACCTGACGCACGGCGCCAAGGTCAACTTCTCCGGCAAGCTGTTCCGTTCCGTGCAGTACGGCATCCGTCCTGACAATGGCGAGATCGACTACGACGAGGTCGCGCGCCTCGCGCGCGCAGAGCAGCCGCGCATGATCGTCGCGGGCTTTTCGGCCTATTCGCGCGTCATCGACTGGGCGAAGTTCCGCGCGATTGCCGACGAGGTGGGCGCGTATTTCTTCGTCGACATGGCGCACGTGGCCGGGCTCGTCGCGGCGGGTCTCTACCCGAACCCGCTGCCGTACGCCGATGCGGTGACCACCACCACGCACAAGACGCTGCGCGGTCCGCGCGGCGGCCTGATCCTTGCGCGCGAGAACCCCGAGCTCGCGAAGAAGTTCAACTCGCTCGTGTTTCCGGGCACCCAGGGCGGGCCGCTGATGCATGTCATTGCGGCCAAGGCGGTGGCTCTGCTTGAGGCGCTGCAGCCGGAGTTCGCGCAGTATCAGCAGCAGGTACTCGTGAATGCGCGTGCGATGTGCGCGCAGCTCGCCGCGCGCGGCTATCGCATCGTTTCGGGCGGCACCGACAACCACCTGTTCCTCGTGGACTTGTCAGACAAGGCGATCACCGGCAAGGAAGCAGATGCCGCGCTCGGCCGCGCCAACATCACTGTCAACAAGAACGCGGTGCCGAACGACCCCCGCCCGCCCATGGTGACGAGCGGCCTGCGTATCGGCACGCCCGCGGCGACCACGCGCGGTTTCAGGCAGGCCGAGGTCGAAACCGTCGCCGGCTGGATCGCCGATGTGCTCGACGCGAACGGCAGCGACGCCGTGGTCGAGCGTGTGCGGGGAGAGGTGCTGGCACTCTGCCGCCGGTTCCCCGTCTACGGCCCCTGACGCGCGCGCGCGGGGAGCGCCATGCACTGCCCCTTCTGCGGTCACGAGGAGACGAAGGTGATCGATTCGCGGCTCGCGGGCGAAGGCCGGCAGATCCGCCGCCGCCGCGAGTGCCTCGCGTGTGCGGAACGCTTCACCACATTCGAGACCGCCGAGCTCGTGATGCCGCTTGTCGTGAAGTCGGATCGCAGCCGCGAGCCCTTCGACGAGCAGAAGATGCGCCACGGCATCGTCAAGGCGCTCGAGAAGCGTCCGGTATCGCAGGAAGCGATCGAGGCCGCGGTCACGCACGTCTGCCACAAATTGCTCAGCCTCGGCGAGCGCGAAGTGCCCTCCCGCAGCATCGGCGAGTTCGTGATGGAGGAGCTGCGGCACCTCGATGAGGTCGCCTACGTGCGCTTCGCCTCCGTGTACCGCAGCTTCCAGGATGTCGAAGCCTTTCGCGAGGAGGTCGAGAAGCTGCGTCATCATCGCCGCAAGCGCGAGGACAACCGCGACCAGCTGCCGCTGCTGCCCGGCGGCGCAGCGACTGATGCGAAAGACGGCAAACCATGAGCGGCGGCTTCACGGTATTCGACGAGCGCGCGATGCGTCGCGCACTCGCGCTCGCCGCGCGCGGCCTCGAGACAACCGATCCCAATCCGCGTGTGGGCTGCGTGATCGCGCACGATGAGGAAATCATCGGCGAGGGATGGCACGTACGCGCGGGCGAAGCACACGCGGAGATCGTCGCGCTGCGTCAGGCGGGCGAACGGGCGGCCGGCGCCACGGCTTTCGTGACGCTCGAGCCCTGCTGTCACCACGGGCGCACGCCACCCTGCACAGAGGCGTTCATCGAGGCGCGACTCGCGCGCGTGGTGTTCGCAGCAGGTGACCCGAATCCGCGCGTCAGCGGCGGAGGCGCTGCGCGTCTCGCGGCAGCCGGCATCAAGGTGGAAAGCGGACTGCTCGAGCACGAAGCGGCGACGCTCAATGCAGGCTTCCTGCAGCGGATGCGTATCGGCCGCCCGTGGGTGCGATTGAAAACAGCCGCGAGCCTGGATGGTCGGACAGCGCTCGCCAGCGGCCAGAGCCGCTGGATCACGGGGGAGGCGGCGCGCGCCGACGTGCACGACTGGCGCGCCCGCAGCTCCGCGGTGGCGACCGGCATCGGCACGCTCCTCGCCGACGACCCGCGTCTCGACGTGCGACGCCCGAGACCGCTTGGGCGTACACCCGCGCGTGTGATTTTCGATACGCGGCTGCGCACTCCGGTGACCGCGCGCGTTTTCGATGCCCCGGGAGAGGTGATCGTACTGCACGCCGCAGAAGGAGCCGCTGCGGCTGGCGCAGGCACGCGGCTCGCAGCGCGTGGTGCGCGGCTCGTGCCCGTACCGACGGTGGGGCCGCGCCTTGATCTCGCGGCAGCCATGCGCCACCTCGGGGAACTCGCACTGAACGAGCTGTGGGTGGAGGCGGGACCCACGCTGGCGGGAGCACTGCTCGAGGCGAGGCTCGTCGATGAGTGGCTGCACTATCTTGCGCCGCGGCTCCTCGGCCCCGACGCCCGGCCGCTCGCGGCGGTGCCGCTGCTCGAGCGGCTCGAGGCGGCGCACAGTTTTGCGGTCGCCGAGGTGAGCACTTTTGGCGCGGATCTGCGCATCCGCCTCGTTCCGGAGAGAATCTGAGGATGTTCACAGGCATTATCCAGGGTGTCGGAGTGGTGCGCGCCGTGACGGCGCGCGGTGGCGATGTCGAGTTTGTGGTGGCGGTCGGTCGGCTCCCGCTCGCCGCGACGCGGCCGGGTGACAGCATCGCCGTGAATGGTGTGTGCCTCACCGCGACGCGCGTCGGCGGGGACGAGTTCGCTGCGGACGTGTCGCGCGAAACGCTCGCTGTGACGACGCTGTCGTCGCTCGCACCGGGGGTGCGCGTGAACCTCGAACCGGCGCTGCGCGCGGGCGAGCCTCTCGGCGGTCATCTCGTCTCGGGCCATGTGGACGGGGTCGCCGAAGTGATCGCGCTCGCGCCCGACGCACGCTCGGTGCGCGCCACGCTGCGCGTGCCAACCCTGCTTGCGCGCTACATTGCCCGCAAGGGCTCGGTGGCGGTCGACGGCGTGAGCCTCACCGTGAACAGCGTCGACGGCGACGTGTTCGACGTGAACCTGGTACCGCATACGCAGCAGGTGACGACATTGGGCGATTGGGCGCCGGGGCGGCGCGTCAATCTCGAAGTGGACCAGGTCGCGCGCTACGTCGAGCGGCTCACAGGACGATAATCGATGGAACTGCACAGCATTGCCGAGATCCTGACTGACCTGCGCGCAGGTCGCATGGTTCTGGTCATGGACGATGAAGATCGCGAGAACGAGGGTGATCTCGTGATGGTGGCGGAGAAAGTGCGCCCGGAGGACGTCAACTTCATGGCGCGCTTCGGCCGCGGGCTCATCTGCCTCACGCTCACCGCCGAGCGCTGCCGGCAGTTGCGCCTGCCGCTGATGGTGAGCAGCACGCAACGCGACCATCGCACCAATTTCACGCTGTCGATCGAGGCGGCCGAGGGTGTCACCACCGGTATCTCGGCCTACGATCGCGCGCACACGGTGCTCACCGCGGTGAAACCGGAGGCGCGGCCGGAGGACCTGCGTCAGCCGGGACACATCTTCCCCATCATGGCGCAGCCGGGTGGGGTGTTGACGCGCGCCGGACACACCGAGGCAGGTTGCGATCTCGCGCGGCTCGCGGGCTTCGAAGCCGCCGCGGTGATCGTCGAGGTGATGAACGATGACGGTACGATGGCACGCCGGCCGCAGCTTGAGGCTTTCGCACGTCATCACGGCCTGAAGATCGGCACGATCGCGGACCTCATCCGCTATCGCCTGCGCAACGAGCGCTCGGTCGAGCGCATCGCCGAGCGCACGATCGGGACCGAATACGGCGAGTTCCGCCTCCATGCCTACGAGGATCACGTGCAGCGCGACGTGCACCTCGCGCTGGTGCGCGGCGACGTGACCAGCAAGCGTGTGCCGCTCGTGCGCGTGCACCTTGCCGACACTTTGCGGGACGTGCTCGGCGCCGAGGTGGGCGCGCCACGCGCCTGGACCTTGCGTGCCGCGCTCGCGCGCATCGCGAAGGAGGATTGCGGCGTCGTCGTGGTGCTGCGCCGGCACGAGACGCCGCGCGAGCTGATCGCCGCGATCCGTGACGAAGAAACGCCGCCGCCACCCGCGCAAGGCGAGGTGTTGCGCACCTTCGGAGTGGGCGCGCAGATCCTGAAGGACCTCGGCGTGCGGCGCATGCAGGTGCTGTCGGCGCCCAAGTACATGCACGGCATATCGGCCTTCGACCTCGAGATCGAGGGCTACCTCGACAACGATGACTGATGCCACCCCGCGGCTATACTGCGCGCATGCCCCCCGTTCATGCCGGCGAACTCAATGCGGCCCCGCTATCGGTCGCGATCGTGGCCGCCCGCTTCAATGACTTCATCGTCACGAGCCTGTTGCGCGGCGCCGTCGAAGCCTGGGATTCGCACGGCGGGGCGGCAGACCGTCTCGTGATCGCGCGCGTACCGGGCGCCTTCGAGCTGCCTGTCGCGGCGCGACAGTGTGCTGCGAGCGGACGCTTCGCCGCGGTTGTCGCGTTCGGCTGTGTGATCAGGGGAGATACCGCCCATTTCGACTTTGTCGCAGGCGAGTGCACGCGGGGCCTCGGGCGTGTGGCGCTCGACACCGGTGTGCCAGTGGTGTTCGGCGTGCTGACCGTCGAGACGGTCGAGCAGGCCATACAGCGCGCCGCGGTGCGCGCGGGCAACAAGGGTGGTGAGGCAATGCTCGCCGCGATCGAGATGGCAAATCTCCTGCCGAGGCTCGCATGAACGAGCAGGCAGCCCGTCGCGCGGCGTCGAACCGTCGCGCCGTCGCGCGCAAGATCGCCGTGCAGGCGCTTTACCGCTGGCAGGTGAACGCAGGCTCCTGGCAGGATCTGCTGCTCGAATTCGCGGATGCGGAGGACATGCCGAAGGCTGACAGGGAATATTTCGACGCGCTGGTACGCGGGATCGTCGGGGACGGTGCGAGCTGGGATGTTGCGCTCGCGCGCTACACCGACCGCGCGCCTTCCGGGCTCGATCCCGTGGAGCACGCGGTCCTGCTGATCGGCCTCTACGAGCTCAGCGCGCGGCCCGATGTGCCGTACCGGGTCGTGATCAACGAGGGCGTCGGCCTCGCGCGCCGCTTCGGCGCGACCGAGGGCCACAAATACGTCAACGCCGTGCTCGACCGCGCAGCCCGGGAGCTGCGGCGCGACGAGCACTGAGGGGGCCGGCCCATGCCGCTCAGCGAGTTCGCGCTGATCGACCGCTATTTCCGCGATTGCGGTTCACGGCGGGATACGCGCATCGGCATCGGTGACGATGGCGCGGTGCTCGCGCCGCCCGCGGGTCACGAACTCGTTGCCGTCGTCGATACGCTGGTCGAGGGGGTGCATTTTCCGCCCCTGTCGCCCGCGCGTTCGATCGGGCATCGTGCGCTCGCAGTCAATCTCAGCGACATCGCGGCGATGGGCGCGACCCCGGCGTGGGCGCTGCTTGCGCTGACATTGCCGCGGGCCGAAGAGGACTGGCTCGGCGAGTTCGTGGCGGGGTTCGGTGACCTCGCGCGCCTGCACGATGTGCAACTCGTCGGTGGCGATACGACGTCCGGGCCACTCACGGTCACGGTGCAGGTCCTCGGCATCGTGCCGCGTGGTGAGGCGCTGCTGCGCCGGGGTGGGCAGGCCGGCGACGTCGTGTACGTGACCGGCACACCGGGCGACGCCGCTTGCGGGCTTGCGGTGCTGCAGGGGCGGTCGCGCACACCCGCAACGACACCTGCAACGGCACTCGACGCATTGCGCGACCGCTTCCACTTTCCAGAGCCGCGCTGCGCGGCCGGCGTGCGGTTGCGCGGCGTCGCGAGCGCGTGCATCGACGTCTCCGACGGCCTCGCCGGAGACCTCGGCAAGCTCGCCGCGGCGAGCGGCTGCGGTGCGCGCGTCGAGATCACGCAGTTGCCGCTTTCGGAACCACTGCTCGCGGTGGCCGGACGCGCCGCTGCCGAGCACTTCGCACTCACGGGCGGCGACGACTACGAGCTGTGTTTCACGGTGCCGCCCGCATTGGTGGCCGCGCTCGAGGGCCTGCCGTGCACGGCCATCGGGCGCCTCACCACCGGTCGCGGCGTGGCGGTCCTGCGGGGTGACAGTGTGATCGAGTTCTCGCATTCCGGGTTCGACCACTTCGCCGGCTGACGCCCGAGCGATCCGCGAGGCGCATCACAGATCGCCCGTGGCGCCGCACCTATTCTGGCCCGCGATGTCCACGCCGGCCCACAATGCCCTGCCGAACGGGAGGATTCCCGACAAGATCGGCAAGTACGTGATCGTCAACGAGGTCGGCAAGGGCAGCACCGGCACGGTCTACCTCTCGCACGACCCGTACTACGGTCGCGACGTCGCGATCAAGGTCTACAACATCGACGCCGGCGGCGATGAGGAGCGTGCGCGCATCTCGCGCAAGATGTTCCTCTCGGAAGCGCACATGGTCGGCATGCTGCAGCATCCGCACATCCTGCCCATCTATGACGCGGGCGAGGAGAACGGCCACTGCTACATCGTGACCGAGCACGTGCACGGCGCGCGCACGCTCGCGGCCTACTGCAAGCCCGACAACCTGCTGCGCGTCGACGACGTCGTCGAGATTGTCTACAAGTGCGCGAAGGCGCTGAACTACGCGCATTCGCGCGGCGTGATCCACCGCGACATCAAGCCCTCGAACATCATGCTGACGCAGGACAGTGATGTTCGCATCATCGACTTCGGCATCGCGCTCGTCGCCGATTCCGACATCTCGCGCATCGAGGGCATCGCCGGCAGCCCCTCCTACATGTCGCCCGAGCAGGTGCAGAGCCTCGAGTTGACGAACCGCTCGGATCTCTATTCGCTCGGTGCGGTGATGTACGAGATGCTGGCGGGCGTGCGGCCGTTCCGCGCAGGCAATCTCGCGAAGCTGCTGCACCAGATCGTCTACGCGACGCCGGCGCCCATCCACACTCTCGCGCCCGACGTGCCCGAAGAGCTCGAGACCGTGGTCGCGATGGCGCTGCAGAAGCTTCCAGAGAGGCGCTACAAGAGCGGCCTGGACCTTGCAGCCGAATTGACGCGCGTGCACCAGAAGCTGCGCCAGCGCTACGCGCGCATCGATCAGCAGGAGCAGTTCGCGACGCTGCGTCGCCTCAAGTTCTTTCACGAGTTCTCGCACGCGGAGATCTGGGAAGTGCTGCGCGCGAGCAACTGGCAGGATTACGCGGGCGCTGAAGAAATCGTCAAGGAAGGCGAGATGGACGACCGGTTCTACGTCGTCGTAGCCGGCGAGTGCGTCGTCGAGCGCCATGGACGGCGCCTCGGCGTGCTCGAGAGTGGCGACTGCTTCGGCGAGACGAGCTACGTGCAGGGCGCGAAGCGCACCGCCACGGTGAAGGCGAATGGCGCGGTCACGGTGCTCAAGGTGAGCTCGACGCTGCTCGAGCAGGTCTCCGCCTCCTGCCAGCTGCGCTTCAACCGTGTGTTCCTGCGCGGCATGATCAGTCGCCTGCAGAACGCGGAGCAGCGGGTGGCGGCAGAAGCCGCCTCGTAAACCAGTCGAGGATGATCGCGAGCCGCTCGACCCGCTGACTGGGCGGGCCGTTGCGCGAGAGGCCGTGCGAGGATGCCGGGAAGAGCACAAGCTTCGCCGGCTTGCCGAGCATCCTGAGCGCGTTGTAGTAGCCGATGCCCTGGTCCATCGGCGTGCGGTAATCCTGCTCGCTCTGGATCACGAGTACCGGCGTCTTCACCCGTTCGACGAGATTGATCGGCGAGCGATCGAAATACTCTTGCGGTGAGCGCCACGGATAGTCGTGGAACCAGTGCTGCGCGAAAAAGCCGTTCAGGTCGGCGACCACCGTGTGCGATGCGAAGTCGACCACCGGGCGCTCCACGAGCGCCGCGGCGAAGCGGTCGGTCTGCCCGATCGTCCAGCTTGTGAGCACCCCGCCGCCGCTGCCGCCACCCACGCCGAGACGCGTGATATCGATGTATCCGCGTGCGATCACGCTGTCGAGCACAACCATCAGGTCGCGATAGTCGTCGCCCGGATAGCGGAATTGCACGCTGTTGGCGAAGGCCTCGCCGTAGCCGGTGCTGCCGCGCGGGTTCACGATGAGCACGGGGAGCCCCGCGTGGGCAAGCACCTGGAACTCGTGGAAGAAGCTCTCGCCGTACATCGCGTGCGGGCCGCCGTGGATGTAGAGCATCAGCGGATATTTCTTCGAAGCGTCGAAGCCTGGCGGCTTCGCGAGCCAGCCCTGGATGCGCGAGCCGTCGAACGAATCGACCCACAGCTCCTCGTAAGGCGTGAGCGTGCTGTCTGCGAAGGCATCGCGACCGTGGGTCGTGCGCTGTAGCCACTTGCCACCTGGCCGCTCGAGAGTCCAGATGTCGTAGGGCTGCGTGGGCGAGCCGAACACGGCGACGATGCGTCCCGTGCGCGCCAGTGAAAACTCGCGCAGGTCGCCACGCAGCTGCGCGGACATCGCCACCGGCGCGCCACCCGCCGTGCTCACGCGGTAGAGTTGCGTGAGCCCGTGATCGGCTGCGATGAACCAGAGCGCCTTGCCGGACGCGTCGAACTGCAATCGCGTGCCGCTGCCGCGCGGCAGCGGAACATCGCTCATCGCAGTCTCGCCGATGTTGCGATCGAAGCCTGCCGTCACGTTCTGGATCGTGGCGAGGCCTCCCGCGGCGAGGGTGGTGGCGTAGAGCCGCGTCGTCGTCGAACTGCGTCGTGGCAGCGTGTCGTCGAAGCCCGTCCATGCAATGCGGCCGCCGTGCGACAGGGCGATCAGATCGCCATCGGGACCACGGCGGTCGGTCAGCGCAACGGGCTTCGCACCGGCGGCTGCCTCTACTCGATAGAGCTCGCTGTCGAGCGGAGCAACGGGCGGATTCGGGTCAGGCAGGGCGCTGAATACCAGCGCCCTGCCGTCCTGTGTCCATGCGGGTTCCGACGGTTCGGTGCGACCCTCCCAGAGCGGGCCAAGCGCCGGGCCATGATCGCCCGCGACATCGACCACCCAGAGCTGCGAGCGCTGCCCGGGCAGGAAGCCAGGCGCTCCGTCGATGCGGTAGTAGAGCCGCTCGGTGATGCGTGCGCGACCGGCGCCCCCGGCTTTGACCTCCGGTTCAGCGGACGCGGGGCGCGCGAGAAAGGCGATGCGCTGCCCGTCCGGCGACCACGAGAATGCGCTGACGCCTTCCTTCTCCGCCGTGAGCGGCCAGGCCTCGCCGCCGCGCATGTCGAGGACATAAATCTGGCGCTTCTCCGCGCGGTTTGACAGGAATGCGAGCCGCGAACCGTCAGGTGACCAGCGCGGGCGCGCATCATCCGCGGGCCCGCCGACCAGGAGGCGCGGCGCGCCGGCGCCTTCGATCAGCCAGATGTCGCCCTGGTAGTCGTCTTTCCCGAGGTCGGCGTGCGCCACGACATAGGCGATGCGCTGGCCGTCGTCGCTCACCTGCGCGTCGCCGACGAAGGGCGTCTGCGCGATCGATGCGGCATCGAGGCCCGCGGCACCAACCCGCCCCCCCGTGAACAGCGCGAACAGGGCGAGAGGCAAGGCGAACGATCGGTGCGTCATGTTCATGTCCGCGAGGAGCGTCGGGTGGCGCCATGGTACAGAAAACAGGGACAATGACGCGATGCAGGTACCCTGGCGCAAGCGCGTCTCGCGACTGATACGGGCACGCTGGCGCGCGCGCGTGCTGTCGCGGCACGGTGTTGCGCTCGTGGCCGAAACGAAAAATGGCACGCTCGCAGTCGATGCGCGCGATTTCAACGTGTCGCGGCATCTTCTCGAACACGGCGAATACGATTGGCACCAGATCACCCTGCTGCAATCCCTCGTGGCGCCGGGCGCGCGTCTCGTCGTGGTCGGCGCGCACCTCGGCAGCGTGCTGATCCCGCTTGCCAGGGTGTGCGGGGCGCAATCCACCCTCGCTTTCGAGCCAAGTCCGCGCAATCGCCGACTGCTTGCGATGAACCTCGTGCTGAACGGACTCGGTGACGTGCGTGTGGAGGCGAGCGCGGTGGGCGAGGCGCCCGGCACGGCGCGCTTTACGGAAAATCCGGTCAATTCAGGCAACAGCCGCCTGAGTCCGGGCGGCGAGATTGAAGTGCCGGTCGTGACGCTGGATGCGTCCGTGCCGCAGGCCTGGCCCGGAGTCGATCTCCTCATCGTCGATGCCGAGGGCTTCGAGGTACAGGTGCTGCGCGGCGCGAGTGCGGTGCTGTCGCGGACACGGGCGCTCTATGTGGAGTTTGCGCCGGAGCAGCTCGCAGAGCAGGGCTGCA
Organism: Steroidobacteraceae bacterium; assembly: GCA_035433705.1. GTDB lineage: Bacteria > Pseudomonadota > Gammaproteobacteria > Steroidobacterales > Steroidobacteraceae > CADEFQ01. The sequence continues at coordinate 55,851 of DAORVK010000004.1, forward strand.
GTGTTGCGCAGTTCGCGACGCTCCTTGCGGGGGCATTCGACATCACGTACGCACTACGAGGCGCGCACACCGTGCGTATTGCAGGCCCGCTCGCCGATTACCTCGCCCAGCATAGCGCGCGCGGCACGCGCTTCGACCTGCTTGCGACGCGCGCGCCGCTGGCAGTCCCCTGAGACTCAGCCAGCCTCCTCACGCTCGACCCGCGCGTAGGCCGAGTGGTTGTGGATCGACTCGAAGTTCTCGGCCTCGATCACATAGGCCGCGACGCGCTCATCGCGATTGAGCCGCACGGCGACGTCGCGTACCAGGTCTTCAACGAACTTCGGATTGTCGTAGGCGTGCTCGGTGACGTACTTCTCGTCGGGTCGCTTCAGGATGCCATAGAGCCCGCAGGATGCTTCGGACTCGGCGACGTCGATCAGTTCCTCGATCCACATGTGGCTGTGCAGCTTCACTTCGATCGTGACGTGCGAGCGCTGGTTGTGCGCGCCCCGGTCGGAAATCTTCTTCGAGCACGGGCACAGGCTCGTCACCGGCACGACCACCTTCAGCCACAGCGAAGTCGTGCCGTGGCGATGCTCGCCGACCAGGGCCGCACGGTAGTCCATCAGGCTCTGCACGCCGGACACCGGCGCCGACTTCATCACGAAGAACGGAAACGACATCTCGATGTGGCCGGCATCGGCCTCGAGGCGACCCGTCATCTCCTCGAGCATCGCGCGGAACGAGTCGACGGAGATCTCGCGTTGCCGATGCAGGATCTCGACGAAGCGAGACATGTGCGTGCCCTTGAAATTGTGGGGCAGATTCACGTACATGTTGAAGGTGGCGATCGTGTGCTGCTCGCCCTCGGCGCGATCCTTCACGCGCACCGGGTGCGTGATCTCCTTGATCCCGACCTTGTTGATCGGAATGCGGCGGGTGTCGGCGTGGCCCTGGACGTCTTCGACGGCGTGACCGTGAGGTCGGGGTGCAGTTGCGGTCGGGGTCATGGGGCCATTATACGGGCCCGGGCCGGGCTGGCCGTCAGTGCAGACCACCAATGGCCGGTCGCCGCGAGGAGGCCCGGCGTGTCGAGCCCCGCCATCGCGAGGCATTCCTCGCGCGAGCCGTGCTCGATGAACCGGTCCGGGATGCCGAGCGAGAGCAGCGGCACCGTGATCTGTTCGGCGGCCAGCAATTCCGTGACCGCGGACCCGGCGCCACCCGCCACCACGTTTTCCTCAAGCGTCAGCACGGCACGGTGCCGCGCGGCGAGCTGCAGCACGAGTGCTTCGTCGAGCGGCTTCACGAAGCGCATGTTCACGACCGTGGCGTCGAAGCGGTCGCCGATGGCCGTGGCACCTTCCAGCAGGGCGCCCCAGGCGAGCACGAGGAGACCGCTGCGGCCTTCGCGGCGAATGTCGGCCTTGCCAACCGGCAGGGCGGTCATGTCGGTGGCGATCTTCGCGCCGGGGCCCGCGCCGCGCGGATAACGCACCGCCGCGGGGCCGGGCAGCGTGGTCGCGGTGTAGAGCATCTGCCGGCATTCGTTCTCGTCGGCGGGGGCCATCACCACCATGTTCGGGATGCAGCGCAGGAACGAGAGGTCGAAGCTGCCCTGGTGGGTCGCGCCGTCGCTGCCGACGAGGCCCGCGCGATCGAGCGCGAACACCACTGGCAGGTTCTGCAGCGCGACATCGTGGATCAGCTGATCGTAGGCACGCTGCAGGAACGTGGAGTAGATCGCCACCACCGGTTTCAGGCCCTCGCACGCAAGGCCCGCCGCGAAGGTCACCGCGTGCTGCTCGGCAATCGCGACATCGAAATAGCGATCGGGAAAACGCTTCGAGAACCCGACGAGGCCCGAGCCTTCGCGCATCGCGGGGGTGATGCCGATGATGCGCTCGTCGCGTGCAGCCATGTCACAGAGCCAGTCGCCGAACACCTGCGAATAGCTCGGCCCGGCGGCTGCTTCCTTGAAGATCGTGCCGCTCGCGGGATCGAAGGGGCCCGGGCCGTGCCACTTGATCGGGTCGGCCTCCGCCGGCGCATAGCCTTTGCCCTTGCGGGTCTTGATGTGCAGGAACTGCGGCCCTTCGCGGCCGCGCAATCTGCGCAACGTGCTCACGAGTTCCTTCACGTCGTGGCCATCGACCACGCCGTGGTACGTGAAGCCGAGCTCCTCGAAGAGGGTGCTGGGCAGCACCATGCCCTTGAGATGCTCCTCGGAGCGGCGTGCGAATTCGCGCATCGTGGGCATCGGCTCGAGAAACCGCTTGCCGCCTTCGCGCACCTTCGCATACGTGCGGCTCGAGATGATCCGTGTGAGATAGCGCGACAGCGCCCCGACATTTTCCGAGATCGACATGTCGTTGTCGTTCAGCACGACGATGAGGTTCGCCTTGCGCGCGTCGGCATTGAGCATCGCTTCCCACGCGAGGCCGGCCGTGAGCGCGCCGTCGCCGATGACTGCGACGACACTGCGCTGCTCGTTGCGGTGCGCTGCGGCCACTGCCATGCCGAGCGCGGCGCTGATCGAGGTGCTCGAATGTCCGACGCCGAAGGTGTCGTATTCGCTCTCGGTGCGTGTCGGAAAGGGCGCAAGACCTCCCTTCTGCTTGATCGTGTCGAGCCGGCCGCCCCGGCCGGTCAGGACCTTGTGCGGATAGGCCTGATGACCGACGTCCCAGACGATGCGGTCGTACGGCGTCCTGAACACGTAGTGCAACGCAACGGTCAGCTCGACCGTGCCAAGCCCCGCGGCGAAATGACCGCCGCGCGTCGCGACGGTATTGATCAGGTATGCGCGCAGCTCGTCGGCGAGCGTAGCCAGTTGTGACTCGTGCAGCTTCTCGCGCAGGTCGGCGGGAGAGTGGGCGACGGCGGCCAGCGTCGGGTAGGTGTCGGCGGAGAGGGTCATGCTAGTCCGGAAAGTCTACACGCGTGCTCAGCGTTCGCGGCGGACGACGTAATGCGCCAGCTGCACGAGTACGTCGGTCGCAGCACCGAGCGGGTCGAGCGCGGCGACAGCGCGGTCGTGGGCGGCGTGGGCCAGTTGGCGCGATGCCGTGAGGCCGACACGGGTGGCGTAGGTAGGCTTGGTGCGCGCGGCGTCGCTGCCCGGCGTCTTGCCGAGCTTCGCCGCATGGCCCTCGACGTCGAGGATGTCGTCCTGGATCTGGAAAGCGAGGCCGATTTCCGCTCCGAAACGGGCGAGCGCCTCGTAGCGATCGCCCGAATCCACCCCGGCGGCAATCGCGCCAAGCAGCACGCTCGCGCGGATCAGCGCCCCCGTCTTGCGGCGGTGCATGTTTTCCATTGCGGGCACGTCGAGCGCGTGTCCGATGGATTCGAGGTCGATCGCCTGGCCACCGGCCATGCCGCTCGTGCCGATCGCCGCTGCGAGCACGCGGATCATCGCGATCTGCCTGCCCACGAGGTGCGTCGGGTCGCCGGGCAGCGGATGCGAGAGCACTTCGAAGGCGTGCGCCTGCAGCGCGTCGCCGGCGAGCAGCGCGGTGGGCTCGTCGAACGCGCGATGGCAGGTAGGCCGGCCGCGACGCAGATCGTCGTCGTCCATCGCGGGCAGATCGTCGTGGATGAGGCTGTACACATGAATCAGCTCGACGGCGGCCGCGGGCGCGTCGAGCGCTTCGAGCGACGCGCCGAGCGCCGAACCTGTCGCGTAGACCAGCACCGGTCGCAGGCGTTTGCCGCCGCCGAGGGCGCTGTAGCGCATGGCGTCGCGCAGCCGCGCGCTGGCGGCGTCCGGCAGGGCAAGGGCGCGATCGAGTACCGCCTCGATGCGGTCCTGGAGGCTCGCGACGCGCGCCTCGAATGTGGCGCTGCTCACTCGGTGCTGTCGTCCGGCTCGAAAGGCTCGACGGTCGTGCTGTCGCCGCGCGCGGCGAGGATTTCGACCCTGGCCTGCGCCGCCTTCAACGCTTCCTGGCACTGGCGGGTGAGTGCGACACCACGCTCGAACGTCTTGAGTGCCGCGTCGAGCGGCAGGTCGCCGCGCTCGAGCCGCTCCACGAGCTGCTCAAGCTCACCGAGCGCCTGCTCGAAATCCGGCGCTTTTGCTGCTTTGCTCAACGCGCTACCCACGGGGAAAAAGTGGCGCCACGTTACCGAGGTGAAGGTCAGCCGGTCAACGCAGTTGCTGCGCTGCCCGCTTGTTGACGAGTCTCGCCCGGCGGACTACAGTCCATGGCTTCTTTAGACTCAGTCTAACAATGGAGGACTCCCAATGAAGGCTCTCAAGGGTACGAAGACCGAACAGAATCTGAAGGACGCGTTTGCGGGGGAGTCCCAGGCCAACCGTCGCTATCTCTACTTCGCAGCCAAGGCCGATGTCGAAGGCTTCAACGACGTCTCGGCCGTGTTCCGCTCGACGGCCGAAGGCGAGACCGGCCATGCCCACGGCCACCTCGAGTATCTCGAGGCGTCGGGCGATCCGGCCACGGGCCTGCCGATCGGTGACACGAAGCTGAACCTCAAGGCGGCGATCGCCGGCGAGACGCACGAGTACACCGACATGTATCCGGGCATGGCGAAGGCGGCGCGCGAAGAAGGCTTCGGTGAAATCGCCGACTGGTTTGAGACGCTGGCGAAGGCGGAGCGCTCGCACGCGAACCGCTTCCAGAAGGCCCTCGACACGCTGTGACGGGCAAGGCCGGCACGCGCGAGGGCAGCCTCGAGGCGCCCACGCGGCACCCGATCGACTGGCAGAACCCGGCGTTCTACGACGAGGCCGCGCTCGAGAAGGAACTCGAGCGCGTCTTTGATATCTGCCATGGCTGCCGGCGCTGCTTCGCGCTGTGCAACGCCTTTCCGACACTGTTCGATGCGATCGACGCGACCGGGAGCGGCGAGCTCGAAGGCGTCGACAAGCGGGTTTTCCAGGACGTGGTCGATCACTGCTACCTGTGCGACATGTGCTTCCTCACGAAGTGCCCGTACGTGCCGCCGCATCCGTTCAATGTCGACTTCCCGCACCTGATGCTGCGCGCCAAGGCCGTGAAGGCGAAGAAGGGCGGTACGCGGTTTCGCGACAGACTCCTGACCTCCACCGGCACGGTCGGTGCGCTGGCAGGCATTCCGGTTATCGCCGAAGTCGTGAACGCGGTGAACGGCACGAAAGCGGGCCGGGCCGTGCTCGAGAAGACGCTCGGCGTCGATCGCACCGCGCCGCTGCCCAAGTACCACTCGCGCACGGGCCGCGCGCGAGCCCGGGCACAGGTTGCGCGCAGTCTCCGCAACGGAACTCTTGCCGTTACGCCGACCGAAGCGACGCGCGGCAAGGTGGCACTCTTCGTCACCTGCTACGGCAACCGGAATGAGACCGCGTTGCCCGAGGACCTCGTCGCGGTTTTCGCGCACAACGGTATCCCCGTGACCGTGGTCGGGAGCGAGAAGTGCTGCGGCATGCCGAAGCTCGAGCTCGGCGACCTCGAGACGGTGGCGCGCTACAAGGAGGCGAACATCCCGCGGCTCAAGGGGCTCGTCGACGCCGGTCACGACCTCGTCGCGCCGATTCCGTCGTGCGTGCTGATGTTCAAACAGGAGCTGCCGCTGATGTTTGCGGGCGACGCCGACGTGAAGGCAGTCGGGGAGGCGATGTTCGACCCGTTCGAGTACCTGATGCTGCGCCATAAGGCGGGGCTCCTGCGAACCGACTTCAAGGGCTCGCTCGGCAAGGTCAGTTATCACGTGCCCTGCCACCTGCGCGTGCAGAACATCGGGCTCAAGACGCGCGACCTGCTGCGCCTGGTGCCCGGCACCACGGTCGACGTGATCGAGCGCTGCTCGGGTCACAACGGCACCTATGCGGTGAAGAAGGAATATCGCGCAGCGTCAATGAAAATCGGCAAGCCCGTGATCGAACGGGTTGCAAACGCTGCGGCCGACCACTATTCGAGTGACTGCCCGATGGCCGGGCACCAGATCGCGAGCGGGCTCGAAAGCGCGCGTGAGCCGGAGCATCCGATGCGCCTCCTGCGCACGGCGTACGGCCTGTGACGGCGCTCACTCCGGCAGACCTGCTTTCGCTCGAGCAGTACGCGCGCGAACGCCCTGCGTTCCGCGAGCGCGCGATCGCGCACAAGCGTGCCCGCCGGCTCGCTGTCGGCCCGAATGCCACCTGGTGCTTCGAGGACCGCCTGACGATCCAGTACCAGGTGCAGGAGATGCTGCGCGTCGAGCGCATCTTCGAGGTCGAAGGCATTGCGGACGAACTCGGCGCCTACAACCCGCTGATCCCCGACGGCAGCAACTGGAAGGTGACGCTGCTGATCGAGTTCGTCGACCCGGCCCTGCGCGCGCGGCGCCTCGCGGAGCTGCGCGGCATCGAGGCTCGTTGCTGGGTGCAGATCGCAGGCCATGAACGCGTTTTTGCGATCGCCGACGAAGACCTCGAACGCGAGAACGAGGAGAAGACCTCCGCGGTGCATTTCCTGCGCTTCGAGCTCGAAGGCACGATGATCGAAGCGGTGCGCGCGGGCGCGCCACTGCGCGCGGGCATCGATCATCCGCGCTACGCGCATGAGGTCGTGGTCGGTGACGCGACGCGTCGTGCGTTGATCGAAGACCTGAAGTAAGGCGTTGGTGCCGGGTTTTCGGTTATTCGGTTATTTGGGTGCAGCACCCAAATAGCCGAATAACCGAAAACCCGGCACCAGGTTCGCTCTGATAAGATTCGCGCGCGCGATGAGCCAGTCCTACACCGCCTCCGACATCGAAGTCCTCTCCGGCCTTGAGCCCGTGCGGCGCAGGCCGGGCATGTACACCGACACGAGTCGCCCGAATCACCTGGCGCACGAGGTGATCGACAACAGCGTCGACGAAGCGCTGGCCGGCCATTGCGACGAGATCACGGTCACGCTCTACACGGACGGTTCGTTCGAAGTGATCGACAACGGCCGCGGCATGCCGGTCGACATCCACCCGAAAGAGAAGGTGAGCGGCGTCGAGCTGATCCTCACGCGCCTGCATGCGGGCGGCAAGTTCTCTGACGCCGCCTACCAGTTCTCCGGTGGCCTGCATGGCGTGGGCGTGTCGGTGGTGAACGCGCTCTCGACGCACCTCGAATGCTGGATCCGCCGCGGCGGCAAGGAATACAACATCAGCTTCAAGGACGGCAAGGTCGCCTCGAAGCTCGAAGTGATCGGTGCAGTGGGGCAGCGCAATACCGGCACTACCGTGCGTTTCTGGCCCGATCCGAAGTTCTTTGACGCCGGGAAATTCTCGGTCCCGCAGCTGCGACACGTGCTCAAGGCAAAGGCGGTGCTGTGCCCGGGTCTGCGCGTGAAGTTCACGAACGAGGCGAGCGGCGAGCAGGACGAGTGGTTTTTCACCGGCGACCTCGGCGCCTACCTGAACGATGAACTGGGCGACATCGAGCGGTTGCCGGCTGAACCGATCACGGGCAAGCGTGACGACGACAGTGACTCGGTGTCGTACGCACTCGCGTGGGTGCCGGGCGGTGGCGCGGCGGTGGCCGAGAGCTACGTCAATCTCATCCCGACCGTGGACGGCGGGACGCACGTCAATGGCCTGCGCGCGGGGCTTGTGAGCGCCGTGCGCGAGTTCTGCGAGTTCAGGAACCTCGTGCCGCGTGGCGTGAAGCTCACTGCCGAGGATGTCTGGGACAGGGTGAGTTTCGTGCTCTCGATCAAGATCCGCGAGCCGCAGTTTGCGGGGCAGATGAAGGCGCGGCTCGGTTCGCGCGATGCCGCGCAGCTCGTCGAAAGCTACGCGAAGGACGCGATTGCGCTATGGCTCAACCAGCACCCGGAAGCCGGCGAGCGCATCGCGCAGTTCGCGATCGCGAACGCACAGGAGCGGCTGAAGGCTGCGCAGCGCGTGCAGCGCAAGCGCATCGCGAGCGGGCCGGCGCTGCCGGGCAAGCTCGCCGACTGCACCTCGCAGGACCCCGTGCACTCGGAGCTGTTCCTCGTGGAAGGCGACTCGGCCGGCGGTTCGGCGAAGCAGGCGCGCGATCGTGAATTCCAGGCGATCATGCCGCTGCGTGGCAAGATCCTGAACACCTGGGAAGTCGACGCGCGCGACATCGGCAATTCGCAGGAGGTGCACGACATCAGCGTTGCGCTCGGCATCGACGCAGGCTCGGCCGATCTCTCCGACCTGCGATACCACAAGGTCTGCATCCTCGCCGACGCCGATTCCGACGGCCAGCACATCGCGACGCTGCTCTGTGCGCTGTTCCTGCGGCATTTCCGCCCGCTCGTGACGCATGGCCACGTGCACGTCGCGATGCCGCCACTCTTTCGCATCGATGCGGGCAAGAGCGTCTGGTACGCGCTCGATGAAGCCGAGCGCGATGAAATCCTGAAGCGGCTCGAAGCGGAGAAGGCGCGCGCGAAGCCGGTCGTCACGCGCTTCAAGGGACTCGGCGAGATGAATCCCTCGCAACTGCGCGAAACGACGATGGATCCACGCACGCGGCGCCTGGTGCAGCTCACGGTGAGCGCCGGGGACCAGGCGGATCAGCTGATGGACATGCTGCTTGCGAAGAAGCGCTCGGGCGACCGGCGTGAATGGCTCGAGCACAAGGGAAATCTCGCGCAAGTGTGAGGTCGTGTCGTTCGTGCTGCGCGTTCGGCTCGCGACCTCACTTTTGCGCGAGTGTGCGAGTATGTCGGCTCAGGCCAGCACGCAGGCGGCTCAGGCGCCTCCGGGCCGCACGTGCCGTCCGGATGAATGACCTGAGGAGAGATCATCGCACCCATGCAGGACCAGGAACTGAACTTCGAAGGCATCGAAAAGCAGGCACTCAGGACCTTCACCGAGAAGGCGTACCTCGACTACTCGATGTACGTGATCCTCGATCGCGCGCTGCCGGCACTCGGTGACGGCCTGAAGCCGGTGCAGCGGCGCATCATTTACGCGATGAGTGAACTTGGGCTGTCGGCGGCCTCGAAACACAAGAAATCCGCACGCACCGTCGGCGACGTGATCGGCAAGTTCCATCCGCACGGCGACAGCGCCTGCTACGAGGCGATGGTGCTGATGGCGCAGCCGTTCTCGTACCGTTATCCGATCGTCGATGGCCAGGGTAACTGGGGCTCGTCGGATGATCCGAAGTCGTTCGCGGCGATGCGCTACACCGAGGCGAAGCTGACACGCTACGCGGAGGTGCTGCTGCGCGAACTCGGTGACGGCACGGTCGACTGGCAGCCCAACTTCGACGGCACGCTGGAAGAGCCGGCGATGCTGCCGGCACGGCTGCCGAACCTCTTGCTGAACGGCACATCCGGAATCGCGGTGGGCATGGCGACCGACGTACCGCCGCACAACCTGCGCGAAGTTGCCGCAGCCTGCCTGCACCTGCTCGAGGAGCCCGAGGCGACCACGCGGGCGCTGATGAAGTTCGTCAAGGGCCCGGATCTGCCCACGGGCGCCGAAATCGTCTCGCCGCGCACCGACCTCGTCGAGTTCTACGAAAAGGGCGTCGGCAGCTACAAGGCCCGCGCCGTCTACGCGGTCGAGGACGGCAATATCGTGATCACGCGCTTGCCGCACCAGGTGTCGGGCGCGCGCCTGCAGGAGCAGATCGCCGAGCAGATGCGCGCGAAGAAGCTGCCGATGGTCGAGGACCTGCGCGACGAGTCGGATCATCGCAACCCGGTCCGTCTCGTGATCGTGCCGCGCTCGAACCGCGTCGATCTCGGGCAGTTGATGGCGCACCTCTTCGCCACCACCGACCTCGAGCGCAATTACCGCGTCAATCTCAATATCATCGATCTCGACGGCCGCCCGCGCGTGATGGGGTTGCGCGATATCCTGACCGGATGGCTCGAATTCCGCATCGGCACGGTGCGGCGGCGGCTCGAGTGGCGGCTCGACAAGGTGGCGCGGCGCCTGCACATCCTCGACGGGCTGCTTGCCGTTTATCTCAACCTCGACGAGGTGATCCGCATCATCCGCCGGGAAGATGAGCCGAAGCCCGTACTGATGCAGCGCTTCAAGCTCTCGGAGGAGCAGACCGAGGCGATCCTCGAGACGAAGCTGCGCCACCTCGCGAAGCTCGAGGAAATGAAGATCCGCGAGGAGCAGAAGGCGCTGTCGGAGGAGCGTGACGGGATCGAGGCGATACTCAGGAGCCAGGCGAAGCTGCGCAAGCTCATCGCCGACGAGTTGCGCGCGGATGCCGGGAAGTACGGTGACGAGCGCCGCTCGAAGATCGTCGAGCGCGAGGCAGCGCAGGCGATCGACGAGAAGGAACTGCTGACCAACGAGCCGGTGACAGTGGTGCTGTCGACGGCGGGTTGGGTGCGCGCCGCCAAGGGCCACGAGATCGATCCGCTTACGCTCTCGTACAAGAGCGGTGATGCTTTTCAGTCGGTGGCACGCGGGCGGAGCCTGCAGCCGGCCATCTTCATCGACAGCACCGGGCGCGCATACAGCCTCGCGGCGCATACGCTGCCTTCGGCGCGCGGCCAGGGTGAGCCGCTGTCCGGGCGTCTCGATCCGCCCGACGGCGCGAAGTTTGCCGGCGTGCTGATGGGCGAGCCCGAGGACCTGTGGCTGCTCGCGTCGGACGCGGGTTATGGCTTCACGGTGCGCCTCGGGGAGTTGCTGACCGACCGCAAAGCGGGCAAGGCCGTGTTGTCAGTGCCGGAGAAGGCGCTCGTCCTGCCACCCGTACCGGTGCCTTCGGCTGATTCACTCGTTGCGGTGGTCAACAGCGAAGGCAAGCTGCTCGTTTTTCCAGCGTCGGAAGTACCTGAGTTGCCGAAGGGCAAGGGCAACAAGCTCTTCGGCATTGCGGGCAAGAAGGCCGAGGCACGCGAAGAAGTGCTCGCCGGTGTCGCGGTGGTGCCGCCGGGAGGCTCGCTCATCGTGTTGTCCGGCGAGCGGCGCATGACGCTCTCGACGGCGGAGCTCAAGGATTACCGCGGCGAACGTGCGCAGCGTGGCGCGGTGCTGCCACGCGGATGGCGTACGGTTCAGAAGCTCGAAGCAGGCTGAGCTGAATTGGTGCCGGGTTTTCGGTTATTCGGTTATTCCGGCGCTTCGCGCCCAATAACCGAATAACCGAAAACCCGGCACCATGCCGTGCCTCAGATGTGCACGTCTTCCGGTGCGTTGACGAAATAGCCCTGGATGAATTGCACGCCCAGCTGCCAGAGCACGGCCATCGTGTTCGCATCCTCGACGCGCTCGGCGATCGTTTCGATGCCGCGCTTCGTCGCGGCGTCCACGAGCGCGCGCACCTGCTGCTGCAGCTCGACATCGCCGGCAAGTCCCTGGACCAGCGCGCCGTCGATCTTGATGAAGTCGATCGGCATGGCCGCGAGCAGGCCCAGCGGGTCGCGGCCTCCGCCGAAGCGCTCGATCGCGAAGCGGAATCCGCGCGACTTGAAGGCCTCGGCGAGTGCCTTGATCTGCCTCAAGTGGGAGGCCGCAACCTCCTCGGTGGCCTGAAAGCACACGCGGACCGGGTCGGCGTTCGTCGCCTTGCGTTGGCCGTCCAGCCAGTCAGGAAACGACGGATCGAGGAGACTGTCCCTGGCGAGGCGCACGAAAAGGCAGCCGGGGCGGCGCTGCGCCGCAAACGACAGCGAGGCGCCGACGACCCATCGGTCGATGTTGCGAAGCAGATCGTTGCGCTCGGCCGCTGCCATGAAGTCGGCCGGCAGCACCTCTTTTTTCTGGTGGTCGAGCATGCGTACCAGCACGTCGAACATCTGCGGGTCGTCGCCCCGAAGTGAAGCGACCGGCTGCTGCACGAGCCGGAACCGGTTCTCCATCAGCGCGGCCTTGATGTGCTTGACCCAGATCTGGTCGTAGGCCTGCACGCGCGAGTCGTTGTCGGCGCGGTCGAGCGTCGCGACCCGCCCGCCGCCCTGATGGCGGGCGCGACGACAGGCATCGACGGCGTCGAGGATCGCATCGTCGAGGTTCGGGTTGCCGTGCGGCACGACGCCGAGCCCGATCGAGCACGTGGCGCCGAGGGTTTTCGTGCCGACATGGAAGACATGCTTCGCGACGCGCGCGACGAACTGCTCGGCCCAGGTCTCGACATCGCGCTCGTTGCCGCGCTCGAGCAGCAGCAGGAAGGCGGTGCCGGTGAAGTGCCCCGCGAGGTCGGTCGCGTTCGTATGCTCGCGCAACATCCCCGCGAATTCGACGAGCAGCTGATCGCTCGCGAGCGCGCCGATTTCCCTTTCGAGTGCAGCGAACTTGTCGAGGCGCAGCAACGCGAGATAGCGCACACCGCCGCGCGCCGGAGTCGCGAGGCGTGCGCCGATTGTCTCAAGCAGAGGTCGACGGTAGAGGAGGCCCGTCGACGGGTCGCGACGCACGGAGTCCGCGAGCTCGCTCGCGAGCTCGTGCTCGTCGCGTTTGCGTGCCGGTACGATGAGACGTACGCAAGGCTCGCCTTCGAACTCGCCCTGCGACAGCACGAACTCGAGAGGCAGCATGGTGTGGTCGGCGCGCCGGCCGTCTGCCCTCAGCACATGGTCCGTCCAGCGGCCCTGGAGGCACGCGACCAGCGCGCCCTTCAGCGCTGCGTGGGAGGACTCCTCGAACAGGTCCATCAGCGGCTGGCCAATGACCTGGCCCTCGCGGGCATAGCCGAAGACGTCGAGCCACGATGCATTCGCGCCGACGACGATGCCCTCCTGGACCTGGGCGATCGCGTCGTTTGATCTCTGCAACACCGTTTCGAGCTGCTTGCGGTAGTCGCGTGCGGACTGCAGCGTGGTGCTGAGCGCGCGCTCGAGGCGAAAGCTTCGCAGTTCGCGCTCTATCACGGCGCGCAGGCGGTCTGGCCGGGCGAGGGTGACGGCGTCGCGCGCGCCGACTGCGATGGCTCCGGCGATTGCCGTTTCATCGGCCGCCTCGAGCAGCGCGATGAGCGGCACTTGCGGCGCGAGCTGGTTGCGCACGGCGGCGACGGCCGAAAGTTCGCCGTCGGCCTGTGGCTGGCAGATCAGCATCTCGGGATTGAGTTGCGTGAGCGCGTCGCCAAGGTCGCCCAGGGCAGGAATCCACGTGCAATGCACCGCATGTCCCGCGCGACGCAGGTGCGAATTGATGGCCTCGACCGGATCGCGCAGTGGCGCGAAGACGATCATCGGGACGGCGGACTGGTCGGACAGAACGGGAACTCCACGCAAGCAAACAGCAAACAGCAGATAGCTTATAGCGAATGGCCGGAGAGGTGGCGGACCTGGCCGACGCTTCTTGCCCTAAGCGCTTACCACCGTCTTCCCCGCCGCGCCTGCCTCCTCGCGTGCCAGCCGGGGCACGAGGTAGCCAGGCAGCCGGGCGCTGATGGCCCGCATGAGTTCACGGCCGCGTGCTTCCGGCACTTCGAAATGTGATGCACCTCGCACACGGTCGAGCAGGTGCAGGTAGTAAGGCAGTACGCCGGCGTCGAACAGCGCGCCCGACAGTGACACGAGAGCCTCTTCGTCGTCGTTGACACCTGCGAGCAGTACGGATTGATTGAGGAGCTGGGCCCCGGCGCGACGCATGCGCGTAAAAGCCCCGGTGACGGTGCCGTCGATCTCCCGGGCGTGATTCGTGTGCACCACGACCACCACAGGCCACGGCAGCGCGCGCAGCCAGGCCAGGAAGCCGTCGTCGACGCGCGAGGGAAGCACGACCGGGGTGCGGGTGTGCACGCGCAGCCGCCGCAGGTGAGGAATCGACGCGAGGCTCCGGGTCAGTGCTGTGAGACGTGCGTTCGAAAGCGACAGCGGGTCCCCGCCGGAGAGGATGATTTCTTCGATGCTCGTTTCGGCACGGATCGCCGCGAGCGCCTCGGCCCAGCGCCCCCCCCCGGAGACCTGTGCGTCATAGGGGAACTCCCTGCGGAAGCAATAGCGGCAGTGCACCGCACACGCGCCGGTCGTCACGAGCAGGGCACGGCCGCGGTACTTGTGCAGCAGCCCCGGCGCCCGGCTGGCTGCCGATTCGCCGAGTGGGTCGCCACTGTATCCTTCGGCTTCGAGGAGTTCTGCGCCGATGGGCAGGACCTGGCGCAACAGTGGATCGCGCGCGTCGCCCCGGCGCATCCGCGCCACGAAGGAACGCGGGACCCGCAGGCGAAAGCGCGCCGCCGCCGCGAGCGCCGGGGTGAGCAACGCGGGGTCGAGCGCGAGGGCCTCGAGCAGCTGTCCGGGGTCGGTGATGGCCTCCGCCAGTTCGCGCTGCCACGATTCCCTGTGGCGGCCTGCAAGTCCAGCCGTTATCATTTGCGCCCTTTTTTTGCGGCCCCGATTCTGGGGATACCGATGGCCACTTACAACACCAGCGAGTTCCGCGCCGGCGTCAAGCTGCTGCTCGACGGCGACCCGTATTCCGTGATCGAGAACGAGTTCGTCAAACCCGGCAAAGGCCAGGCGTTCAACCGCGTGCGGGTCCGCAATCTCAAGACGGGCCGTACGATCGAGCGCACGTTCAAGTCGGGCGACACCGCCGAGGCGGCCGACGTCGTCGATGTCGACATGCAATACCTGTATCAGGACGGCGATTTCTGGCACTTCATGGTGCCCGACAGCTTCGAGCAGCACACGGCTGGCAAGCAGGCCGTCGGTGACAGCGCGCAGTGGCTCAAGGACGGCACTGTCTGCATCGTGACGCTGTGGAACGGAGTGCCGCTGCAGGTCACACCGCCGCCGCACATCGAGCTGAAAGTCGTCGAGACTGACCCCGGCGTGCGTGGCGATACCGCGACCGGCGGTCAGAAACCGGCGAAGCTCGAGACGGGCGCCGTGGTGCGCGTGCCGCTGTTCATCAGCGAGGGTGAAGTCCTGCGCATCGATACCCGCACGGGCGAGTACGTGTCGCGCGCCAAGAGCTGATCAGGGCCAATCACAGGCACTCACGATTATCGCGGCGAGGCGTTCGAGCCCCGCGCGGTCGGCCTCGTCGAAACGCGCGAGCCGCGGGCTGTCAAGATCGAGTACGCCGACAAAGCCCGCCTCGCCGGCAATACCCGGCCGCAGCAGTGGCACCACGATTTCCGACCGCGATGCCGAATCACAGGCGATGTGGTCGTCGAAGGCGTCGACATCCGGTATGACGAGGGTTGCCCGCCGCACTGCCGCGGTTCCGCATACGCCACGGCCCATCGCGATGCGCACGCACGCCGGCTTGCCCTGAAACGGACCGACGACCAGTTCGCGGGAGCCGGATGCACTCATCGCGGGCAGGTAGAAACCCGCCCAGTTGAGATCGGGCAGCACAGCGAAGATCAGCGCCGCGGCATTCGCCATGTTCGCAATCCCGTTGCGTTCGCCCGCGAGCAAGCTCTCGAGGTCGCGCGCCAGCGCTCCGTAGGCGCGCGGCTTGTCGGCGAAGTCGTGCTGCGGGGTGGCGAAACTCACGCGCGCTCCAGGGTAAACGGCAACACGGCGTCGATGCGACTGGCGCCTTCGGCGATCATCAACACCCGGTCGAAGCCGACCGCGACGCCCACACAGTCCGGGAGTCCTGCGGTGAGCGCGGCCAGCAGGCGTACATCGACTGGTCCTTGCGGCAGCCCGCGCCGGGCACGCTCGCGAAGATCCGCTTCGAAGCGTGCCCGCTGCTCGGTGGCGTCGGCGAGCTCATCGAAGCCGTTCGCGAGTTCGATGCCCCCGGAATAGAGCTCGAAACGTAACGCCGTGCGCGGGTCAGACGGATCGAGCCGCGCGAGCGCCGCCTGGGTTGCCGGATAATTGTGCACGAACGTGAGCGCTCCCGCGCCGAGGCGCGGTCCCACCTTCGCGCCCATGATGAGCTCGAGAAGCTCATCGCGGCTGCTTGCGGCGATCTCCCTCGCAGCGAGCCCGAGAGCCGATGCGACGCCCGCCAGCGCGTCGAGCGGTGCGTCGAACGGGTCAAGCCCCGCCTCGCGCGCGAACGCGGCCCGGTAAGTGATGTGCTCGACCTCGAAGCTCCTGCCGCAGAGGCGAGTGACCAGGTCCGCGACTTCCTGCATCAGGCCCGCGAGGGTCATGCCGCACCGATACCACTCGATCAGCGTGAACTCGGGATTGTGCAGGCGCCCACGCTCGGCGCCGCGAAACACGTGGCCCACAAAATAGATGTCGCCGCTTCCCGCCGCGAGCAAGCGCTTCATCGCGTACTCGGGCGAGGTGTGCAGTGCGAAGCGCCGCGAGGCGTCGCCGGGCAGGCGTACTTCGGCGGAATGGATGTTCACGTCGGTCACGGGTGCGTTCACCAGCGCCGGCGGATCGACTTCCATGACAGCGCGCTCCTGGAAGAAGGACCGCACGTTCGCGAGCGCCGCCGCCCGTCGCGCGAGCTGCGCGAGCGTCGCGTCGGGCGCGAAATCCGCCGTCATCACGGCGGCCCGGTGCTGCCGATGCGCTCGCCGACCCGCACGCTGCGACCGGCGGCGAGCGAGCCGCCCCAGCCCGCGTCGCCGGGCGGCAGCAGGAGCAGCACGGTGGAGCCCATGTTGAAGCGACCCATCTCCGCGCCCTTCGCAAGCGCCCCTGGCGCGTCGACCGGCAGGCTCGTGAGAGTGCGCGGCCTTCGCGGCGTGACTTCGCCGTGCCAGACGGTCTCCATGCTGCCGACGTTGAGCGCACCGACCAGGACCAGGGCAAACGGAGTGGCTCCTTCGAACGCACAGACCAGACGCTCGTTGCGTGCGAAGAGACCGGCAACATGCGCGGCGGTCGTCCTGTTCACGCTGAAGAGCCGGCCGGGCACGTACCAGGCTTCGGTCAGGGTGCCCGCGAGCGGCATGTGGATGCGGTGATAGTTCCACGGCGCGAGATAGATCGTCGCGAATCGCCCGTGCCTGAAGCGCTTCGCGAGCGACTCGCGCCCGGCGAGCAGCGCGTCAAGCGTGAAGTCGTGTCCTTTCGCCTGCAGGATGCGCTCGCCCTCGATGTTTCCACATTCGCTCACGGTGCCATCGACGGGGCACGCGATTGCCGTACTGCCGGGTGTGATGGGCCGCACCCCGTGCTCGAGCGGGCGCGTGAAGAATGCGTTGAATGTCGGGTAAGCGCAGGGGTCCTTTTCGACCGCGTCCGCCAGATCAGGCTTGAAAGCGCGCATGAACGCCCGGATCAGCGCGTTCTTGATCCAGCGCACGCGCACGCGCGCGAGCGCATGCACGAGGCGCGAGAGGCCGTGCTGCGGCAAAAGGTATTGAAGCGCGACGAAGAGGCGCGCACCGATACCGTCGTCGTTCATCCCCGGGCGGCCGCAATTGCGGCATCGAGATCGGCCGCGAGCGTCGCGGTCTCGTACGGGGGCGTAAACACCGCGCGCAGGCGACCTGCATCATCGAGCAGAAAGAGCGTCGCCGAGTGGTCCATGGAATAGTTGCCGCCGGGCAGGTCGACTTTCGCGACGGCGGCGCCGAGCGAGCGGGTGAAGCTCTTGAGATCGAGCGGCCCGCCCGTAAGACCGATAAACTCCGGGTCGAAGCCCGCGAGATAGTTGCGCAGTACTTCAGGGGAGTCGCGCTCCGGGTCGACCGTCACGAGATAGATCGCAAGATTCGCCGCTTTTGACACCTGCCTGACCTGCGCCAGGACTGCGAGCGTCGTCGGACACACGTCAGGGCAATGCGTGAAGCCGAAAAAGAGCACGCTCGCGTGCCCGGCGAATCCGGCGCCGGTGAATGGCCGGCCCAGGCTGTCGGTGAGTACGGGAGTGTCGACGGTGCGTGGCTCCGGTAGCCAGGTGCCTGCCTGCAGCACGGGAGCCGACGCCGGCGCCAGGGTAGTGCGGGCGATCCAGGCGCCGGCGAGCACGCCGACGAGGGCAAGCGCTGCCCAGGGCAGCCAGGATTTCGAGGTGGACATGACGCCATTATCCCACAACCGTCGTGCAGCTCCGACCGTACGGGAGGCGATTGCGCGTGCCGCGCGGCGCCTTGCACGCGCGCGCCTGCACTACGGGCATGGCACCGACAACGCGCGCGACGACGCCGCAGCGCTCGTGTGGCATGTGCTCGGTCTGCCGGTGCCCCCGCGCGCGCGCGATTACAGCCGGCGCGTGAGCGTGCGCGCGCAGGGCGCGATCGATGCGCTCCTCGAGCGGCGCATCCGTGAGCGCGTGCCGGCGGTCTACCTCACGCGCGAGACCTGGTTTGCCGGTCTGCCGTTTCATGTCGATGCGCGCGTGCTGATTCCCCGCTCGCCCATCGCGGAGCTGATCGAGCGCCGGTTCGCGCCCTGGATCGACGCGCGCCGCGTGCAGACGATCCTGGATCTCGGCACCGGCTCCGGCTGCATCGCGATTGCCTGCGCAAAGGCCTTGCCACGCGCGCACGTGGATGCCTCCGACATTTCGCCCGACGCGCTTGATGTGGCCGCGAGCAACGTGCGCCGCCACCGTGTCGGCCGGCGCGTCCGCCTCGTCAAATCGGACCATTTCGCTGCGCTCAACGGCCGGACCTACGATATCATCGTGTCGAATCCGCCCTACGTCGGGGTCGAAGAGCTTGCGGCCCTGCCACCCGAGTACTCGCATGAGCCCCGCGGCGCCCTCGCCGCAGGAGAGGACGGCCTCGATTCGGTGCGCGTGATCCTGCGCGAGGCGGCGCGGCACCTTCGCCCACGCGGCATACTCGTGGTCGAGGTGGGCAATTCCGAGGTGCTGGTGCGCGCGAGGTTTCCGCGCGTGCCGTTCACCTGGCTGGCGTTCGAACGTGGCGGCGGCGGAGTGTTCCTGCTGACGGCTGAACAGGTTGGAGATGTCCGGTAATACCTTCGGCAAACTGTTTACGGTGACCAGCTTCGGCGAGAGCCACGGGCCCGCGCTCGGCTGCATCGTGGACGGCTGCCCGCCGGGTCTCGAGCTTTGCGAAGCCGACCTGCAGCCTGACATCGACCGCCGCCGCACGGGCACATCGAAATTCACGAGCCAGCGCCGCGAAGCCGACCAGGTGCGGATTCTCTCGGGCGTCTTCGGGGGCCGCACCACCGGGACGCCGATCGGCCTTCTCATCGAGAACACCGACGCGCGCTCGCGCGACTACGAAAAGATCAAGGACCGGTTCCGCCCGGGCCATGCCGATTACACCTACCAGCAGAAGTATGGCCTGCGCGATTATCGCGGCGGCGGCCGCGCGTCGGCGCGCGAGACCGTGATGCGGGTCGCGGCCGGCGCGATCGCGCGCAAGTACCTTGCCGGGCGGCTCGGCATCGGTATCCATGGCTACCTCAGCCGCATCGGCGCGCTCGAGCTCGAGCCGGTGAATCCGGCCACGGCGTACGAGAATCCGTTCTTCTGCCCGGATCCGGCACGCATTCCGGAGCTCGAAAAGCTGATCTGGGACCTGCGCACGGCAGGCGATTCGATCGGAGCGCGTGTCACCGTGATCGCGACCGGCGTGCCGCCCGGCCTCGGCGAGCCCGTGTTCAGCCGGCTCGACGCCGACATTGCGGGTGCGCTGATGGGCATCAACGCGGTCAAAGCCGTCGAGATCGGTGCCGGAGCGCGCGCGGCCGCACAGCGCGGCAGCGAGCATCGCGACGTGATGACGCCGCAGGGCTTCAGGTCAAATCATGCGGGCGGCACGCTGGGCGGCATTTCGAGCGGCCAGGACATCATCGCGCATGCGACCCTGAAACCGACCTCGAGCATCCAGATTCCGGGCGAGACGATCGACGAGGGTGGCAACGCCGTCGAGATCGTCACGACCGGGCGGCACGACCCCTGCGTCGGGCTGCGCGCCACGCCGATCGCCGAGGCGATGCTGGCGCTCGTGCTGATGGACCACTATCTGCGCAATCGGGCGCAGAATGGCGACGTTATATCGAAGACCCCGGTGATATGAGCAAGCAATTTCGGGTAGCAGTGTTAGGTGCGACCGGCCTCGTCGGCGACACCATGATCAAGGTTCTGGAAGAGCGCAACTTTCCGGTGAGCGAGCTCTTCCCGCTCGCGAGCAATCGCTCGCTCGGCAAATCGGTCGAATTCCGCGGCAAGCGCCATCCGGTGCTCGAACTCGACAAGTTCGACTTCGCGCGCGCCGATATCGGCCTCTTCTCGGCCGGCAGCGACACCTCGCGTGAATTCGCGCCGAAGGCCTGGGCGGCAGGGTGCGTCGTGATCGACAATACGTCGGAGTTTCGCTACGAGGACGATATTCCGCTCGTCGTGCCCGAGGTCAATCCGCAGGCCATCTCGGGCTACCGGACGCGCGGCATCATTGCGAATCCGAACTGCTCGACGATCCAGATGGTGGTGGCTCTCAAGCCGATTCACGATGCGGTCGGCATCGAGCGCATCAATGTCGCGACCTATCAGTCGGTGTCGGGCGCCGGCAAGGAAGCGGTCGATGAACTTGCCTCGCAGAGCGCCGCGCTGCTGTCGGGTCGCGAGGCCGAAGTGAAGGTGATCGCGAAGCAGATCGCTTTCAACTGCGTGCCGCAGATCGACAAGTTCGAGTCGAACGGCTACACGCGCGAAGAGATGAAGATGTTCTGGGAGACCTGCAAGATCATGGGGGATGACTCGATTCGCGTAAATGCGACCACGGTGCGCGTGCCGGTGTTCTTCGGGCATTCCGAAGCTGTACACATCGAGACCCGGCGCAAGATTTCAGCAGGGGAGGCGCGCGCGTTGCTGGAAAAGGCCCCGGGGGTGACGGTGCTCGACGATCGGGTCCCGGCCGGGTACCCGACGGCGGCGACCGAGGCAGCGAACCACGACACAGTTTATGTCGGCAGAATCCGCGAGGATATCTCGCACGATCGGGGCCTTGACCTCTGGATCGTGGCTGACAACGTCCGCAAAGGTGCTGCGACCAACAGCGTGCAGATCGCGGAGATTTTGGCGCGCGACTTTTTATGAGTCATAATGCGGCAACAAGCGGGTGGCGGCCGAGATTTCGGTAGTAACCTGTTGTATTTAATGGTGGAAATTGCTGCGCCGGGTTCGACGGGGAGTCAGAATGATCGCTAAATCGCGGGTGCTGGCACTCGCTCTGCTGTTGTTGCCGCAGCTTTCCCTGGCCCTCGGCCTGGGGGACGTACGCCTCAATTCGCGCCTGAACGGGCCGCTCGATGCGGAAATCGAGCTGCTTGGCGCAACGCCCGAGGAACTGGCGACTCTCAAGGCCCAGCTGGCGTCGCGCGAGACCTTCGCCCGCTATGCGCTCGACTGGCCGGCGTTCCTCAGCTCCGTGACTGTCACCCAGGTGCGAACCGGTGATGGCCGCACCGTCCTGCGGCTGCGCTCGCAGGAGCCCGTTACCGAGCCTTTCGTGACGCTGCTCGTCGAGGTCAACTGGGCGCGCGGCCGCCTCGTGCGCGAATACACGCTGCTGATGGACCCGCCGGTGTTCGCACCGGGTGCGAGCGTTGCCGCAGCGCCCGTCGCCGCGCCGACCGCAGGTACTTCCCGTGAGGGCGAGATTGCGCGTCCGGCACCGTCGCCCGCACCGGAGCGCGCACCGCGTGCCGCCGAAGAGGCCCCCGCACCGGCTGCGCAGGCGGCCACCGATGCGAGCTCCTATTCCGTACGGCGTGGTGACACGTTGACGTCGATCGCCGCCGGTCTCACCGGTGGCGCCGACACGCAGCGCATGATGGTGAGCCTGTATCAGGGCAATCCTGCGGCGTTCGGCGACAACATGAGCGACCTGCATTCGGGCGCAGTGCTGCGCGTGCCGGATGCCTCCGCACTTGCCGCGATCAGCGCAAGTGAAGCGCGTGGCGAGGTCAGGCGCCAGTACGCAGCCTGGCGCAATCGCGCCGGCGCCACCGCGCCGGCGGATGAGCGGTTACGCCTCGTGCCGCCGAGCCAGGCGGGTGCTGGAACCGGCGCCGCCGATGCCGCAGCGAGCGCGCAGGTGGATCAGCTCAACGCGCGTGTGCGAGAGCTCGAAGGCCAGCTGAAGGAATCGAACGCACAGCTCGAGATTCGCAGCCGCGAACTCGCCGACCTGCAGGCGCGCCTCGCCGCCGCACAAGGTGCGCCACCGTCTGCGGCAACGCCACCGCCGGCGACCCCCGAGGCGACGCCGCCCGCGGCGCAGGCCGCGCCAGAATCGACGCCAGAGGCGACGCCTGAAGTCGCGCCTGCCCCGGCGGCACCGGAAGCGGCTGTCGAGGAGCCCGTGAA
This sequence comes from Steroidobacteraceae bacterium, assembly GCA_035433705.1. Lineage (GTDB taxonomy): Bacteria > Pseudomonadota > Gammaproteobacteria > Steroidobacterales > Steroidobacteraceae > CADEFQ01. The sequence goes on from DAORVK010000004.1 coordinate 77,913, forward strand.
GAAGCCCGTGACGGCACCCGCTTCCGCACCGGTCAAGGAAGGGCCGTCATTCTTCGATACGCTGCGGGACCTCTGGTATATCCCGGCGCTGCTGATTGCGGCGCTGCTCGCGCTCGTCGCGTTTCGCAAGTGGAAATCCCGCGAGCAGGTCGATTTCGACAACTCGCTCGGGCGACTCGCGGAAGCCGGCGCCGCCGTGGCGGAGCGCCGCTCCGGCCTGACCGATACCGCGCGGTTGCGCAAACCCGTCGGCGACAGGGAAGAAGAGGCCTTCCTCGTAGAGGAATCGGGTCCGCACGAACGACCGCGCCTCGACGATTCGGGCGCGTTCCGCAAGCCCGCTGCGGTCGTCACCACCCCTGCCGACCAGACGATCAGCGGTGAAACCGCGATCAACCTCGATCAAGGCGATCCGCTCGCCGAAGCCGATTTCCACATGGCATACGGCCTGTACGACCAGGCCGCGGATCTGGTGCGCATTGCAATCCAGCGCGAGCCGGCGCGTCGCGACCTGAAGTTGAAGCTTCTCGAGGTGTTCTTCGTCTGGGGCAACAAGGATCAGTTCCTCGCGACCGCCCGCGAACTCGCGGCTGCGCGCGCCGAAGCGCCCGCGGGCGAGTGGGACAAGATCGTGATCATGGGCAAGCAGCTCGCGCCTGAAGACGAGCTGTTCCAGCAAGCGGTGCCGGCCGGCGGCGCCATCGCGGGCGGCATCGATCTCGATCTCGAGGGCGGCCAGAACCGCGTCGATTACGATCTGCTCGGCGATCCGGGCGGCGAGGCGCCGCGCGCGGCGACAGGCGGTGTCGATCTCGATTTCAGCACGGCGTTCGGCGCCGATCCGCTGGGCGACAAGGACCCGACCGGCGAAGCCGGCGCGCTCGCCACGACCGGCGTTGGCGACGACCTTGATTTCGTGCTCGACGACCCGCTGCGTGGCGCCGATGACCGCAGCGGCAATACGACGCGCGAGATGACGGCACAGATGCCGCCGGAAGCGACTGCCGAGCGTACGGTGCTGATGCCCGACAACATGGACGCGCCGACCGTGGAGCAGCCGACGCTGCGCATGGGCGAGAGCGGCACGCTGCGCGAAAAAGTGGATGTCGTGATGCGCCAGTCGGGCCTGTCGATCGACCCGACTGCCGAACTCGCCATCGATGATCTCGGCCTCAACATCGGTCCCGATGCGGACGCCGAAAGCCCGGGCGATGCCCCGACCATGGTCGCGGGTCTCGATGCGCGTTCGCGCGAGATCATCGAGGAGGCCGAGCGCCGCGCCGGCGGGGAGGCCGATCACGCATCGACCACCGGCAGCTGGTACACGATCGAAGGTGCCGATCAAACGGGGACCAATCCCGCGATCGCTGACGCGAATGCCACGGCTTCTCTCAAGGCGCTGCCGGATATCGCGGGCGAGACTTCGCGTCTCGCGGCCCTGAAGCCCGGCGTCGATGTCGATTTCAGCGCCACCGATGCCTTCGGCGGCTCCCGTACGGGCGTCGAGTTCGACGTCGGCGCGCCCTCGGACAATGATGGGGCGTTCGCCGCTACGCAGAAGATCGGCCCAGAGGATCTGGCGCTGCCTGACCTCGAACCCGTGACGATGAGCGAGGTCGGCACCAAGCTCGACCTTGCGCGTGCGTACATGGACATGGGCGATCCCGACGGCGCCCGCAGCATCCTGAAGGAAGTCCTGCAGGAAGGATCGGTCTCGCAGAAGCAGGAAGCCCAGCGGCTCATCGATACGCTGCCGGGCTAGGACCTCGCCCCGGCATGCCGCGCATCGCGGTCGGCATCGAATACTTGGGAACGAATTACGTCGGGTGGCAGATTCAGGCGGGCCGGCGTTCGGTTCAGGGCGCAGTCGAGGACGCGCTGTCGGCAGTGGCCGATGAACCCGTGAGCACCACCTGCGCCGGTCGCACCGATGCCGGCGTACACGCACTCGGGCAGGTCGCACATTTCGATACGCTCGCCTTGCGCGCGCCGCGCGCCTGGGTGCTCGGCGCCAATGCCAGCCTGCCGCCGGACATCGTGCTCACATGGGCGCAAGAGATGCCGCCGGCGTTTCATGCCCGCTTCGGGGCGGTTGCGCGCACCTATCGCTATCACATCCTCAATCGCAGCGAGCGTTCGGCGCTCGCGGCCGGGCGTGTCGCATGGGTGCACCGGCCGCTCGAGATCGCGCGCATGAACGCGGCCGCCGCACATCTCCTCGGTGAGCACGATTTCAGCGCCTTTCGTGCGACCGGGTGCCAGTCGAAGACGCCGCTGCGTCGCGTGACGGAACTTGCCGTCCGGCGTGAGGGCGATCACGTCACGATCACTGTGACGGCCAACGCTTTCCTGCACCACATGGTGCGCAATATCACCGGCCTCCTGATCAGTGTGGGACGCGGCGATGCCGCGCCGGAGTTCGCCGCCGAGGTGCTCGCGGGCCGTGACCGCACGCGCAACGCCGCCACGGCGCCGGCCGGCGGCCTGTACTTCGCCGCTGTGCGCTATCCGCGCGAGTTCGCCGTGCCGATGGGCGTTTCCGCTATGATCCCGCTCTGATATGTCATGGTTCGAGAAAATCATGCCCTCGCGGATCAAGACCGAACGCCGCACGCGTTCGATCCCCGAGGGCCTCTGGATCAAGTGCCCCACGTGCGATGCGGTGCTGTACCGCGCCGAGCTCGAGCGTAATCTCAACGTCTGTCCGAAGTGCAGCCACCACATGCGCATCGGCGCGCGCGAGCGGCTCGCGATGTTTCTCGACGAGGGCGAGGTGCTCGAGATCGGCGCCGATATCAGACCTGAGGATCCGCTCAGGTTCAAGGACAGCAAGCGTTACCGGGACCGGCTCACATCGGCGCAGAAGAATACCGGCGAGAACGACGCCCTGATCGCGGTCGCCGGCAAGCTCCTCGGGGTCGACGTGGTCGCGTGCGCGTTCGAGTTCCGCTTCCTCGGAGGCTCGATGGGCTCGGTGGTCGGTGAGCGCTTCAAGCGCGCAGTCGACTATTGCATCGAGAACCGGGCGGCGCTCGTCTGCTTTTCCTCGAGCGGCGGGGCGCGCATGCAGGAGGCGCTCTATTCGCTGTTGCAAATGGCGAAGACGAGTGCGGCGCTGGCGCGACTGGCGCGCGAGCACCTGCCATTCATTTCCGTGCTGACCGACCCCACCACGGGCGGGGTGTCGGCGAGCCTCGCGATGCTCGGCGACCTGAACGTCGCCGAGCCGCGCGCGTTGATCGGATTCGCGGGCCCGCGGGTGATCCAGCAAACCGTGCGCGAGACGCTGCCCGAGGGCTTCCAGCGGAGCGAATTCCTGCTCGAGCACGGTGCGATCGACATGATTGTCGACCGGCGCGACATGCGCGAGCGGCTCGGCGCCGCGATCCGTCTGCTGCTGAAGCTTCCGCCCGCGGCCACTGTCGCCTGACCCGGCTCGCGTGACTCCACCCATGCGCACGCTCGCCGGGTGGCTCGAGCTGCAGCAGCACGCCCACCCCCGCAGCATCGATCTCGGGCTTGTGCGCGTGCGCCGCGTCGCGTGTGCACTCGGCCTCGAGCGCGCGCAGGTACCGACTTTCACCGTCGGTGGCACCAACGGCAAGGGTTCGACCGTCGCGCTGCTCGACGCGATGCTGCGCGCCGCCGGTCTTTCGACCGGCGCGTTCAGCTCGCCGCATCTCGTGCGCTACAACGAGCGCATCCGCGTCGGCGGCACCGAGGCCTCCGATGACGAGCTTGCCCTCGCGTTCGAGACCATCGAGCGTGCACGCGGCGACACAACCCTCACGTATTTCGAGTTCAGTACGCTCGCGGCGCTCCTGGTGTTCCGTCGCCGCGGAGTTGCGGCGCAGGTGCTCGAGGTCGGACTCGGGGGCCGCCTCGATGCGACCAACCTGGTGGATGCAGATGTCGCCGTACTGTGCTCGGTCGGCGCTGATCACCACGAATGGCTCGGCCCGACGCTCGAGGACATCGGTCGCGAGAAGGCCGGCATCTTTCGCCGGGGCCGCCCTGCCGTGCTCGGGACGTCCAGGCTGCCCGTGAGCGTGTTCACGGAGATCGAACGCATCGGTGCGGTGGCGCGGACCGCGCGACGCGACTTCGATTGGGAGATCCACGGCGAGCGCTGGGAATGGCGTTCCGCGCGCCGCACCCTGGCCGATCTGCCGCGACCCGCACTCGCAGGCGCCACGCAGTTCGGCAACGCCGCGACCGCGATTGCGGCGCTCGATGCGAGCACCCTTGCCGTATCGCGGGAGGCGGTAGCCCAGGGTCTCGGGCAAGTGCGGCTCCAGGGCCGCTTCCAGATCGTGCCGGGCGAGGTCGAGTGGATTCTCGACGTCGCGCACAATGCGCCTGCGGCCGCCGAGCTCGCCCGCGAGCTTGCGGCTCGCCCCATCCCGGGACGCACGCTGGCGGTGGCAGGCTTTCTCGACGACAAGGATGTGGCCTCCATTGGCCTTGTGCTGCGAGGCCAGGTTGACGAGTGGGTGCTGACGACGTTGCCGCCGCCACGTGGGCTCGATGCCGGAAGCGTCGTCGCGCGGCTGCGGCTCGAAGCGGCGCCGCTTGCGACCTGCGCTTCGGTTGCAGAGGCCTGCGCGCGCGCGCGCGCGTTGGCGCGACCCGGCGATCGCATCGTCGTATTCGGTTCGTTCCATGTCGTGGGGCCGGCACTCGAATGGCTTCGGCTATACTGAATTCGGCGTGAACAAGCAGTTCAAAGAGCGGCTCACCGGGGCCGTGATCCTCGTCGTCTTCGTCGTGATCGTCGTGCCCGCGCTCCTTTCCGGCCCGCCGCATCCGGCCGCACCCGCGGCGACGGCCGGTGTCGAGGGGCCACCCTTGCGTTCCTACACGATCGACCTGACGGAACCAGCGGGCACACAGCCTCCCATCACTCCGATGACGGTGGCGCCTCCGCCAGCGCCTGGCGCAGAGTCCGCACCCATACCCGCGCCGCTTCCCACACCAGCCCCAGCGCCGGCGCCTGAGTCGGCCCCAGCGCCGGCTCAGGCGCCCGTGGCCGAGTCTCGCCCCGCGTCGGTCGAAACCGGTTTCGCGGTACAGATCGGCAGTTTCGCGAGTCGCGCCAATGCCGAGGGTCTCGTAGTGAAACTGGGCAAGGGAGGGTTTCCTGCTTTCATCTCGCCCACGGGAAACGGCAGGAAGCTGTATCGCGTTCGGGTAGGCCCCGTGGCCGATCGAGCCAGCGCGCAGCAGCTTGCCGCGCGTCTCGCCGAGGCGGGGCAGCCGGGGAAAGTCGTCGATCATCCGTAACCCGGGTTTTTCTGCACTGTCACTTGTACAATTGAGCGGAACATGACGCCAACGGACTACGTTCTGATCGGCATAGTGGCGATCTCGGCGATCGTCGGACTCTTTCGGGGGCTCGTACGCGAAGTCATCGCCGTCGTGACCTGGGTCGCGGCGCTGTGGCTCGCATGGCACTATGGGCCCGAGCTCGAGCCGCAGCTCGGCGGCCTGCTCGAGGCTCCCGCGGCGCGTCCCTGGGCGGCGCGCGCGATCATCTTCTTCGTCGTGCTGCTCGCCGGCACGCTCACGGCGTGGCTCGTGGGCTACTTCACGCGCATTTCGCTGGTGATGAGCATCGATCGCATGTTCGGTTTCTTCTTCGGGCTGCTGCGCGGCGTCGTCGTGGTCGGGGCGCTCGTGATCCTCGGTCAGACGGTGGAGATCGACCGGGACGCGTGGTGGCAGAACGCCAGGCTGAGGGGTCCGGCCGAGAGTGTTGCGGGCGGCTTGCGCACGATCGTCGGCGACCATTTGCCGGGGGAGAACTAGCTCATGTGCGGCATCGTCGGCATCGTGGGCACCGGTCTCGTCAACCAGCGACTCTACGATGCGCTCACCGTCCTTCAGCATCGCGGCCAGGACGCCGCGGGCATCGTCACTTCGAGCGAGGGCGAGCTTTGCGTGCGCAAGGGCAGCGGTCTCGTGCGCGATGTGTTTCAGCAGCACCACATGCTCGAACTGCGCGGCAACGTCGGCATCGCGCACGTGCGTTATCCCACCGCCGGATGCGAAGGGGTCGCCGAGGCGCAGCCGTTCTACGTCAACGCGCCTTATGGCATCTGCCTCGGGCACAACGGCAACCTGACCAACGCTGCCGAGCTCGCCGAAGTGCTCACGCGCGAGGACCGGCGGCACCTCAACACCTCGTCCGATTCCGAAGTGCTGCTCAACGTGTTCGCCTCCGAGCTGCAGCGCGTAGGTACGCCGCGCGTCACGCCCGCGGATATCTTCGCAGCACTCACCGCGGTCTATCGCCGTTGCCGCGGCGGGTACGCTGCAGTGGCGATGCTGATCGGCCACGGCATCGTGGGTTTTCGCGACCCGAACGGCATCCGCCCGCTCGTGCTCGGCACCCGTGATACGCCGAAGGGCGTCGAGTGGATGCTCGCATCCGAGAGTGTCGCGCTGACCGGCCTTGGCTTTCGCTTCGTGCGTGACGTCGGCCCTGGTGAAGCCGTATTCATCGACGAGCAGGGACGGCTGCACTCGCAGCAGCTCGCCGTGGCCGCGCGCCATACGCCCTGTATCTTCGAGTACGTATACTTTGCGCGCCCCGATTCGATCATCGACAACGTGTCGGTGTACCGCGCGCGCATGCGCATGGGCGAGAAGCTCGCCGAGCGCATCCGCCGCGAACGCCCCGATCACGACATCGAAGTCGTGATCCCGATTCCGGACACGTCGCGCACCGCAGCGTTGCAGGTCGCGCAGATCCTCGGGCTCAAGTATCGCGAAGGCTTCAACAAGAACCGCTACATCGGCCGCACGTTCATCATGCCGGGGCAGGAGCAGCGTGAACGGTCGGTGCGTCGCAAGCTGAACGCGATCGATTTCGAGTTCCGCGGCAAGGTGGTGCTGCTCGTCGATGATTCCATCGTGCGCGGCACAACCTCGGCGCAGATCATCGAGCTTGCGCGCGAGGCGGGCGCGCGCAAGGTGTACTTCGCCTCGGCGGCGCCGCCGGTGCGCTATCCGAACGTCTACGGCATCGACATGCCGGCGGCGGATGAGCTCGTGGCCAATGGCCGCAGCGTCGCTGAGGTCGCGAAGGCGATCGGCGCGGACTGGCTCGTCTACCAGACGCTCGAGGACCTCGTGCAGGCCTGCCAGCACGACATCGCGAAGATCACCGAGTTCGACACCTCGTGTTTTTCGGGCGAGTACGTCACCGGCGACGTCACGCCCGAATACCTCGAGCGGCTGCGCCTCGAGCGCTCGGACGCCGCCAAGACCCATCGCAGAAACGGCGAGCGCTCGGGCCTCAAGGTCGTTCGGGGCGGGTGAGCAACTCCCTGCAGTCGCGCTCGCGCGCGCTGCTGCTCGAATGGCTCTCCCTTGCGCTGCGCGCCGTCGACGGCCGCGCTCGTGTCAGCGCCGCGCTCGCTGCTCCCGACATCGCCGCGATGATTGGCGGTCACAGGGGCGTCGTCGTGCTCGCGGCAGGCAAGGCGGCGTCGCGCATGACGCTCGGCGCGTACGACGCGCTCGGACCACGCATCCTGCGCGCGCTCGTCATTACGAGGGCCGGTCATGCAGACGCAGAGCTGCGCGAATGTCGCAACTGCAGCGTGATCGAAGCGGCGCATCCTGTACCGGATGAGCGCAGTCTCGCGGCCGGTGCGCGCCTCACCGCCGAAGTCGAAAGGCTGGCGCCGGGGGAGCTGCCGCTGCTGCTCGTTTCGGGCGGCGCATCGAGCCTCGTCGAGGTATTGGCGCCCGGCGTCGCGCTCGAGGAGCTTGCGGCGCTCAATCGTGAGCTGCTGGCGGCGGGCGCCGCGATCGAGGCGATCAACGTGCGGCGACGCAAAGTCTCGCTGATCAAGGGGGGCGCCCTGATCGAACGTTTCGGCGGCAAGGCGGCACTCGCGCTGTTCATTTCCGACGTGCCGCATGACGACCCGGCGGTGATCGGCTCCGGGCTCGCGGGGCCCGTGCCCGGCGACCGGGTGCGGCGGCGCGTGATCGCAGGCATCGACGACGCTGTCGATGCAGTACGCGCGGCGGCTTCGGCGGCGGGTTGTCGCGTGCGCGCGGGTGCCGCGCGGTTCGCCGGCGATGCCGCGACGCTCGGTGCGTGCTTTGCGACAGAGCTCGCCGCACGCGACACGGAGGTTCTCGTCTCTGGCGGCGAATCGACGGTGTGTCTGCCCCGCGAGCCGGGGCGCGGTGGGCGCAATCAGCACTTGGCGCTCGCGGCCGCGCGTGCTTTGCGTGGCGGGGCCGGGCTCACTCTCCTCGCGGTCGGGACGGATGGTACAGACGGGTCCACCGATGACGCCGGCGCGCTGGTCGATGGCGGCACCTGGCAACGCATCGCCGATGCCGGCTACGACGGGGACGACTGCCTCGTCCGGGCTGACGCCGGTACGGCGCTCGAAGCGGCGGGCGATCTCGTTCATACCGGGGCGACGGGCACGAACGTCGGCGATCTCGTCATCGGGCTCGCGCGCGTGGTGTAATCGCAGCGATGCGCCTGCTACTGATCGATCACGATCCGCGCTACCGTGCGCTCATTCGCCACCACGTGACGTGCCGCTGGCCCGAGGCTGAAGTGGTCACGTATAACCCCGTGCGTCGCGGGCGGCTCGCGCCCGAGTTCCTGGCACAGGGCTTCGACGTGGTGCTGCTCGATCATGCGTCGCCGAAAGACGCCGGCTTCAGCTGGCTCGAGGATCTTGGTGCGCGTCCGGGCTTCGCCCCGCTCGTCTTCTTCGCCCCGGACGACGAGATCCGGACCCGGGAGCGCGCGATCGAGGCCGGTGCCTTCGACACGTTCAGCCGCGACGCCATCGACAACACGCGGCTGCTCGACGCGCTCGAGCGTGCCGCGGGCGCGCATGTCGATGCCCTGGCTGCATGGCGTGGCTCGCCGGAGGGTCTCGACGCGCTGCAGTTTGGCGCGGCGCGGTTGCGCGGTTACCGGCGCATCCGCGAGCTCGCGCGCGGCTCGGTGTCCGAGCTGTACCTTGCCGAGAGCGAGGAGGCCGGCGATCTGGTGGTGTTGAAAGTCACCCGCACGATGCGCAAGGCGAACGGCATCGACCAGTCCTTTGACCGCTTCCTGCAGGAATATGAAATCGTGCGCCGCTTGCGGCACCCGAACGTCGTGCGCATCCACGACCTTGGCGTGATGGACGATTTCGCCTTCATCGTGATGGAGTATTTCGCCGGCGGCGATCTGCGAAGGCGCATGCGTTCGCCGCTCACGCTGCGATCCGCGCTCGACTACGCGCTCGAAATCGCCCGCGCCCTCGCGGCGGTGCATGAGGCCGGTGTACGCCATCGCGACCTGAAGCCGGGCAACGTCATGATGCGCGATGACGGTAGTCTCGCGCTGATCGACTTCGGACTCGCCAAGCACGAGGCCCTTGCGTTCGAGATCACCGATACCGGCATGATCTTCGGTACGCCGCATTACATGAGCCCGGAGCAGGGTCATGGCCAGGCAGCCGACGAGCGAAGCGACCTCTACAGCCTCGGCGTCGTGCTCTACGAAATGCTGACCCGCACCAAGCCCTATGACGCCGACAATCCGATGGCGATCATTTATCTGCATGCCAAGGCGCCGGTGCCGCGGTTGCCGAAGGAGTTCGCGCGGGCGCAGCCGATCATCGACCGCTTGATGGCAAAGGAGCCGGCAGCGCGTTACGCGAGCGCGAACGAAGCGGCTGCCATTCTCGAGCTGGCTCTCGAAGCCATGGATGCGCAATGACGACGCATCCCGATGCCGCCGCGACAATTCTTGCAGCACCCACGCCGGCGGCCTGGGTGGAGGCGGCGGCTGGGCACTGGCGGCCGCTCCTCACCGATCACGCCAACTGCGAGAAGAAGGCGGCCTCGACTGCGCTGGCGCTGATCTTCGCGTATCCCGAAGACATCGCGCTCGGTGTCGCGCTCGCGCGCCTTGCGCGGGAAGAGCTGCGCCATTTCGAGCAGGTCGTGCGCATGATGCAACAGCTTGAGGTGCCGTTCGAGCGGCAGAAGCCGGGGCGCTACGCCTCGGCGCTGCGCCGTCACGCGGCGAGCATCGAACCGCGTCGCAAGGTCGATCTGCTGCTGATGGGCGCGCTGATCGAGGCCAGATCCTGTGAGCGCTTCCGTCTGCTGGCGCCTCGCCTGCCCGCGCCTCTCGGGGCCTTCTATGCGGACCTCGAGCGTGCGGAAGCGCGTCATCACGAGCTTTACCTCGGGCTTGCGCAGGCCAGCGCGGGAGACATCGACTGGCGACGGCGGTTGCACCAGCTCGCGGAAGTGGAGGCGGAGCTGGTCACGGCACCAGATCCAGTCCTGCGCTTCCACTCCGGCGCTGCGGCTATCTGAGGAGCGTGCGCAGGCGGCGCCCCGCAGCGTCCCACTCGAGCACGCTACCCTGTTCGTACCAGGCGCCGAGCACCACCCGCGTTCGCGGCCGTCCGTCCGTAACGAACTCGTGCACGCCCGGGCGATGCGTGTGGCCGTGGATCACGACGTCGACTTCGAACTCGCGCGCGGCGAGTTCGATCGCCGCAGGGTTCGCGTCCATGATTTCGGGCTGCACGCGGCGCGTGTGCGCGCGGCTGCCGGACCGTGCTTCAGCGGCCAGCAGCTTGCGGTCAGACAGCGAGAGGGCGAGCAGCCGCTGCTGCCATTGCGGGTCGCGCACGATCACGCGCAGCTGTTGATACTTCACGTCGTCGGTGCAGAAGAGATCGCCATGGGCGAGCAGTGTGCGGACCCCGTGGATCTCCGTGATCACCGGGTCCGAAATCAGCCGGCTGCCGGTCCGCTCCGCGAAGCGCCCGCCAAGGAGAAAGTCGCGGTTGCCCTGCATGACGAAGCAGGGTGTGCCGCCCGCCGTGAAGTCGCGCAGCGCCGCACAGATGCGTGCGCGCTCGGGGTCGTCGTCATCGTCCCCCACCCAGGACTCGAACAGGTCGCCGAGGATATAGAGAGCTGCCGCATCGCGAGCTTCGCCCCGCAGGAAGGCGATGAACTGATCACTCGCCTCGGGCGCCGCCGCATCGAGATGCAGGTCCGAGACGAAGAGGAGCGTCACTGGCCGGGCGGCGTCGGCGGCTCAGCCGGCGTTGCGACGGGGGCGAGTGCGGGAGCGGCAGGCGTCGTTGCCGGCGGCGCGCCGATCAGCTCGATGCTCCTGATGACGACGGGCGTCAGCGGCACATCGGATTTCAGGGTCGCGACGGCGCCGGTGGGCTGCACCGAGATGCGATCGACGACGTCCATCCCCTCGACGACCTTGCCGAACACGGTGTAGCCCCAGCGCGTCGGCAGCGGATCGAGATCCGCATTGTTGCCCACGTTCACGAAAAACTGGGCATCGCCCGAATGAGGCGCGGCGGTACGCGCGAGCCCTACGGCGCCGCGCACGTTCTGCAGGCCGTTGCCAGACTCGTTGGGGATTGGCGGATGCACGGGCTTCAGCGTGTACTGCGCCGTCAAGCCGCCGCCCTGGATCATGAAATTGGCGATTACGCGGTGGAAGAGCGAGTTCGTGTAGTGGCCTTCCTTCACGTAGCCGAGAAAGTTCGCGACCGTGAGCGGCGCGCGCTCCGGGTTCAGCTCGATGACGAAGTCGCCGAGCGAGGTCGAAACGCGCACGCGTGGTTCGTCAGTGGCATGGGCGGCGCCGGCGCAGGCGAGCACGAGCACGCTGGCGATGGCGGCGAGGTGGCGGGCAGGGCGCTTCTTCATCCGCCCATTCTAGCAATCCCTTAAGATATCGTTCATGCCCGAGCCCGACATTGTCACCCGCTTCGCGCCGAGCCCCACCGGCGCGCTCCATCTCGGCAACGCGCGCACCGCGCTGTTCAATTACCTGTTGGCGCGCCGCGCTGGCGGCCGCTTCATCCTGCGCATCGAAGATACCGATCTCGAGCGCTCGACGGACGCGTATCTCGCAGCGCTCGTGGATGATCTGCGCTGGCTTGGCATCGACTGGCAGGAGGGACCCGAAGTCGGCGGTCCCGCGTCGCCTTACCGGCAGTCAGAGCGCTCGGCGCTCTACGCCGATTTCCAGGAACGTCTCCTCGTGACCGGTGCGGCCTACCCCTGCTACTGCACGCCGACCGAGCTCGAGCTGTCGCGCAAGGCGATGCTGGCGGCCGGCAAGCCGCCGCGCTATGCGGGCACCTGCCTCGAGCTGACCGCCGCGCAGCGGCGTGATCGCGCGGCGCGCGGGCTCGCCGCCACGCTGCGATTTCGTGTCCACCAGGGTGCCGAGGTCGCGTTCGACGACTTCGTGCACGGGCCCCAGCGCTTCGCGACCGATGAGATCGGCGATTTCATCGTGCGCCGCGCGGACGGATCGGCGGCGTTCTTCTTCTGCAACGCCGTCGATGACGCCCTGATGGGCGTCACGCACGTCTTGCGCGGCTCGGATCACCTCACGAATACGCCACGCCAGATCCTCCTGCTCACGGCGCTCGGGCTGCTTGTGCCGGCCTATGGGCACGTATCGCTCATCGTGGGCGAGGACGGCGCGCCGCTGTCGAAGCGCCATGGCGCCACCTCTCTGGCCGACCTGCGCCGCCAGGGCTATCTCGCCGCCGCAGTACGCAATCACTTGTTCCGGCTGGGACACTCGGGCAGCGAGCAGGGATTCATGGATCTCGAGGCGATGGCTGCCGCCTTCGATACGCGCCATCTCGGCCGCTCGCCGAGCCGCTTCGATCAGGTGCAGCTCGATGTGTGGCAGAAGGGCGCAGTGCACGCGATGCCGGACGCCGACTTCGGGGCCTGGGCGGGCGAGGCCCTGCCGGCAACGCTCGACCCAGTCACGCGCGCCGCCTTCGTCGCGGCGGTGAGACCCAATGTGGTGTTTCCGGCCGACGTGCATGCGTGGGCGAAGATCGTGTTTGGCGGCCTGCCCAGCCTGTCCGAGGCCGGCGAGGCGGTAGTGCGCGATGCGGGAGGCCGGTTCTTCGATGCTGCTGCCGGGGCTGCGGCAGCGGGCGGTGGTGACCTCGCCAGCATTTCCGCCGCGGTTCGCGATGCCACGGGCCGCAAGGGCCCCGCGCTCTTCAAGCCGCTGCGTCTCGCGCTCACGGGCCTCGACCATGGCCCCGAACTTGCGCCGCTGCTGCGCGCGATGCCGCGCGCGACGGTCCGCGAACGGCTCCTCCGCTACGCACACTGAACATGCTGCGCATCCATAATTCGCTCACGGGCAGGAAGGAAGAACTGCAACCGATCGTGCCGGGCAAGGTCGGCATGTACGTCTGCGGCATCACGGTCTATGACTACTGCCATATAGGTCACGCCCGCTCTCAGGTCGCCTTCGACATTGTGCGTCGCTGGCTGCGCGCGTCCGGCCTCGATGTGACTTATGTGCGCAACATCACCGACATCGACGACAAGATCATCCGCCGCGCAGCGGAGAACGACGAGGCGATCGACGCGCTCACGGGCCGCTTCATTGAAGCCATGCATGAGGACTTCACCGCGATCGGCATCGAGCGTCCCGACTGTGAGCCGCGCGCCACGCAATACGTACCCGCAATCCTCGCGATGATCGAAGCACTCATCGACAAGGGCTATGCCTATGTCGCGGCGGATGGCGACGTGCTGTACTCAGTCGAGCGTTTCGCGGACTACGGCCGGCTCTCCGGCAGGAAGCTCGACGACCTCGAGGCCGGCGCCCGCGTTGAAGTCGACATGGGCAAGCGCAACCCGCTCGATTTCGTGCTGTGGAAGGCCGCAAAGCCCGGCGAGCCCGCCTGGGATTCACCATGGGGCGCGGGTCGCCCCGGCTGGCACATCGAGTGCTCGGCGATGTCGACCGAACTCCTCGGCACGCACTTCGACATCCACGGCGGCGGCATGGATCTCAAGTTCCCGCACCACGAGAACGAGATCGCGCAATCCTGCGCGGCGAGCGGTGACGGCTTCGTGAACATCTGGATGCACAATGGCTTCGTCAACATCGACGAGGAGAAGATGTCGAAGTCGCTCGGCAATTTCTTCACATTGCGCGAAGTACTGCCGACCGTGCGCCACCCCGAAGTGCTGCGCTTCTTCCTCATCTCGAGCCATTACCGCGGACCGATCAATTACTCGACTGCGCAGCTCGCGCAGGCGGATGCGGCGCTCACGCGTCTCTACACGGCACTGCGCGGACTTGCGACGAAGAAACTCGCCCGCGCGCACACGGCAGCCCAGGAAGAATTCGCCGCCGCGATGAACGACGACTTCAACACTCCGCTGGCGCTCGCGGTACTGCAGGGGCTCGCGCGCGACCTCAACTCGGCGCGCGCGGCGGGAGACGCGAAAACGGCGCAGTGGCGCGCCAACGAACTCGTGGCGCTCGGCAATGTGCTGGGCATTCTCACTGTCGATCCGGAGCAATGGTTCCGGCTCGGTGTGCCGGGCGCAGGCACCGAGGGCGCCATGGACGAAGCCACCATCGATTCGCTGATCGAGGCCCGACTCACGGCGCGCAAAGCGAAGAACTGGGCAGAGTCCGACCGTATCCGTGATGAGCTGGCAGCCGCGGGCATCGTGCTCGAGGACAAGGCGGGGGGCGTGACGGAGTGGCGGCGGCGGTAGAGCCGCAGCGGCTTCGGGCGGGCCGCGGCTTCAGGCGCTGCGAGGTCCGGCTCCTCGCGGGTCGAGAGAAGCGCCTGCGGCGCTGTGCCCTCGCGGCGGCGGCGCTCGGCGCTCTCCACGCTCGTCACCGGACCTCGCAGCGCCTGATGCCGCGGCCCGCGCGGAGCCACCGGGGTCGGCGGACCGCGAGGTGCGTCCGGTTCGGAGTCGTGTCACGATACGTCGGCATAAACCCGGCGGTGGATCTTGAAGCGACTGTTTCTGTTTGTTGTTCTTGGCATCATTGGGTGGCAGGTGTACGCGAAGTATTTGCGCAACGAGCCCGCCACGGAGGGCATCGACCCCCAATCGTTCCTTTCCGGCCCAACTGTGCCCTCTGCAGATGAAATGGATACTTCTGCACCACCATTCACCTGCGACGGCCGCATCTACTGCTCGCAGATGACTTCCTGCGCCGAAGCGGAATACTTTCTGGAACATTGTCCTGGTGTGAAAATGGATGGCGGCGGCGACGGTGTGCCTTGCGAACGGCAATGGTGCGGAAACAGATAGTGCAGAGACACGCGCGCGGCGGCGCTGCCGCGCGACAACCTCGCCGCGCGTGTGCCGCCCTCAGCCGAGCGCCGCGAGAAAATTCGTGTACCACGCCTTGAGATCATTGCCCCGCAGCGCGGCGAGCATGGCCGTGTGTCGCTCCTGGCGCTCCGCGAGAGGCATCGCAAGCGCAGTCTCGAACGCCTGCGACACGCCCCGCAGATCGTAAGGATTGACGATCACGGCACCCTCGAGTTCGCGCGCCGCGCCGGCGAGCGACGACAGGATGAGGGCGCCCGGGTCGGCGGGGTCTTGCGCGGCAACGAATTCCTTCGCGACGAGGTTCATGCCGTCGCGCAACGGCGTGACGATGCCGACCTGTGCTGCGCGCATGAAACCCATCAGCGTGCCGTGCGGAAAGTTCTTGTTGAGATAGCGCAGCGGCGTCCAGTCGGTGTCGGCGAAACGCCCGTTCGTGCGCCCCGTCGCCTGTTCGAGCGCTTCGCGGATGGTGACATACGCCTGGATGTCGTCGCGGCTGAGCGGCGCGATCTGCAGATAGATCAAGCGGCCGCGCCGCGCAGCGTGGCGTTCGAGGAACCGCTGGTAGGCGGTGAAGCGCTCGACGAGGCCCTTGCTGTAATCGAGACGGTCGACACCGATCATCAGCCGACGGCCGATGAGTCCCGCGATCATTCGCTTGACAGGCTCGGTGCGCATCGCCCCGCCCGCCTCCGCGATCACGCCATCGACGTCGATGCCGATCGGGAAGCTGCCCGTTTTCACCGGCGGGGCGCCTTGCGGGAATACGCCGCCGAGCCCGGCGTGGAAGGACCTTTCGTCGGCGGCCGTCTGGAAGCCGACCAGGTCGTAGTGCGTGAGATTGCGTATGAGATCCTCATACGGCGGCAGCAGACGCAGCACTTCGATGTGCGGGAAAGGGATGTGCAGGAACAGACCGATCCGCTGTGTTACACCGAGTGATCGCAGCTCGCGGGCGAGCGGGATCAGGTGGTAGTCGTGGATCCAGAGGCGATCGTCCGGGCGCAACAGCGGCACAAGCCGTTCCGCGAACCAGCGGTTCACGTCGCGATAGCCAGCATGCCACTCGTGGTCGTAGCGGAAGCGGTCGGTCAGGTAATGAAAGAGCGGCCACAGCGTGGTGTTGCAGAAGCCGCGGTAGTAGCGGTCGTACTGTGTCTGGGTGAGATCGATCGTGGCGTAATCGATCCGCTCGCGCGTGACGACTTCGGGTTGCGGCGCCGGATCGGCGTTCAAGTCGCCGCTCCAGCCGAACCAAAGGCCGCCCTTCTCGCGCATCGCTGCGAGAACACCGACGGCGAGTCCGCCAGGCGCCGCCGTCTTGCGCGGCAGCGTGATCCGGTTCGAAACGCAGACAAGGCGGCTCACAACGCGGACTCCCACGGCTTCGAGAGGCGCATCGCGGCGTTCACGATGCCGACCAGGCTGTAGGTCTGCGGAAAGTTGCCCCACAGCTCGCCGCTGCCCGGGTCGATGTCCTCGGAGAGGAGGCCGACGTGATTGCAGCGCGCGAGCATCGATTCGAAGAGTTGCCGCGCCTCGTCCATGCGGCCGACGCCTGCGAGTGCGTTGATGTACCAGAAAGTGCAGAGGTTGAATGCGACGGTCGGTGCACCGAAATCGTCGGCGCGATCATAGCGGGCGAGAAAGTCGCCGCGGCGCAGCCGGCGTTCGAGAAAGGCGAGCGTGCCGAGGAAGCGCGGGTCATCGTATGCCACGAGGCCAATCTCCGGCAGCAACAGCAGGCTCGCGTCGGCGCCGCTGCCGTCGTACACGTCGACGAAGCTGCCGAGTTTGTCGCTCCAGCCACGCTCGAGCACGCGCGCGCGCACGGTATCGGCCCGCGTGCGCCACAGGCTTGCTGCCGGCTCGCGAAAATGCGCGTGCAGTTGCGCGAGACGATCGAGCGCCGCCCAGCACATCGCGCTCGAAAAGGTATGTACTTCGCTGCGCGTGCGAAATTCCCAGAGGCCGGCGTCGGGCGCATCGTGCAGGGCCCACGCGTGCTCGCCGAGCACCGTCAGCTGGCGCAGCGCGTCGATGCCCGCCTTCTCGCGCAGGCGCTCGTCGAAAAACGACTGCATTGCCGACAGCACGACCGCGCCGTAAGCGTCGTTCTGCCGCTGCTGCCACGCCGCGTTGCCGACGCGCACCGGGCGCATGCCACGGTAGCCGCCGAGCGCGCCAGCGATGCGCTCTTCGACGGCGGACTCGCCGCTGATCCCGTAGAGTGGCTGCAGCGCATAGTCTTTCGCGCCCGCGGCGACATTGACGATAAAGCGCAGGTACGACTCCATCGTGCGAGTGGCGCCGAGGCGGTTGAGTGCCTTGACCGTGAAGAGGCTGTCGCGCAACCAGCAGAAGCGGTAGTCCCAGTTGCGCTCGCTGCCGGGGGCCTCGGGGATCGAGGTCGTGAGCGCCGCGACGATCGCGCCGGTGTCCTCGTAGCTGCAGAGCTTCAGCGTGATCGCCGCGCGGATCACCGGCTCCTGCCACTCGAAGGGCACCGCGAGCGTGCGCACCCAGTCGCGCCAGTAGTCGGTCGTGCTCGCGAGGAAGCGGGCGCCGAGCCCGTCGACGGATTCGGCAATCGACTCGTCGGGGCCGAGCACCAGCGTCAGCGGGTCCTCGAGGGCAAACCAGCGCTCCTCGACGATGTAATCGAGGCTCGTGTTCGTCGTGAGGCGAAGATCGAGCGCATCACCGATGTAGCGCAAGTGATGACTGCCGCGCCGCACGGCATACTCTGTCTCGCCATAGCGCTGCCGCGGCCGCATCCGCACGCGCACGCGCGGCCGGCCTGCGGCAACCTCGACGATGCGCACGATCATCATGGGATGGAACATGCGGTCGAACTGGCGAAAACGCGGGCAGAAATCGAGGATACGCACGGCGGCGCCATCGGCCGCTTCGAGTCGCGTCTCGACGACGGCGGTGTTGCGCAGATATTGCTGCGAACTGCGCACGCAACCGGCGAGCTCCACGTCGAAGTAACCCCGGTCCTCGCCGTCATCGAGCAGGCGGCAGAACACCGGGTCACCGTCGAGCCGCGGCAGGCAGGTGAAGACATGCCGGCCACGCAGGTCGATCAGCGAGGCAATCGAACAGTTGCCGATGACGGCGAGATCAAGGCTTGCAGGTCTATCGCTCACGAAGTGTTCTCCCCCGTGGCGGCGAGATTGGCGATCCAGGCCCGCACCCCGGCCGGTGCCGTAACGCGAAATTGCGCCAGCGTCGAGCCCGACTTGCCCACGTGTATCGAGATGCCCCGCGCCTCATTGGCGTAGGCAAACGCGCTTTCGTCGGTGACGTCGTCACCGATGCAGACGGGAACGCGGCCCGCGAAAGGCGCCGTACCGTGCAGGGCCGCGATGCCGCTCGCCTTCGACAGCGCCGCGGCCTTGATCTCGTACACGCGTTTGCCCTCCATCAGGGCGAACTCAGGGCCGGCCAGGATCGTCATCTCCTGCAGCGCACGGCCGATCACGCGCTCATCGACCTGCGAGGCACGGTAATGCAATGCGAGCGCGACCCCCTTGTCCTCGAGCACCGCGCCGGGCCATTGCGTGATCGTCTCCGCCAGCGCTGCGCGCACGCCGTCGAGCTGCCGGGAGAGGTAATCCGCGGTGCGCACCGGGCCGCCCGCCGTGCGCACTTCGGCGCCGTGGATGCCGACGGCAGCGAAGCGCAGCGGGCGGAAGAGTAGATCGAGTGCACTGATCGGACGACCGCTCACGAGCGCGAGCGCACCGTCCAGGCGCTCGGCGACAGTGGCGAGTGAATCGATGAGCCCCGCCGGGACCACGACCGAGTCGGGGGTGGGCGCAATGTCGAGCAGCGTGCCATCGACATCGAGATGGAGGGCGCACGTCCCGAGCGCGCTCCACGGCAGGTTGCGCTGCAGGTCGATGTCAACCGCAGGCACCGTTCAGACGCCCTGGCGGCGCAGCGACGCTTCCAGCGTGTTACGCATCAGCATGGCGACCGTCATGGGGCCGACCCCACCCGGCACGGGCGTGATCCAGCCCGCGCGCTCGCGGGCGCCGGCGAACTCCACATCGCCGACGAGATGTCCGTTGTCGAGACGGTTCATGCCGACGTCGACGACGATCGCGCCCTCGCGGACCCACTCGCCGCGAATGAGGCCCGGCTTGCCCACGGCGACCACCAGCAGTTCTGCGCGGCGCACCTCTGCTGCAAGATCGCGCGTGAAGCGGTGGCACACCGTGGTCGTGGCACCCATCAGGAGCAGCTCGAGCGACATGGGCCGCCCGACGATGTTCGAGGCACCGACGACCACCGCCTCGAGTCCCCGCACCGAGAGCCCTTCGGCGTCGAGCATGCGGATCACGCCGTACGGCGTGCACGGGCGGATGAGCGGATTGCGCTGCGCGAGACGCCCGAGGTTGTAGGGGTGAAAGCCGTCGACGTCCTTCTGCGGGTCGATGCGATCGATGATCGCGCTCTGGCGGACCTGGTCGGGCAGGGGCAGCTGCACGAGGATGCCGTCGATGCGGGGGTCGCCGTTCAGCTCATCGATCAGCGACAGGAGCTCGCGCTCCGATGTCGACTGCGGCAGGTCGTGCGCGATCGACATCACGCCCGACTCCTCGCAGGCGCGGCGCTTGTTGCGCACGTAAATCGCAGAGGCCGGGTTGTCGCCCACCATGACGACGGCGAGCCCGGGGCGGCGCAGGCCGCGCGCGAGCGCCGCGTCGATTTCGGTGCGCACTTCGGCCTTCACGGCAGTGGCGATGCGCTTGCCGTCGATCAGTCGCGCGGACACGAGGCGCTCCTCTGCGGAAAAGAAGCGCATTTTACGGGATTGTGCGTAAAATTGAGGATTGTTCACCCGGTGGCCGGCATCGGGGCATGGCGCAGTCTGGTAGCGCATCTGCTTTGGGAGCAGAGGGTCGCAGGTTCGAATCCTGTTGCCCCGACCATTTCCGGCCCGGCGCGTTGCGCCCGTAGCTCAGCTGGATAGAGCACCGGCCTTCTAAGCCGGGGGTCGCAGGTTCGAGTCCTGCCGGGCGCGTTCCTGTAAAATCGCGCGCCATGAAAATCACCACACTGGCGCTCGTCGCCGCTCTCTCCATCGCTTCACTGCAGGCCGCCGCCGACGACTCGTCGGAGAATTCCGGCGCTGACGTGCTGAGCCAGTCGCCGCGCTTCCTCACCGATGAACGCTCCCTCACGCAGGGCAGCGTCACGATCGGCGGGCAGAAACTCGAGTATCAGGCCGAGGCGGGCCTGCTCGTCGTCCATCTGACCGACCCGATGGATGAAGACCCGCCGCTGCCGAAGGCCGAACGCGACGGCCCGCTGCCACCGCAGCAGCCCGAGGCCGCGATGTCGTACGTCGCCTACTTCAAGGGCAAGGCGGCTGATCCGCGCCGTCCGGTCACCTTCATCTTCAACGGCGGGCCCGGATCCTCGACTGTGTGGTTGCATATGGGCGCCTTCGGCCCGAAGCGCGTGCTCACCCTCACCGACAGCCACACGCCCGCGGCGCCCTACCGGATCGTGAACAACGACTACAGCCTGCTCGACGCGAGCGATCTCGTGTTCATCGATGCGCCGGGCACCGGTTTCGGCCACTTGCGGGGGCACGACAAGGAAAAGGCCTTCTTCGGTGTCGATCCCGATGCCAATGCGTTCGCGAACTTCATCGTCGAATTCCTCTCGCGCCACGGCCGCTGGAATTCCCCGAAGTATCTTTTCGGCGAGAGCTACGGAACGACGCGCTCGGCGGTGCTCGCGCGGGTGCTGCAGGAGAAGTACTCGATTGACCTGAACGGCGTGATCCTCCTCTCGCAGATCCTCTCGTTCGACAACAGCGTCGATGAGCCGCAGCTGAACCCGGGCGTCGATCAGGCCTACGCGCTGGCACTGCCGACGTATGCGGCGACTGCCTGGTATCACAAGCGCCTGCCGGAACAGCCCGCGGCGCTCGAGCCCTTCATGGCGGAGGTCGAGGCGTTTGCGCTGGGGGACTACCTGACCGCGCTCGCCGCCGGAGCGAAGCTCGACCCCGCGCGCCGCAGCGCCGTCGTCGCGCAGCTGCATCGCTACACGGGGCTGCCGGCCGACTATATCGAGCGTGCGAACCTGCGCGTCAACGGTGGCGAGTTCGACAAGACCCTGCTCGGCAGCGATGTCACTGCCGGGCGCCTCGACAGTCGCTTCTCGGGCCCTACGCTCGACCCGCTGAGCCAGGAGGCGCAATACGACCCGCAGTCTGCGGCGATCTCGTCGGCCTATGTGTCGGCGTACAACGATTATGTCCGCGGCACGCTCAAGTTCGGCGAGGGCAAGCGCTTCAAGGCCTCCGCGAACCTGTGGAAAACCTGGGATTTCCAGCATCAGCCGCCCGGCTATCCGTCGAAAGTGCAGAGCGCCACGAACGTGATGCCCGATCTCGCGGTGACGATGCAGAGAAACCCCAATCTCAAGGTACAGATGCACGGCGGCTATTTCGACCTGGCGACGCCGTTCTTTGCGGCCGTCTACGAGCTTGCCCAGCTGCCGATCCAGGCGTCCCTGCAGGCCAATATCGAGACGCACCTCTACGAATCGGGTCACATGGTGTATGCCCGCGACGCAGACCTGAAGGCGCTGCACGACAATACGGCGGCCTTCATCAGGCGGACCAGCAACGGCGGCGGTTGAGCGCCGCGCCGGCACTGGTATACTCGCCGCCCCTTACGGTGGACGTAGCTCAGCTGGTAGAGCCCCGGGTTGTGATCCCGGCCGTCGTGGGTTCGAGTCCCATCGTCCACCCCGGTTTATTCAGGGCCGTTAGCTCAGCTGGTAGAGCAGGAGACTCTTAATCTCTTGGTCGTAGGTTCGACTCCTACACGGCCCACCATTCGGTCCCATGAAATTCCGCCACTGAGTGGTGGAATTTCATGGCCGCCGCGCTGACGGCAGCGCGGCTCAGTGAGCCTCGCTGCCGCTCGTCGTCGCGATGAGCCAGGTGAGCGCGATCGCGATCCCGATCGCCGTCACCTGCTGGGCGCGGGACCACTGCAGCACCGTGCCGTCCATCGCTGCGACGCCGATCGCGGTGGCCACGAACCAGATGGCGCTTTGCAGCGCGACGCCGACGATGCCGACACCCTGCATGAATCTCACTGCGAAGACGTAAAGGGACACGCCGACCACGAATGCGGCGAGCGAGGCGAGGGCGAACGCCGGGTCCAGGCGCCCGCCGGGCCAGGCCCGCGAGGCGTAGACAAACCCGCGTGCATCGAAGATTCCGGAGGCGAGGGTCAGAGCGAGTACGAGCGCTATTCCGGCGAATTTGGCCATGATATTCCCTGTTCTTGTGCCCCCAGCATGCCGGATTCTGGAACCCGGCGGCAATCCGCTATAATCCGCGCCCCTCGCGCAGGGCCGACTGGACGCCAGAGCGAAAGTGGCGGAACTGGTAGACGCGCTGGATTTAGGTTCCAGTGGGGCAACCCGTGAGAGTTCGAGTCTCTCCTTTCGCACCAGTAGACAGGCAGGATCACGATGCAGGTTTCATTGACCGCCACTGGTGGCCTCGAGCGCAAGCTCGAAGTCGCCGTTCCGGCAGAGCAGGTCGCCGCTGAAGTCGACCAGCGGCTGCAGAAGCTCGCGCGCACGGCGCGTTTCAACGGGTTTCGCCCCGGCAAGGCGCCCATGGGTGTCGTGCGCCAGCAGTACGGCACGCAAGTCCACTCGGAAGTCGTGAGCGACCTGCTGCGGTCGTCGTTTTCGGACGCGGTGACACAGGAGAACCTGAAACCCGCGACCGGGCCGCGGATCCAGCCGATCGCGCTCGATCCGGGCGCCGACCTCAAGTACGTTGCAACCTTCGAGGTGCTGCCGGAAATCAGGCTCGCGCCGGTCGAATCGCTCGCGATCGAGCGCCCGACCGCTTCGGTCACCGACGCCGACATCGACGAGATGCTCGAATCGCTGCGCAAGCAGCGTCCCGTCTACACCTCCGTCGAGCGCGGCGCGAAGACCACGGACAGGGTGCAGATCGACTTCGAGGGTCGTATCGACGGCACGGCGTTCCAGGGCGGCGAGGGCCGCGATGTGCCGGTGGTATTGGGTGGCGGCCAGGTGCTCTCGGAGTTCGAGCAGGCCCTCGCCGGCGCGATGGCCGGCGAAACGCGCACGGCTGTCGTGCATTTTCCGGACGACTACCACGGCAAGGACGTCGCGGGGAAGACGGCCGAGTTCACGATTACCCTGAAAGGGGTCGAGGAAATGAGCCTGCCGGCGCTCGACGACGCGTTCGCTGGCGAGTTCGGCGTCAAGGAAGGCGGCATCGCGCAGTTGCGAGTGGATGTGCGCGCAAGCATGGAGCGCGAGCTCGCGGACGCGGTGCGCAACCAGCTGCGAACGCAGGTGATGGACGCGCTCCATCGCGAAAACCCGATCGAGGTGCCGCAGGGCCTGGTCGAGGAGACCGTGCAGGAAATGCAGGTCGACATCGGTCGGCGCATGGGCGCAAAGGACGTGAGCCAGCTGCCGCCACGCGAGCAGTTCGAGGGTCCGGCACGCCGTCGCGTGGCGCTTGGCCTTGTGATCGGAGAGCTGATGCGCGGCGCCGACCTCAAGGTCGATCGCGCTCGCGTGCAGGAGCGCCTGGCGGATGTCGTGAACTCCTACCCGAACTCCGACGAAATGCGTCGTGCCTATTTACAGAATGCGGACGCGATGCGGCAGATCGAATCGTCAGTGCTGGAAGAGCAACTGATCGACTGGATCGTCGCGCGGGCCCGCGTATCGGACAAGCCGTCCACCTTCAAGGAGCTGACCCGTTTCGGGCAGAATAGCGCCCCATGAACGAGCAAGCCCTGAACCTGGTGCCCATCGTCGTCGAGCAGACCGCCCGCGGCGAGCGTGCTTATGACATCTACTCGCGCCTCCTGAAGGAGCGCGTGGTGTTCGTCGTGGGTCCCGTCGAGGACTACATGGCGAACCTGATCGTCGCGCAACTGCTGTTTCTCGAGTCCGAGAACCCGGACAAGGACGTCGCGCTCTACATCAACTCGCCGGGCGGTTCGGTGAGCGCGGGGCTCGCCATCTACGACACGATGCAGTTCATCAAGCCGGACGTCAGCACGATCTGCGTCGGCATGGCCGCATCCATGGGCGCGGTGCTGTTGACCGGTGGCGCAAAGGGCAAGCGCTTCATGCTGCCCAATTCGCGCGCGATGATTCATCAGCCCTGGGGCGGCTTTCAGGGCCAGGCGACCGATATCAGCATCCAGGCCCGCGAGATGCTCCGTACGCGCGAGCGATTGAACGAAATCCTCGCCCGCCACACCGGCCAGCCCATCGGGAAGATCCAGCTCGATACCGAGCGGGACAACTTCATGGGCGGCGAGGAGGCGATCACCTACGGCCTCGTGGACCAGTTGCTCGACAAGCGTCTGCCCGCACCGGCCGCTGCGCCGGCCAAATGAATCAAGGGCTTGGATGTGACGGAGGCGTTTTGCGCCCCCGGTCACCCCATGCTATAAATCGCTGCACGATGGCGACAGGTGCCCCTGAATGACTGACGAGTCCCGCGGCCGCAACGACGACGGCAAGCTGCTTTATTGCTCCTTCTGCGGGAAGAGCCAGCACGAAGTCCGGAAGCTGATCGCCGGCCCCTCGGTGTTCGTTTGCGACGAGTGCGTCGAGCTCTGCAACGACATCATCCGCGAGGAGCTTGAAGACCGCGCCGACCGCGCGCGCGACAAGCTGCCGAAGCCGCACGAGATCAAGAAAGTTCTCGACGAATACGTAATCGGCCAGGAGCGCGCCAAGAAGGTGCTCTCGGTCGCCGTTTACAACCACTACAAGCGCCTGCAGACCCGCAGCGGGGGCGGGAGCCGTTCGAAGGAAGACGTCGAGATCGCCAAGAGCAATATCCTCCTGATTGGCCCGACCGGCTGCGGCAAGACCCTGCTCGCCGAAACCCTCGCGCGGCTCCTGAATGTACCCTTCACGATCGCCGACGCGACCACGCTCACCGAAGCGGGCTATGTCGGCGAAGATGTGGAAAACATCATCCAGAAGCTCCTGCAGAAGTGCGACTACGATGTGGAGAAGGCCCAGACAGGTATCGTCTACATCGACGAGATCGACAAGATCTCGCGCAAGGCCGATAACCCGTCCATCACGCGCGACGTGTCGGGCGAGGGCGTGCAGCAGGCGCTGCTGAAGCTGATCGAGGGCACGATCGCCTCGGTGCCGCCGCAGGGCGGGCGCAAGCACCCGCAGCAGGAATTCCTGCAGGTCGACACCTCGAACATCCTCTTCATCTGCGGCGGCGCCTTCTCGGGTCTCGAGAAGATCATCCTGAACCGCACGCAGAAAGGCGGCATCGGCTTCACCTCCGAAGTACGCGACATGAACGCGCGGGGTGGCCCCGACGTGTTCCACGAAGTCGAGCCCGAGGACCTGATCAAGTACGGGCTCATTCCCGAGTTCGTCGGCCGCTTGCCGGTCGTCGCGACGCTCGAGGAACTCGACGAGGCCGCGCTCGTGTCGATATTGACCGAGCCGAAGAACGCGCTCACCAAGCAGTACAAACGCCTCTTCGAGATGGAAGGCGCCGAGCTCGAATTCCGCGAGGACGCGCTGAAGGCCGTGTCGCAACGCGCCATGCAGCGCAAGACAGGCGCGCGCGGGCTGCGCACGATCCTCGAGAATGTCCTGCTCGATACCATGTACGAGCTGCCGTCGCTGCGCAGTGTCTCGAAAGTGGTGATCGACGAGACCGTGATCGAAGGCCAGACGAAGCCGTACATCGTCTACAAGTCCGATGCCGACGAGCCGCCGCGCCGGGCGCACGGCATCGCGAGCTGACGACCCGCGGCCGCCCGTGGCGCAG
This sequence comes from Steroidobacteraceae bacterium, assembly GCA_035433705.1. GTDB lineage: Bacteria > Pseudomonadota > Gammaproteobacteria > Steroidobacterales > Steroidobacteraceae > CADEFQ01. Next base: position 103,933 of record DAORVK010000004.1, read on the forward strand.
GGCGGCTTGAAATGACAGCAGCGCGCCCCCACCTGTGAGCTAGACTAGATACGCCATCAGCGCGAGGGCCCCTCCTGTGTCCGATTCCTCTCCGATGACCAAGATCACCGCCATCGAGAACCTGCCGGTCCTGCCGCTGCGGGATGTGGTGGTGTACCCGCATATGGTTATTCCGCTCTTCGTCGGGCGCGAGAAGTCGATCCAGGCACTCGACGTTGCGATGAAGGCCGACAAGCGCATCATGCTCGTCGCGCAGAAGCAGGCCGACGTCGACGACCCGAAGACCGACGACCTCTACCGCATCGGCACGGTCGCGACGATCCTGCAACTTCTCAAGCTGCCGGACGGCACCGTGAAGGTGCTGGTCGAGGGGATCGATCGTGCCCAGATCGACCGGATCCACGGTGGGGAGTTCTACGGCTGCGACGTCACGCTTGCGCCCGACACCGAAAGCTACGACGAGAAGGAGATGGACGTCCTCGGCCGCTCGGTGATTTCGCAGTTCGAGCAGTACGTGAAGCTCAACAAGAAGGTGCCGCCCGAAGTGCTCACTGCGCTCGCCGGCATCGAGCAGCCGGGTCGCCTCGCCGACACCGTGGCGGCGCACATGGCGTTGAAGCTCCCCGAGAAGCAGAAAGTTCTCGAAATCCTCGATGTGAAGCAGCGTCTCGAGCACATCCTCGTCGCCATCGAGGGCGAGATGGACATGCTGCAGATCGAGAAGCGCATCCGCGGTCGCGTCAAATCGCAGATGGAAAAGAGCCAGCGCGAGTACTACCTGAACGAGCAGATGAAGGCCATTCAGAAAGAACTCGGCGACATGGAGGACGGCGCCAACGAGCTCACCGAGATCGAGCAGAAGATCCAGAAGGCCGGGATGCCGAAGGAGGCCCGCGACAAGGCGATGGCGGAGCTCGGCAAGCTGAAAATGATGTCACCGATGTCGGCGGAAGCCACCGTGGTGCGCAACTACGTCGACTGGCTGGTAAAGGCGCCGTGGAAGAAGCGTACCAAGGTCATCAAGGACATTGCACGCGCCGAGAAGGTGCTGGATGAGGACCACTACGGCCTCGAGAAGGTCAAGGAGCGCATCGTCGAGTACCTCGCTGTGCAGCAGCGCGTCGACAAGCTGAAAGGCCCGATCCTGTGCCTCGTCGGACCGCCGGGGGTCGGCAAGACCTCGCTCGGCCAGTCGATTGCGCGCTCGACGAACCGCAAGTTCGTGCGCATGTCGCTCGGCGGCGTGCGCGACGAGGCGGAAATTCGCGGCCACCGGCGCACCTACATCGGCTCGATGCCCGGCAAGATCATCCAGAACATGACGAAGGCGGGCGTGCACAACCCGCTCTTCCTGCTCGACGAAGTCGACAAGATGTCGATGGACTTCCGCGGCGATCCGTCGTCGGCGCTGCTCGAAGTGCTCGACCCCGAACAGAATGCGGCCTTCAACGACCACTACCTCGAAGTCGATTTCGACCTCTCGCAGGTGATGTTCGTCTGCACCGCGAACACGCTGAATATTCCCGCGCCGCTGCTCGATCGCATGGAAGTGATCCGCCTGCCCGGGTACACCGAAGACGAGAAGATGAACATCGCGCGGCGCTACCTCGTGCCGAAGCAGATGAAGAACAACGGCGTGAAGGCGGAAGAGCTGAAGGTCGCCGACGAGGCGCTGCTGGACATCGTGCGCTACTACACGCGCGAGGCCGGCGTGCGCAATCTCGAGCGCGAGATCGCGAAGATCGCGCGCAAGACCGTCAAGCAGCAGCTGCTCGCGAAGAAGGAGAAAGCGGTCTCGGTCTCCTCGAAGAACCTCGACAAGTTCCTCGGCGTGCGCCGCTTCCGCTACGGCAAGGCCGAGGAAGAAAACCGTGTCGGCCAGGTCACAGGACTTGCATGGACTGAAGTCGGCGGCGAGCTGCTGACGATCGAAGCGGCGGTGGTGCCCGGCAAGGGCAAGCTGCAACACACGGGTCAGCTCGGCGAGGTGATGCAGGAATCGATCCACGCGGCGATGACCGTCGTGCGCAGCCGCGCGAACGTGCTCGGCATCGAGCCCGATTTCTACCAGAAGCACGACGTGCACCTGCACATGCCGGAGGGCGCCACGCCCAAGGACGGCCCGAGCGCCGGCATCGGCATGTGCACCGCGCTCGTCTCGGCGCTGACGAAGATCCCGGTGCGCTCCGATGTTGCGATGACCGGCGAGATCACCTTGCGCGGTGAGGTGCTGCCGATCGGCGGGCTCAAGGAGAAGCTGCTCGCGGCCCATCGCGGCGGCATCGAGACGGTGCTGATCCCGATCGACAACGAAAAGGACCTGGTCGAGATTCCCGACAACATCAAGGGCAATCTCAAGATCAAGCCCGTGAAGTGGATCGACGAAGTACTCGAGATCGCGCTCGCCGCGCGCCCGGTGCCGCTCGCGGCGACGCCCGAAAGCGTCGCGGCCGATCCGAAGCAGGCCGTCGGGAGGCGTGCCGGCCGGCGCGCCGGCAAGGGCGGTGTGCAGGCGCATTGAGGCCGCGCCGCCGCCCGCCGCCCG
>DAORVK010000005.1:0-36252 GCA_035433705.1 Steroidobacteraceae bacterium
CGCTCAATGAACTCCTCGGGACCGAGCAGTGGCTCGAGCGGGGGAAGCGGTACGAGTAGCGACGGACTCGCCAGCGAAGGACCGAACGCGCTACTTGCTCCACCGCGCGCTCTTGTCGCTTTGACGAGTCTACATCAGCCCTACTGGCGCTGGTCATTGGCCAGCGCCAGCATTTTCGCGGTCCTTTCGCCGCTCAGGTGCGAGTTCGACTTTTTGGCTTTGCGGATAGGGGTAGCCACCGAGCAATTGTCGTTCAAGGCCTTCGCACTGAGTGGATGATGGATCAGTCACGGTGGCTCCAATCGTCGATCGTGCGCTCAATCCCTACCCGGATCTAGATCTCGCACTACCCGAAAGCCGAACGGCACGAATACAACCTCGGCGGGGTCGCGACCTCGAAAAGCAGGGCGCTGTCGGGAAGGTGTCGTAATCCAACTTCCTCCCCTGATGCTACGACGCTCGCACTGCCCACCAACCTGAAAGCTACGGCCATCGGAGTAACCTGGCGGGTAAGGAACGATGTAGCAATCCTCCACCCACTCCCATACATTCCCAATAACGTCATGCAAACCGAATGCATTCGGAGGGAAGCTTCCCACCGGAGCGGTGAACGGATACCCGTCATCGCACTTCGCAGGCGTATACGACAATTCGGAAGCCTTCTCACCCGCTACATCAAACAGGTTCACTCGCTTGCAGATGTCATCCGCATCGTCACCCCATGGAAACCTCGTGCTGGAGCCTGCTCGTGCGAAATACTCCCACTCCGCTTCGGTTGGAAGTCGATACGCTTTACTCGTCACTCTTGATAACCAGGCAATGTACGCTTTCGCATCATGCCAACTAACGCAGCCCACGGGCTCATTTTCGGTGGGCGCGCGACCATACCCTGGATTGCGCCAACTGCTATCTGGAAGCGCTTCCCATTTTCCCGTCCAGATGATGCAGTTCTTCTCCTGCTTGTAGCCCGTTTCCTTGGCAAATCGGGCAAACTGCCCATTGGTAACCTCGAATTTTCCGACTGCGAAGCTGTAACCGATCGTTACATCGTGGATCGGCCCCTCGGATCGCCCTTCCTCGCCTTCGAGCGATCCCATCCTGAAACTGCCGCCATTGACTACGACCATCGTCGGGCAGTCTTCACAGTCCCTGAACTCACTTTCCGCCACATGCGCGGCTGCTCCACCTACGCCTGATGCAAATGACAAGACAAGCAGGGCGCCCGCAGAAAGCAAGTAATATCGAATCGAATCACTCATGTCGCAAACCTCGTTGATCAGAACTACCCAAGCCGAACATCGGGAATATTGAACATTGCCTTCCAGTCCTTTGCGATCAACAGATCCATCAGTTTGGATGCGCTGCCGCCCTTTTTTTTCTCCATTTCGAAATGTAGGGTAATCAGAGCCTGGTCCACCGCTGGACCGAACAATTTCCGCAGATACTCTATAGGCACCCTTGGGTCATCTGAAAAATCGCCATCGTCATCAAAAGTCGGCGGAAGGATCGGAGGAACATAATAGACGTTCGGTTCAGTGCCGTATTCCGGATGGAGCGGCAATGCAACTTTCCATTCGTACACCAGCTGATGGATTGGACCATCCTGATCTTCCAGATACCCGACGAATCTCAGCTTTCCCGGACACTGTTTCGCACATGCAGGCGGCTCTCCCTTCTCGAGTCGTGGGAAGCAGAAAATGCATTTCTGTGATTTCCTCGTGATATAGTTGAAATAGATCTTCTTGTAGGGACATGCCGTATTGCATGCCCGAATGCCCTGGCACTTGTCCTGGTCGATCAATACGATGCCGTCCTTCTCACGTTTGTATATTGCCCGTACCGGGCACGCTTCGAGACAAGCCGGCTTCGTACAGTGATTGCAGAGCCTCGGCAAGTAAAAATGGTAATTGTTCGGGTAGACGCCGGCACTCGAGTCCTCGTCCCAGTTCGACCCGACGCCCATTTTCTGCTCCTGTCGTAGCCGAATCTCCGTGCCGTGAAAGTAGACAGCTTCGTGGTTGACCGAACAGTCGCTGCCGTGACTCTCCTTGGACATGAGCTCTCCTGGCTGCAGCTCACCATCCTTCCAGCCGCCACCGCTCTTCTCCCAGTCCACCGGGTACCCCGCCCCCGGTTTGGTCTCAACATTGTTCCAGAGCATGTACTCCTGGCCGGGCTCATCGGTCCACAGGGACTTGCAAGCAGTCGTGCACGTATGGCAACCGATGCACTTGTTCAGGTCTATGACCATTGCGATTTGCTTACCCATGCATGCACCTCCCGTCCGAACCAAACACAGTACTCGCTTGCCACTCGTGATCATGCACAACGAACCGGTGGAGTGATCGTGCGATATCTGCGAAGATCGAGCCGGGTCGGGCCGCATCGATCCGTTCCACCAGTACAGGCGTCCAGTTGATCAAGTGACGCGACACGAAATCCAATTGCGCCAGTTGATAAGACAGAATGTCTCTACGGGCGCTACTCTCCCGATAACAAAGAAAATGCGTGAACTCCAGAATCACCGACAGATGATCCGGAGCCCAGGCATACCGCTCGCTCAGCAAATAGCCGAAGAACTCATAGAAGCGGACCAGTTCTTCGCGAACCCCTGGCAGATCCTTGAACTGCTGCTGCTCGCGGATCGCAACCGGAGGTCCGGAATCTCCAACCTCGAAGAGCGCACTATAGTCGCGGGCTTGGGATCGCCAGCCAGTACCCGCATAAGCACTACCAAGGCCCGCCAGATCAATCCCGTACGGCCGGACTTCGTCGGTCCACCCCGCGTCACACAGTGGGGCACCGGTCTCAAGGTCGTGGGGTGAAGCAAGCAGCGCCGAAAAGAGTGCGTACGTCCGGCATCGGATCGGCGCCGTAAGGCTGGTATCCCGGTTTCTGACGTAACGCCTTGCACCCATGCTCTTCTCGGTACTCGACGCAACCGGCCTCAAGCTGATGTGTCCACGGCGATGCGATCAGGCGCTCTTTCGAAATTGCAGGTGAAGTCCTTGTAGGTCTGGTTCGGGGAAAACACGGCCGGCTTGTACCCGATCTGACCGTACCCGCCTGCCATGCTCGTAGGCTTGATCAGGCCCGCCGTAGAGATCACCGCGGAAAAATTCTGGCGATTCCGGAACATCATCGGGTCCCAGCCGTGATACATGAACAGCATGGAGGGCTGGATTGCCGCGCTCAGGTGTGCCATGGCAAAAAACTCGCCCGAATCGTTGAAGACCCTGATGAGATCCCCGTCCGCGACTCCGCGCTCGGCGGCATCCTCGGGATTGACGTAGATGTCCGGCTGGCCGCGCTGCAAGTTCAACAGGAACGGGTCGTCCCGCCACATGCTGTGAATCCCGTGCCGGGCATGCCCCATCATCATCCGTAGCGGATAACCCTTGTTCGCCAGCGGCGTCTTATGTCCCGGGAGCGCTTCGTCGAAGCGCAGGAACCATTCGTGATCGATATAGTAGGACTGTCGGCCTGTCACTGTCTGATAGGGCCGTTTATCGCGCACACTCCTGAATATGTCGGAGTAGTAGGTTGCATCCTTGCTGTCCCAGGTTGTTCGCTCGGAATTATCGAGTCGGATCAGACCTCTCTTCGCGAGTTCATCGAAGGACACGGCCGGCATGCCCGGCGTTGTATCTATGATGTACTGGCAAACATCCTTGACGCTCTTTATTCTGCCATTCATTGTGTATAGTTCGAGGCAGCGTGAGTAGTCTCTGACGACTTTCCGGCCATCGAGACTGTCATCAACTGGTGCAATGTTGCGCTCCCGCGCTCGTCGACTGATGGCGTTGGCAAGGCGCCGGATCGCCTCCCAATCGTCGACGGACTCACCCAGTGGCGCAACCGCCACGTCGAGCACCTGCACATAGGGCGTCTTGGATTGCAGCATCATGTCCGCGCGTTCGTAATGATGCGCAATCGGCAATACGTAATCCGCATAATGTGACGTGATACCGGCATCCGGCACCAGCGCAACGATCATCTCCAGTTCCTCAAGAGCGCTTTTTCTCCAGCGATTCCCCGAAGCCCGCCAGTTCGCGCCGTTGTTGCCGGCAAAGAATCCCATCCTCCAGCCCTTGCGACTGTGGCTGGGGTACCAGCCCTTGCGAATGCTCTCCTGATAATAGTGGTCGAACTCCTCCGCAAGTTGCTTGCCATACGTTGCCCGGTTCAACTCCTTCATCTGCCCGTGGTCGTAGTCCCACGTTGTCCCGGAGATGCCGCGAAACGCGGCCCCGATGCCGTCGAACGCGAAGGCCATGGTTTTTGTTCGGGCGGAATTGCCTATTTGCAGCCCCCCGCCCTCTGGGCCGATGTTCCCGGTGAGCGACAGCAGGAGCAGCATCGAACGTTGCAGGAGATCACCATGTAGCCATTTGCAGACTGCATAACCCGAGAAGATCATTGCCGGCTTGGCATCCGCGAAAGTGCGCGCGATCCTGCGTATGACCTCCGGATTGACGCCGGTGACTGCCATCGTCTTTTCCGGGGAATGCTCGGCCGCTCGCTTTTTTAGCAACTCGAAAATGGTGGTGACCGCTATCGAGCCATCGCGCCCATCGATCCGCCATGAACCTTCGAGCGCCGGCCGCAGACTTTCCAGTCGAAGCGTCGTGGACGTAGCGGCGCCCGCAACCACCCCTGGTGCAATAGCTTGAGAGTCGGTCACTTCATCCCAAATGAAGAATGTGTCCTTGTCGGCCGCACCGGCATCCCCGGCGCGAAGGTCCTCAGCTCGCAGGAACCTGCCATTATCCAACCGCACCAGCAACGGCAAGTCAGTCTGCTCTCTGATGTAATCTGCCTTGTACAATCCTTCTGCGAGGATCACATTGACCATAGCCATTGCCAGCGCAATATCGCTCCCAGGCTTGGGATTCACCCAGAGGCTCGCGTGCATTGCGGTCGGTGTGAATTCGGGTGAGATTGCGATAACTTCGGTGCCGTTGTACTTCGCGTCCCAGAGAAAATGCGCATCCGGCAAGCGTGTGACAGCAGGATTGCTCATCCATACCAGGACACAACGCGCCTTGTATATCGCTGCCATCGTGTCGCTGGTGTGCGGCGAACCCAGGGTCATCTGAACACCGGTCGGCAGGTCCCCAACACCGGAAAGAAATTCCGGAACCGTGACCCCGGTAATGTTTGCGAACCGCGCCAGGCCTCCGAACGACCCTCGCTTGAGCGCCATCTGGGTGCCGCTCCCGAAGGAAATACATTCGGGGCCGTGCTCGATGACCAGATCGAGAAACTTGTCTGCAATTTCCGTGGTCGCCTGCTCCCACGTTATCCTTTCCCACTTTCCGTTTCCCCGCGGACCGATCGATTTCATCGGGTACAGAACACGCTGCTGGCCGTACATGTACTTGGCGTGCCTGAGGCCCTTCTGACAGCCTCGCGGGCCGTAGTCCGGTACATCCCCGGACGACCCATATTCGCCCTGCTGTTCCTCGCGCCAGACGATGCCGCCCTTCACATACACGTTGAACGCGCAATTTCCCATGCAGTTGGTCCCGTGGGTACCGCGCACCACGCGGTCCCAGGTCCATTTCTTGCGATAGACATCCTCGAAAGCCCGATAGGCATCTGCAGGTCCGCTGAGCGCCGTATCGGTATCCCTGGCAACATACTTCAAGGAAAGCAGCGCACCGGATGTCAGCATCCCTATCAGGAGTACCCGGCGGCCTCGATTGAAGGGTTCGGGCAGCGGGCTTTCTGGTTTATCCGGCTTCTTCACGTTGGGCCCTCTGGATGCGTCCAGCACGAACCAGAGACACAACGGGAAGTCTCTGTGCACATCGTCAATTACCTCGATGGAACCAGGTTCGCAATGCCTTCTTGTCGAGCTTGCCCACGCTGGTACGCGGCAGTGCGTCGACCAGCTCGATCCGGTCGGGCAGCGCGTACCTGGGGAGGGCGCCGGCCGCCACTTGCGCCTCGAGATGAAGGGTAATGTTTTCGAGCGTCGGCGGGTCGCCCGCTCCGCTGCGCGGCACGATCACGGCCAGCGGCCGCTCGCCCCAGCGCTCATCCTGCACAGCGATCACGGCAGCCTCGGCGACGCCCGGATGCCGCGCAATCAGCTCCTCGAGCTGCAGGGACGAGATCCACTCGCCACCGCTTTTGATCATGTCCTTTGCGCGGTCACGGATCTGTACGTACCCGGCCGCATCGATGCTCGCGATATCTCGCGTATGCAGGTAGCCGCCGGCCCACAGCTCCGCCGAAGCCTCCTCGTCTCCGACGTACCCCGAAGCGAGCCATGGCGCGCGCACCACCAGTTCGCCGACGGTGCGTCCGTCGTGTGGCACGTCGTTCATCTGCTCGTCCACGACGCGCAAATCCACGAGCGGCAACGGCAAGCCGGTGAGGCAGCGTGTCGCCACCTCATCATCGCGCCGCCCGGTCTCGCTCTGCTCCAACAGCCGGTTGGCCAGCAGGAACGGACAGGTCTCGGACATGCCATAAGCCGCAAACACATCGATCCCGCGATCGAGTGCCTGGCGCGCTAGCGCCGTGCTCATCGCCGAACCGCCTACCGTGATCTTCCAGCCGCTGAAGTCGGTGGCCGCCGCTGACGGCGCCGACAGCAGCATCTGCAGGATCGTGGGCACGCAATGGGAATACGTCACCTGCTCGCGGCGCCGCAGGGCGAGGAGCAGATCCGCATCGTACCGTCCGGGATAGACCTGCTTCAGCCCGAGCAGCGTCGCGACGTAGGGCAGGCCCCAAGCATGCACGTGGAACATCGGAGTGAGCGGCATGTAGACGTCACCGTGTCGCACCGACTGGCCGAACTGCGGACTCGCCAGCGCACCGAGTACGCCCAGCGTGTGCAGGACCAGTTGCCGGTGGCTGAAGCACACGGCCTTGGGCATGCCGGTGGTGCCGGTCGTGTAGAACGTGGTCGCCACCGCGTTCTCATCGAACTCGCGGAACGGGAAGGCCGCCGTTTCGCGGGCAAGCAGTTCCTCGTATTCGCCGGCCACGCCCGCGAGGTCCGCGCCGGCGGCGGGCTCGAGCAGCACGATGCGACGGAGGCGCGGCAGCCCGTCGGCCAGCTCCTTGACCAGATCGAGGAAGTCCGCGTGAACCAGCAGCACCTCGGCCTGAGCATGGTCCAACGTATGGCGGATCTGCTCGGCCGACAGGCGCAGATTCACCGTCATCAGCACGGCACCCATCATCGGCACGGCAAAGTACGACTCCAGGTAGCGATGACTGTCCCAGTCCATCACCGCGACCGTCGTACCCTCGGTGACACCGAGGCGCCTCAGGCTGGACGCCAGCCGCCCAATGCGCTGCCGCAAAGTGCGATAGTCGTAGCGCAACCGGTCGCGATACACGATCTCCTGCATCGGCGACGCGGCGAGCGATGTGCGCAACAGATGACCGACCCACAGTGGCTCTGCGGGTTGTCCACCAGGCAGGTCGAGCAGTCGTATCATGTGCGGCCCAGACGCGTGAGTCGATGCCTGCCTCAGTCGGCATCGTTCCATGTGGCGAAGATTTCTGCCGATGTGGGGCAATGTGTGCGGCCCAGCCAGCCGGCCATCACGCGATCGTGCCTCTCCTTGCTGGTCGACCCGATCGCGTCCTTCGCCAGTACGGTGTAGTAGTCGGCGTCGCGCGCCGCGCGGATCGTGCTTTCGACGCAGCCCTCGGTCACCTGCCCGGCAATGATCAGGGTCTTGATGCCGTGCTGCTTCAGCAGGAACTCGAGGATCGTGTCCTTGAAGCACGACGCGCGGTACTTCCTGATGATGTGATCGGTCGGCTCGACGACCATCTCCTCGTACAGCTCGACGCCCCAGGTGCCATCGACTGTATAGAAGCGCTCCTGGTCCAGCGACTTCAGCCCGGCGTTCGCGTGCATTGCCAGCCACATCGGCGAATCGGTGGTGAAGCCCTTGCCGATCACGAACTGCGAGAAGATCATCATCGCACCTTTCGCACGGGCCGCAGCGGTCAGCTGGTTGATGGGCCCGGTCAGCGCGCGTGTCATCGATACGTCGAGTTTCAGCACCTCAGCGTAATAGCCCTTCGGGTGGCAGAAGTCGTTCTGCTGATCGATCACGAGCACGGCCGTGTGGGCCGGATCGATGATTTCGTTCAGCTCGGTAAGGTACTGACGGTTGCCTATCTTTTTCATGGTCAGCTCTCAGTCAAGGTAGTTTTTGAGGACTGCGTCGATCGCTTTGCGCTCCTCGGCGCGCGCCGGGAACATCGGCATGCGGATGTTCGGCGTCGGGATCCACCCGGCCGCGTGCAGCGCGTACTTGAGGCGTGCAGACCAGCGGTAGCTGGGCCGACCGTAGATCGCGTCGGAAAGCGGCATCAGGCGGGCCGAGGCCGCGCGCGCGCCAACGAGATCGTTGTCCCAGAGGCGGTCCTGCAGCGCCTTCACCGGCTTGACGAAATTGGCGAGCCCGATCGTGCAGCCGTCGGCACCCAGCGCGTAGTTGCCGAACAGGCCGCAGTCGGTCGCGCAGAACACGATCAGCTTCGGGTTGGCCTCGCGCAGCGCCACGAGGTCGCGCTCGTACTCGATATCGTCCTCGACCTCCTGCTTGATGCCCATGACGTTCGGCAGCGATGCGACCGCCTTCAGCACGTGGCGCGGCATCATCAGGTTGGTCAGCGGGCGGTACTGCATGAACCACATCGGGATCGGCGTGAGCTCCGCCGCCCTGCGGTAATGGTCGATCACCGCCTCGGGGGCGAACTGGAACGCACCGCGCGCGAACGAAAACGGCGAAAACACCAGCACTGCATCGGCACCGCACTCGGCCGCCGATTCACACTGCGACGCGAACTTGCGACCCAGCCCCTGCGTATGCACGCCGGCAATGATCGGCACGTCGTTGCCGACGGCAGCCCGGACGGTCCTGATCGCCTCGCGACGCTCATCTCCGCTCAGCACGCTCAGTTCGCCCGTGTGGCCGTTGACCAGGAAGCCGCCGGCGCCGTCGCGTACCTGGCGCCTGGCAAGATCTCCCATCGCGTCGAAGAGAATCGAATTGCTATCGTCCTGCGGCGCGACGATCGCGGGGAATACACCTCTGTACGTCTTCATCTGTTACTTCTCCAGTATCAACTTGGCTTGTCTGAGCCAAGATCGGTAGCGAAGGGGACCAGCGACATCAGGCGACGTGCCGGCCAAGCCGGCAGTATCCAGCCCGTGTCCCGAAGCACACAGCTCGTTACCTCGACCGGCCCGAGGAGTCCGAGCTCCTCATCGGGCGCATCGCCGAACTCGACCGTCGCCGAGCCCCACACGGCATTCCTGAACCAGCCGTCGCGGGGCTCGATGACCAGCAGCTCGCGAATGTCTTCGCCGCCGCCGACGGGTGCCGGGATATGGCGTACGGTATAAAAGCCGTTGAACGGTCTGTCCTGCGCCGCCGGCGTGTTGCGATCGAGCCGTGCGCGCACACGGATCAGCGCATAGCCGTAACGATCGACATCGACTTCGAAGCCGGCGGCGCCGGCCTCCTTACGATCTTCGGGCGGGTACGTGGAGGTCAGCGCGATGTTCGCGATTTTCTTCGGCCAGCCGAGCGCAGCGCGTGCCTTGTACAACGCCCAGTCGTGCGTGACCCACATGAACAGATTGTAGTGGCGCGGAACCTCTCCGGGCGGCGCGGCCATCACGGTGATGCACGCTTCGTTGTACTGGCAGAACGCCGGCGGGAACGGCTTGCCGGTCACGGGCCGCCGCCGCAACTCATAGATCTTGAGGAACGCCTCGCGTGGCTCGGCGAGCTCGAGCGGCGGCGGCAGCCAGCGTGACAGGTCCGCGTCCGTCCTGAACGTGACATACAGGACCCGGCCCGTATATTGCTCGGCCACCATCTGGTAGCTGAGCTTGCGCGATACCCCGAAAGGCTGATCCGCGCCGACGAGGCTCATTACTTTGCCTCGGCGGCCATGACCGCATTGACGCCGCTCGCCAGCGTGCGCGTCGCCAGCACGGCGGCCGTGATTTCCATGGCCTGCAGCAGATGGTCCTTCGGCAGGCCGGCAGCCAGTGCGCGGCGGCAATGGTTCTCGATCACCGGGGCGGCCGACCCCGCGGCGACGCAGACGCAAGCGAGCAGCATCTCCTTGTGTCCCGCCGACATGCCGTCGCTGCGATAAATCGAGTTCATCAGGAACCGGTCGAATGCATCGAACGTCTTCGGATCGTTCTTCACGAGGAATTCGTGCATCGGCAGGACCTTGCGGCCCGCAGCCTCGATGCGCTTCAGAATGTTCGTATCCGTCGAATCGCTCATGGATCTCGTGCTCCTGGTATTCCGTGTGGCGAAAGATGTCCCGTCATGCCTGCGCCGGCGAGGTGCTGCCTGCATCCACCAGCTCCGCCAGCTCCTCGGCGGCGCGCCGGTAGCGGTTCATGCCCAGCCTGACCAGTACGACGCCCATCGTGCCGACCACTGCCGCCTCGATCGTCATGGCGTAGCGCAGCTTGCCGGGATCGCCGAACAGATCGGTCATCAAGCCGACGGGTGGCGGACCGAGTAGCTGGCCAAATACACCGATGACCAAGTAGTAGATGGCAATCGCCTGGGAGCGGACCTGGCCGGGCGCGATATATGTCAGGGACACCGGGCCCGCAGCCGCGGCGCAGGCTTGGCCGATGAACGCAATCAGCAGCGAGGCGATCGCGAGCGGCGCCGAAGGCATCACCGGATATAGCGCGAAACCCGGCACGGCCAGCAGCAAGCCGATCCACAACGCCCGCAGCGTGGCGTCGCGCCGCCCTTCGGCGATCCACTTGTTGCTGAGCCGGATGCCCATCAGCGTGCCGATCGTGCCTCCGGTCAGGAACAGCACGCCGGTGGCGATGCCAACCTCGCGGACCTCCCAGCCCCAAGTTCGGCCGAACAGCGCGACATTCCAGAACACCAGCGAACCCATCGTGACCACGGTGGCCGAGCCGACGAACAGGGTCGCGAACGCGGCCCAGCGCTTGTGCATGTAGGCGAGCGTGGCCCGCGTCGAAGCATGACCCGCGCCATCCGCCTGCAACTCGCGCTTTACCTGTTCGGTGCGGCGGGGCTCCCTGATCGTGAACATCAGCGCGGCCAGCGCGAAACCGGGCAGGCCCACGATCAGGAATGTCATCTGCCAGGAGCGCATCTCGCCAAAGCCCGGAATCACCCATGGCGTGAGCTGGCCGATCCAATGCACGACCGGCCCGCCCAGCAGGAACGCGCAGCCGGCACCGAGGAAGGTGCCGGCCATGAACAGGCTGATGGCGCGGGGACGCCGGTCGCGATCGAAGTAGTCGCTGATCAGCGAGACGCTGCAGGGCGCGACTGTCGCTTCGCCCAGCCCCACGCCGAACCGCGTGATGAGCAGAGGAATGTAGCTGCGCGCGAAGCCCGCGGCGGCGGTCATGCTGCACCAGATCGTGATGCCCGTCGCGAGCAGCGCACGCCGGCTGTAGCGATCCGCCAGCCAGCCGATCGGCACGCCGATGAATACATAAAAGAGGCCGAACGCCGGGCCGAGCATCAGTCCCAGCTCGAAGTCGGTCAGGCCGAGGTCGGCCTTGATCGGTGCCAGCATCAGGCTCGGCAGGAAGCGGTCGATGTACGAGAAGATCTGCGCGCACATCAGCATCAGCACCACGTACCACGCCCGTCGCCGACTGGCGCTGAGTCCGTCGAACGGCAAGGTATCGCCGCCCGCGGAGATCGATCTCGCGTTCACGCCTTACCCTCTGTCCAAGGTCGTTTGGTCGCGCTGATCATGCCAAGCGGATCAACCGCTCCCCGAGCAGTCGTCCGAACGTCAGCGCCGGGGTCACCATCATGCCGCCGCAGAATGCCTGGCCCTGCGTCGCACCGGCACCGAGGATTTCGCCGGCCGCATACAGATTCGGCACAGCAGATCCGTCGCGGCGCACGACCTGCAGCCGGTCATTGACCGCTATACCGGCTGTGCTGGTGATCGAGGTGCCCTGGTGTCGAATAGCGTAGAACGGAGCCTTCTGCAGTTTGATGGGCATATGCCTGCGCCCGAAGAAATCGTTGCCCGTATGCACGCCGTAGTTGTACCCCTCTACCGTCGCCGCGAGTGTGGCGGGAGGCAGCCCGGTTGCTCTGGCCAGTTCTTCGATAGTGTCGCCGCTATAGAAACTGGGGTCCGCCATTCTGAAGGCGTATTCCAACTCCTCTCGTGACCAGCCTTCAAGAATCGGTGGTGCGCGGTCGAGTACTGCCTGATCGAAAAGCACCCAATGTCGACGGCCTGGCTGGAATCGCAGCGCCTGCTCGCGCGCGTCTACGCTCGGCACGTCCTCGCGCACGAACCGGCGGCCATCTGCGTTCACATAGATCTCCCACGGCTGGCGCAGTTGCGGATGAAAGACCGTGTTCGCGAGTCTTGTTGAGGGGATTTTGGTCGTCGCGAGCACCACTCCGAAATTCGTCAGGAACTTGTCCGCATTGCGCACATAGCCTCCGACCGACTTCGCAAGACCAATGCCATCACCCTGCGCAAACTGATAGGAGCCGTCAAGAAACTTGGGTAGACCGCTGAATTGCTGATACATTCGCGGATTCGAGGCATAGCCGCCAGAAGCAAGCAGCACATTGCGAGCCCGCCATGCATTGTGCTTGCCGCCGGAGTCCGCAACCAGAACCGCAGACACTGCACCCGATGCTTCCGTCTGAATTTCTACTGCACGACGCTCGAGCAGCAAATCGACTTTGCCGGCGCTCACGGCCTCCATGAACATCGGCCGCATGACCTCAAGTATGGCAATACCACGTCCCGCGCTCCAGTAGTAACGCGGCTTGCTGTACGGTTCGTGAGCAATGCCGTGCACTGGATAGCCCGGTAGAAGCTCATAGCCCTTCTCCATCAGCCAATCGATCGTATCCGCAGCATTGTCAGTAACCAGACGCGCGATCGTCGGGTCGATAGTGCCTCGGCTGATCCGCATCAGGTCCTGCAAGTGTTCTTCGGGGCTATCGACGATGCCCATCTGCCGTTGCACGCGGGTGCCGGCTGCACAAATTTGTGCGCTCGAAAGCAGCAGTGTGCCGCCGATAACCGGGGCGACCTCGACAACAAGCACGCTCGCGCCCCGGGCCGCAGCAAAAATCGCCGCCGGTATTCCGGCGGTACCGGCACCGACGATCAGGAGGTCGTAGTGCTTTCGCCCGTCCGCCGCCTTCGCGCCGGCCGCAGCGAGGGCAGTTACCGCGCTCACGCTTTGAATGAATCTTCTCTTCGACATGCCCATGAACGACTCTCCATTGCGTACGCCATCAATAACTCGTGGTTCGTTCCGCACCGTTGACCCGTCAGGTCGGGTACGCGACGTCGACATGCTTCGAAACCCGCAGGAATCGAGCGGGCACGAGCCCTCGTCATCCGCTACTCCGGACGGTTCTCCTTGACCGATGCGAATCGCTTACAGACGCGTTTTCAGTAAATTCTCGCGCGCACAGAGACCCGGGCCTGCCGCTTGTGTAGCGACCCCGGATAAAGAGTGGCGCACTACGATATGCCGCAGCCTCTTCAGCTTCTAAAGAGGCGCATCGGCTTCGTACGCATGATGCCGCGTACAAGCCGCCTGCTCTGCCTTTCAGAACTTCCACTTCGCGGTCAATCCGAACTGCCGTTTGGCGGCGAGCGGGAGGTAGAACGCACGCTCGGTCACCGTGGTGCCCGGCACGTTGTTCTGCGCCGGATTGGCGTTGACGTGCTGCGGCACGTTCAGGTTGAGTTGGTCTACGTAACGGGTCACAGACGACGGCGTGCGATCGTCGAACGCGTTGTTGACGAACAGCGTGACGGCCCAGCGGTCATTCTCGACGCCGGCACTGAAGTTCGTCACGATCGCCTCGCCGGTATGCGCGAGATTGTAGATCTGGTCGTACTTGCGATCGGTGAACGAGATGTCGCCTCGAACAAAGCCGGACTTGTCTGCGCCCACAGGGAACGTGAGCTTGCCGTAGGTGCTCGCCTGCTGCTCCGGCACACCGAACAACTTCTTGCCCTTGAGCGACGCATTGCCGAAGAGCTGCAGCGCTTCCCCGTCCGACAGCTCGATGAACTCCGTGTCGGTCAGTGAGTAGGTCAACCCGGCCGTGAAGCTGTCCGTGACCGCTGCCTCGAGCTCGAGCTCTGCACCCTTGATCTCCGTGGCACCAGCATTGCGGATGTACGACTGCGTACCACCCGTCGGGAACGTGAAAGCCGTGGTAATCTGCTGGTCCTTCCAGTCGATGTAGTAGAGCGCCAGGTTCGCCATCACCCGGCCGTCGAAGAGACGGTTTTTCGTGCCAACCTCGTAATTCCAGCTCTCCTCCTCGTCCGCAAACCTCACCTCAGGCGGAAAGCGTGGATCGGGGTTAATCACGCCCGGCTTGTTACCCTTGGCTACGTTCGCGTAGATCATGTTCTCCGGTGTGAACTTGAATGTCGTCGTCACGCGCGGGGACACCGAATCGAACGTGTTTTCAATCAATGGACCCGTCGGGCGCGCGATAGCGTTGTAATTGCCGACCGTGTCCTCAGCGTAGCGCAGCTCTGCGGTCGCCTCCCACCGATCGGTGAAGTCGAAGCCGATCGAGCCGAACAGCGCCACGTTGTCGACGCGTGTCTCGCCAGAGAACACTGTCGGCGCGATGGCGAAGTGCCGTTCCTCGAGCGATCGCCGGCTCTCGTAGTAGTACGCACCCACCATATACCGGAAGCGCGCAGCCCGGTCCGACTCGAGGCGCAGCTCGGTCGACCACTCGTCGCGGTCGGTCACTTCATTGCGCATGACGCCGCCCGTGCGAACCGGGTCGGTCACGGTGCGCACGTAGCCTGGCGCATTCGGCACGGTCGTGATATCAAAAGCCGTCGCACCCTGGTAGGTCGAGTCGTAACCGTACTCCATCTCGGTACTGAAGAGACCCGAATTCGAGACCAGCGTGAGCCCGGCGGGCAGATCGAAGGAGATCTGCAATGACAGGCGCGTGGAGTCACGGTGCAGGCCTTCCGTGCCCTGGAGACCCGCCCGGTCAAGCGTCGCCTCGCGCGCCTCCCGCACCTGTCCACAGTAGTACTGCCGCGCAACGTTGAGATAGCAATTGTTCGCGAAGCGTTCCTGCAGCGTGACCGCCGCGATATCGTCTCGGTCACGGGTGTAGCCGCCCGAGAGGATCGCCGAGATGCCTTCCGTCGGGCGCCATTCGAGCGAGGCGTTGAAGTTCGTCGATTGCTCACCGCCGATGCGGTCGTTGTCGAGCGTATTCCGGTACATGCCATCCATCGTGTAGTAACGGCCGTGCACCATGTAGTAGAGACGGTCGTCCACGAGCGGGCCGCGTGAAAGCAGGTTCACCTCCGTATCGCCGTATTCGGCGAGGCGCGCGCTCGCGACACTCTCGGCTTCGTTGCCACCCTTCTTCGTGATCAGATTGATCGCACCCGAGAAAGTCGAACGCCCAAACAGCGCCGCCTGTGGCCCCTTGATCACCTCGACCCGCTCGACAATGTCGAATGGAAACGACAGGACCGAATCGGAGTACGGGATGCCGTCAATAAAGACCTGCGCATTACCCTCGCCGAGGATATTTGACATGCCGCGGATCACCGGCCGGCTCACCCCGCCCTGCACGCCGTATCGATTGGTCTTGTCGATGGAAAAGCCAGGCGTGAAGCGTGACACATCGTAAATGTCCCGCGCGCCGCGCTCGGTGAGCTGCTCGCTCGTAAACGCAGCAACGGCCAACGGCACATCCTGAAGTCGCTCCTCCTGCTTGCGCGCAGTGACGACGATTTCCTCGAGCTCGGCGGTGTGTGCTGGAACAGCACACAAGGCAACAGCCGTGCCGGCAAGTGCGGGAATCAGTGATCGAAGCTTGCTGTTATCGGTCCACATTTTCTGGACTCCTTCGGTCGGACTACTTGTTACTGCCTGATTCGGCGGCACGCTTCTGCAGATCGCCGAGCAGCATGCGCTCATAGAAATCGCGCGCCTCAGCGGCAGCGACTGCCAAGACACTCCTCACTTCGTCAATTGAGGCTCTGTCCTGACAGGAGTTGAACTTGCCATCCAGATAATCATGGGCGTACTGGACACGCGCAGCCTGGCGCCCGGCGTAGGCAGCTTTGAGCCAGTACTCCCCGGCGAGGCAGGCGTCACGGGGCATGCCCGGCCGGCCTCGCCCTATGAATAGCCCGTAGACAAACTGCGCCTGGCGATAGCCTGCGTCGGCGGCCTTCTTCATCTCCAGGGCGCTGGCATCCCACTGGCCGGTGTAGGCCAGCACACGAGCGTATTGGTAGCGGATGCGCTGATTGTCCGGCTGTCTCTTCAGTTCGGCACGACACGCGACGACCGCCGCAGGCAGATCAACGTTCTGCGTGGGCACGCCAATGCCAATATGATCCGGATCCTCTGGATGCGCCGCGAGCCGATCGCACTCGGTGCTCGCCGGATCCGCATCTGCAAGCGCAAGCATCGGCAGCACTGTGGCGAGCAGCGCGACAGCAATGACTTGAATATCCCTCATGTCGTCGAACTCCTGCGGGGCGCGTTCAGGGCGCCCATAGACCAACTGCGGCGGCTGTGATCACCAGCAGCCAGATAAGGAACACGATGGGTCGCGCGCGAGCGAGCGCCGATGCCATGACTGCAGATTCGATGGCGTTGTCGCCTCCTGCCGCGATTCTCTGGAGCGCGGGGCGATAGGGTTTGAACAGAACCCGCAGCACGAGGCTCAGCGCGACCGCCAGCGCAAAGATCAGCAATTTCGCGGCCAGAGCAGCACTCGAGACAACACCGGTGCCCAGAAGCGAGGCGATCGAGACGACTGCCGCGACAATCATCACGACAGTTCGCCAGACTGTGTCGAATCGAACCACCGGTAGAACGCGATCCCGATCGGTGCGATTCAGATAGATATAGAGGTTGCTGCATACCCAGAGCAAAGCGGCAATCCAGACCGCCAAGACCCAAGCCCCGTCGAGATGGATCACCTCCGCTCGGACTCCCATGGAAATACCGGTCGCGCCCATCAGCGGGACGCTGAGCCGGGGGGCCAGATCGACAAATGCCATGATGCCGCTGATGGTCTGGCGCGTCTCGACCGAAAACGACTTGTCGGCCGCGTACCGTGCTGCGTACAGCACAGCAAGGTCCGCGCCAAGCCAATAGGCAAACAGCAGAGCATGAAGTAGCAACAGAAAGTCGTACAGGCTGGGCATCACTCAACCGGCTATCAAAAATTGACTACGCACGTCATGTCGAGCCGACCGTAACACTCAGGAATTGATAGAACAATTAATGTTGAACCTGGATAAATTAAGACCTCTAATGGATGCCGATGCATCGGAGGACTCAACATGAATCTGCGTCAGCTCAGGCATTTCATGGCGTTGGCCGAAGCCAAACACTTCTACGAAGCGGCTGACAACATCGGCGTCACGCAATCCGCTCTGACCCAATCCGTCTCGAAACTGGAAGGCACGCTCGGGCTGCAATTGTTCGTGCGCAGCAAGGCGGGAACCGTGCTCACTGAACATGGCCAGAAATTGTATGACCATGCCAAGGTCATATCCGCCCAGATCGACGCCGCCATGATTGAGCTTCGGGCGCAGGCTCAGCAGTTCGGAGCCGAAATCCGCGTGGGCATCATCCAGAGCCTTGACGATCAGATCCTGATCGACGCAATTACTCGATTTCAGTCGGCTTATCCAAATTGCGGCGTCAAGATCATCAAGGATTGGTCAGCGACGCTCTCGACGCTGCTGGCCAACGGCGAGGTCGATTTTGCGTTCCTGTCGGATCACTTCCTGGCCCACGAAAATCCGGAAATCAAGCGTGAGCTCCTCTTCGTGGATCACGTCCGGATTGTGATCGGCGAGAAGCATGAGCTGTATTTACGCGACCAACTCACGCTCGCGGACCTTGCGAACCACCAATGGGTCGCGGTGTCCACCCGGCCGGACTGGCCACAGTTTCTAGCCAAGGTGTTTGCTTCCGCAGATATCCACAAGACCCCCCGACTGTTGAGGACGAACTCCATGACGCTTTCTGCGGCGCTGATCACAGGCGGTCATGCAATCGGTATGCTCTCACAGAAGCTGTTCCGGTCGTCCGATCACGCGGGCAGGGTCAAGTACTTCTCCATTCCAGAGATCGAGCATGAACGTCGCTTCAGCATCTGCCGGCGTGCACGCATGGTAGTTCGTTCGTTTCACGAGTACTTCATCGAAAGCCTGCGGACCGCCATACACAAGCAGATTGACACGGACGGACTCCATCACTGATGCGTGAAAAGGCAGGGTATGATTTGACTGCACAGGCACCGGAAGGGCATCCACATCCATGCGTCGTAGTATTGATTTCTTTTTGTTCGACTGGCTCGCGATCGAAGCGTTGTGTGCCCGGTCGCGCTTCGCAGACCACAACCGGGAGACCTTCACATCTGTACTGGGCACGTGCGAGCGCATCGCCGCGGAGAAGTTTGCGCCGGCCAATCGACGCGTGGACGTCGAGGAGCCAAGGATTGAGGGTGAACAGGTGGTGTTGCCGGACTGCGCATACGAGGCCACCCGCGCCTATGTCGAATCGGGCATGCTCGCAGCGACCCAGGATTACGAGCGCGGCGGCATGCAACTACCCACCGTAGTAGAAACAGCCGCCAATGCGTTTTTCTCCAAGAGCGGAATCGGACTTGGAGGCGGCGCGCTGCTGACGGTCGGCAATGCCAACCTGCTGTTGGCCCATGGCACGGAGCGACAGCGCGACGTGTTCGCGCGCAATGAGTTGTCCGGACGATGGTTCGGGACCATGTGCCTGTCGGAACCTCAGGCCGGATCCAGTCTATCTGACATAGCCACGCGGGCAGTGCCCGATGGACCCGATCACGAGTCCGACACGCTTGGAGCGCGGTATCGCCTTTTCGGCAACAAGATGTGGATCAGCAATGGCGATCATGAGTTGTCGGAGAACATCATTCATCTCGTGCTCGCCAAGATTCCCGGTCTGGATGGGCGCCTGCCGGCGGGTACCCGGGGAATCTCACTGTTCATCGTGCCGAAGAAACTGGTCACCGCAGCAGGTGAATTGACCGGCGAGCGCAACGACGTGGCCCTCGCCGGCCTGAACCACAAGCTCGGCTACCGCGGTATACCGAATGCCTTGCTCAATTTCGGTGAAGGTCGCTACACGGTACGCGGCGCGACCGGCGCGCTCGGCTATCTCGTCGGCAAGCCCGGCGAGGGGCTGCGTTGCATGTTCCACATGATGAACGAGGCGCGCATTGCGGTGGGCGCAGGAGCCGCCGCCATCGGTATGGCAGGCTATGAAGCCAGCCTCGCGTACGCACAGACGCGGCGGCAGGGGCGTCACCACGGCCCATCTGGCAAGAACCCCACCACGCAACCGGTGCGCATCATTGAACACGCCGACGTGCGACGAATGCTGCTGGCGCAGAAATCCTATGCCGAGGGTGGCCTTGCGCTCGTGCTGTACTGCGCGCGCCTCGTCGATGATAAGGCGACCGGCACTGCAGATGAGTCACGCATCGCAGTCACTCTGCTGGAGATACTCACCCCCATCGCCAAGAGCTGGCCCAGTGAGTGGTGCCTCGAGGCGAACAGCCTGGCGATTCAGGTGCATGGAGGCTACGGATATACGCGCGACTACCCGGTGGAGCAGTACTGGCGGGACAACCGCCTCAATATGATTCACGAGGGCACGCACGGCATCCACGGTCTGGACCTGCTTGGCCGGAAGGTGCGCGTCGATGACGGCGCAGCGCTGACCACTCTTTGCAAATATGTGCAGCGTACAGCGGATCATGCGGCGCGAATCGAAGCATTGTCGAAGCGCGGCGTAGAACTGGGTGTCGCATTGGGGGTCGCTCGCGATGCAACCTGTGCAGCATGGGCAACCGACGCGCCAGAGGGGGCCCTCGCCAATGCCACGCCCTACCTACAGGCCTTCGGGCACTTGGTCGTCGCATGGTTGTGGCTCGATGTGAGCATCACGGCACACATCGCGCTGAGCGCGAAACCTGACAATGCCGTTATCGACCTGTTGTATGGCAAGATCCAGTGCATGCACTATTTCTTCGACTACGAACTGCCGAAGATAGATGCTTGGCTGCGGGTCGTCGCCTCACGCAACCAGATCTGCGCAAACACGCGGGAAGAGTGGCTCCCCTCATGAGTACACGGGTACAAGAACTGTTCGATCTCGCAGGTCACGTCGCACTCGTCACGGGCGGCTCGCGCGGCCTCGGCCTGCAGGTTGCCGAAGCACTCGGCGACGCCGGAGCACAGCTTGTCTTGACCTCCCGCAAGGCATCAGATTTGCAGGAAGCATGCCGCTACCTTGCGGCCCGCAATATCTCCGCGTCCTGGATTGCCGGCGATGCGGCAGACCCGATTCAGCTCACACGGATAGCATCGGAGGCGATGAGTCTGCACGGCCGCGTGGACGTACTGGTCAATAACGCAGGGGCAACTTGGGGTGCGCCGGCTGAAGAGTACCCAATCGAGGCGTGGGACAAGGTCATGAATCTCAATCTCCGAAGCGTGTTCCTGCTCAGCCAGTACGTGGCCGGGCACAGCATGATTCCTCGAGGTCAGGGGCGCATCATCATGGTAGCGTCCATCGCGTCCAGCATCGGCATGATGAGCGGACTTGAGGCCGTAGCTTACTACGCGAGCAAGGGCGGACTCGCGAACTTGACACGCGCTCTGGCAGCCGAGTGGGGTAAGCACGGCATTACTGTGAACGCAGTAGCTCCGGGTTGGTTCCCCAGCAAGATGTCGCACGGAACGATTCAGGCGGTCGGTGCAGACGCCATGGCCGCGCAAATCCCCCTGCGCCGCCTCGGTGGCGATGATGATTTGAAGGGCGCTGCGCTACTGTTTGCATCGAGGGCGGGTCAGCACATCACCGGTCAGGTTCTCGCCGTCGATGGCGGTTATACTGCAGTCGGCCGGTAGAGACCTTGCGGGTCTGGAGAGTCAGGCGCAATCAGCGATGTCGCTTGTTATCCTCTGCTACTTGCAGGTGGTTCGCAATCGGGAGCGCCCTGATCCGCTTACCAGATAACGCAAACAAGGCGTTTGCTATCGCAGGTGCGATAGGCGGTACCGCACACTCTCCGATTCCTCCCGGCGGCTCCGTGCTCGGGACGACATAGGTCTCGACCTTCGGCATCTCGTTCATGCGCAGCACGCGGTACTGGTGGAAATTCCGCTGTTCAACAGCTCCACCCGTCACTGTAATGTTGCCCCACAGGGCCGCAGACAGCCCATAGACGATCCCGCCCTCCATCTGTGCTGCAATATTGTGGGGATCGATAGCGAGCCCACAGTCCACGGCGCAGACCACGCGGTGTACACGCGGCTCACCGCCCTGAAGCGATACCTCTACGACTTGGGCCACGATGCTCCCGTAGGAGGCTACAATCGCGATACCGCGCGCCCGACCCGGCGGTAGCGGTACTCCCCAGCCTGCTCGCTCCGCCGCGAGCTCAAGCACCACGCCCTGTCTCGTGCCCGCAAACAGCGCGCGGCGATACTCGTACCCGTCGCGGCCGGCAGCGTGTGCAAGCTCGTCCATGAACGACTCCTTGAAAAAGCCATTCTGGGAGTGGCTGACGCTGCGCCACATTCCAACCGGTAGCGGCGATTCGACAACCGCGTGGCTGATCCGGAGGTTCGCAATCGCGACCTCGCGATCAAGAACTCCATCGACACTCATCGCGTCAGCCTTGCCGTCGAGACCACCCCGCATGCGGGCAAGGATCGATCCGCAAGCGCCAACAATGTCGACGCCGAGCACCGAGCCGTCGGCCGCGAGCCCCGCCCGATAGCGCATTCGCGCGGCCGGCCGATAGAAATCGTGCGTCATGTCTTCCTCGCGGCTCCACAGGAGCTTCACCGGGAGACCCACGGCGCGCGAGATCTGTACGACTTGCGTCACGAAATCCGTTTCATATCGGCGGCCGAAGCCGCCACCGATGAACATGCGATGCACCTGAACGTTTTCGGGTGGTACACCAGCCGCCTTGGCTGCAGCTGCGTGCGCCACGGTCGGTCCCTGCGTGGGTGCCCACACTGTGCAGCGATCGCCCTCGACACTCGCTACACAGCTCATCGGTTCCATGGTTGCGTGTGCGAGATAGGGTACTTTGTACTCCCACTCGAGAACTCTCGCGCTGCCGTGCAGCGCCGCCTCGACATCGCCCACTTCCCGCACGACGCGGCCATCCTCCGAGACCCCCGAATGGAGTGCGGCGTCAATCGAGTCCGTGCTCGCTGCTATCGCACCACCATCGAAGTCAAGCTCCAGCAGGCCGAGCGCCGTTTGCGCCTGCCACCAGCCCTTTGCAACAACGGCGACTCCGCCTTCCAGCCGCACAACATCCAGTACGCCTGACGCGCCGCGCGCGCGAGTATCACCGAGCCTCACCACGCGGCCCCCTGCGACCGGCGAAACGCGTACTGCCGCATACACCATACCCGGTAGAGTTAGGTCGGCGGCGTATTGAGCGCTGCCATCAACTTTCATCGCGGTATCCTTGCGCGCGACACGGGTGCCAATGAGCCGAAACTTGCTCACTGCTTTGAGTGTCGGGTCCGCCGGAGGCGTCTGGCGCGCCGCGTCGGCGGCGAGTTCACCGAAACCCGCCTTCCGCTTCGACTTCGAGTGCCACACGACGCTCGCGCGCGCGGCGCATTCGGAAATCGGTACATGCCAGCGCTCAGCGGCTGCCGCGAGCAACATGTCGCGAGCACCCGCACCGATGCGCCGCAGGAGTGGGAAATAACCGCGCACTGCTGCGCTCTGCCCAGTCGCCTGATAGCCCTTGACCGGATTGTTGTACGCCCGGTCGTAACCACAGAACGCAATCCGCACGTCGGCGAAGTCGGCCTCCATGTCTTCGGCGAGAATCATCGGCAGCGAGGTGTAGATGCCCTGCCCCAATTCTGCGCCAGGAGTGATGAGTGTGATGATCCCGTCTGGCGCTATCGACACCCAAGCATTGAGTTGCGCAGAACCAGATGCGCTCCTGCTACCAACAGGAACGATCCGAGGCACCGCGCAGCCAAGCAGCAAACCACCTGTCGCCGCCGAAATGCCAAGTAGCAGCGCCTCACGGCGGGAAACTTTGGCGATGTTCATGCCACGTGCACCTCAAGCGGTGCCCGCGAGGAATCAGCAGGGCAATAAAAAGGGCTGGTACGATGCATGTGGGCGAAGCGATCACGAACATCGTATTGTAACCTCAACTATCGGTGGTAAGCGTCTGCCGCTGACCGTCTTGACGGCCTGACGGTTAGGCTGCGACTTTGCCCGCCGCCAAGCGGGGTCTGATCGATGAGGTGGGCGCGATTGACGAGTTCGCGCACCACGGTCTTGGCATGGGTCGGTGAGTCTTTGGCGATGTAGTCGTGGATGGCCTTGAGGTCTGCGCGGGCGCGCAGCGACCAGCTCACCATCAAATTGCCACTGCTCGATCTGGCGGGCGAGTTCTTCGCCGGCGATGACGCGGCCGGCATTGATATCTTCGCGTCCCTGCTGGCCTTTTGCCGAGCACGTGCAGGCGGTAGATGATCTCATCGAGCGGAGCGTTGTCGGGCAGCCGCTGGATGCGCGCTACCTGCTGCAGGAGCTTCGGCGCCGGTCCGCGCTTGGCGGGTACGGCGCCGTGATTGCCGATGAGATCTTCGACGGACACGGCCAGGGTGGAGGCGATGTTCGGCAGCAGTGACACCGGGACGCGGCGGCGGCCGACCTCGTAGGACGCGACCATCTGCTGGGTAAGGCTCAGCTGTTCGACGAGCTGGGTCTGGGTCATGGGCGTGCCAACAACCGATCCGATCTCGATGGGAGAGCCCATACGCCAAGCGTTCCCATGCGGAACGCAGTTGACTATACGCCAACATGGCGTCGATTCGCCCGGGTGGTTGGGGGATGCCAGATCTCATGGCTGTCGGTTGTCTGGCGATGGAACTCGAACCCGAGCGCCCTCAATCGCCGGGTGACCAGGCCCTGCACGTCGTCGCCGGTGGCGAGACAGAGGCCTTCAGGCAGCTTCTCGATGTGCAATTGGATCACGTGTTCCATGGGCGGCCTCCTTGAAGTCGAAGGTGCGCGAGCTTTGCGTGTACGATCTGCCGACGCACACGACAAGGGATCCCGCATGACCGTTCCATCGTCGCCCAGGCTCGGGCTGATCTGGCTCGCCGACGACGTCACCCGCGGGAACGCCCTCACCTTCCTGTACGCGGCCTTCTTCAGTGTCTGCCTGCTCTCGTTCCTGAGCTTCATGCAGCCTTTCGTGCTCGACGCGCATCTCGGCATTCCGCGCTCGCAGCAGGGTCGCGCCACTTTCCTCCTCGGCACGGCGCAGGAAATCGCCATGCTGCTGCTGGTCGGGCCTTTCGGCGCGCTCGCGGACAAGCTCGGGCGGCGCGTTCTCTACACGCTTGGCCTCGTGTGGGTCGGCGTGGGTTACATCCTCTACCCGCTCGCCGACTCGCTGCTGCAACTGGTGGCGACGCGTTTCTTCTTTGCCGTCGGGGCTGCGATGATCGGCACCGCGATGGCGACGGTGCTCGCCGATACGCCCCGGGACCGCTCGCGCGGCCTGCTGGTTGCAGCCACGGGCGTGCTGCAGGGCCTTGGCGTGATGTTCGGCGTGCTCGTGCTCTCGAAACTGCCGCTGCGTTTCGAGTCACTCGGCCACAGCGACGACATGGCCGGCCGCTACACTCTCTGGATCGGCGCCGCACTGTGTTTCGTCACGGCGGCTGTGTGCTGGCTCGGTTTGCACCGGGGCACACCGGGTGGCATTGCGCACCGGCGCGAGTCCCTGCTGCAGTTGCTCGGCACCGGTCTTCGCACGGCACGCGCCAACCGGCGGCTCGCGCTCGGCTACCTCGCCTCATTCGTCGCGCGGGGCGACATGGTGGTGATCGGCACCTTTTTCTCGCTGTGGCTGATGCAGGTGGGAGTCTCGCAGGGCATGACGCGACCTGCGGCCATGGCGAAGGCGGGCATGATGTACGGTGTGGCCCAGCTCGCAGGGCTTGCCTGGGGGCTCTTCTTCGGCTGGCTGATGGACCGGCTCGATCGGGTGACCCTGATCGCGCTCGCCATGGGCCTTGCCGCGCTCGGCTATTCGATCGTCGGCTTGAGCCACGATCCGTTTGCACCTGGCATGATGCCCAAGATGATTCTGCTCGGCGCCGGCGAGCTCAGTTGCATCCTCGCAGTGCAGGCGCTCCTCGGTCAGCAGGCTCCAAGCAACTTGCGGGGCTCAGTGATGGGCCTCGCCGCGTTCACGTCTGCCTTGGGCGTGCTCTTTGCGACCTCGCTGGGCGGATGGCTGTTCGATCACTGGCGGGCGGGCGGCCCGTTCGTGATGATCGCGATCGTCAACGCGTTCGTGATGCTCGCCGCTCTGTGGGTGCGGTTCACGACCCCGACCGAGCGCCCGGCTACCTGACGCTCACGGCCTTCTTGCGCTCTTCCGTCAACCGCTTGGCCCACTTGGTGAACTGCGGTTGAGTGGGTGGCTCGAGGCCCGTTTCAGCCTTGCAGCGCGCCTTCAGTTCTTCGATCGACTCAAAGCCGCGGTCGAAGAGTTTTACAGACCCGCGCTCGGCAGCCATCTTTCTGCGCAGCGCTACCGTCGCTGCCTGATCGACCGAGCCATCATCCTTGATGACGACACCGTAGCGACGCGCCCCGCCAACGGTGACGAGCCCCGCCTCGACGTCGAAGCAGACTTTCTCGACCTCCCGCTCGAGCGGGTCCCCGCAACCGCCTCCGCCCCAGGTGTCGGAGAGGAGCAGATCGCCCGCCTCCACCTTCACGCGGTCGAGCTTTGACTCGAGCAGCTGTTGCGTGCCATCGGCGCGCATCAGTGTCTTCCTGCTGCGTGCCCCCGGCAGGCCGCCGTTCACGCCCCACGGGTAAGTCAGCCAGCGATCGTCGTGAATCGAGATCTCGCCCGGCTCGAGGAACCGGTAACCAATGCGCAGGCCGTTGCCGCCCCGGTTCTTGCCGGCGCCACCCGAGTCCGGAATGGTCTCGTAGATGTCGATGCGCAGCGGGAAATAGCTCTCGAGGAACTCATTCGGCACGTTGGTGAAAGAAGGCCACAGCGAGTGACCGTCAGGCCCGTCTCCAAAGGGTTTGCCCGGAATGCCACCGAAGGAGATCTGATAGAGCTGGTACCAGTCGCCGTTCCTGTCATACCCCGAATACATGAAGTGCGGACTGTCCGAGAAACCCGCCGCGCACATGAACTGCGGATTGCCCTGGCCCAGGAGACCGCCCAGCACGTCGAATATGCGCCCGAGCGCATGCGTGCGGCATGACAGCGCCGCGGGCTTCAGCGGCTTCAGCAGCGTGCCGGGGGGAATGCGCACTTCCATCAGGTCGTAGAAGCCGTCATTGAAGAGGATCTGCGGGTCGAACACCATGATCATGTAGACGCCCGCGAACATCTTGAACATCTCTTCGTTCAGCAGGAAATTGATCGAAGAGATCGACTGCGGGTCGGTGCCCGCGAAGTCGAAGATGCATTTGTCACCCTCGCGCCACATGCTGCAGGCGATCTTGTACGGCCCCATGTTGAGGCCGTCGTCGCAGATGTAGTCCTCGAAGTGCTGTTTCCTCTCAGGCACGGTGCGCCGGATGAGCTCGCGCATCGCGCGCTTGTTGCGCTCGAGCATCGCGTGCATGGCCGAATAGAGCACGTCGTCGCCGAAGCGCTCGGCGATCTCGATGCAGCGCAGGCCCGCGGTGCGCAGCGCCGCGGTGATCGCGTTGAAGTCCGACAGGTTCCAGTGCGGCAGACGGCAGTTGTGCAGCAGGATGTTCAGGATGTCTTCCTGCAGCTGGCCGCCCTTGTAGATCTTGACCGGCGGGGTGCGCACACCCTCTTCGTAGATCTGGCGCGCGTCGGTCGGCAGCGAGCCCGGCACCTTGCCGCCCACGTCGGTCATGTGGCCAAACATGGCGGACCAGGCGATCAGGCGCTTCTGCTTGTAGATTGGCATCAGCATCAGCCAGTCGTTGGCATGACTGATCGCGCCGCGGACCGAGTACGGGTCGTTCGTCAGGAAGATGTCGCCTTCCTCGATCGTGCCGTCGTAGCCCTGCATGAAGCCCCAGATGAAGGAGCCGAACTGGCCGACGACCATCTTGCCCTCGACGTTGGCGATCATCGGGAATTCGTCGTGCTGCTCGCGGATACCCGGCGACATGGCCGTGCGAAAGAGCACGGTGTCCATCTCGAAGCGCGCGTTGCGCAGCGCGCTCTCGATGATGTCGATCGTGACGGTGTCGACCTTGACCTTCCTGAAGGCCTTGCTGTTGCGCTGAATGATTCTGGCGGGCATGGAACTTACCTCTTCGCCTTGCGGGCCGGCTTGTAGCCGTCCGGATAGATCAGGATGCAGCCGACCTTGTCGACGACACCGTGGTGTTTCGGCAGGATCACGCTGGTCGAGTCCATTTCGACGATGATCGCCGGCCCCTTGATCCGGTTGCCTGCGCGCAGCTTGCGTCGGTCGTACACGGTGGCAGTGAGATCCTTGCCCTCCATGTAGACCTTCTGCCTGCCCGTGGCCGCCGCCTTCGGATCGGTGCCGCCCTTTGCGAGGGCGGGTCGCTTGAGCGACACGCTCTTGCCCTGCACCGTGGCGCGCAGTGTGACGAGCTCGTGTTCGAGAGAAAGCGCGAACGTGAAGAGGCGCTTGTGTTCGGCGTCGAACTTGCCGGAGATCGCCTTCAGGCCCTGCTTCTCGAGATCCTTGATGTCGAAGTCGACGGCCAGGCGCAGCCCCTGCCCGTGATAGCGCAGGTCGACCTGCCAGGAGGTGCGCATTTCGGACTTCGGCACGCCCTCCCGCTCGAGCGATTCCGCGGCGTCCGCCGCCAGGGTGCGCAGGATTTTCGCGACTTCCTTCGCGCTCGTTTCCGCGAACTTGCGCACGTAGGTGCGGGCGCGCTCGTCACGCACCGCGGTCGTCGCGTCACCGAGGGCGCAGAGCACGCCCGGTCCCGGCGGAATGATCGCCGGCCAGGAGCCGAGCAGCCGCGACAGCGCGTTCGCGTGCAGCGGACCCGCCCCGCCGAAAGCGATCAGCGCATAGTCGCGCGGGTCGTAGCCCTGCTCGACCGACACGAGGCGCAACGCCCCCACCATGTTCTCGTTGACGATGTTGTAGATGCCGAGCGCCGCGTCCTTCTGCGACAACTTGAGCGCGTCGGCGACCTTCTTCACGGCCTGCGCCGACAGGGCGCGATCGAGCACCATGTCGCCACCGAGCTTCTGGCCCTCCGGCATGTAGCCGAGGACGATGTTCGCGTCCGTGACCGTCGGCTCGGTGCCACCGCGGTTGTACGCCGCCGGCCCCGGGTCGGCGCCCGCGCTCTGCGGACCGACGCGCAGCGCCTTCGTGAGATCGGGTACGTGCGCGATCGATCCTCCGCCGGCGCCCACCGTACGGATATCGACCGAAGAAGCGCGCACCGTGACGTCGCCGACCGTGGTTTCGCGTCGCAGGCGTGGCTCGCCGTTCTGGATGAGCGCGACGTCGGTCGAGGTTCCGCCGACATCGACGGTGAGCAGATTCGGAAAGCCCGATTGCAGCGCGACCCACACGGCACCGGTGACTCCGCCTGCCGGGCCGGACATCAGCATGTTCACCGGGAACTCTTCCGAGGCCTTCGCCGAAGCGAGCCCACCGTCCGAGCGCAGGATGTGCAGCTTCACATCCTCACCCCTGATCGAAAGCTTCGACTTCAGGCTGCGCACATACTTCGCGACCCGCGGGCGCACGTAGGAGTTGGCGACGGTCGTAACGGTGCGCTCGTATTCCTGCATTTCCGGCACGACTTCCGACGAGAGCGAAACGGGGATGTCAGGCAGCTCCTCGCCTGCAATGTCGCGGATGCGTTTCTCGTGCGTGTCGTTGGCGAATGAGTTGATGAGGGAGACCGTCAGCGCCTCGATGTTCTTCGACTTCAGCTCGCGCAGCGACACGCGCAGCTGCTCCTCGTCGAGCGCGTGGACGATGTCGCCCTTCGCACTGACGCGCTCATCGGCCTCGATGGTGCAGGCGAGCGGCGCGAGCGGCAGGCTCTTGTTGTAGATGACCCAGCCACCGAGACCGCCCGGCACGAATGAACGCGCAATCTGCAACACCTGACGGTAACCCTTGGTTGTCACGAGGCCGCATTTGGCGCCCGTGCCGGTCAGTACAGTGTTCGTTGCGACGGTCGTGCCGTGCATCACGTGCAGGATCGTCGCAGGATCGATCCCCGCGTACTCGCACACGCGCATCATGCCATTCACGACGCCGACCGACTGGTCGGCAGGTGTGCTCGGCACCTTCGCGGACCATGTCTTGCCGGATTTCTCGTGGACGAGCAGCAGGTCGGTGAAAGTGCCACCGACGTCCACACCCAATCGATATGCCATGTGTACTCCTGAATGGTCGGTGCGCGAACGCGCTGCGACCCGAGTTTGGTACCTCGCCTTTGGGTCCGCAATGCGGGGAACACCTACATGAAGCCGTCGCCCCGCGACGCGGTCACACAGCCTGTGAAGCCTGCGGACGCGGGAAATTTCCGGCTTTCACGAGCATGCCTGGCACCGGGCGGCCGAGTGTCTCCTGTAGCCACTTGCCGGTGGCGATCAGCGCATCGAGGTCGATGCCGGTTTCGAAGCCGCTGCGCTTGAGCATGTAGACGAGGTCTTCGGTCGGAATGTTGCCGGTGGCGGCGGGCGCGAACGGGCAGCCCCCTATGCCTCCGGCGCTGGCATCGAGTGTCGTGACGCCGGCCTGCACCGCCGCGTAAGCATTCGCGAGGCCCGTGTTGCGGGTATTGTGGAAATGCGCGCGCAGGCGAGTTGTGCCCGGAATGACAGCGCGTACGGCAGGCACGAGTTCAGTGACCTGCGCTGGCACGCCGACGCCAATGGTATCGGCGAGTGCAATCTCGAAAGGCTCGGCCTCGGCGCAGCGGCGCGCCACCTCGACCACCCGCGCTGCCGGCATCTCGCCCTCGAATGGACAACCGAACGCCGCAGACACAGTCACCTGGGCGCGAATGCCGGCGCTGTGCGCGGCCTTGGCGATATCGAGCCAGGCGGTGATCGACTCGTCGGTGCTGACCCCCTGATTGCGGCGGTTGAAGGTGTCGCTCGCAACGACCGCCATGCCGACCTCGGTGCAACCGGCTGCGAGCGCACGGTCGAATCCCTTGCGATTGAGGACGAGCCCGACATAGCGCACGTCCGGGCGCTTCGTGAGGCCCGCAAGGACCTGCTCGGCATCGGCCATCTGCGGCACCCGCTTCGGGTTCACGAAGCTCGCCACCTCGAGCCTGCGTACGCCCGCGGCGATCAACCGCTCGATGAACTCGAGCTTGGCCGCCGTGGGCATCACACCCGGCTCGCTCTGTAGCCCATCACGCGGTCCGACTTCGACGATTTCGATGCTACGCATCAGTGCCTATTCCATAATTCCGACGATACGTGCTTCGATTCTACCCTGACCGCACCATTGAGACCCCTGAGCCTGCGAGAGAGTTGCATGTCCGCACTACAAGCTCCCTTCAAGAACGGCCCGCTTTCAGACCTGCGCGTGATCGAGATGGGCACGCTGCTCGCGGGCCCCTTCTGCGGCCAGATCCTCGGCGACATGGGCGCCGAGATCATCAAGATCGAGCCGCCCGGACAGGGCGATCCGATGCGGGTATGGGGCCGCGAGAAGGCACACGGCAAGTCGCTGTGGTGGCCCGTCGTCGGCCGCAACAAGAAGGCCGTCACACTCGACATGCGCCAGGCAGAAGGCCAGAGTATTCTCAGGGAGTTGGTCACGAATGCTGACTTCCTGCTCGAGAATTTCCGCCCCGGAACCCTCGAGAAGTGGGGCTGCGGCTACGAGGAACTCGCGAAGGTGAATCCGCGGCTCATCATGATTCGCGTATCGGGATTCGGCCAGACCGGCCCGTATGCGAAGCAGGCGGGCTTCGGCGCGATCGGCGAAGCGATGGGCGGCCTGCGCTATGTCTGCGGCGACCCTTCGACACCACCTTCCCGCATGGGTATCAGCATCGGCGACTCGCTTGCCGCCACCTTTGCGAGTGTCGGCGCGCTCTCGGCGCTGCATTATCGCGAGAAGACCGGACGCGGCCAGGTCGTCGACTCGGCGATCTACGAATCGGTGCTCAACATGATGGAGTCGCTCGTCACCGAATTCGACAAGACGGGCTACATCCGCGAGCGCACCGGGGCCATCCTGCCGAACGTGGCGCCTTCGAACATCTACCCTGCGCGCGACGGGCAGCTCGTGCTGATTGCGGCGAACCAGGACACGGTGTTCGGCCGTCTCGCCGAAGCGATGGGCCAGCCAGGGCTCGCGCAGGACCCGAAGTATGCAACGCATTCCGCGCGCGGCGTCCACCAGGCCGAGCTCGATGAGCTGATCGGCCGCTGGACCGCGTCTCTCACGCGGGATGAGGTGCTTGCCGCCATGGAGAAATCCGGCGTGCCCGCGGGTCTCATCTACCGCGCTCCCGAGATGCTCGAGGACCCGCATTTCAAGGCGCGGCAGGCGATCGTGAAGACACAGCACCCCGATTTCGGCGAGCTGCGGATGCAGAACGTCGCGCCCAAGCTGTCCGAGACGCCGGGCGGCATTCGCGCTCCCGCGCCCGCAATGGGCCAGCACAACGAAGAAGTGTATCTCGGGTTGCTCGGCATGACGCGCGAGCGCTTCGACAGCCTCGCTGCCCGCAAAGTGATCTGAGCCCCGTGGCAGAGTCGCTCGACGATAACTACGCTCGCGGCGGCTTCGGCCAGTCCCTCGCGTTCGGCCGGCGCCCTGCACTGCTCGTCATCGATTTCGTGCAGGCCTATCTCGTGCCGGGCTCACCGCTCTACGCCGGCGTCGAAGCCGCGCGCGACGGCGCCGTCGCTTTGCTGGCTGCCGCCCGCGAAGCGCGTATCCCCGTGATACACACCCACGTTACTTATCAACGAGGCGGTCGCGACGGCGGAATCTTCTTTCGCAAGATACCGGCTCTCGCCTGCTTCGAGGCGGGCGCACACCCCGAGCTCGCCGCGTTTGCGCCGGGCCTCGAGCCGATCATGGGCGAAACGGTGATTGCGAAGCAGTACGCGAGCGCCTTCTTCGGCACTTCGCTCGCATCGACCCTGACCACGCTCGGGGTGGATACCGTACTGATTGCGGGTGTTTCGACGAGCGGCTGCGTGCGCGCGAGCGCGGTCGACTGCTGCCAGCACGGGTTCGTGCCGGCGGTGGTGCGCGACGCGGTTGGCGATCGCGCGCCAGCGCCGCACGAAGCGAACCTCTTCGACCTGCAGGCGAAGTACGCTGAAGTCATCGACCTCGCCACCGCACGTCGCTATCTCGCCGGTCTGGAATGACACAGCTCGGACCCATTGCAGCGGTCACCATTGCGACCCCCGAATTGCAGTCGACGATCGATGCCTGGCGGCTCTATCTCGGCTACGAGCTGACCGATCACGATCGTGTAACGCCCGCGATGGCTGCGCAGTTCGGCCGTCCGGGACTGGCCGGCCAACGCTACGCGCTGATGCTGCCGGGTGGCGAGGGCCAGACCTGGGTGCGCTTTGTGGAAAGCAGGGCAGACCCCGATTACCGCCCCTTTCGCCACATGGGCTGGAATGCCGCGGAACTCATGGTGCAGGACACCGACCAGGCCGCCGCGCGCGTCGCCGATTCACCCTTTCGCGTGATCGGCGCACCCGCCGACCTGTCGATCAGCGACAAGATCCGCGCGATGCAGGCGATCGGTCCAGCGAACGAGGGTGTCTATCTCACGTCGTTCAAGGAGAAAGTCGCCGCGTTCGACGTGCCCGAGGCGAAGCATTTCATCGATCGGGTTTTCATCGTGGTTCTGGGCGGACCTTCCTGCGAGGCCATCAGCACTTTTTACTCGCGGCACTTCGGCGTCCCACCCGCCGCAGCCGTGCCGTCCGTGATCACCGTCCTCTCC
Source organism: Steroidobacteraceae bacterium (assembly GCA_035433705.1). Taxonomy (GTDB): domain Bacteria; phylum Pseudomonadota; class Gammaproteobacteria; order Steroidobacterales; family Steroidobacteraceae; genus CADEFQ01. The sequence continues at coordinate 33,068 of DAORVK010000005.1, forward strand.
GCGGCACACGGACTACCTCCCGACACGCGGCATCCGCTTGCCGCGCTGGCGCTCAAGGGTCAGTGCTACATCGAGGCCGACACGATGCCCCCCGGCACGCTCGAGCGCACGGCGGCGCCAGACGAGCTGCCATCCGGGATCGCGATGGTCACGTTCATCGTGGATCGACTGCCGGACGACCCTGCCCTCAGCTGGATCGCCGCGCCGCGCACGCTGCCGCAGGCGCCCTATCATGGGCGCAGGACCGCGGTGTGCATCGGGCCCGCGGGAGAGTGGATCGAACTCGTCGAGCGCGAATGAAGGCCACGTTCGCGCCCCGTCCCCTCACAGGTCCCATCCCCAGATCGGCGGTTGCGTCCTCGAGAAGCACGGTGTCGAGGGCCGCCCAGTCACGCTCGTCCATCGCGCGGGCGAACCGGTGGATGGCGCGACCGATGTCACGTTCGGCGATCAGCGTTTCGAGATCCATGCGTGCGCTTGGCCTGTCACCAGGCGAACAGTAGAGTGGCCACCCAGGCACACGGACCCGCGCGAGCGCACGAGGCAGCGATGATCGACGTCTACGGCATGAGCAGCCCCAATGTCTCCAAAGTGATCATCATGCTCGAAGAGGTCGGCCTGCCCTACCGCGCACGTCATGTGAACGTGGCCGCAGGCGAGCAGTACGCTCCCACCTTCCTGCGCATCAGCCCGAACAACAAGGTGCCGGTGATCGTCGATGAACAGGGACCGGGTGGTGGGCCGTTCAACGTGTTCGAAAGCGGCGCGATCCTCTTGTATCTGGCAAACAAGACAGGGCGCCTCCTGCCGACGGAACCGGCCGCGCGATCGATCGTCGAGCAGTGGCTCATGGTGCAGATCGCCTCCGTTGGCCCGATGTTCGGCCAGTGTTCGCATTTTCAGCGCTTCGCTCCGCCGGGCAACGACTACGGGCGCGAACGCTACACGAGCGAAGTCAGACGGTTGTTCAAGGTGCTCGAACAACGGCTCGCCGCCTCGGCCTTTCTCGGCGGCGCGGAGTATTCAATTGCCGATGTCGCGACTTTTCCCTGGATCCGCACGGCCCTCGCATATTTTCCCTGGCTTGCCGCCACGCCCGACGAGGCGCTCTCGCACTACCCGAGCCTGCAACGGTGGTTCGCGGCGATCGCTGCCCGGCCGGCCGTGCAGCGCGGCCTCGAGGCGGAGAAAAGGTTTCTGCCGCTCGACATCGATGCCTTCGGGAAGGCCGATGCCGAAGCGATCGACCGCTTTTGCGGCCGCGGGCGCTTCGCGCAGGCCTGAGGCCCGTCAGCGCACCTCGGCCTTCACGGGAAAACGCTCGAAGTAGAAGCGGAAGCGCTCGCGCATCTCCCCGGGATCGACGCCGAAATCCCGCTGCAGATTGTAGATGATCTGCCCTTCCCTGCCGCGTGGATGATCGGCAATGTAGCTCTCGAGCTGCGCACGTGCAGTCGCATCGAGTTCGAGCCCTGCCCTGGCATAGACCTGCTCCAGGGTGCCCAGCTGATCGGCCATGAAGACGTGAAAGGACGAATCGAAGCTGCGCTCTGCGGGCACGAGGCCGCGATCCCGCACACAGGCGCGCAGCAGGTGCTCGATGCGATCGGTCCAGTAATCGATGAGCGCCCGCAGTGCGACGTGTCGCCGGTTCATGCGCTGCGTATAGGCTTGCATGGTGACCGTGGACTGGATCACGGCCACCGGGTCGCGGTGCGTGAACACGACGGTCGCGTCGGGGAAAGTCCGCATGAGCGCCGGGAGCTGCTCGAGATGTTGTGGGCACTTCAGTACCCAGCGCTTCCGCTGACCTCGTCGCCACTGCAGCAGGCGCAGTACGTTTGCCAGGTAGGCGTAGTGCGGCGTCTGGTCGTGCGCAAGGTAGTGATCGCGCCACTGTGGCGTGAGGCCCAACCACTCGAAGTTGTAGGAGGCGAAATCCGGCCCCATGAGCTCGAGCTCTTCGTGAATGTGCTCGGGGTTCATCGGGTGCATGGCTGCGATGAGTGGCGTGACCTGCTGCATGCCGATCCAGGCCTCGGCGCAGCGCCTGAAACGCGGATCGGTCGCATCGCCCGGCGCGGGCTCTCCAGGCAGTGGCACGGGCTCGTAGGATTCCCACAGCGGCAATGAATGCAGGCGCCGATCCGCGGCGAGCAGATTCACCATGTGAGTCGTGCCCGAGCGCGGCAGTCCCACCACGATCACCGGCCGCTCGATGCGCTCCCCGAGTATTTCCGGGTGGCGCCGCAGCGTGTCGTGGATCAGCGCCCGATTGCTCGCGTAGCGCACCAGGTAGCCGTGCAGCACGGTGCGATGAAAGCGGGTGATTTCGGGATCGCCGTCCCACGCCTCGCGCAGCACCCGCAACCGCTCGCGGAAGTCCTCCGGGCCGAAGTCCGTCAGCCCCGTGCGCTGGCGCGCAGCATCGAGTATTGCCTGCTCGCTGAAATCGACGGCGACGGACTCGCCCCAGGCGAGCGCCCCCGCCTGCACCTCGCTCAGGCGCGGTGCGGCCAGATCGTCGATGTGAATGGCCCTGGCCACACTCAGCTTCGAGCGCTGGCAGCGATCGCCGCCGACATGGCCTGTGCCGTAAAGGCGATGAGCTTCTCGCGCGGCATGCGCCGCAGCATGCTCACGTACTTGCGGTTCTCCGCCCCCGGCACGTGCAGCGGCACTTTGCCGAGCTGACGCAGCGCCTGCTTCGCCACCTCGGCCGGCGGCATAAGGCCGGGCATGAGTTCGCGCTTGAAGCCCTGCAACGTGATCGCGTCGGTGTCGGTCGCCCCGGGGGCGAGCACCAGCACATCGACGCCGGTGCCTGCGAGCTCGCCGTAGAGACTCATGCCGAGACCATGCACGAACGCCTTGGTCGCCGCATAGACGGCTGAAAAGGGATACGGCGCCTCGCCTTCCACCGAGCCGGTGAAGATGATGCCGCCACTCGCGCGCGCCTGCAGGCGCGGCAGAAGCGCATGTGCGAGCAGCATCGGCGCGCGCGCATTCACATTGAACATCGCCTCCAGACGCGCCCGCTCCATGCCGGCGAAGCCGCCCTTGAGGCCAAAGCCCGCGTTGCTCACGAGGAGCCCGAGATTGCGGTCACCGACCGCTGCCACCACCCGATCCACTGCATCGAGCTCAGCCAGATCAGCTGCTACGACCTCGACCTCGAGCCGCCG
>DAORVK010000005.1:36352-105530 GCA_035433705.1 Steroidobacteraceae bacterium
CGCCTCCAGCATACGCGAGTGATCGTCGAGACCGTGAAACACGAGCACCGCCGCGAGCAGCAGGCGCTGCTGCACGAGGCGCTCGGGCACTCTTCTCGCGCGCAGCACCCGGCGCAGCGCCCGGGTGAAGCGGTCGGCGCGCGCGAGGCGCAGCGGCGAGGCAGGCATGCCCTGCACCGAGAGCGCGTGCAGTGCGATGAGCTGCGCGTTGATGCGGATGAACTCCGGGCCACCATCCGGGTCGCGCAATTTCGCCGCCACGGGCCGCACGAAGGCCTGCACCAGCGCGCGCGGCGCCGGCCTGCGACCCGGCTGCCCGAGCGCGGCGAGCAGCGCCTCGCGCTCGGCGGCGATGCCGGGCACGTGCTTGTCGAGAATTGCCTGCAGGAGTCCCTGCTTGTTTCCGAAATGATACTGGCAGGCATTGCTGTTGCGCTGCCCCGCCGCTTTGCTTATTTCGTTCAGCGAGACGCCCTCGATGCTGCGCTCGGCGAACAGCTGCCCGGCGACTGCAATGAGACGTGCGCGGGTCTCGAGGCTGCGCCGCGTCGGCGCCGATGCCAGCGCCCGCATGTCAGCCCATCACGCTGAAGCCGCCGTCCACCGGCAGTGTCTGCCCGGTGACGAAACCCGCCGCCTCACTCGTCAGGAACAGCACCGCGCCGGCCACTTCCGCCGGCGTGCCGAAGCGCTGCAGCGGCGTGCGCTGGCGCGAAAGCTCACTGTCCGGCGTCGCCAGAAAGTACTCGGTCATGCGGCTCCGGATGAGCCCCGCAGCCACGGCGTTCACCCGGATGCGCTCCTTCGCCCAGGCGATCGCCAATGTCTTGGTGAGCTGCACCAGCCCGCCTTTTGCCGCTCCGTATCCCGGCACGACCTCGACACCGAAGTAGGACGTCATCGAGGCAATGCCAATCACGCTGGCGCCTCCTGGAATCTGGCTTGCGGCGAGCTTCGGACGGCAGGCATGTGCCATGCGGTAGGCGCTCAGGAGATTGACGCGCACTGCGCGCTCGAAGATATCCGGTTCGTATTCGTTCTGTGCCGCAAAGTTGCCGCCCGCATTGTTCACGAGGATGTCGAGACCCCGCAACTCAGCAGCCACCCGTTCGATGCCCGCGTCGTCCTCGAGCCGTAGCTGCAGGTAGCGGTAACCTGAAAGGTCACCTTCGTACTCGGCGGCGGCCGCGCGCGTGCCGGTGACCGTCACCTCGGCGCCTGCATCGCGGTAGGCCGCGGCAATTCCGGCGCCAATTCCGGAAGTCGCGCCGGTCACCAGCACCTGCGCACCGCGATAGTCATAGCGGGGATTCGTCCAGTTGCTCACGCCCCGATCTCCTTTTCGAGTCGGCGAATCTGCGTACGCAACCAGCCCGTCTCCCAGAAATTGCCGCCACCCGAGCGCTCGAGCAGCGCCCGATGGGCTGCCAGCCCGAGCCCGAGCGCACCGCGATCACGTGGCTCGTGGGCGAGCGCCGCCTCGGCGAGGAGCGTCGCCCCTTCCGGATCGCCGCCCGCGAGCTTTGCGTGCCCGCGCGCCACCACCGCCGCAAGCCCCGCGAGCGCGACGAGATCGGCGTGGACGTCGCGCGGCTGCGTCGCGTAGAGCTCGCTTGTGGCCTGTGCCTTGAACCAGCCCATGTATTGCTCCCAGATCGTGCGCACCGCCCAGCTGACCTTGCCGTAGCCCTGGCCCACGTAAAGCTCGGGCGGCAACTGTACCTCGCGCATGAGCGTCCAGATGTCCTTGCCCGCATTCATGCCAGCGAGCGTGCGGCCGTGCACATGGTCGACCGCCCCCTCGAGCCGATCGAGGCAGGCGCGAATGAGCTCGCGACCTTCGACAGGCTCGAAGTGTCCGGTGACCAGCAGCTCCGGTTCGAGCGCCCGCACGCGCCGCAGGGATTCCAGGTAAGGCTCGGCGAAACGATAGCGGTCGCCGCGGATGGTGTTGAAGTTCGGGAAGTGCGGAAACAGCGGCCCGAACAGGTTGCCGGAAAAGAGAATACGGTGTTGCGGCAGCCACACCACGCAGCTATCGATCGTCTCGCCACCCGGCACGGCGTACAGCTCGACGCGCAGCCCGCCGAGCTCGAAGGCGTAAGCGTCGTCGAAACTCACGTCAGCGACTGGCATGTCTTGCAGGGGCGGTACAGCGGGCGCAGAGGCAGCAGAGGCAGCCTGGGGCCGGGCCGCGGCCGCGGCCGCCAGCGCTTCGGCAAACCAGATGCCAGCCTGTGATTCACGCACCTGCTTGATGCGCTGATCGTCGCGCTGACAGAACGGCAGGTCGCGTTGCGCGATCACCTGCGTGGCCGGCTCCCGGAAGAGCGCCACACCGCCGACATGATCGACGTGTCCCTGCGTAAGCACAATGTACGGGGTAGGCCCCGCACACTCGGCATCGAACAGGCGCTTGTGTGTCAGCGCCTCGAAGCCCATGCCCGTGTTGATGATGATCCGGCCCGCCGGCGTCACCAGCATGTAGGCATTCGAGAGGCCGCTCGACTGCCAGAGAAAGTCGCGGACCGGAATCGCCCGCTCCAGCTGCGCCGGGCGGTTCGCGAAGAAATCGGGGCGGCTGTCCACCAGACGTCTCACTGCATCCATCGCGCGCACTCTCCTCGATATCGCCAGTGTGTCGACAATTAACGTTACCATATTAATCGCTGGCGCAGCGCAATCCCTGGCGCCTGTTAATCCAAGTACATTATTAATAAATGGTTATTGTTTACTGCACTTGGCGAAGCGTGTGGCGGGCGCCGCCCCGCGCCCATCCGCTCACTCCGGCAGCCCAGTCCCCGCCTGCCAGGCCGCGCTTCGCAGCCGCTCGATCAAAGCCAGCACTTCGCCCCTCGCTGCAACGCCATGGACAGGCAGCAACACGGCGTCGCCCGCCCGCGCCGCAGAAAGCGCGGCACGCGCTGCCGCAATTTCCGAGTCCTGCTCGAGTAGCTGCCCTGCCGTGAGCCCGTGGCCCAGCAGTGCGCGACGCAGGATTCCCGGCACCTCACCGGCCACCCGGCCGCGCAAGTAGTCCTTCATTTCCTTGATCACCACGAGATCGGGCTGCGAGCGCGCGGCGACTTCGCCCAGCGCCGCAATGTCGGCATCGCCCCGATCGCCCGCCTGCCCGAGGAGCAGCAGCAGTCGGCCGTGCGCGGCGAGCTTGCGCGCAACGACCAGCGCACCGCGGAGCCCCTCCGGATTGTGCGCGTAATCAACGATCACCTTCAGGCCACCCAGATCGAATCGCATCAGCCGGCCGGGGTTGTCGGCAGCGCTGTCGCCGAACCGCGCGAACACCTCGCGGATGGCGGCTGGCGATAGGCTGAGCGCCATCGCCGCGAGCGCCGCACCGGCGAGGTTCGCGACGTTGTAGGTGGCGCTGCCTTCGATCGTGAGCGGCATCGAGACGATCGCGCCGAGATCGTGCGTCGCGCCGGCTTGCGTCAGCACGAGCCTGCCGTTGCGCACGCCGCAGGTCGGTGCGCCAGCCGCGCGAGCCGCCCGCAGCCAGGGCGCGTCGACATCGAGCGCGAACCAGCCCGTCGGCGCCTCGACCTGCGCGACATGGCGCACGAGGACCGGATCGTCGGCATTCAGCACGACGAGCCCGCCCGGTCCCACGAGGTTCGTGACGATGAGCTTCACTGCGGCCATGGCATCGAGATCGTCGATGCCGTAGGCGCCCATGTGATCGAGGCTCAGGTTGGTGACCACGGCCACATCGGCGCGGTTCGTGGCGCTCCCGCGGCGCAAGAGGCCGCCGCGGGCCGCTTCGATGACCGCGGCTTGCACACGCGAGTCGCGCAGCACCGTGCGCGCCCCCATCGGCCCCGAGAAATCCCCGCTGGCGAGCAGCTCGCCGTCGAGAAACACGCCGTCGGTGCAGTTGTAGCCTGTCCGCAGCCCGTGCGCCCGCGCGCAGGCTGCCAGCAGGCGTACCGTGGTGGTCTTGCCGTTCGAGCCGGTGACCAGCGCCGCAGGCACGTTGCGCAGACTGGCCCAGGGCACGGCTTCGGGATCCGACAGGCCATCGACAGAAAAGCTCGCGTGCCCTGCACCCTCGCCGATCGACAGGCCTTCATCATCGAACATCCATCCGAGGCCGATCGATGCGGCCTGCTCGATCCTCGCCCGCAGCTGCGGCCGTGCCTCCAGAGTTGCGAGCCGGGCCAGACGATCGAGCGCGCTTGCCTCGTCGAGTACCGGTGGCAGTGCCGGCGGGGCTGTCGACTCGAGCGCTGCACGCACCATGGCTGCCTCGAGCCCCGCCCAACGGGTCGGATCACGCGCGTACAAGGCAGCAGCCAACGCCCATTCGTTGAGTTCGGTGGCGGTATACAACTGGTCGATCGGCGCCGCGAGCGCGAGCGACGCCCCGGCGCGATGTCGCCGGGCTGAAACAGGTGTGCGTGATGTTCGGCCGGCATATCGCGGTGCCAAAGACGGCATCCACCCGATGCGCGCGCGTCCCCGCTCCACGCGCGCCGACCAGTCGGCGAGGAGCGCGTCGTCTGCTGCAACGCCGACGACCTCAAGCACGGCGCCCGGCGCGTCGAAGTGGAGATTGCTGCCCGTGAGACGCCGCGAGTGCTCGTAAGGCAGGTCGGTCGTCTCGATCAGTCCTCTCCCCCGGGCGCGAAACGAATGCCCCGCTCGTCGCGGATGAGGCCCTCGAGAGACAGCACGGATGCTTCGGGCGGCCGTTCCGCGAGCGACACCGCAGGCGCAAGTGATAGCGCTCCCGGGGCGGTCAGCTCCGTACTGCTGCCCGCCGGACGGAACTTGATGATCTGCTTCCACGAGCGTGTCAGGTGATCGGCGAACACGAGCAGCAGATCACCCGCATCACCCATGCGCAGTGCCGCATCGATGGCCTCGCGCTCATCCGGAATGATTTCAATGCGGGAGCCTGACACACCCGCCTCGCGCAGCGTCTGCGCGAGCAGCCGCGGCACCTCTTCCGGCGCGCGATCGCGCAACTGGTCGTCGCGGCGGCAGATGTAGTGATCAAACCGGCCGGCCACTGCGAGCGCAATGGCTTTCAGGTCCTCATCGCGCCGATCGCCCGGGCCTGCCATCACGACAATGCGCCGACCCTTCACATCGAGCCGCTGCGCGAGATCCGCCATGACCCCGACCGCGTGCGCGTTATGGCCGTAGTCGAACAGCACCTTGAACGGGTGCTCGTCGAAGACGTTCATGCGCCCCGGCGCCTGGTAGAAAGTGGTATCGAAGGTTCGCAATCCCTGACGGATGGCATCGAGCTTGATGCCGAGCGAGAACGCGAGCGCCGCCGCGAACATCGCGTTCTGCACATTGTGGGTCGCGCGCCCCTCGAGCGTGGCCGGAATGAGATGCGTCCAGAGGAGCGGCATGTGGCCGCCCTTGTCGTACAGCGTGATCATCTGGCCGTTGACCCCCGCCTCGAGCGCGCAGGCGCGCCCACCGGCGCGCACGTGCTCACGCACGAGTTGGTGCTGCGGCGTCATCGTCACGTAACAGATGCTCGCGGCATCGGTGTAACCGGACATCCTGAGCGTCAACGGATCGTCGGCGTTCAGCACTGCGCAGTCCGTCGCAACTTCGACCACGACACGCTTGATCTCCGCGAGCTGTTCGAGTGTGTCGATGCCCTTGAGGCCCAGGTGGTCGGACTGTACGTTCAGGACGGCCCCGACATTGACCTCCTGCACGCCCATGCCCGCGCGCAACAGGCCTCCGCGGGCCGTTTCGAGCACCGCGACATCGATCTGCGGATCGGCGAGCACCATGCGCGCCGACACCGGCCCGGTCATGTCACCCTGCACCGTGCGCTGGCCGTCGATGTACACGCCGTCCGTCGTCGTGAGCCCCGGCGTGAAGCCCGCCATCTTCGCGACATGCGCGAGCATGCGCGCGGTCGTCGTCTTGCCGTTTGTGCCGGTGATCGCCGCGATGGGAACGCGGGAGGGCGTGCCCGGCGGGAAGAGCATGTCGATCACCGGCCCCGCCGCGTCGCGCGACGTGCCTTCGCTTGGCGCCACATGCATGCGAAAGCCCGGCGCGGCGTTAACCTCGCAGATTCCCCCGCCGATGCCGCGATAGCTCTCCGCAATGTTGGTCGACAGGAAATCGACGCCCCCGACATCGAGACCGATGGCGCGTACCGCACGCACGGCCATGTCGCGATTGTCCGGGTGAATGATATCGGTCACGTCGGTCGCCGTGCCGCCCGTCGAGAGATTCGCCGTCGATCGCAGGAATACAACACGACCCGCATCCGGTACCGACTCCGCGGAGAGGCCTGCGCGATCGAGCATCTGCACGGCCTGGCCGTCGAGTTCGATCCGGGTCAGCACTTTCTCGTGACCCACGCCGCGGCGCGGATCGCGGTTCACGATGTCGATCAGCTCCGTGATCGTGTGCGCCCCGTCGCCGACCACATGTCCCGGCGTGCGGCGGGTCGCAGCGACCAGTTCGCCGTTCACAACCAGCAGGCGATGGTCATCACCCTCGAGAAAAGTCTCGACGATGACCGAGCGCGAATGCTCGCGCGCCACCGCAAAACCTGTCGCCACCTCCTCATCTTTCGTGAGACGAATCGAGATGCCGCGCCCGTGATTGCCGTTGTAGGGCTTCGTGACGACGGGAAGGCCAATGCGACGGGCCGCGCGCACGGCCTGTTCGGCCGAATGCACGAGTTCCTGCCGCGGCACTGGCAGGCCGAGCGAGGCAAGGATGCGGTTCGTCTCGTCCTTGTCACTTGCGAGCTCGACCGCGATATGCGGCGTGCGCCCGGTGACGGTGGCCTGGATACGCTGCTGATACTTGCCGTGTCCCAGCTGCACCAGCGACTGATCATTGAGCCGCAGCCAGGGAATGCCGCGTGACTCTGCTGCACGGACGAGCGCAGCCGTCGAGGGTCCGAGGGCACGGCGCTGCGCGAAGCGGATGAATTCGTCTCGCGCGGCGGGCCAGGACCACCCCTCCGGCACGATGCCGGCTTCGCGCAATGGCGTCGGCAGCAGCGACGCGAGCAATCGCAGCCCGAGCTCGCCAGCCGCGACACCTTCGTCGCGCTGCGCAAACTCGTAAACCACCGTGTAGACACCCGGCCGACCGTCGATGCTGCGGGTCTTGCCGAAAGTGACGTCTTCGCCTGCGACGTTCTGCAGCTCGATCGCGACATGTTCGAGCACATGCCCGAGCCAGGTGCCCTCGCCCTCGCGCATGCGCCGAAAGAAGCCGCCCGGTTCACGGTAGGAGCAGCCGTGCTCCGCGAGGCCCGGCAGCGCCTCTGCGAGGGCATCGATGAAACCTGCGCCCAGCCGGCCGGTCGGCCAAGCCTCGAGGGCGCCGAGATCGAGCTCGAGACGAATGACGGGAAAGCGCGCGTAGTGCGAGGGACCGACGTAGACCGAACGGTCGAGGACGCGCACCCCGGTTACTCCCTGCGCACCCGCAGACTGCCCGCCGACGCGATGCGCGTATGCAGGTTGAAGGTCGCCCCGGCCACGAGGAGATGCAGCTTGAGGCCGAGCATGCAGATCGGCTGGCCCTCGTCTGCCAGATCCATCGAGGAGAAGCTGACTTCAGCCGCATCGACCACGGTGACCGCCCCACTGCCCTCGACCTCGACGGTATTGTCCGGGCCGATGAAGGCGGCCGTGTCCTCGTCGAGGCCGATGCCGACCGCGAAGGGATTGTAGGCGAGTGCGGTGAGCAGTCGCCCGAGTCGGTCGCGCTGGCGAAAGTGCTGGTCGATCACGAAGCGGTTGGTGAGGCCGAGTCCCGGTGCGAGGCGCACGCTGCCCGAGATCGCCGAGGCGCCATCATCCCCGAAGGCGATCATGTGCTCGGACAGGATGCTTGCGCCCGCGCTGGTACCGCCGACCGTAACCCCGTGTGCGTTGCGGGCCCGGATCACCTTCGCCACGGGCGTGCCGCCGAGCAGGGTCGTCAGCCGCAGCTGGTTGCCGCCCGTGAAGAAGACTCCGCTCGCCTCTTCGAGCCGCTGGAGCCGCCCGGCCTCGTGGCAATCGCGCCGTGTGTCGAAATCCATGACCGAGACGCGCGCGGCGCCCAGTTCACGGAACAGTTGCTCGTAACGGGGGCCGGTCTCGTGCAGCCGGCTCGCGGTCGGAATCACGACGATATCGGCGTCGCCCCCACCTGAAACCTCGACGAAGCGCGCCAGGATGCGCCGGTCATTTTCCTTGTTCTCCGCGCCGCCGATCGCAACGATCCAGCCCCGCGTCTCACCTTCAGGTACCTTGCTCGGCATCCGCCATTCGCCCCTGGATCACTCCGATGGCGGGTAGTTTGGCAGCATTGCTGCCACAAACAAAACGGCCGGTGGGTCGCCCCACCGGCTGTCTCTAGCTCCGCGCGTGCAGTGCCCAGAGCCCCGCGAGGCGACCGTACTTGGCATCGTCCTTCAGGCTGTTGAACGACTTGATCGCGTCGTCCTTCTTGCCGCTCTTCAGCTGCGCGATTCCGAGCAGCAACTGGACTTCCGCCTTGTCCGACAGACCGCCCTTGCCGAGGCCGCGCTGCAGGGCGACGGCTGCCTTGTCGTACTGGCCGTAGCTCAGATAGCCCTTGCCGAGGCCGATATCCGCACCGCCCGTCTTGGCCTTTGCAGCCTCCGTTTCGAGCGATCCGAGCGCCGCCTGGTCGGAGGCCGCCGACTTCTTCGCTGCCTCGAGCAGGCGCTGGTTCTTGTCCTTGTCGCGCTGCTCGGTGAACACGTTCTTTGCAAACGCCTTCTCGAGCGTGCTCACCGCCTCGCCCGGCGAGCCTTGCTCGATCGCGAGTTGCGCCATCTCCGTGTATTCCTCGCCGCGCTTCAGCGCATCGACATCGGCCGCGAGGCGGAAGGTGTTGAGCAGCACCTTGTCGTCGGTGTCCTGCCGGAACAGCGAATACATGATGTTCTGCCAGTACTCGGGCGTCGGGTAGTACTTGACGAGGCGCTCGAGGGCGCCCGTCGTGCAGGCGTCGTCCTTGATTTTCACGCACGAGGAGAGGATCAGCTCGAGCGATTGCTTCTTTGGCGTTTCGCCGCGGCGCACCTGGCTGTCCACGTAGTTGTCCATGAACTTGAGCGTGCCTTTGTAGTCGCCCTGGACGTAATACGCCTGGCCGACGAGGGTGTAGATATCGGCATCCGCGAACCCGCCCTTGATCGCGCGGTTGCCGTACTCGATCGCCTTGGCATAGTTCTTCGTCTGGTACGCGATCTGCGACAGCGCGCGCACACGGGTCGGAATATCCTCCTGCGCGAGGAAGCCCGAATTGAGCCCCGCCTCGAGATTCTTCGCCGCCTCGGCGTAGTTGCCGGTGCGCACATAGGCGAAGCCGCGCATCTCGGCAATGAGGTGCAGGTCGTAAGGCGTCTTGCCCGAGACCGCGTCGGCTTCATCGAGCTTCGCGAGCGCGCCCTTCCAGTCCTTTTTGGCAAACGCCTCCTGCGCCGCCTTGAGCGGCTTGGCGAGCGCCTTGCTCACCGTGGGCCCCTTGGCATCGGCCGCCAGCGCCACACCGGAAAGCGTGAACGAACCGACGGCCAGCAGCGCCATCGCAAATACCGGAGCGAGACTCAGTGTCTTTCTCATGCTGATGTTGTCCTCTGGTCCAAATACGCGATCCCGGGCATGGGCCCCGGGGTCACGTTCTCATGGGACGGATGAACGGGCGATGAATGACGGCCGCGTGCGGCCCGCACGCCTCATTCGTCGCGGAAATCCGCCGTGTTGACGAAACCGATCTTCTGCATGCGATTGTGCTGGGCCGCCGCGAGCACTTTCGCCACGACGTCATAACGGGCGCGGGCATCGGGGCGCAGGTGCAGCTCCGGCTGCGGGTCTTTCTGCGACTCCTGCCGGAAATAGCTCTCGAGCGTCTCGAGGTTTGGCACTACCGTGCCGTTCCAGACGATCGTGCCGTCGAAGTCGATCTCGATGTCGACCACTTCGGGCGGCACGGGCGGCGGAGGCGCGTGCGTATCCCGCGGCATGTCGAGTTTCACCGCGTGAGTCATCACGGGAATCGTGATGATGAACATGATCAGCAGCACCAGCATGACGTCGATCAGCGGGGTGGTGTTCATCTCCACCATCATTTCATCGTCGCCGCTGTCGCTGCCCACACTCATTGACATGGTTGATCTCTCCTCAGCGCACGCCGCGATCGGGCTCGGTGATGAACCCGACCTTGACCACCCCACCACGCTGGATCGTGTAGAGCACGCGCCCCACCGCTTCGTAGCGCGCGTTGCGATCCCCGCGGATGTGGATTTCGGGCTGGGGTTCCTGCACCGCCGCCGCCTTCACGAACTCAAGCAGGGCATGAAGATCACGGACCTTGCCGTTGTTCCAGTAGATGTCGCCGTTCTTGTCGATCGCGATCGTGATGTTCTCCGGCTTCGTCTGCGTGGCGATGTTGGTCGCCTTGGGCAGCTCGACCGGCACCGTCTTCGTGATCACCGGGATGGTGATCAGGAAGATGATGAGAAGCACCAGCATCACGTCCACGAGGGGCGTGGTGTTGATGTCCGACATCGCCTTCGCTTCGCCTTCGTCGGCGCCCGACGGAACATTCATGGACATGCGCGGTTACCTTGAAAAGGCGACTGGTTACTTGCGGGGCGCAGCCGGTGCAGCCGCACGGGCGCCGTCACTGGCGATACGGGCGCCGCCGACGAGAAACGCGTGCAGATCACCGGTGAAGGCCTTCAGACCGTCCTGCAGGGCCTTGTTGCGGCGGAGCAGCCAGTTGTAACCCATGACCGCCGGCACCGCGACGAAGAGGCCGATGGCCGTCATGATGAGCGCCTCACCGACGGGACCCGCCACCTTGTCGATGCTCGCCTGGCCGGCGATGCTGATCGCGATGAGGGCGTGATAGATGCCCCACACCGTACCGAAGAGGCCAACGAACGGCGCAGCAGACCCCGTCGTCGCGAGGAACCAGAGCCCTGACTGCAGCTTGCCGTTGACGGCGTCCACCGCGCGGGTGAGCGACATCGTGATCCACTCGTGCAGATCGATGTGGTCGGTCAGCCGGCCTTCATGGTGCGTGGTGGCGCGCAAGCCGTCTTCCGCGATGTTGCGGAAGTCGTCGCCCTTCTTGAGCCGCTCGACGCCATCCTTGATCGACGGGGCGGTCCAGAACTGCTTTTCGACAACCTTCGCGGATCGGCGCAGCTTCCCCTGGTCCCACAGCTTCGTCAGCATGATGTACCAGGAGCCGAGCGACATCAGCGCCAGGACCAGGAGCGTTCCCTTCGAGACCCAGTCACCCTGCGCCCAGAGAGCGGAGAGCCCGTACGGGTTTTCTACAATAGCGGTGTTTTCCATAGATTCCTCAAGGATCGATGATCAATTGGTCAGTTTGAAACGAACGTTGAACTGGAAGCACTGTTCCACGGCCTTGCCGTCTTCGGTGCCGGGCTTGAAGCGGGCGCCGCGCGTCGTCCACTTGATGGCGGCCTCGTCGAGTCTTTCGAAGCCCGAACTCTTCGTGACAGTGGGGGTGCCGGCCAGTCGCCCCTGCTCGTTGATGCAGACGCGGACCGTGGTGGTACCTTCTTCCTCCGCACGCTTCGACGCGGGCGGGTAGTAGTCCTCGGTCGGCTGGGAGCGCTTGTCCAGGGTCGGATTATGGCGCACCACGGCGCGTGGCGGCGGTGGCGGCGCCATCGGTGCCGGCCGGTCGGTGACATCGGTGATCGCGGTGGATGTCGTGGTATCGACCGGAATCTGGATGTTCACTTCCGGAGGAGGGACTTCGACCGGCGGGCGCTCCATCTGGGGCGGAGGAGGAGGCGGCGGCGGCTCATCCTGCTGCATCTCCTCGATGATGTCGGTCTGGATCGGAGGCGCGAGCACCTCCACCACCTTGCGGGCAAGGCCGGTGGCCAGCGCCCATACGAGGGCGATGTGAAAGGCGACAATGAAGAGGAACACGACGATGCGTCGTGGTACGAAGGTCGAGTCGTGCGCGTAGGCGGCCATGTTTACTCGTGGACGCAGTTAATTGTCCGGACACCCGGCCGGGATCTGCGAGCGCGGCACGCTATACACGTTTCCGCTCCCACGCAACCCTCACCGACTATCCACCCGAAGGCGCTTCCCGGCGCCTGACCGCAATGGTCATCCCCCAGGGGAAGGTCACTGTAACCGCTGGCAACACGGCTTACAACTTCCCTGCATTGCATTTCGCGCGCTCTACATTGCATGCCATAAGACCCACAGAACTCATTCGTGGTCCGTGATGGCGCCTTCCGACGCGCTGCTCACGACACGCGCGTACTTTGCGAGCACGCCTCTAGTCGCATACGGTTTGCGGGGTTTCCAGGCCCGACGGCGCCGCGTCCACTCGGCTCGTGGCACCGCCGCGTCGATGCTGCGCGCGATGGCGTCGATCGTGATCTGATCGCCGCTGCGCAGCAATGCGATCGGGCCACCCACCGCAGCTTCGGGTGAGACATGTCCGACCACGAAACCATGGCTGCCGCCCGAAAAGCGCCCATCCGTAATGAGCGCCACCTTGTCCCCGAGCCCAAGGCCCATGATGGCGCCGGTGGGACTCAGCATCTCCCGCATCCCCGGCCCGCCACGCGGTCCTTCATAGCGGATGACCACGACGTCGCCCGCCTTCACCCTGCCGGCAAGGATCGCGCGCGTTGCCGCTTCCTCGCCCTCGAAAACACGGGCCTTCCCCGTGAATCGCAAGCCTTCTTTGCCGGTGATCTTGGCGACCGCGCCTTCGGGCGCGCAGTTACCATAAAGCACCACCAGGTGACTGTCCTTCTTGATGGGATCGTCGAACGGGCGAACGATGTCCTGCTTGTCCGGATAGTCACCGGCCCTCGCAAGGTTCTCTTCGAGGGTCCTGCCCGTCACGGTCAGGCAGTCACCATGAAGGCGCCCCGCGTCGAGCAGGCGTTTCATCAGCGGCTGAATCCCGCCGATCGCGATCAGCTCGGACATCAGATAGCGCCCGCTCGGGCGCAGGTCGGCGAGTACGGGCACCCGCCGGCCGATGCGGGTGAAATCATCGAGCGACAGTTTCACGCGTGCTGCACGTGCGATCGCCAGCAGGTGCAGCACGGCGTTGGTCGAACCGCCGAGCGCAATCGTCACGGTGATCGCATTCTCGAACGCCTTGCGCGTCAGGATCTGCGAGGGACGCAGCCCTTCTCTCGCCATCCGCACGACGGCCTCACCCGCGCGACGGCAGTCGTCCATCTTGGTGGTTCCCACGGCCTCCTGTGCCGAACTGCCCGGCAGGGAAAGCCCCAGGGCCTCCATGGCCGAAGCCATCGTGTTGGCGGTGTACATGCCGCCGCAGCTACCAGCCCCGGGAATCGCAGTGCGCTCGACTTCGAGCAGCGCCGCATCGCTCACCGTGCCGGCGGCGTGCCCGCCCACTGCCTCAAAGACCGAAACGATATCGCGATGGCAGGCGCCTGGCCGGATCGTGCCGCCGTAGACGAAGACCGCAGGCCGGTCGAGCCGCGCGATCGCCATCGCGCAGCCCGGCATGTTCTTGTCGCAGCCACCGATCGCCACGAAGCCGTCGAAGCCTTCGGCACCGACGACGGTCTCGATCGAATCGGCAATCACCTCGCGCGATACGAGCGAATAGCGCATGCCGGGCGAACCCATCGAGATGCCGTCCGACACGGTGATCGTGTTGAAGATCACGCTCTTGCCACCCGCCGCGTCGGCGCCGGCCGCTGCCTCCTGCGCAAGATTGCCGATGTGCATGTTGCACGGCGTCACATTCGCCCAAGTGGAGGCAATGCCGATCTGCGGCTTGCCGAAATCCGCTTCCTCGAAACCGACCGCGCGCAACATGGCGCGCGACGGCGCCTGCTTCGCGCCGTCAACGACGAGGCGCGAATACGCGCGAGGGTCGATATCCTTGCTGCTCACTTTCTTCATGTCCGCCTGTTCTTCATGCGATTGAAACCGATGGCGCCCGCAGTGGTCATCACGAGCGGCAGGGCGAGCGCCAGCTTGCCCGAGCCGCGCTGCCAGTTTTCGAGCAGCTGGTAAGCCAGCATGCCGGCCGGCGGCGCGAGCATGCCGCGCACGCCCGTGAGCGTGACATGCACGCCCATGTAGTGCTGCGCGCGTCCGCTCGTCGCGAAATCCGTGTGACCGAGGTTCCAGCCAAGATTAGCACCGGCCATCGCAAATCCATACGTCAGTGCAGCAAGCCACAGGAGCCACTGCCACTCACCGAACACGGCCACACAATAGAGCGCGACCGCCGCCACCAGCGCCCGGCACTGGCGGGCACGGTAGACAATGACATGCTCGCCGTCGAAGTAGCGCGCCCACCAGGGCACGAAGAGCGGCAGGGCAACGAGGGGCAAGACCGCGAGCAAGGCGATCTGGCGGCTTCCCGACATCGCGAAATCGTCGGTCAGTATGACGACGAGCTGGGCGACGATCATGAGGTTGCCGCCACCGAACAGTCCCATCCAGAACATGTACTCACGGAACGAGGGGTCCCTCGCAAGGATCTCGCGCATCATGCGCAGCGAGAAAACCTCGCTCTCCCCTGCCTCCGCGGTCTCCTCCGCAAGCAGCCGGAATTCACGCCGCACCCGCGCGCGCCGGTACAGATGCGCCGCCGCGAGCCCGCAGAGCGCGGCGCCGCCGTAAAGCCAGCGTGGGTCGAACGCGCGCGCCTTGAGCGCGGCCCCGGCGAGCGCAGCCGTAGCCGCCACGGCGAGGGAGCTCACGATCACGATGCGGCCGGTGATCCGCGCAAGTACCTGCCTCGGGTAGTTTGCTGTCCAGACCGCAGTGCGCACTGTGAGAATGCCGGCCCAGATCATGCGGGCCGCGAGTATCGAGATCACGGCGAACACGAGCCCTCCGCCAACCCGCGGTGCCAGTCCGATCAGCCCGACGAGCAGCGCAAATAAGGCCTGGAGGCGCGCAAGCAGCTGCACCCGCGCGCGGCCGTGCGCGATGTTGGCCCAGGCGAAGCTCACGACATTCGAGAAGGCCGGCGCGCCGCTCACGAGCGCCGTGGCGAGATTCACCGCGAAGGGCGACGCCGTTCCCTGGAACCCGGTTTTCACGAGCACCGCCGCGGTCGCACCCTCGACGAGCCCGAGCGTGAGCCCGATGAGCGCCCAGGGCACGATCTCGCGCCGGAACATGACTTCTGCTGATGCGCTCGGCTTGTCCCCTCCCCGCACGACTCAGCTTCCCGTGTCCGCAAACTTCTTTTCACGCAGCGTGATGATCAGCACGCCGAGGAGCGTCAACGCCCCGCCAAGCGTGATGCGCGGCGTCAGCGCATCCCCCAGCAGCAGCACGCCGAAGATCACCGAAAACACCGGCGAGAGCACCGTCAGCGGCGCGATACTGGTGACCGGATAACGCTGCACGAGGAAAAAGTACACCGTGTGCGCAAAGAGGCTCGAGAGTACCGCGGCATAGACGAGCGCGCCCCATCCCACCCAGCCGGCCGAAACAAGCGTTGCACGCTGATCGCCCTCGACGACCAGCGACAACGCGAGCAAGAGAGGCCAGCTGATCCATGCGATCCAGGCCTGCAGTTCGAGCGGCCGCATCGCTGGCAGACGCTTGATGGCAATCAGGCCGAGTGAGCCGATGAAAGCCGCCCCGATCACGAAGCTGAGGCTCAGGCGCTGGCCGAAGACCGCCGGATCGAAACCCATGACGCACACACCGAGGAAGGCGAGCCCGATGCCGGTCCAGCGACGCCAGCGGACCCGTTCGCCCAGGAGCGCCACCGACAGCAACGTCGCAAACGGCACGCCGAGCTGGGAGGCTATCGCCACCGAGGAAATGTTGTCGGCCCGTGCGATCCCGATGAACAGCAGCGCGAAATGCAGGCCGCCGACGAGCAGGGCAACCACGATGATCGCGCCGGTCGCCTCGCCGTGCCAGCGCAGGAAGGGCAGCGTGAGGAGCGCGACCATGCCAAAACGCAGTGCCGTGAAGAGCACCGGCGGCATGTCGTCGACGCCGACTTTTGCGACGACGAGGTTCAGCCCCCAGATGAACGTGATGCCGAGGAGATACAGGAAATGACGTGGCGCAATCGCGATCATCCGCAGCGGGCGCGGATGAACCGATAGAGCGCGCGCACGCCCTGCGCTTCGGCCCCGATCGGTCGACCCGGACGCTCCCTGGCGTTCCAGGCGTAGACGTCGAGATGCAGCCAGCGCGGGCTCGCCGTCACGAAGCGACGCAGGAAGAGCGCGGCCATGATCGAGCCGGCGAACGCGTGCGAAGCCACATTGTTCAGATCCGCGACCTTGCTCGCGAGGTCCTCGTCGTAACCGGACCAGAGCGGCATCGGCCATAGCGGGTCGTGCTCGCGCTCGGCGTGACCGCGCAGGTTCTCGAGCAGCCCGGCATCATTGGAATAAGCCGCGGGTAACTCGGGCCCGAGCGCGGTGCGTGCCGCGCCGGTCAGGGTCGCAAGGTCAATCAGCAGGTCCGCGCCGTCCGAGTCTGCAGCCGCAAGGGCATCGGCGAGGACGAGACGCCCTTCAGCGTCGGTGTTGCCCACTTCCACCGTAAGCCCCTTGCGGGATCGCAGCACGTCGCCTGGGCGATAGGCTGAACCTCCGACCGCGTTCTCGACTGCGGGAATGAGCACGCGCAGCCGCACCGGCGTCTTCGTCTGCATCAGCAGATCGGCGAGGGCCAGCACACACGCCGCCCCGCCCATGTCCTTCTTCATCAGCAGCATGCCAGCGGAAGGCTTGAGATCGAGACCACCGCTGTCGAAGCAGACGCCCTTGCCGACGAGCGTGACGCGGGGCGCGGATGGCTCGCCCCACGACAGGTCGATCAGCCGCGGCGCGCGCGCGCTCGCCCGACCGACGGCGTGGATCATCGGGTAACCCGCTGCCAGCGCATCCCCCTCGATGACGTCGATCCCCGCTCCGTGCAGATGCGCGAGTTCGGTGGCCGCGCGCGCCAGTTCTGCCGGTCCCAGGTCGTTGGCCGGCGTATTGACGAGATCGCGCGCCCGCGCCATCGCGCCGGCGGCAGCGCGGGCATAGCCGACGTCAGCGCCTTCGGGTGCTGCCAGCATCGAGTGACCGGTGGCCGACGCACTGCGGTAGCGCGAAAAACGATAGGCACCCGTCAACCAGCCGAGGGCAAACTGTGTCGCGGCCTCGCCGGGCAGCGGGGTCACGACCCGCCAGATGCCCGGCGGCAGACGCTCCGCCAGCGGCGCGGCGTGCCACAGGTTCAAGGCCTTCAGGTCATCCAGATTGCCGAGGCCGACCAGCGCGCCCTCCGCCCGCCCGTCAGACCCCGGCAACATGAGCACCCGGTGGCGCTCGCCGGCGAACTGGTTCGCGCGCACCCACTGCGCCACGGCGACAGGGCGATCGGCGAGCCAGCCTTCGACAGCCGCTTCAGGCAGCAACCACAGTGGCAGGGAGCCGGAGGTGGCGGCAGAGATGAGGTCGGCAGTCACGGATGTCATGGGCTCGCGCGGGCCTGACAGCTTACAGGATCGCCGCGTTGACAAGCACTTCCGGCTTGTGGTGTCATCGATGGCCTTGTGACCCACACGATCGCCGCCCTACTTCCGCTCGTCCTTCTGCTCCTTACGGACAGCAGGTGCGGGTCGCGCGTATAGCTTTCAACAGGCGGACGAGCGAAGAATCAGAACCCCGCACCGGCCAGGCCGCTGCGGGGTTTTTTATGTTTTCACAACCCATGCTGGAGTCGAACTGATGAAGCTGTTCTCGCAGAAAGACGTAGACCGCAAGGCGCTCTCGGGCGCGCGCATCGCCGTGATCGGTTACGGCAGCCAGGGCCGCGCGCATGCGCTCAACCTGAAGGACAGCGGCTTCGACGTCGTCGTCGGCGTGCGTCGCGGCGGCGACGGCTGGAAGAGCGCGAAGAAAGACGGCCTCGCGGTCGCCGAGCCAGCCACGGCCGTCATCGGCGCCGGGCTCGTCGCGATGCTGACACCCGACCTCACGCAAAAGGCGGTCTACAAGTCGATCGAGAAGAACCTCGCGAAGGGCGTCACCCTCCTGTTCGCGCACGGCTTCAATATCCACTTCAAGCAGATCCGGCCGCGCAAGGACCTCGATGTGGTGCTGATCGCGCCGAAGGGCCCGGGCGGTCTCGTGCGTCGCCAGTACCAGCAGGGCCGCGGTGTGCCCTGCCTCATTGCCGTCTTTCAGGACCCGAGCCGCAAGGCCTTCGCGAAGGCGCTCGCCTATGCGCACGGCATTGGCGGCACGCGCGGCGGGGTGCTGAAGACCACGTTTGCCGAGGAAACTGAAACCGACCTCTTCGGCGAGCAGGCCGTGCTGTGCGGTGGCACCACCGAACTTGTGGTCAGGGGCTTCGAGACACTCGTCGAAGCGGGCTACCAGCCCGAGGTCGCGTATTACGAGTGCCTGCACGAACTGAAGCTCATCGTCGACCTGCTGCACGAGGGCGGGCTCGCGAAGATGCACAAGTACGTCAGCGAAACCGCCAAGTACGGTGACCTGACCCGTGGTCCGCGCATCGTGAACACGGCGACGAAGAAGGAAATGCGCAAGATCCTCAAGGAAATCCAGCAGGGCAAGTTCGCGCGGCAGTGGATCAGCGAGAACGCGAAAGGCCGCAAGAAGTACGACCGGTTGATGAAGAAGGATCTCACCCACAAGATCGAGAAGGTGGGCGCCGCGCTGCGCGCGCGCATGCCCTGGTTGTCCGAAGAGCGGGCCTGAGGGCCGCGTGGAGCGAGCATGAACAGTCCGGATCACGTCCTGATTTTCGACACGACACTGCGCGACGGCGAGCAATCGCCCGGCTGCAGCATGACCCAGCCCGAGAAACTCAGGATGGCCCGTGCGCTCGCGGAGCTCGGGGTCGATGTGATCGAAGCGGGCTTTCCCGCCGCCTCGCGTGGCGACTGGGAATCCGTGAACGCGATCGCGCGCGAGGTGCACGGCCCGGTGATCTGCGCGCTCGCGCGTTGTCACCGCGCCGACATCGAACTCGCGGCGAAGGCGCTCAAGGACGCTCCGCGCCACCGCCTGCACGTGTTCCTCGCGACGAGCGCGATCCATCGCGAACACAAGCTCAACATGGCCAAGGACGAGATTGTCAGGAGCGCGGTCGAGGGCGTGAAGATCGCGCGCGAGTTCTGCGAGGACGTCGAGTTCTCGCCGGAGGACGCCTCGCGCACCGAACTCGAGTTCCTCGCCCAGGTCGTGGAGGCGGCGATCGACGCTGGCGCGACCACGGTCAATATCCCGGACACGGTCGGCTACACGGTTCCAGATGAGTTTGGCGAACTGTTCCGCTACCTGCGCAAGCACGTCCGCGGCATCGAGCGCGCGCGCCTTTCGGTCCACTGTCATGACGACCTCGGCATGGCGGTCGCGAACAGCCTGACGGCGGTCGTCGCGGGGGTGCGCCAGATCGAGTGCACCGTGAACGGCATCGGCGAGCGCGCGGGCAACTGCTCGCTCGAGGAAGTGGTGATGGCGCTGAAGACGCGCGAGGCCTTCTTCAACCTGCGCACGAACATCAACACGACGCGCCTCTACCCCACCTCGCGCCTGTTGTCGAACATCGTGGGCATGCCGATTCCGCGCAACAAGGCGGTGGTCGGCGAGAACGCCTTCGCGCACGAATCGGGCATCCATCAGCACGGCATGCTCAGGCACCATTCGACCTACGAAATCATGCGGCCCGAGACCGTCGGCCTGTCGCGCTCGAGCCTGGTGCTCGGCAAGCACAGCGGCCGCCACGCGTTCCGCGAACGCGTGCAGCAACTCGGCTTCGAGCTCGATGAGCTGGAGTTCAACCGCGTGTTTGCCGAGTTCAAGGCGCTCGCCGACAAGAAGAAGGAACTGTTCGACGGCGACATCGAAGCGCTCGTGTTGCGCGCGGAGGGTTCCGCGACGGGCCCCTGGACAATCGAAGACCTGCAGACCACGGCCGGCGGTGGCGCGCCGGCGCGCGCCAGCGTGCGTCTGCGCCACGCCGATGGCCACGTCGTCGAGCGCGGCGTAGCCGGCGACGGTCCCGTGGACGCCGCGATCAAATCGATCGAGGCCGCGACCGGTATCGACGCGGCGCTGCGCAAGTTTGAACTGCGCAGCGTGTCCGCCGGCGAAGACGCCCAGGGCGAGGCGATCGTCTACGTGGAATTCAACCAGCGTACCTATCGCGGTTCGAGCGTCAGCACCGACATCGTCGAAGCGAGCGCGCGCGCGTTTCTCGAGGTAGTCAACCGCATCGAGCTCGCCCGCCAGGCCGGCGCACGCACGCGCGAGGAGCGAACCGGCAACGCGCGCATCGCCCAGGCCGCCGTATGAAGACGATGTTCGAGAAGGTGTGGGACCGCCATGTGGTAGTCCCCGAAACGGCCGACACGCCTGCCGTGCTGTTCATCGACCTGCACCTCACGCACGAGGTCACCTCGCCGCAGGCATTTCAGCTGCTGCGGGAGCGCAATCTCAAGGTTCGGCGCCCCGACCTGACTCTCGCGACGATGGACCATTCGACGCCCACGCGCACCGAGCAGGTGTTCGGTGGGGCGCCGTTCACGATCGAGTCGGCAGCGCGGCAGGTTCATCAGCTCGAGAAGAACTGCGCCGAGTTCGGCATCGAGCTGCTCGGCATGCGCCACGAACTGCGCGGCATCGTGCACATCATCGGGCCCGAGCTTGGCCTCACGCAGCCGGGCAGCACGATCGTCTGCGGCGACAGCCACACGAGCACGCATGGCGCCTTCGGCGCCCTCGCCTTCGGCATTGGCAGCACCGAGGTCGGGCACGTCTTCGCCTCGCAGTGCCTGCTGCAGCGCCGGCCGAAGACGCTGGCGATCGAAATCGCCAACGCGCTTTCGCCCGGCGTCACGGCGAAGGACCTCATACTCGGCATCATCGGCAGGATCGGCGTCGGGGGCGGCACCGGACACGTGCTCGAATACCGGGGCGCGGCCATCCGGGCGATGAGCATGGAAGAGCGCATGACCGTGTGCAACATGAGCATCGAGGCCGGCGCACGCGCGGGAATGATCGCGCCCGACGACACGACCTTCGCGTATCTCGAGGGCCGGCCGCGTGCCCCGCAGGGCGCTGCCTGGCACGAGGCTGTTGCCCGCTGGCGTGAGCTGCCCTCGGACGCCGGCGCCCGCTTCGACTCGAGTGTGGCCATCGACGCCGCGGCGCTCGAACCGATGATCACCTATGGCACGAACCCCGGTATGGTCGTGCCGATCTCGGCAGCCATTCCCTCACGCACCGGGGACCCGGCATTCGACAAGGCGCTTGCCTACATGGGCCTCACGGCAGGCGAACCCATCCAGAACCAGCCGGTCAACGTCGTGTTCCTCGGCAGCTGCACGAACGGCCGCATCTCCGATCTGCGCGCAGCCGCGAGCGTCTTGCGCGGCCGCAAGGTTGCAAAGGGCGTGCACCTGCTCATCGTGCCGGGCTCGCAGCAGGTCAAGCGAGCGGCGGAGCAGGAAGGGCTCGACCGGATCTTTCTCGAGGCCGGCGCCGACTGGCGGGAATCCGGCTGCTCGATGTGTCTTGGCATGAACGGCGACACGGTGCCAAAGGGCGAGTACTGCGTCAGCACGAGCAATCGCAACTTCGAAGGCCGCCAGGGCATCGGCGCACGCACCCTGCTCGCCAGCCCGCTCACGGCGGCGGCCACCGCGATCCGCGGCCGGGTCACCGACCCCCGCGACCTGCTGAACAGGCAAGAGACATGACCGCCATCCAGACCCTCCGCTCCAGAACCGTCGTGCTGGCCTCGACCAACATCGACACCGATCAGATCATGCCCGCGCGCTTCCTCACCACAACGACACGGGAGGGGCTCGGAAAGCAGTTGTTCGCCGACTGGCGCTACGATGCCAGCGGCGCGCCGAAGCCGGATTTCGTGTTGAACCAGCCGGCTGCAACGGGATGCCTGGTGCTGGTCGCCGGCCGCAATTTCGGCTGCGGCTCCTCGCGTGAACACGCGCCGTGGGCGCTGGTCGATTACGGCTTCCGGGCCGTCGTGAGCACGGAAATCGCCGACATCTTCCGCAACAACTCGCTCAAGAACGGCCTGCTTCCTGTGATTGTCGACGGGCAGACGCACGCCTGGCTGATCGCGAATCCCGGCGCCGAAGTCACGATCGATCTCGCGAGTTGCACGCTCACGATGCCCACAGGCACTGCCGTGAAATTCCCCATCGACCCGTTCGCGCGCTACTGCCTGTTGAACGGTGTCGACGAACTCGGCTACCTCCTCTCGAAGGACGCCGAGATCACCGCCTACGAACAGCGCCACCGATGAAGGCGCTGATCGCGGTACTCGGCGGCGACGGAATCGGACCGGAGGTCATCGCGCAAGCCGTGCGCGTCCTCGAAACGATCGCGGCGCAATTCGGGCACGACTTCGAGCTTGCGCCCGCGCTCTTCGGCGGTGCGGCCATCGATTTGCACGGTGACGGGCTGCCGGCTGCGACCTTGTCGCTGTGCCGTCGCGCCGACGCAGTGCTGCTCGGCGCGATCGGCGGGCCGAAGTGGAGCGCGCCCGATGCGAAGCTGCGCCCCGAGTCGGCCTTGCTTGCGCTGCGGCGCGAGCTTGGCGTCTATGCGAACCTGCGGCCCGTCGCCGTTCACCCGGCGCTGCGCGATGCCTCGCCCATCCGGGCGGAAATCGTCGATGGCGTCGACTTCGTGTTCGTGCGGGAGCTCACCGGCGGAATCTATTTCGGCGAGAAGCATCGCACGGCGACTGACGCCACCGACGTCTGCACCTATTCGGTCGCAGAGATCGAGCGTGTCACGCGCGTCGCGGGCGCCCTCGCCCGTGCGCGCCGCAGGCACGTGACGTCGATCGACAAATCGAACGTGCTCGAGACCTCGCGCCTCTGGCGCGCGGTGGTCGAGCGCCTCATGAGCGCCGAGTTCCCCGAGGTCACGCTCGAGCACATGCTGGTCGATGCCGCCGCGATGCACCTGATCCGCCGCCCACGCGATTTCGACGTGCTGCTCACCGAGAACATGTTCGGCGACATCCTGAGCGACGAAGCCTCGATGCTCGCCGGTTCCCTCGGCATCCTGCCGTCGGCCTCGCTGGGTGACGGGCAGCGCGGCCTCTTTGAGCCGATCCACGGCTCTGCGCCCGACATCACGGGCCGCGGCATCGCCAACCCGCTCGGGACGATTCTCTCTGCCGCACTCCTCCTGCGGCATTCCCTTGGGCTCGAGACAGAAGCCCGCGCGATCGAGCAGGCGGTGAGCAGCGCACTCGACGCAGGAGCGCGCACGGCGGATATCGTTGCGCGCGGCGCAAGAGCGATGACCACCGGCGAAATGGGCACTGCGGTCATCGAGGCGTTGCGGGCCGCGGGATAACGGCTGCGGGCCGTCGCCCGTCGCACTTCGCCCGTCGCACTTCGCCCGTCGCACTTCGTGTGCGGCTATCCCAGAACGCGCGTCTGTGCTCGCCAAATCAAGCAAGCGAGTTGGCAGAACGTCCTGCAACAAAGCTGGCCGGACAATCGCTTGCACCTTCAAACACAGGTGCTATGTTAACGGGATTCTTGGGCGTGCTTTTAAGCTGAATCCAACAGAGAGGGGAGGCTATGTATCCGTCTGCCTTCAACTATCATCGGCCTGAATCCGTTGCCGGGGCGACGGCGCTGCTGTCCGGACTGGGAGAAGGCGCTCGCCTGCTCGCGGGCGGGCAAACGCTCATCGTGCTCCTGAAACTGCGCTACGACGAGCCGACTGACCTCATCGACATCGGGCGAATTCCCGGCCTCGATACAATCGACGATTCCGGCAAGACAGTCTCTGTCGGGGCGCTTGCGACGCATCGGCGCATCGGTGCCTCGCCGCTCGCCGTCAAAGTGCCCATCGTCGGCGACTGCGCCCATGGCATTGCCGACAACCAGGTGCGAAGTCGCGGCACGATCGGCGGCTCGCTTGCCTCCGGCGACCCAAGCTGCGACTGGCCCACCCTGCTGCACACGCTCGACGCCAAAGTACTGTGTGAAGGCGCGAATGGGACGAGAACACTCGACATCAACGGCTTCGTCGAGGATCTGTACCAGACTGCGCTCGCCCCCGGCGAGATGATCACCGGAGTGCGTTTTGACAAGCCGGGCCCAGGTAGCGGTGGCGCTTACTGCGCATTCAAGCGCTGCGCGCCCGCCTACCCAACGACATCCGTGGGCGTGCAACTCGCTCTCGAGGGCGGCAAGGTCCGTAGTGCGCGCGTTGCGCTGGGCTCATCCGGGCTCACGCCCATCCGCGCACGCGATGCCGAGCAGGAACTCACCGGCCAGGCACCGACCGATGCGGTGATCCGCAAAGCGGCCGCCGCGGCCGTCGCCGCATCGGATCCGGTCAATGATCAGCGTGGATCACCGGCCTACAAGCGCCGCCTGATCGATACCCTGACCCGGCGGGCCGTCGGGATTGCGCTGCGCCGCGCGGCAGGGGAAACCGTCAAGAACAGCCACGAGTACTACTGACATGAACGAGCCGATCAGCATTTCAGTGAAGGTGAATGATCGTCAGTACGAGCGCGCCGTCGAGCCGCGCACCTTGCTCGTGCAGTTTCTGCGCGAGGAGCTGGGCCTTACCGGCACGCATATCGGCTGCGATACGACTTACTGCGGCGCCTGCACCGTGCTCATGAACGGCGTGCCGGTGAAATCCTGCACCGTGCTGGCAGTACAGGCCGATGGAGGCGAAGTGCGCACCGTCGAAGGATTGGCAGAGAATGGCAAGCTGCACCCGCTGCAGGAAGCCTTTTCGGAACATCACGGGCTCCAGTGCGGCTATTGCACGCCGGGCATGATGATGTCTTCGCTCTATCTTCTCGAGAACAACCCCGAGCCGTCCGAGGCAGACATCCGCAAGGCCATCCAGGGCAACGTCTGTCGGTGCACGGGCTACCAGAACATTTTCAAGTCGATCGCGGCAGCCTCGAAGAAACTGCGGGAGGGTGCCTGATGGCTATTGAATTTTCAGGTGACTTCGTCGTAAAGACCCCGCAGAAAGAGGCCTTCGCCGTGCTTTCCGATGCGGCGCGCTTCTCGCCGATGCTGCCGACGTACCAGTCTTGTGAAGCCTGCGATGACGGCACATCGAACGTGGCGGTAAAGGTCGGCGTGGGGAAGATCCGTGGCACCGCCATCGTCAACCTCGCCCTGGTTGACCGGCAACCACCCAAATCCGCGACCTGGGCCGGCAAGGGGAAGATCCTGGGTGGAGCCTTCACGCTCGGTGCAGGCTTTGACCTTGACGAGGTCGGGCCGTCGGAGACACAGATCCGCTGGAACGGCAATGTCACCATCTTCGGCAGGCTCACCTCGCTCGCGGGGGGTGTCCTGCAGCCGATCGCGCGCAAGCAGATCGATGAACTGATCGGCGCCATACGGGCAGCTCTCGACGGAGGAAGATGAACATGGGATGGGTAGGAAAATCTCTCCGACGGAAGGAAGACGACCGTCTGATCCGTGGCAACGGCCTCTTTGCCGACGATGAAGTCGGCGGCGGCCTGCTGCATCTGTTCATACTGCGATCGCCGTACGCGCATGCGCGCATACGCAAAGTCGATGTCTCGGCGGCTGCAGCAGTCCCTGGTGTCGCCTGTGTGCTGACGGGGGACGACATCAAGGAACAGTGTGCCCCGTTCATGCAACTCGGCCCCGCGCCCTGCGACAAGATCGTCGATCTGCCGCTCGCCGTGGACAAGGTGGTTTTCCAGGGCCAGCCGGTTGCTGCAGTGGCTGCGACCAGCGCGGCGATCGCCATGGATGCGGGTTACCTGATAGATGTCGATTACGAGGTGCTCGATCCCGTCGTCGACATCGGGAAAGCCCTGCAGGACGACGTGATCATTCACGAGGGCGCCGGCACCAACCGGGACTGGCACGGTGTCTTCGAATACGGGGATGTGGACGCGGCGTTCAGTGCTGCCGCACACGTCGTCAGGATCGACCGGCTGCACTTTCATCGCTATGCAAGCGCGCCGCTCGAGAACAACGCGTGCGTGGCTGAATGGACGAAGCAGGGAGAGATCAACTTCCTCTGCAACAACTCGTTCCCGGGATTCGCGGTGCAACTGCTCGCGCCGGGCCTCAAGGTGCCGATGGAGAAAATCCACATGCGCTGCCACGATGTGGGCGGCAGCTTCGGCATCAAGATCTGGAACTATGTGTTCATGGCGGTCGCGGCACTGGCATCGAAGAAGGCCGGCGGTCGCAAGGTCAAGTGGAGTGAAACCCGGACCGAGCATCTCCTCTCCTCCGGGCACGGCAATGAACGCACCTTCCTCGACACCGAGGTCGCGCTCGACAAGGACGGCGTCATAACCGCGATCCGCTCCCGGCACATCGACGACTGCGGCGCTTTTACGCGTTACGAACCGCTCGGATGCGTGATCTGGTCGCAGGTGCTGCCTGCCACTTATCGAGTGCGCAATTTCCACATCGACTTCACGCAGGTATTGACCAACAAATGCCCGGTGGTCCCCAATCGGGGCTACTCCCGCATGCAGCACCTGTGGTTCATGGAGCGGGTCGTCGATATCTGCGCGCACGAACTTGGCATACCGGCCGACGAAATGCGCCTGCGCAATTACGTGCGCGACTTTCCGTACGAAACACCCAACGGGTGCGTCTACGATTCGGGCAACTATCCGGGGATGTTGGCGAAAGCCAAGGCACTGATCGGCTGGGATGACTGGCAGCGCCGACAGGCGCAGGCACGCAAGGAAGGCCGGCTGGTCG
Organism: Steroidobacteraceae bacterium; assembly: GCA_035433705.1. Lineage (GTDB taxonomy): Bacteria > Pseudomonadota > Gammaproteobacteria > Steroidobacterales > Steroidobacteraceae > CADEFQ01. The sequence goes on from DAORVK010000005.1 coordinate 63,128, forward strand.
GCATCGGCATCGGCACGACGCTTGATTCCGGAACCAACAACTTCGGCCAGGCACAGATCATGAATCCCTACCTGCCCTTCTCGGGTAACGCGGAGGTCTGCACGATACGCCTCGACTTTGACGGTTCGGTCATCGTGACCATGGGTACGACCCCGTCTGGTCAGGGACATGAAACCGCGGCCTCCCAGGTCGTGGCTGACGAATTGAACATCGATCCATCCATGGTTCATGTGCGATCCGGATTCGACTCCGACTGGAATACCTTCACCGGGCATTCCGGGACCTATGCCAGCCAGTTCGCGGTCACCGGCCTGTCCGCCGTCCATGGCGCGTGCCAGAAGCTCAAGAAGCAGATGCGCCAGCTCGCGTCCTACACGCTCGAAGTCGGTGAGCAGGACCTGGAATTCGGCGTGGGCAACCAGGGGCCGCAGTTGAGCGTCAAGGGAACCGACAAGGCGATCAACTACTGGGCCCTGAGCAATCTCGCCAACAACAACAACGCATCGCTCGATGAAAGCCTGGCAGACGTCACTCTCAACGTGCGTCACGTTTATCGCCCGCCGTTCAAGGTACCCGATACCGGACGCAAGTTCGGTAACCTGACGCTGACGTATGCTGCGCAGCTGCACATCGCGGTCGTGGAAGTAGACAGGGATACGTGCCATGCGAAGGTGCTGGCCTACGCGGCCATCGATGACTGCGGGAACGTGATCAATCCGCAGATTGCGGCCGGGCAGGTGCACGGAGCCACAGCGCATGGCCTCGGTGCGGCGCTGATGGAATCCTTCAACTATGACGGGGACGGCAATCTCCTCACGTCGACGTACAGCGACTACTGCCCGATCACGTCCATGAACATGCCGGATGTCCAGTTCGGCAACATCGAGACGCCCTCGCCCTTCAGCTACAACGGCGCCAAGGGTATGGGTGAAGGCGGCGCTGCGCCCCTGCACACCATTTCCGCCGCCCTGCAGGATGCGCTTTTCAGCGAGGGCCTGATCATCACTGAATCACACCACTCTCCTCCGGCCATTTTTGCGCGACTCGAACAGCCCAACCGTCGAAGCGCCGTTCGGGTCGAGTCGAAGTGAGTTGAACAAAAGGCGAGCAACCGACCCGATCGCACCTGCCCGATTGCCGCAGGACGTCGACGCGACGCAGGCGCTGCTTCGGACCGGCGACTACCTCGCGGGACGCGACCTCGCCACGGTGGTATTCCTCGCGCTGCGCATGGGACGCCCGCTGCTGCTCGAGGGCGAAGCGGGTGTTGGCAAGACCGAAGTAGCCAAAGTGCTTGCGGGCACGCTCGGTCGCGAGTTGATCCGACTGCAGTGCCATGAAGGCCTCGATCTGGCCGGCGCTGCGTACGAATGGAACTACCCGCGCCAGATGGTTGCCATCCGCCTCGCGGAGGCGAGTGGCGCGGGGAGCGCCGTGGCCGCGAGCCTCTACGGACGCGAATTCCTGGTGGAAAGGCCGCTGCTATCCGCGCTCAGGGAGCGGCCCGAGGGCCCGCCAGTGCTCTTGATCGACGAGATCGATCGTGCCGACGAGCCCTTCGAAGCGTTCCTGCTCGAACTGCTGTCGGACTTTCAGCTCAGCATCCCGGAGCTTGGCACTGTCAGGGCACCCGTTCCACCCATCGTCGTCATCACTTCCAATCGCACACGCGAGATTCACGATGCCCTTCGGCGCCGCTGCCTGTACCACTGGCTCGAGTACCCTGACTTCGAGACGGAATTGCGGATCATTGCCCTGAAGGCACCGGGCATCCGCGATGAGATCAGGCGAGAGCTCGTCGCCTTCGTGCAAAGGCTGCGTCAGGAGGAACTGTTCAAGCGTCCTGGCGTCGCCGAAGCCATCGACTGGGCGCACGCACTGGAAGCGCTCGACGTGACCCGCCTCGCACCCAGGACTGTGACGGACACGCTCGGACTGCTCCTCAAGTATCAGGACGACATCGTGAAGTTTGGCGAGGACGAAGCCGCAAAGCTTCTGGAAGCGATCCGGGCAGAGTGCTGAAGTAGTGCCGGACACGCAGCAAGGTGGCCGGCTCGTGGAAAACGTGCAGGCGTTCTGCCACGCCTTGCGACACGCGGGCCTCCCCGTCGGCCCTGCTCAGGTCGTCGACGCACTGGTAGCGCTACGCACGGTCGGGTTCGCGCATCGCGCTGACGTTCGACGCGCCCTCTCCACCACGCTCGCCAAGGATCCGGCGCACGCTCGCGCTTTCAATCAGGCATTCGAGATATTTTTCGCCCAACCGGGCCTGCTGCACCGGATCGCCACTACGCCCCTGCTGGCGCCGATGAAGCGCCGATCGGGTGAAGCGGACAATCCGGGTTATCGCCTGATCAAGACGTCCGCGAGCAACACCGAGGATCGCCGGGCAGCACAACTGACCGATCGCTCGCGAACGACCTCCGCCCGCGAAGTGCTGGCACGCAAGGATTTCGAGCAGATGTCACCCGCCGAGCTCGCCGAGGCGCAGGCGCTCATGCGAACCGGAATTACATCGCTCAGGGAAGTGGCGACGCGGCGCGTGCAGCCCGCCACGGCCGGTCACCAGTATGACCCGAAGCAATCCATGCGGCTCATGCTGCAAAACGGCGGTCATCTCGTGAAACTGGCCCGCCGGCGTCACCGCCTGCGTCGACCACCGCTCGTGCTCATTTGCGATATCTCGGGCTCGATGAGCCGCTACACGCGGACTTTCCTGCACTTTGCCCACGCGTTGCGCTCCGGCGGGCACCGGGTTCACTGCTTCGTTTTCGCGACGCGCCTGACCAATGTGACGCGCCGGCTCGACGAGAAAAGCGTGGATCGCGCGCTGGAGAACATCGGCGCCGACGTCGCCGACTGGGACGGCGGCACACGCATCGCCGCTTGCCTTGAGCGCTTCAACGTCGAGTGGGGCAGGCGCGTGCTGGCGCAGGGCGCCATCGTCATCCTGCTCTCGGACGGCCTCGAGTGCGATCCGGATTCGGACCTCGAGTTCCAGATGCAACGCCTCAGTCTGTCCTGTCGAAGTCTGCTCTGGCTCAACCCGATGCTGCGCTTTGAGGGATTTCAGCCCCTTGCATCGGGAATCCGCAGGATGCTGCCGTACGTCGACCGCTTTCTGCCGGCTCACAACGTGGAGAGCCTGCGCGCTCTTGCGCAGAACATCGCACTTGCTTCCCCGCGACCATGAACTTGTCGCACCAACATCTGCTCGACAGGGCGGCGAACTGGCCGCTGGAGCGGCTGCTCGATTCAGCGGCATCACTGCGCGACGAGGGCTGGGGCAACGTCGTCACTTATTCGCCCAAAGTCTTCATTCCGCTCACCGAACTTTGCCGCGACGTCTGTCACTACTGCACCTACGCGAAAACACCGCGGCACGTGCATGAACCGTTCCTTCCGGCAGAGAAGGTACTCGAGCTGGCTCACGCCGGCCGCCGCGCGGGATGTCGCGAGGCTTTGTTCACGCTCGGAGACAAGCCGGAGCAGCGCTATCGCTCCGCGCGCGAGGCGCTCGCCCGCCTCGGCCATGCGACGACGCTTGACTACCTGCATGAGATGGCTGCACGGGTACTGCGCGAGACCGGGCTCCTGCCGCACCTCAATGCCGGGACGATGTCCTTCGACGAGTTCAGCCGGTTACGCGCCGTCGCCCCCTCGATGGGGATCATGCTGGAAAGCGCATCCGACCGTCTGTGCCTGAGGGGCGGCCCGCATTTCGGGTCGCCCGACAAGCTGCCTGCCGTGCGCCTGGCCACGCTGCGTGCCGCGGGGCTCGCCTCCGTGCCCTTTTCGAGCGGCATCCTCATCGGTATCGGCGAAACGCGCGAGGAGCGAATCGCCAGTCTGCTGGCGCTGCGCGAGCTGCATGCCGAGCACGGGCACATACAGGAAATCATCATCCAGAACTTCGTGCCCAAGCCAGGGACGAAGATGGCGAAATCCGCACCACCGTCGCGCGCGGACTTGCTGTGGACCATCGCGATGGCGCGTCACGTCTTCGGGCCGGCGATGAGCCTCCAGGCCCCTCCCAACCTCAATGCCGTGGAGACTGCGCAACTCATCGGGGCCGGCATCAACGACTGGGGTGGTGTGTCGCCCATCACACCAGATCACGTGAATCCGGAATCCCCCTGGCCGACACTCGAACACCTGGATGCGGTGACCTCCGGTGCCGGCAAAACGCTCGTCCCGCGATTGACGATCTACAGGTCATTCATCCAGGACCGCGACCGCTGGATCGATCCAGGCCTCGCGCGCTACGTGCTGGCGCACTCCGATACCGATGGACTGGCGCGGGATGATCATCGCGACCCACCCTGGGCCGCGGGGGCAGACGTGGCCCCGATCGACCGGCCACGACCGGATACCCTGCCGCGGCCGCTGAGAGACCGCCGGATCGCGACGCTCATCGCCGCCGCAAGGTCCGGCAGCCGCCTCTCCGAGGCCGAAGTTGCAACGCTCTACCGGGCTCGCGGCTCCGATTACGAAAACGTGTGCGAGTCGGCCAATGAGCTGCGGCGCGAGGTCTGCGGCGATGAAGTGACCTACATCGTCACCCGCAACATCAACTATACGAACATCTGCCTTTATCACTGCAGCTTCTGTGCGTTCTCCAAGGGGCGGGGTTCGGAAGACCTTCGAGGTGCGCCCTACGTCGTCGACCTCGAGGAGATCGCGCGGCGGACCGCTGAAGCCTGGCAGCGTGGTGCGACCGAAGTTTGTCTGCAGGGCGGCATCCACCCGCATTTCACCGGCCAGACGTATCTGGATGTCTGCCGTGCCGCCAGGGAAGGCGCGCCGGGCATCCATATTCATGCCTTCTCGCCGCTCGAGGTCGCGCACGGAGCCGAAACACTGGGCCTCTCCGTTCCTGCATTTCTCGCCCGACTCAAGGCAGCGGGCCTCGGCACGCTCCCCGGAACGGCGGCCGAGATACTCGACGACGAGGTGCGGCGGATCATCTGCCCCGACAAGCTCGACACGGCGAGATGGCTCGAGATCATCGCAGCCGCGCACCAGATTGGGCTGCGGACAACATCGACGATCATGTTCGGCCATGTGGAGCGCATCGAGCACTGGGCGCGCCACTTGCTGGCGCTGCGCGACCTGCAGGAAAGAACGGGCGGCATCACCGAGTTCGTTCCCCTCCCCTACGTGCACATGGAAGCGCCCATGCACCGTCGCGGCCAGTCCCGGCCCGGGCCGACCTATCGCGAGGCCGTCCTGATGCATGCGGTGCCGCGCCTCGTACTGCATCCCCTGATCCGCAACATCCAGGTATCCTGGGTGAAACTCGGACCTCAGGGTGTTGCAGACTGCCTCAATGCCGGGGCCAATGACCTCGGCGGCACGCTCATGAACGAGTCAATCTCCCGGGCCGCCGGGGCGAACCACGGGCAGGAAATGCCGCCGGAAGCCATGCAAGCGGCCATCCGGGCCATCGGCCGCACTCCATTGCAGCGCAACACCTTATATAAGGAGGTGCCGGCCGAGCGGGCCGCGCAGTCGTATGGGGCCGCGCCGCTTGCGCCCGTCAGGAGTGCTGGTGCGCGCGAGTATCACCTCGCCGTTCGTCGCCGGGCGCTGAATTGAACCTGCCAGCTACGAATTCAGTTTCACTTTTCTCTTTGTTTTTAATAGCATGCGACGGGCCCTGCTGACGCCACCTTATGGAACCCGTCCTCGACAAGTACTGGCATCTCGCCGCAAACGAGTTCTTCATATCGACCTGCATTGCCTCGGCGCACAGGGTTGCCCCCTGATCGGGTCGCGTTACGTCATTGCCAGCTGGGCGGCTGCCGTCGCGCAGGCACTCGACGAACGGGGCATCGACAGCCGGGCCCTGTTCGCCCGCGCTGGCATCGACATCTCGACGGCCCGGGATCCGGCAGTCCGCTACCCCGCCGACCAGATGACCCAGGTTTATGAGCTGGCGGAGACCGCGACGCAGGATCCGGCTTTCGGCCTGTCCGTTGCGGAGTACGTCCACCCGACCTCACTGCACGCACTGGGCTACTCGCTGTTCGCCAGTGAAGATCTGGAATCGTTCTGCCGGCGCATCGTCCGCTATTTCGGACTCGTATCGACCAACGCGGTCACGGCCATCGAGCAGACGGCTGATGAATTCCACCTGTCCATGCTGCCCGCGATCGGGCAAACGGCGTATGTGCCGCAAGACGCATGGCTTGCGACGCTCATGCGCTTCAGCCGGTTCATCTACCGGCCCAATTTCGATCCGCTGCGCGTGCGCTTGCGACGCCCACAGCCTTCGACACGGGAGGAGCGGTTCCTGGAGTGGTTTCATGCTCCGGTCGAGTTCGGCAGCCCGAGCAATACCCTGGTCTTCCGCGCCGCGGACATGAAAGTACGCCTTCCGGCAGCCAACGCTGAACTCGCCCGACAGAATGATCAGGTCGTGCTGGCGCTGCTGCAGCAGATCGACCGCAATGACATCATCTCCCAGGTGCGCGCCTCGTTCATCGCACTGCTGCCATCGGGGGATTGCAGCAAGCACGTAGTCGCGAGTTCCCTCAACCTGAGCGAGCGGACACTGCAGAACAGGTTGATGCTCCGGGGCACGACGTACGGCGACCTCTTGAGCGAGACACGCCAGGAACTCGCCGAGCAGTACATGCGCCAGAACCGGCATTCGGTCAGCGAGATCGCCTTCCTGCTCGGGTTTTCAGAGATCAGCAGCTTCTCGCGTGCGTTCCGCGCCTGGACAGGCGAATCCCCGAGCCACTATCGCGAGCGCAACCTGAAAGGCGATGACTGACTGATCCGCTCCCTCACGCAGCGCCCGCCGGACGCTTGACCAGCTGACGGAACTCGTCGTCGCTCATCAGGCGGCCCGCAGCGGTCGCCTGCTTCTTCACTTCGGCCAGCAGCCCCGGGAAGCGCTCTTCCGGCACGTCGAGGCCGAGTTCCTCGACCTTCAGCTTGATGCTGACGAGACCACTCTTCTTGCCCAGCACGATGCGACGAGGTGCCGACACGAGGTCGGCCGAGTACGGCTCGATCGCCTCGGGAATGTGGAACTGGTTGGCGACGGCGCCGCTTTCGCGCGTGAAGAGATTGTCGCCGACCACCGGCCGCCAACTGTCAACGCGATAGTCCGCGGCCTTCTGCACCAGCGCGGAAACCCGCCGCGCCTGCGCGAGATTGAGCTCGATCGGCACGTCATAGAGGCAGGAGAGCGCGAGCGCCACTTCGCAGATGTCCGAATTGCCGGCGCGTTCACCGATGCCGTTGATCGTGCCCTGTATCCAGTCGGCCCCGCCCCTGACGGCAGCGATGGCGAGCGCAGTGCCAAGACCAAAATCATTGTGCCCGTGAAAATGCAGCGGCATGGCGCGGCCCACCCAGCCGCGCACCTTGCGCACGAGGTGCTCGGCGGCCTCGGGGGCGCACGCGCCGATGGTGTCGACGACGGCGACTTCTGAGGCGCCGCACTCGATCGCGCGGGCGTAGACCTCCTCCAGGAAGCCAAGATCGGTGCGTGTGCTGTCCACCGGGAAGAAGAGGACACGCATGCCGTTCTCGACGGCATGGCGGACCGACTCGGCGACGCGCTTGAGTACGATGCCGCGGTTGAATCCATACGCCGCCATCTTCACCTCGCTGGTGGAGATCTCGATCAGCGTCTGGCGAATGCCGAGTTCGATGAGCGCGTCCAGATCATCCCGGACGGCGCGGGAGAAGCCCCAGATCTCGGACGCCAGCCCGGCCTCGAGGATGCGCTTTACAGCGCGCGAATCCGCTTCGGAGACCCGTGGAAACCCCGCTTCGATCCTGCCCACACCCAGGTCCGCCAAGGCGCGCGCGATCTCGAACTTCTCGTCCGGATCAAACACCACGCCCACGGCCTGCTCGCCATCGCGCAGCGTCGTGTCATAGAAGCGCACCGGCTTGCTGCGATTGAACCCCGCCCGCACTTCCTCCAGCCGGTTCAGCTCACTCGTCCAGACTTTCTCTTGCCTGCTCACGATTGACCCTCGCCACCTGCGACTCCACAGATGCCCAGAATGCACTGGATGTAGACCTTGATGATGTCGAGCATGTCGCCGATGTGCACGGCTTCACCCTGGTGCGTATCGAACCCGCCTCCGCCCGTCCGGATGCGACCTGCTGAACCGTAGTTCACCGTCGGAATCCCGTAGCGATTCATGTGCGCGGCATCGCTGTACCAGATCTCGTTGCCGAACTTTGGCGGCTGGCCGAGCTGGTCCGAGTGGGCGGCGACGATCGTTCGTACCAGCTCGTGATCGTCCGGCAGGCTCGTGCCCGGCGCGGACACGTAGATGTCCACCGTCGTGCCTTTGAGCACTGCATGGCGCGTCTCGAGACCACGGATCAGTTCGCGCACCTCGCGATAGACGGCCACCGGCAGCAAATCGGGCGGAGTACGCACGTCCATATAGATCGCGCAGTTGTCGGGCGTGCGCGCGCCACGCCATGGCCACCCGCCTTCGATCGCGGCGATGTTCACCTTGGGACGCGTGCCGCCAAACTGGTTGCGCTCCATGTAACCCGGAATCCAGGCGTTCAATGCGTCGAGCACCAGCGCCGCGCTGCTCACCGCGTTTCTTTCGTAGTTCGACCAGGCGGTATGGATCAGTGTGCCGGGCACCGTGATCTTGAACCAGGTTGTCCCGCAATGACGCGGGATCAACATCATGTTCGTCGGTTCGCCGAGGATGCAGTAGTCGGCGACGGCGCCGTGCGTAATCGCGTACTTCGTGCCGGGGCCGTAGCCCTGGTACATGCGCCCTTCGAACTGGTTGACGGGCGCCTTCTCGATCTCGCCGGCGACGCCGGCGATCACGACGTTGCCCGCAATGCCGATGCCGGCCGCCCGGATCGCTTCACAGGCCACCGTGTACGTGGCGAGTGCGCTCTTCATGTTGAACGTGCCCATCCCGTAGATCCACTCGTCGTCGATGACGGTGCCCTCGCAACGGTAGCCGAGCCCGCGGTGCGCCTGCTCGGGACCGAACGAAGTGTCGAGATGGCCGTTGAACATCAGCGTCTTGCCGCCGCCCGCGCCTTCCCACAACCCGATCGCGTTGTAGCGATCATCACCGATGGGCTGCAAGGTGGCGCGCAGGCCGGAATCCTTCAACACGGTGTGAAGGGCTCGCGCCATGTCTCCTTCGAAACCGGTCGGGCTCGGCACATTCACGAGATCGACGACGAGCTTGACGAGACGGGCGCGATCGATGTGCTCGATTGCTCGCTTGACGAGACGTGGGTCAGGTTTGTGACTCATCCGGAATTCCCCTGTCGCTAGCCAGCCACTATGAAGGTCGTCAAGGTGCCCAGTTCGGCGATGCTGGCATCGACCTGGTCACCTGGCTTCAACCACTCGGGATTCTTCATACCGGCAGCGACCCCCGGCGGACTGCCGCTGGTGATGATATCGCCCGGCTCGAGCGTGGTATTCGACCACCACGACACGAGCTCGCGCGTCTTGTAGTGCATCTGTGCCGTGTTCGAGTTCTGCCGCACGACACCGTTGACCCGCAGCTTCATGTCGAGGTTGTGCGGGTCCGACAGCTCATCGGCCGTGACGAGATGGGGCCCGAACGGACAGGAGCCGTCGAAGCTCTTGCCGAGCAGAATCACCTTGTTGGCATGCTCGCGCGCCTGGATGTCGCGGGCCGAGAGGTCGTTGAAAATGGTGTAGCCCGCAACGTAGTCCATCGCCTTGTCGACGGGCACCCGGAATGCGCGCTTGCCGATGACGATGGCGATCTCGATCTCGTAATCGAGCTGCCGCGTGAAGTGAGGCACGGCCACCTTGGCACCAGGCGCGCTGACGCACGAGGGGGCTTCGAGGAAGCCCGTTGGGTGCTCGAAGTGAAAGCTGCCCCAGTTATGCGATTGCCACTCGGGCGCTTCCCATTTCGTCAGCTCGGCAAGATGCGAGCCGAAGTTGCAGGACGTGTGCATGATCTTGCCGGGTCGCGGTACCGGAGCGCACAGCTCGATATCGCTCTCGGAATACACATGCGGGCTGCCCCCGGGAGCGGCACCCAGCCGTGCCCGAATCTTCCCCGCCTCGGCCAGAGCCGACGCGCCCATTTCCAGAAAGGCCAGCATGTTGTCCGGCAGCGCGCCTTCGCTCAGCGCATGCAGATCGGCGTACTTCCCGTCGAGAAACAGGCCGATGGTAGGCCGATCCTTTTTCCTGATCCTGAAGGTTGCGAACCTCATGTCAGGCCACCTTCGATCGCAGCTTCGGCAGCACGGCTTCGCCAAAGAGCTTGATGGTTTCGAGATTGTCTTCGGCCGACGCGCCGACCACCTCGAGCAGCGGCGTGTTCAGGCCGGCGTCGATCAGCTCCTGCGTGATTTCGAGGCAATCGTCCGGCGTTCCGGAAATGACCGTGAAGGCCCGCTGCATCTCGTCGCTGACAAGATGCGTCACGTTACCCTCGGTTCCGGCCGCGATGGCTTTGCGAAACGGCTCCCAGGACTCGTCGGGCAGGCCAGACGTGCTGAGGATGACGTCGTTCTTGATGTTCCTCAGCTTGTTGATGACATAGGTACCCGTGTAGCTGCGGGTGGCATCCTTCGCCTTGCGGCGATCCCGGGAGCAGGCCGCCAGAATGACGCCCCCGACCGGGAAATTCGCGGCGAGCTTGCGTCCGGCCGATGTGGCGCCCGCGCGGCAGTTGTCGACCGCGTAACGCGTAAATCCGGGAGAGGTCAGGCCCGGCAGCAGCAAGCCATCGGCCATCCTGCCGGCGAGCTTCTGCATCTGGGGGCCCGTCGCGCCGACGTAGACCGGAATGTTCGTGCGCAGACCCCTGCGCGCCCGGTCAATGGCCGGCATGTCGCACTTGAAGAGTTCGCCGTCGTAGCGGAACGCATCGCCGCTCGCGATGCCGCGGATCATGTCGATCGACTCCGCGTGCGTCCTCACCGGCGTGAATTTCTTCATGTCGATGTCGAGGTACTCGGTGCCCACTTTGCCGGCACCCAGACCCATGATGAATCGCCCGCCCGACAGTTCGTCAATGGCGTTCGACTCCGAGGCCTGGATGGTCGGGTGACGCATGTAGGGCGAGGTGATGCCGAGGCCGATTGGAATGCGGCTCGTCGCCATCGTCGCTGCCGCCAGTGTCGTGAAGCAACCACGTGCCTCGTGGCCGTACTTGCGAAACCAGTGATACGCCTCGGCAATCCAGAAGCCGCCCGGGTAACCGCATTCCTCTGTCTGCCGCGCATAGCTCTGGATCGCGCGCAGTGGCTCGTATGACTTGAAGATCACTCCGACGTTCGGTCGCTTGTCACTCATCGCACTTCTCCCAATGATTCCTCACCGCCCCGATAGAATTTCACCGGCACACCCGACAGCGATTCGCCACCGCTCTTTCCGACGCGAAACGTCTCCTGGAAATAGAGGCAGCGCTTGCGGTCTTCCGTCATCACGTGGGGGTGCAGTGAACAGACCATGTTTTCCGGCAATTCAAACTCGATGCCCTCGCCGATGCGCGGGAATTCGATCATCGTCATGCCGATCGAATGGCCGGATACGTGCCCGAGCCGCCATCCCTTGCCTTCGAACGGCTTGATGCATTTACGGTGTACATCCTCCGCGCTCGCTCCTGCCTTGAGATTCACTTTCACGAGTTCGTGAAACTCGGCGTACGCCGCCATCAGGCGCTCGGTTTCGCTATCGATCCCTTGAGGCGCGAGCAGGCGGGAGAACTCGATCCAGTGCCCGCCCTGACCGGTTACCTCGAGCCCATACAGGAGGCCGTCCGAATCCTCGACCTTTCGCAGCGGATCCGGAAACACCATCTGCGGTCGCAGCGAGCCCTTGGGCCCGGTGAGGACCATGTCCATGGTATTGCGCGCGGTGCCGCGTGCGGTGAAGGTGTGCTCGGCCACTGCCATGAGCTCCGCTTCCGTCATTCCCGCCCGGTAGGCGCGAATCACCGCCAGTACGCCCGCCTTGTTGACTTCCATCGAATGGCGGACTGAGCGCAGTTCCTCCTCGCTCTTCACGACGCGCGAGTAATCGAAGCCCTCGTCAAAATCGACGATCTCGAGGCCGGCCTCGGCCAGGGCCCGATAGTCGCGCACCGGCATGATGTAGTTGAGGCCATACACGCCGACCCGGCGGTAGCCGTTCGCCTTGCATTCGCTGGCCATCCACTCGCCGCAATTGAGCACCTTCTCCTGTCGATCGATGAAGATCCGGGTGTGATCACCCACCCAGGTGGCCTCCTTCGGAAACACGGCCACGGGTGGCTCTTCCTTCAGCGGCACGAGCACGTACGCATAGCGGTGCAGGATGTGGAAACCGCACATGTAGCGCACGGCGCCCTCAAAGCCCGTGTACTCGCTGCCACTGACGATCAGTGCATCCAGCCCGGCTTTGCGCATGGCGGCGCGCGCATTGGCGTACCGCCGCTTGATCTCCTGCGGGCTGGGTTCGAACACTCTCTTGTCATTCATTTTCGGGTCTCACTCCCTGGTTCATTCCGCTTCCACGAGGCTTCCAGACCCTCCACGAGCGCCCAGATCGCCTGATGCAAAGGCGTTGGCACGCCCGTCTCCCGGCCGAAAGCGACGATGCCACCGTTCAGTGCTGCCACTTCGGTCGGCCGACGCGCCAGCGCATCCTGCAGCATGCTGGCCTTGTGCAGATACGCCACTTTGTGCGCATAGTCGACGAGTTCATCCGGGTCGCTGTCCAGCTTGATGCCGAGAGCCGCCGCCACCGCCTTGCCCTCGGCAACCAGCGCGGAAATGACGGTTCGAAGGGCCGGGACGTCGCAGGCGACGCCATGCGGCAGCCCGGTCAGCGCCCCGACGGGGTTGGTCGCCGCGTTGAAGATGAGCTTCGTCCACTGCGCGCCGCGGGAATCTTCCATCGCGAGCGTCTCCATGCCGGACTCGGTCAGACGCCTGGCCAGCACCTCGACCTCCGCCATGGACGCGGGCTTGGGCTCGAAAGGCCCGATCCAGGTCTTGCCTCCCGTGTCCTGCTCCACATGACCCGGCTCGACCAGATGCCCGGCGGGAAATGTCGTGCCACGAATCACCCGCGGGGCGAATTCGGCGATCACTTCCTCATTGCCGACGCCATTCTGCACACTGCAGACGGCCCCGTTGCGGAACACGGCGGCCGTGGCTTCCATGGCGCTGCGCGTATGCATCGACTTGGTCGCCACGATGCCGAAATCGCACGGCGGGATATCGGCGGGATTGCGCGTCGCATGCGGGTGCGAGTGAACCGTGCTCTTGCCGGATAACCGCAGCCCGCCCGCCCGGATGGCGTCCACGTGCCTCGCATCCAGATCGTAGGCCCACACCTCGATATCCTTCAGGCGCGCCAGATGGGCCGCAAACAGGCTGCCGATTGCGCCGCACCCGACGATGCAGACTTTCATTGTGTTCTCCGTTCCATCAGTTCAGGTACTCCAGCCGTGCTCGATACCCTTCACGAGTGCGAACAGCAATTCGTGAATCGGGACAGGCACTCCGACGCGGCGGGCTTCGCGCACGATGGCGCCGGTCAGCCAGTCGATCTCCGTCAGTTGCCGGGCGCGCACATCGCTCAACATCGAGAACACATGCGCGTAGTCCTCGAGGCCCGTCTGCCCATGGCTGACGGCCCGCACGTTCATCTCCCAGGGATCTTCGTACAGTTTGATTCCCTGGGCAGCGGCGACCGCCTTGCCCTCGTTCATCATCGCCCGAACGAGCGTGCCGAGATCCGCAGGCCGATCGGTGCGGGCGAAATCGCGCACGTGCGGCAGATTGGTGACGGCGCCGATGCTGTTCACCACGGAGTTGAAGATCAGCTTCGACCACTGCGCCGGCCGCACATCCTCGAACGCCTTCGCCCTGAGCCCGGAACTCACGATGAGCTCGGCGGCCGCGCGCGTCACCGCGAAATCGGCACTGCCCTTCGACCACGGCCCCATCCAGGTCTCGGTGTCGAGCTCATATTCCACTTCCACGTCCGAATGGCGAATGCCGCTCATGAACGTGATCGAGGAAATGACCGGCCAGTCCCCGTGTTGCGCAATCACGTCCTCGCAACCGAGCCCGTTCTGGACCGTCATGACGGTCGTGCCGGGAAAATGACCCGACAGGTGCTTCGCTGCTGCGGCCACCGCCGAGGCCTTCGTCGCCACGATGATGAGATCGACAGGTTCGAGCTGCGCCGGATCCGTGGCGGCCGTCACCCGGGAGTGCAACTGCGACTTGCCCGTCACTTTCAAGCCCTGCCGGTTGAGCGCCTCGGCATGCTCCTTGCGCCGCACGAGCAACTTCGTCTCGACGACCGATGCAAGGTGGCCCGCGAAGAGGCTACCGATGGCGCCGGCGCCGACGACACAGACTGAACGTATGCCACTCATCGCAGGATCCTGAGCCGCAGCAGCGGATAGATCACCGCGACGCTGACAATCGACGTCAGCACCTCGACCGGCTGGTACGGCCGGAGTAACCAGTGCGCGCTGATCACTGCCACAACGATCGCGATCACGCCTGACCAGTTGGTGCCTGCAGGCGTGTCGTCTGTAGCGCCGAGCCGGGGCCGCACGAAGTAGTAGTCCGAGATGATCGTGGCCGCGAGCGCCGAAAGCAGGACACCGAGCAGCTTGATCCAGTCTTCCACGAAGTGGAGTATTTTCCCGTAGAGCATGGCCAGCGCGATGACATTGGCAAGCACGACGAATGCCAGTCGCCCCGGGCGCCAGCGAAAGAGCGCATCAAAAAGATTGGCAATGCACAGGGATGAGCTGTAATTGTTCAGCACCTGGGCTTTCGCCTGCGCCAGGATCATGAGGGCAAAGCCCGCCACGCCTCCGAACAGGATGAAGGTCGCGGCGATGCTGTCCGGACTCTGCAGCAGCTGACGCCCGGCTTCCTCCGACGGAATCCCCCGTGTTGCCGCGAGCCACTCCACCATGGTGGGCGCGGCCGCCTGCATCAGAATCCCGCCGATCAGCATGATCACCAGTGACTGCATCCCGATCGCGATCATCGCCGCGGCCGTGACGTGCCCGGTCGATTTCCCGTAGCGCCCGAAGTCGGCCGTGTTCAAGGCCAGCGCGCAAGCAGGACCCACGAGCAGATTGAACGCGAACACGAACTTGTCCACGTTCGACGTGATGCCCATTGCCGAGAGCGTGCCGGCATCCAGCCGGCTCGCGAACAGCAGTTCGCCCTCGCCACCGCCGACCAGGAGCATGTGCCCGACCATCCAGGCCAGGACGGCAAAGAACCCGACCGTCATCACCGACGAGGTGCGCGTCACCACCCCGAAACCCCAGGCCGTCAACGCAATCCACGCAATCGTCATGGAGCCGTATACGAGGAGCCGCGACGACCAGTTGTCGGCGAGATCGAAGAAGAACAGGAACCCCCGGTACAGGAGCGCATTCTCCACCGCCAGAAAGCCGACGATCAGGAAGCCGAAAATGACCGAAGCGAGGGCCGAGCCGCGCGTTCCGAGCCCGTACTTGCGCGTGATGAGGGTATTGGAATGACCCGTCTCGACCGCGATGCGCGCCAGACCGAAGGCGAGCCCGCTGCCGACAGCGAAAGAGAGCAATCCCGCCAGCAGGGCGATGCGCACCCCCGCGACGAAGCACACCAGCGCCCCGAAGAACAGGATGACCAGTGTCGTGATGAGACCGACGGTGTTCCAGGAAATGACGAGCCAGTTCTCGCGCTCGCCATCCGGCACGCGCTCAAGCGCATGATCCTCGATGACCGAACCGAGATTCGATTGACCCATCCGGGCAATCTAGCCCAGAATGGGCAGTCCGACTCGGCATTTTGGGCAAGCCCGTTGCCCACGCCGACAGGGTTTCAGCTCAGCCCCTCGCCCGCGCGAGCGCCTTCGCGAGATCCGCTTGCAGGTCCTCGAATGCCTCGATCCCCACTGACAGCCGCAGCAGCCCGTCGACAAGCCCCGCGGCGGCGCGGGCTGCCGGGTCCATCGCGGCATGCGTCATCGTCGCCGGGTGGGCCACGAGACTCTCGACTCCGCCGAGCGACTCGGCGAGCGAGAAAAGTTCGAGTCCGTCGACGAACCTGCGCACCGCGGCCGTGCCGCCGGTCAGTTCGATCGAGACCATCGCTCCAAAGCCGCGCTGCTGGCGCTTTGCGATGTCGTGCCCTGGGTGCGTTGCAAGTCCGGGGTAATACACTTTCGCGACGCCTGGCTCCCGACTGAGCCATTCAGCGAGACCCTGCGCATTGCGCTCATGGATCGCGAGCCGCGCGTGCAGCGTGCGCACGCCGCGCAACGTGAGAAAGCTGTCGAACGGCGCGCCGGTGAGGCCGAGGCAGTTGGCCCACCAGGTGAGTTGCTCGGCGCGCTCTGCCGTTTTCGCGACCACCGCGCCACCGACAACATCGCTGTGGCCGTTCAGATATTTGGTGGTCGAATGCACGACGAGGTCCGCGCCGAGCGCGAGTGGCTGCTGCCACGCGGGTGACAGGAAAGTATTGTCGACCGCCACCAGGGCCCCCGCCTTTCGCCCGCGCGCGGCCAGCGCCTCGATGTCGGAAATCCGCAGCAACGGATTGCTCGGCGTTTCGATCCAGAGGAGCGCACAAGGCAGCGACAGCGCAGCTTCCACCGCCGCGGCATCACCGAAGTCCACGAAATCGACCTTCATCTCGCCGCGGCGCTGCCAGGCGGAAAACAGGCGAAACGTGCCGCCATAGCAATCGTGCGCAGCGACGATGCGGCTCCCCGCGGGCAGTAGGTGACCCACCACGGTGATCGCCGCCATGCCAGTCGCAGTGATGACTGCACCGGCGCCGCCTTCGAGATCCGTGAGGGCATCGGCGAGCAGATCGCGCGTCGGATTGCCGGAACGGGTGTAGTCGTACTTGCGCTTCTCACCGAATTTGTGGAAGGCGAAGGTCGAGGTGAGATGGATCGGTGGCACGACCGCACCGGTGGTTTCGTCAGTCTCGAGGCCCGCGCGCACAGCACGCGTGGTTTCGGCAAGGCGATCGGTCACGCAATACTCCCGGTCAAGGCGGCGAACACAGGTTTCAGCTGGGCGGTTTCCTTGAGGAAGGCGTCGTGGCCATAGACTGACGAAATCTCGTGCAGCCTCGCGTTCGCGAGCCGCGCGACGAGGCGCCGCATGTCGGATACCGGCACAAGCTGATCTTCGCGCACGGCAACGGCAGTCGTCGGCACGAAGATGCGGCCGGCGTCGACCCGGTGCAGGTCGATCGATTCCGACAGACACAGGAAAGCCTCGGGCCGGTGGCGCGCAGCGTAGTCGGCGCCGCGCGCGAAGAGGTATTCCTCGACGGGGAAGACCACACCCTGTTCACCCACACGCGGTGCACCCGAGAACCGTGCCGCAAACTCCTCCTGACTGCGATAGGTCGCCATCGCGAGCGCGCGAGCAATCTGCAGACCTTCACTCCCGCGCCCGCAGTCGGCGGCGAAGCGCAGCACGCGCCGTTCCACACTGCGCCAGGCCGTCGCCATCGGATGCGCACGGTCGGCGGCGCTGATCGTGACGATCTCGCTCACCCGATCCGGATAGCGCTCCGCGAACGCGAGCGCGACCATGCCACCATAGGAAGCGCCGACGATCGCGTGCAGCGCCTTGACGCCAAGGTAGTTGACGAGCCGCAACAGAAGATCCGCCTGGTCGTAGGTCGACACGCTCGGGAATGGCTCGCCGGGGCGCGGCCCCGTCGTCTCACCGCTGCCGCCGAGATAATCGAACGAGAGCACACGAACGAGCGAGGCATCGAGCGCACGGCCCGGGCCCACCACTTCACCCCACCAACCCTCGGCGGGCTTGTCCCCGTAGACACGCCGGTGCGCGGAGATGCCGCCGAGCGCCGCCACCACCGGCGCGTTCGCCGGGCCGCTCAAGCGCCACGCCAGATGCACGCCGGTCAGACGACCTCCGTGATGGAGGGCGATCTCTCCCGGAACCTCCAGCACGCCTTCACGGACCACCGGGCGCGACTGATCGGTCGCGGCGGACACAAGTTCAGAATCGAATCGGGTCAGATGCTCCACCTCGAGTGCCCCTTCCAGTCATCGGCACTCCTGCGGCGAGCACCCGCTTGCGGGCGGGGCGTCTGGCATCCATCCGCGGACCTCGGGGGTCCGCCGGCTATGCCGACCGCTCATCTCACGGCGCGTGTGCTGCCGCAGGAGTTGGCACCGGGCGAACGGGTTGGGTTCGCTGGTTGCCCCGGCTTCCAAGGGCCTGTCCCTCAGCCGGTCTCGATGAGTGCCGCGAAGTCTAGGGTGCGGCCTGCCCGCCGGTCAAGAACTGCCCCTTTCGCGCCGACAGCACAGTTCGCCCACGGCACGGGTCTGGACAGCAACCATTCAATGCGCTAGTGTATTAATACGTTAATACATTCGATCGCACCCATGAAACCTCACCTGAACGTTTCCGCCCGGCAGGAAGCACAACACGAACGCAGTCTCTACGCGGCAGTATTGACGCTGCGTACGACCGATGAATTGCGCGCCTTCTTCCGTGATCTGTGCACGCCGGCTGAAATCGAGGCGATGGCCGACCGCTGGGCCGTGGTGGAATGCTTGGGGCGCGGCCTGCCCTATCGCGAGATCCATCGCGTGACCGGCGTCAGCATCACGACCATCGGGCGCGTCGCACGCTATCTGTCAGAGGGCAACGGCGGCTACACCACGGCCGCGCAGCGCATCAATGGATAGGGACACGCGCGAGCGCGACACGCGTCTCAAGCTGGCCGTGCAGAAGTCCGGCAGGTTGACCGAGCCCTCGCTCGACATGCTGGCGCGTTGTGGCCTGAAGCTCTCCCGCGGCAAGGACCAGCTGATGGGCTTTGGCGAGAACATGCCGCTCGACGTGCTGTTCGTGCGCGATGACGACATCCCCGACCTCGTGCAGGAAGATGTCTGCGATCTCGGTCTCGTCGGACTCAACGTGATCGAAGAGAAGCGGCTCGCGCTCGCAGCGCGCGGCATCCAGGCGTCGTTCGAGTGCCTGCGCCTGCTCGACTTCGGGCGCTGCCGGCTTTCCATCGCGGTGCCGGCGGGCGCCGCGTGGTCGGGCGCCGCTTCCCTTGCCGGCAAGCGGATCGCCACGACCTACCCCAACCTGCTCGCGAAATTCCTCGCCGAACAGGGCGTCGCAGCGCAGATCGTCACGCTCTCGGGTGCGGTCGAAATCGCGCCACGGCTCGGGCGGGCCGACGCGATCTGCGACCTCGTCTCGACCGGCTCCACTCTCGCGGCCAATCACCTCGAGGAAGTCGAAACGGTGCTCGAGAGTCACGCCGTGCTGATCCGCACGCCGGTGGCGCTGGCACCCGTCAAGACCGAGTGGGTCGAGCGGTTGCTGATGCGCATCGAGGGGGTGCAGCAGGTCAGGGAGAGCAAGTACATCATGCTGCACGCGCCACGTTCGGCGCTCGCGGAGATCCGCCGCCTGCTGCCCGGCAGCGAATCTCCGACGATCATTCCGCTCGAAGGCCACCCGGACAAGGTCGCGATACATGCGGTCTGCCGCGAAAACGTCTTCTGGGAAACACTCGAGAGCCTGAAGCGCGCCGGCGCGAGCGCCCTCCTCGTGCTGCCGGTGGAGAAGATGCTGGCGTGAGCGCGATCGCCATCCACGACTGGGTACGTCTCGATACCACGGCACGCACGCAGCTCCTCTCACGACCCCACACGAGCGCAGGCAATGCGCACGCCGAGGCGCGCTCGATCATTGACGCTGTGCGAGCGGAAGGGGATGCGGCCGTGCGACGATTCACGGCGCGCTTCGACCGGGTACCCCTCGACCGCCTCGAGTCCTTGCGCGTCACCCCCGCGGAGATCACGGCTGCGCGCAGTGCGCTCGAGGCCCGCGAAGTCGCTGCGATCGAGCGCGCCATCGCCAACGTGGAGACGTTCCATGCGGCACAGCGGCCGGCCTCGCTGTCGATCGAGACGATGCCCGGCGTGCGTTGCGAGCAGGTGCTGCGCCCCATCCCGGCGGTTGGGCTCTATGTGCCCGCGGGCTCCGCCCCGCTCCCCTCGGCCGTGATCATGCTGGCGGTACCCGCAAGGCTCGCGGGCTGCCCGCAGCGCGTGCTCTGCACCGCGCCGGATCGCGAAGGCCGCGCGAATGCCGCCGTGCTGGTGGCCGCAAGCCTCTGCGGCATCGACACCGTATTCAGGATCGGCGGCGCTCAGGCCATCGCCGCGCTCGCCTACGGGACGGCTTCCGTGCCGAAGGTCGACAAGATCTTCGGACCCGGTAATGCCTGGGTCACGGCGGCCAAGCAGATCGTGGCGGCGGATCCGGCGGGCGCGGCGATCGATCTTCCGGCCGGCCCATCCGAAGTGCTCGTGGTCGCGGACGATTCCGCTCGCGCGGATTTCGTCGCCGCGGACCTCCTCGCGCAGGCCGAACACGACCCGCTCGCCCAGGCGATCCTCGTGACCGACTGCGCATCACTCGCCGCCGCAGTGGTGAGCGAAATCGGCCGGCAGCTGCCGCGCCTCGCCCGCCAGAGCATTCTCGCGCGCTCGGTCCAGGCGATGCGCGTGATCGTGGTCGCAGACCTCGACACTGCCATCGACGTGTCGAACCTCTATGCACCCGAGCACCTGCTGCTGCAGGTTCGCGAACCGCGTCGCCGGCTCGATGCGATCACGAACGCCGGCTCCGTTTTCATCGGGCCCTGGTCGCCCGAGCCGATGGGCGATTACTGCTCGGGTGCGAATCATGTACTGCCAACGTATGGCTATGCGCGTGCCTGGAGCGGCCTGTCACTGCACGATTTCGTCAAGCGCATGACGGTGCAGGAACTCGATGTGGCCGGGCTCGCCGCACTGGGCCCGACGGCCGTGACACTCGCGCAACTGGAGGGGCTCGACGCGCATGCGGCGGCCGTCAACCTCCGCCTCGAGGCGCTTGAGCGCAGGGCTGCATCGTGAACGACCCCCTGGCGCTTGCGCGCCCCGAAATACGCACGCTCGCCGCCTATGAGCATGCTTCGTGGGAAAACGGCTTCGAGCGGCTGCACGCGAACGAGCTGCCGTGGCGCGCTGCCACCGACGGCACGGTCGCGGGCCTCAACCGCTATCCCGAACCCCATCCCGCAGCCCTCGCGGCGCGGCTGGCGGATCTTTACGGCGTAGCGCCCCAGCATGCGCTGCCCTGCCGCGGCAGCGACGAAGCCATCGACCTCCTGGTGCGCGCTTTCTGCGCCGCCGGACGCGACGCGATCATCGTATGCCCGCCGACCTTCGGCATGTATGCGGTCGCCGCCCGCGTGCAGGGCGCACAAGTCGCCGCGATTGCGCTGCTGCGGGACCAGGGCTTCGCGCTCGACGTCGATGCCATCGAGTCGCGCTGCGCACGCGATGACGTGAAACTCATCTTCCTCTGCACGCCCAACAACCCCACTGGCAACGCGCTCGATGTCACGAGCATCACGCGCATCCTGCACTCGAGCGCCGGCCGCGCGCTGGTGGTGGTCGACGAGGCCTATCTCGAATTCGCCGCGGCCGCCAGCCTCGCGCGGTCGATTGGGCAGTATCCGCACCTCGTGGTGCTGCGCACCCTGTCGAAGGCGTTCGGGCTCGCGGGCGCGCGCATCGGCACGCTGATCGCCGATGCGCGCATCGTGAGCCTGCTGCGCAGCGTCCTGCCACCTTACGCGATCGCCCAGCCCTGCATCGAGGCTGCGCAGCAGGCACTCGCTCCTGCCCAACAGCGCCTGGCCCGCGAGCGGGTCGCGGCCATCGTCCGCGAGCGCGCCCGGCTCAGCGCCGCACTGGCGGGGCTTGCCGGTGTCACACACGTGTGGCCGAGCGACGCCAACTTTCTGCTCGTCGAATTCGACGAACCCGCCCGCGCACTCTCGCGGCTGCGGGAGGCGCGCCTCCTCGTACGCGACTTCCGTGACCGGCCCGGTCTCGAACGCGCGTTGCGCATCACGGTGGGCAGCCCGGAGCAGAACGATCGCCTGGTCAGGAGCCTCGCATGCTGAAGCGCGCCGCCGTGCTCTTCGTCGATCGGGACGGCACGCTCATCGAAGAGCCGCCGGACGAGCAGGTCGATTCGATTGCGAAAGTGAAATTCATGCCGGGCATCTTTGCCGCAATGACCGCGCTGCGCGACCGGGGCTTTCGCTTTGCGATGGTGACCAACCAGGACGGGCTCGGCACCGCGAGCCTGCCACGCGAGGCGTTCGAGCCCGCGCACCAGTTCGTGCTCGACAGCTTCGCGAGTCAGGGAATCACTTTTGACGCGGTATTCATCTGCCCGCACTTCGTGCGCGAGGCCTGCGCCTGTCGCAAGCCTGCCACCGGGCTCGTCGATGCCTGGGTCAGGGAGCACGACGTCGATCTCGGCGCGAGCGCCATGATCGGCGATCGCGATACCGACCTGCAGTTCGGGATGAACCTTGGCGTGCGCGCACTGCGCGTGCGCCGTGAGGGCGATGCGACGCAGACGTGGCCCGCGATCGTCCATAGTCTGACCGCACGTCGCGCTACCCTCGAACGTCGCACGCGCGAGACGGACATCCGCGTGAGCGTCGACCTCGACGCGCAGGAGCCCGTGCGGGCCACGACCGGCATCGGTTTTTTCGATCACATGCTCGAGCAGCTCGCCAAGCACGGCGGGTTTGCGCTCGACCTTTCATGCCTGGGCGACCTGCACATCGACGAGCACCATACGGTCGAGGACTGCGCCCTCGCGCTCGGCGAGGCGCTGAAGAAGGCGCTCGGCGACAAGCGCGGCATTGGACGATACGGCTTCCTGCTGCCGATGGACGAGGCGCGCGCACAGGTCGCGATCGACCTCTCGGGCCGCGCCTATGCGGTGTTCGAGGGCCAGTTTGGTCGTGAACAGGTCGGTGCCCTGCCGAGCGAGCTCGTGCCGCATTTCTTCCGCTCGCTCGCCGATTCACTCGGCGCTGCAATTCACGTCACAGTGAAGGGTGAGAACACCCATCACATGATCGAGGCCTGCTTCAAGGCAGTCGGCCGGGCATTGCGCCAGGCCTTGCGTCGCGAGGGCAGCGACCTGCCAAGCACCAAGGGCGTGCTGTGACGGCGGACCCGATCCAAGCCGTGATCGTCGACAGTGGCGGCGCAAATCTCGCCTCCCTGCAGTTCGCCCTCGAGCGCCTCGGTGCGCGCAGCGTCGTGAGCACCGACGGCGAGGTGATCCGCCACGCTCCGCGCGTGCTGCTGCCTGGTGTCGGCTCGGCGCAGGACGCGATGGCGCGCCTGCGCGCGACGGGGCTCGATCGCGTGCTGCGGGAACTGCGCCAGCCAGTTCTCGGCATCTGCCTTGGCATGCAGCTCCTCTACCGCAGTTCGGAGGAAGGCGACACGCCCTGTCTCGGTATCCTCCCCGCCACCGTGCGCCGGCTCGAGCCGGCACGTGGTCGTCCTGTGCCGCACATGGGCTGGAACCGCATTCGCGCCTGTCGCGACGTTGCGCTACTTGAAGGGCTCGAGGACGGCGAGCACCTGTACTTCGTGCACAGCTTTGCTGCGCCCGTGACCCCGGATTCGGCCGCTGTCACGGACTACGGCACGGATCTCACGGCTGTCGTGCAGCGAGACAACTTCTGCGGCACCCAGTTTCATCCCGAGCGCTCAGGAAAGGCCGGAGCACGGGTCCTGTACAACTTTCTGCGACTGCCCGCATGCTCCTGATTCCGTCGATCGACCTGCGCGGTGGACGCTGCGTCAGGCTGCACCAGGGCGACTTCGGCGCCGAAACGCGCTATGAGACGAGCGCGGACGCGCTACTCGAGCGCTATGCGGCTGCTGGCGCGAGCTGGCTGCACATCGTCGACCTCGACGGCGCGCGTGACGGCGTGCTCGCCAATCGCGCCATCGTGCTGGCACTTGCGGCGAAGGGCGCGGTGCGCCTGCAGGTCGGCGGCGGAGTACGCTCGCGGGCAGTGGTCGAAGACCTGTTGCAGAACGGTGTTGCGCGCGTGGTCGTCGGCAGCGCGGCGCTCGAACAGGCGGAAGAAGTGCGCCACTGGTTCCGAAACTTCGGCCCGGACCGCATCTGTCTCGCCTTCGATGTGCGCGAGGCGGACTCCGCTGCCCCACAGGTGCAGACGCGAGGCTGGGTGCGGGGCTCCGGCGTGTGCCTCTGGGATGCCGTGGCGCAATTCGAGGCAGACGGTCTGCGGCACGTCCTGTGCACCGATATCGCGCGCGACGGTGCACTCGGCGGCCCGAATCTCGGCCTGTACGCCGAAGCCCGCCACCGCTTTCCCGCCATCGAGTGGCAAGCCTCGGGTGGCGTGCGCGACTGCGCCGATCTCGCTGCGCTCGCGCAGCTGGGCGTGAGTGCCGCGGTGAGCGGCAAGGCGCTGCTCGAGAACCGGCTGTCTCCTGCGGAGCTGCGACCATACTTTCCCGCCGCATAATCCCCTGCCTCGACGTGCGTGACGGCCGCGTCGTCAAGGGCGTGCGGTTTCGCGGCCACACGATCGTCGGCGAGATCATGGATCTCGCCGCGCGCTATCGCGATGAAGGCGCCGACGAGCTCGTCTTCTACGACATCACCGCGAGCCCCGAAGGACGCACCGTCGATCGTGACTGGGTGCGACGCGTCGCCGCTGTGCTCGATATTCCCTTTTGCGTCGCGGGTGGCATCGCAAGTGTGGCCGACGCCGAGGCTGTCCTCGCAGCCGGTGCCGAGAAAGTCTCCGTGAACTCGCCCGCGTTGGCGGACCCTGCCCTGATCGACCGGCTCGCCGCACGCTTCGGCTCGCAATGCGTGGTCGTCGGCATCGACAGCGAAACCACGACACACGGCTATCGGGTCCATACTCTCACCGGTGACCCGGATCGCGCGCGCGACGCAGGCCGCGAGACGCTCGCGTGGGCGCAAGAGGTGCAGGATCGTGGGGCAGGCGAAATCGTCCTCAACTGCATGGCGAGCGACGGCGTGCGTCGTGGTTATGATCTCGCGCAACTCGCCGCGGTGCGCGCCGTGTGCCAGGTGCCGCTCGTCGCTTCGGGCGGCGCCGGTGAGATCGCACATTTCGAGGCCGTCTTTCGCGTCGCGGGCGTCGATGCGGCGCTCGCGGCGAGTGTCTTTCACTCCGGAGCCATCGGGATCCGCGAGCTCAAGGCGGCACTTGCCCGCGCCGGTGTGGAGGTGAGGCCATGACATTTTCCAGAGCGGATCTCATGACGGTCGCGTTCGATGCGCGCGACGGGCTGGTTCCGGCAATCGTGCAGGACGCGGACAGCGGCAGTGTCCTGATGCTCGGCTACATGAATTCGGCTGCGCTCACCGCAACGCTCGAGCGGCGCCGCGTCGTCTTCTACAGCCGCAGCCGCAAGCGCCTCTGGGAGAAGGGCGAGACCTCCGGCCACACGCTCGATCTCGTCGACCTCGCCATCGACTGTGACGGCGACACGCTGCTCGTCACCGCGCGGCCACGCGGTCCCGTGTGTCACCAGGGCTGCCGCACCTGCTTCGGCGACGAGCACCGTACCGGAGCCGAGCCACTCGCTTTTCTCGGTACGCTCGAACGGCTGATCGGGCAGCGCGGCACCGAGCGACCGGAAGGCAGTTACACGGCGCGTCTCCTTGCCGAGGGGCCGCGGCGCATCGCGCAGAAGGTCGGCGAGGAAGGCGTCGAGGTGGCGCTCGCCGGCAGCGGGGAATCGGCCGACGAGCTCGCCAGCGAAGCGGCGGATCTCCTCTATCACCTGCTCGTCCTGTTGAAGAGCCGCGAAGTGCCACTGGCCGCGGTCGTTGCGGAACTGGTCGCGCGTCACGCGCACGCGGGCGCGGGCGCGGGTGGGGGTGGGGGTGGGGGTGGGGGCGCACCCTCAGAGCAGTAGTTCTTCCGCCGGCTCGCGCAGGTTGTAATTCGAGCTCATCACGTGCCCATAGGCGCCGGCTGTCGCGAGCAGCAGCACGTCGCCCTCCTCTGTAGGAGGCAGGAGCCGGTCGTGGCCGAGCACATCCGCGCTCTCGCAGATGGGCCCCACGACATTGACGACCTCGGTCGCGGGCATATCGAGGCGCGTGAGATTCACGATCTCGTGGTACGCGCCGTAGAGGGCCGGCCGGATCAGCGAGTTCATGCCAGTCGCGACACCGACATACCGCACATCGCCCTTGCGCTTCGTTTGCGTGACGCGCGCGAGCAGCACGCCGGCCGCGGCGACGAGGAAGCGACCCGGCTCGAGCCAGATCTCGAGCGCGGGGTACTCTTTCTTCACGTCGGCAAGCACTGCGTCGAGCCGCGCGAGATCGAGCGCGGGCCGATCGCTGTGATCCGGCACTCCGAGCCCTCCCCCCACGTTGATGGAACGCAGGTCCGGAAAGCGCACCGCCTCGCCCGCCAGCAGGAGCGCGGTGTGGCGCCAGCTCTCGACATCGAATATGCCGCTGCCGGGATGCGCGTGCAGACCCACGATCCGCGCGCCTGCCGCGCGCGCGAGGGCCGCCAGTTCGTCAAGTTCCCCGACGGGTACTCCGAACTTGGCGTGCGCGCCGGCCGTGCGCACATGATGGTGATGCCCGCGACCCGTGCCACTGTCGACCCGCACATGAAGATCGCGGCCGCGGAACAGTTCTGCCCAGTGCTGCAAAGGGTAGAGGCTGTCGATCGTGAGCAGCACGCCGCTGCCGAGCGCCCAGCTGTATTCGTCGCGCGAGGCGAAGTTCGGCGTATAGAGGATCTGTGCGGGCGTGATGCCCGGTACGTGCCGCCTGGCGTGCCCGATTTCGCCGCGCGACACGCACTCGAGACCGATGCCGGCGGCGTGGATCCGGCGCAGGAGGTCGGGGTGTGAATTCGCCTTCATCGCATACCAGACGCGCGACACCGAACCAAGCGCCTTGAGCGCGCGGGCTGCGGATTCGGCTGTCGCGCCGTGATAGACATAGGCCGCGTCGCGCGCACCCAGCGCCGCGAGCAGCGCGGCGCGCTCCGTCCGCCACCACGGCGCCAGGGCGGGAGCGCCGTCGCCCTCCCCGCGCGCGAACAACTGCTCCCACGTCGGACCCAGCACCGGATCGCCGTGCACAGGCTGCACCAGCAACTCGTGCATCTGGTTCACGAGCCGGTCGGCCTGATCCTCATCGACCACGAAGGTGAAATTCAGATCGTTCGCCGCCTGGCTCACGAGATAGATCCGCTGCTCCTCGAAAAGATCGAATGCGTCGCCGAGCCGGTGCAGGATGCCGCGGATGTTGCGGCCGACGAGGCTCACCGAAGCACACGGCCCGATCACCTGTACGCGACACAGGCCCGAGAGCTCCTCGACGAGCGCCGCGAGGATGTCGGAGTCGAGCGTATTCGCGGCCGGGTCGAGCGACACCGTGACACTCGTCTCCGAGGTCGACACGAGGTCCACCGAGAGCCCGTGCGCCTTGAAGATCTGGAATGCATCGGCGAGAAACCCGACCTGGTGCCACATGCCAGGGCTGTCGAGCGACACGAGCGTGACGCCCTTCTTGACGCACACGGCCTTCACCTGCGGCCCGCCCGCCGCCTGCGCGCTGATCACGGTCCCGACAAGATCCGGATGATGCGTATCGTGGACCGACAGCGGGATGCCGTACTGGCGTACCGGCAGGATGCAGCGCGGATGCAGCACCTTTGCGCCGCTCGTCGCGATTTCCTGCGCCTCATCGTAATGCAGGGCCTTCAAGAGGCGCGCTGCCGGCGTCATGCGCGGATTGGCGCTGAACATGCCTGGCACATCGGTCCAGATCTCGAGACGCTGCGCGCGCAGCTTGGCGGCAAAGTACGCGGCCGAGGTATCCGAGCCGCCGCGGCCAAGGAGCACCGTATGCCCTTCCCCGTCGCTTGCAATGAACCCCTGCGTGATCGCGATGCGCGAGGCGGCCGCGAGCTCGCGCGCAAGGGCATCATCCGGTGCGAATTCGCAGGTCGCAGAAAGCGCGCGTGCCTTGGCGGAGGCGCCCTCGCGCTCGTCCGCGCGCAACAGGCGCCGCGCGTCAGCCCAGCGTACGTCGAGCCCCTGCGTGCGCAGATACGCGGCACCGAGTTCGGTCGCCATCAGCTCGCCAGTCGACATGACGCGCGCGCGGGTGCGTGCGCTCACCTCCCTGACGAGCGCGATACCCGCCGCGAGCTGGCGCAGGTCGTCGAAGTGACGCTGTAGCGTGTCGCCGACGGCCACCCCGAGATCGGCGGCGAGGGCCCGGTGACGGTTTTCAATGTCGTCGAGGATCGGGGTGTGCGCACCCGCCAGCGCGCCCTCGAGCAAGCGTTCGAGGCGATCGGTGATGCCACTCAATGCCGAATGCACGACCAGCACCTGCGTGCCGTCCTGACTGCGCTGGCGCACGATCTGCGCGATGCGCTGCCAGTTCGCGGCTGTCGATACGCTCGTGCCGCCGAACTTCAGCACCACCCACGAAACATCCACCCGAGTGGTCACCGGGGATTTCAGGCGTCGTCTTCGAAAATGTCGCGCAGGTCTTTCTCGAGACGGCGGTCGGCCAGCACCTCCTCGAGGCGGCTCCACGCAGCTTTGCCGCGCTTGCCTGGCTGGTTGCGCACCCGCTTGTCGACCTTGTCGAGCATCCGGTCGTAATCGGTACCGTCTTCGGCCGGGGCCTCACCGAGGAATTCGTCGTCGAGATCGAAGCCTTCGCTATTGCGTTCGCTAACCACGATAACCTGTAATAAAAGATAAGTTAATCAGATAGTTACACGCAAATTGCGCGTACGGGGAGACGCGAACTATAGCGAATTCGTATCGGCATGCAAGCCCCTGATTTTCAGGGCAATCGGGCCGTATCGCGGACCACGACGGGGGCGCCGCGGGAGAGGCCGAGGCCTTCCGCGGCGCTCTGCTCGGCGCGGGCGATTTCGACCACGCCGAAAGAATTGACGAGCGCGAGGTACTCCCCGGGCTTCACGTCCCCATAGGTGCGCAGCAGCGGCCAGGAGTGGTTTGCTGCGTAGACCCGCGGCGAGCCCATCCGGATTACCCAGTGCGCGTCGATGTTCGTGATGAGATTGCCGAAATGATCGAGCGTGATGACGAGGCCGTGCACGGCGCTGTCGTCGCCCGATGCGTCTTCGACCCACGACGGTACGAGCGAATCCACGACCGTACCGAGTTCTTCCGGCTGACAGCGGCCGGCCGCCAGCTCGGCCGCAAGTGGCGCGAAGATGTCCCGGCCGTGAAAGGTCGCGCTCGGGCGCGTGATCGAGAAGCGCGCAAGCGCCTCGGGCTCGACACGCACGATCGTCGCACCCGCGTCTGCATTGATGAGTGGTGCCAGAAGACCGTTGTCTGGTGCGAGAAACACATGATCGGCATGGCTGACAGCCACGATGTCGCGCGCAGTGCCGACGCCGGGGTCGACGACCGCGACGTGCACCGTGCCAGGCGGAAAATACTGCCAGGAACGTGCGAGCCAGAACCCCGCCTCGGCCGGCCAGTGCACGAGGATCTCGTGGGTGAGATCGACGATGCGCGCGGCCGGAAAGCGGCTGTACATGCGTCCTTTCATGACGCCGACGAACGGCCCCCGATGACCGAAGTCGGTCGTGATGGTGATGACGCCCGATGCCTGCATGCGTGCTTCCGACGGACTGCTAGACTCGCGCACCATGTCGCGGACGAGAGAAGCTGTCAATGTGCGCACCGGTAACGCTGGAGGCGCCGTGGTGCTGTTCGCTCTGGCATGCTGCTTTGCCCTGAGCGGGCTTGCGGCGCTCGTCTATCAGACAGCCTGGACTCGCGAGTTCGCGCTCGTCTTCGGCACCTCCGAACTCGCGGTCGCAACCGTGCTCGCCGCATACATGGGCGGGCTCGCGCTGGGAGCCGCCCTCATCGACCGGATGTTGCCGCGCTTCACGCGACCGGTGCTCGGCTACGCGCTGCTCGAACTCGGTATCGGCGCCGCCAGTGTCGCCCTCGTGCCCGCGCTCCTGTACGCGAGCAGCGCCCTGCTCGTCACGATGTTTGGCGGACAGGATGCTCCCCCGTCGAGCGAGCACGGCGGCCTTTCGCTCTATTTTCTCGTGACCGCGTTCGTTGTCCTCGCGGTGCCTGCGACCCTGATGGGCGCCACGCTGCCGCTGCTCGCACGCCACGCCGTGCGTGAAGACGCGCAGATCGGTCACCGCATCGGGCTCCTGTACGCTGCGAACACGGCGGGCGCCGTCGCCGGCGCGTTGCTCACCGCTTTCTGGCTGCTGCCCCTGCTTGGCCTGCGGGCGACCGTGTGGGCGGCGGCGGCCGTCAACGTCGTTGTATTCCTCATCGCCGCGACTCTTTCGCAGCGTGTGCCGGCATCCGCACTGCCCGCCACAGCGCCGCGTGTGCCGCTTTTCGCCGACGCCTCGCACTGGATCCTGCCGCTGATGCTGGCCTCGGGCGCGGTGACTTTCTTCAACGAGGTCCTCTGGTCGCGGATGCTGGGCCATATCGTCGGCAGCAGCATTCATGCCTTTGGCGTCATGGTCGCAAGCTTTCTCTCCGGCATCGCGCTCGGTGGCGGTCTCGGCGCATGGCTCGCGACGACGCGCGAGCGCTCGACCCACCTCTTCATCCTCTGCCAGTTCGGCATCGCAGCTTCCGCGGTTGTGGCCTTCCTGCTGCTCAATCGACACGTGCCCGCACGGGCGGGGCTCGCTGGCAATTCGCTTTTCGGCTTCATGCTCCTCCTGCCGCTGACGCTGTTCATCGGCGCAACCTACCCGCTGGCGGTTCGCATCCTCGCGCGCGGCCCCGAGGCCGCCGCTGGCGCAAGCGCGCGCGTCTATGCCTGGAACACGGTGGGCGCCATCCTCGGCGCAGTGTCGGGTGGTTTCATCGTGATTCCGGCGCTGCGCTATGAGGGCGCGATTCACGCGGCCGTGATCGCGAGTGTCGCCATCGGCGCCTCTGCGGCCTGGCTCCTCGCGCGCGGGCGCCGTGGGCTGCCGGTTGTGGTCACCGCTGTCGCCGTCATCGCAGTGGCTGCGTTTCGCCCGGCGGTGCCGACGATGCTGCTCCTCGCTTCGCCGCTCAATCTCCCGACCGGGGGCAACTTGCTCTACTACGACGTGGGCCGCAGCGCCGATGTCGTCGTGCTCGGCCAGGACGGCGGTCTCGTGCTGCGCACCAACGGCCTGCCCGAAGCCATGATGGATACGCCCGGCGTGGCGCCGCGCTTCAGCGGTGAGTTCTGGATGTCCTCACTCGCAGTGCTTGCGCGACCCGAGGCAGAGCGCCTGCTGATCGTCGGCTACGGCGGCGGAGTGGTCGTCGAGGGCGTGCCACCGTCGGTAGAGGACATCGACGTGATCGAGCTCGAGCCGGTCGTGATCGAGGCGAACCGCGCCACGCGCGCGCTGCGCCGGCGCGACCCGCTGCTCGATCCGCGCGTCAATCTCATTACGAACGACGCGCGGGGCGCGCTCGCGCTGACCGCACGCCGCTACGACGCCATCGTCTCGCAACCTTCGCACCCCTGGACGGCGGGCGCCTCTCACCTGTACACGCGCGGCTTTCTGCAGCTTGCGCACGAGCACCTGACACCCGGTGGCGTCTTCGTGCAGTGGATGAATGTCAGCTTTCTCGACGAGGACCTGCTGCGCTCGCTGACTGCGACGCTGCTCGACGTGTTCGCCGAGGTACGCATCTATCGTCCTGATCCGAACACGCTCGTGTTCCTCGCCTCCGACGCCGCGCTCGACCCCGAGTCGCAGATTGCGCGCACCGGTCTGCCGCTCAGCCGCTCGCCGCTGCACTACGCCCGCTTCGGCATCAACTGCGCCGAGGATCTCGTCGCCGCACTCGCAGCCGATGCGGAGGGCGCGCGCCGGCTCGCAGCGGGCGCGCCTCTCATCACCGACGATCGCAACCGCATGGCGACTTCCAGCGTGTTCGAGCTCGGACGCGGCATGAACGCCGATGCCACCGGCCGTGTATTGGCGCCCTACGATCCGCTGCAGCGCGCAGACAGTGCCCTGCATCGCGATCTCGCCCCGCTGCTCTCGATGAGCTATGTCGCGCGCCGCGGCTCGACCTATGTCGTCATCGACCCGAGCGAGCGCGACCGCATGCAGCGCCTCGGTGCAATCCTGGGCGACACGCCGCAGGGCGCCTACGTGCGCGCGCTCACCGTGATCCTCGCCGGACAGGCAGAGGCGGGCCAGCGCCTCTTCCACGAGGCACTCGCCCGCTTTCCGCAAGATGCGGAACTTCGCTTCGAGGTTGTACGACCGCACCTCGGTGCTCTGGCGCGCGGCACCGCATCGCCGGAACTGGTCGATGTCGCACGGGGACTGCGGGACGAGCCGAAGCTCGTGCTCGATGCGATCACCCTCGCGGCCCAGGAGCAATGGGACGATCTCGTGCCGCTCGATCCCGCGCTCGCGGCGATC
This sequence comes from Steroidobacteraceae bacterium, assembly GCA_035433705.1. Classification (GTDB taxonomy): domain Bacteria; phylum Pseudomonadota; class Gammaproteobacteria; order Steroidobacterales; family Steroidobacteraceae; genus CADEFQ01. Next base: position 95,498 of record DAORVK010000005.1, read on the forward strand.
TCCTGGGTGAAGCCCTGGGCCATCGATGCACTGCAGGTGCGGCTCGACTGGCGCACGCGCGTCGCGACACCCGAGGCACGCCGCGCATACGCCGACGAGGCCCTGTCCCTCGTCGACCGCGCGCTCATCGTGCAGCCGACCTCTGCGTTGTTCGGCTTGCGAGCGCGCGCTGCGATCGCCGCGGATCGACCGGAGATGATTGTCGAGTCGATCTCGAGCTATGCGCAGGCAATGTACGCGACGGCGGCGCGCCTGCCCGCGGGCGCATCACGCACGCGCGCGCGCACGACCTTGCAGGGCCTCGCCCAGGTCCTCGAGGAAACGGGCGCCCGCTCACCTTCGGTCGAGCCACGCGCGCAAGCCGTGCGCAGCAAAGTTCTCGACCAACTGGGCAAACTCTAACCATCGCCTCAGGCCCTGCGCCCTGCGCCTTGCGCCTTGCGCCTTGCACGCTCAGAACCAGTCGCCACTGAAAGTTTCCCACGCCTCGACATGACGTGCGCGGGGCAGCGGCGTGAAGCGCCCGAACACGCCATCCTGAAAGACCAGCGGGTCGCCGCCTGTCTGCACGAAATGCGTCACCTGTCCGACGATGATCAGGTGATCACCACCGTCGTGCTGCGCTTCCACCGTGCAATCGAAGCGGCACAGCGCCCCCTCGATGAGAGGCGGCACCTCGCCCGCCTCGTCCGTGCCAGCCGGAAACTTCACGGCGGCCCGCCGCGCAAAACGCATCGCCTCACGTTCCTGCGCGAGCTGCAGCACGTGCACCGCGAACGCGCGACCCATCGTGAAGGCGTCGAGGCTCGTGCTCTCGCGCTGCAGGCACCACAGCAGCAGCGGCGGCGAGAGCGAGACCGAGCTGAATGAGTTCACAGTCACCCCGACCGGCTCTCCGCCGGGCTTCCTGCCGGTGACGATCGTCACGCCGGTCGCAAAACGGCTGAACGCGTCGCGCAGGGCGCGCAGGTCGAGCGTCACGCTCAAAGCACCACCCCCGTGACCGCCGTGATCACGATCACGGCGGTGAGATCGATCCAGAATCCCGTGCGCAGCATCTGTCGCATTGAAATCCGTCCTGTGCCGAATACGATGGCGTTCGGCGGTGTGCCGACCGGCAGCATGAAGCCCGCCGACGCCGCCATCGCCGCAGGAGCGATGAGCACCAGAATCTGGTCCGGATTGCCGTTCGCCATTGCGGCCAGCACCGGCAAGAACGTGGCCGCGGTGGCCACGTTGCTGTTGAATTCGGTCCAGAACACAAGCATCAGCACGACGACCAGCGTCAGCGGGAGCGCGGGCCAGTGGGCGATGCCCCGCAACGCGATGCCCAAGGCGTCGGACAGCGCGCTGGCCTGGATCGCCGCCGCGAGCGCGAGCCCACCGCCAAAGAGAATCAGCACATCCCACGGCACGCGTCGCAGCGCTTCGGCGTCGAGCAGCGCCGCACCACGACCGGCTCCGGCGGGTATCAGATACAGCGCGAGCCCGGCTGCGATCGAAATGACCGTATCGGTGAGCCCTGTGAGGCCCGGCAATTGTCCGAGCCAGGGCCTCGAGATCCAGAGTATCGCCGTCGCGAGTGCCACGGCGGCGACACGTCGCTCGGCCGCGGTCATCGGACCGAGCGCGTGCAGGGCCTTGCGCATCGCATCGCGCGGCAACGCGTCTGCCGGCAGGTCGAACGGCAGCGCGACGCGCGTCAGGATCAGCCAGGTGAGCGGCAACAGCACGAGCACCGTCGGGATACCGAAGGAGAGCCAGGTCGCAAAGCTCAGGTCATAACCGAAGTTCTTCGCCATGAAGCCCTGCACAAGCGCGTTCGTTGGCGAGCCGATCAGCGTGCCGAGCCCGCCGATGGTCGCCGCGTACGCGACGCCGAGCAGGGTCGCCGTGACGAAATTCGCTGCGGCCTGCTCCCGCCCGCCGGTGGCCACCAGTGCGACGATCGAGCTCGCGACCGGCAACATCATGAGCGTGGTCGAGGTATTCGACACCCACATGCTCATGAAGGCGGTGGCGATCATCACACCCAGCACCAGCTGTCGCGGATGGTTGCCGACGGCCGCAATGATCGCGTAGGCGATGCGCTTGTGCAGCTGCCACCGCTCCATCGCAAGGCCGATCAGAAAGCCGCCGAGGATCAGGAAAATGGTCGAATTCGCGTACTCGGTGAGAATCCGGGTGGGCTCGGCAATGCCGATCAAGGGTACGACGAGGAGCGGAAGGAGCGCCGTAACGGCCAGCGGCACGGCCTCGGTGGCCCACCAGATCGCCATCCACGCGGCGAGCCCGAGCGTCAGCCATGCAGGGCCCGCAAAGCCCGCGGGCGATGGCACGAAGACCGTGAGCAGGAACGCCGCGGGGCCGGACAGTACGACGCCTGGGCGCAAGCGATATCAGGACCCGGGCGGTGCCGGTACGCTGCCATCCGCCACCGGAGCGGAAGGAGCGACATCCGGCGAATCGTCTTCTGCCTGGATGCCGATCAGGACCGGCATGCCCGTGCCGCTCCCGAGATTCTGCAGCGCGTAATCCCAATGCACCGCCGTGCGCGTCGGCCCGAGCGCCTGGTCGAGCCGCGCCGCGAACTCGTTCAGGTCGATCGGCGCCACCTGCCCCTCGTCGTCGACCGGCGGGTGCGCTTCCATGTAAACCTCGCCATCGACGATGGCGACCTTCACCGGTTCGTTGACGAGATAAACGTTTGTCCCGACTGGCACCATGGAATACAGCTGCTCGATATCTTCCGGATACATGCGGATGCAGCCGTGCGTGATCGCCATGCCGACCGCAGCCGGATTGTTGGTACCGTGAATGAGGTAACTGCCGCCGCCGAACGCGAGGCGCATCTTGTAAGCACCGAGCGGGTTGTCCGGGCCCGGCGGCACAACCGCCGGCAGCGGATCACCGCGCTCGGCGTGTTCCTTGCGCACCGATGCTGGCGGGTACCAGTTCGGGTTTTTTTCCTTCTGGGTAATGCGCGTCTTGCCGAGCGGGGTCTTCCAGTCCATCTTCCCGATGCTGACGGGATAGGTATAGACGACCGGCTTCTCGCCTTTCTTCGGCTTGGGGTAATAGTAGAGCCGATGCTCCGGCAGGTTGACGACGATGCCGTCGCGGGGCCCCGCAGGCAGGATTCGCTGCCCGGGCAACAGCACCGCCGTACCATCACCAGGCAACCACGGATCGACGCCCGGGTTCACGCGGCGGATTTCCTCGTAGCCGAGGCTGTAACGGCGGCCGAGGTCGATCAGCGTGTCTTCATAGGCTGTTACGGTGTGTTCCACGCTGCCGAACAGCGCAGTGCCTTCAGCTGGCAGCTCATACACCGTGGCCTGCGCTGCAGGGGCAAGCAGCACAGCAAAAAGCAGCGGGATTTGCAGGGCGGCTCGGCTCATGACCCCGCCATTCTACTCGACAAGCATTGGTGCCGGGTTTTCGGTTATTCGGTTATTGCCACGGGGCAATAACCGAATAACCGAAAACCCGGCACCAACGTTCACCTCATCGGCATTTCCGGTACGGCGTGCCTTTGACCAGCGCCGCGTTGAGCGGCGACAAGGGCGGTCCACCCGCATAGCCCTCGTCGTGCGGCTCAATAGTCAGCACGCCCTTCACCTCGCCCGAATTGAAAGTCATCAGAACCGAGTACCCATCCTTCAGGATGAACGGGAAGAACCAGACACTGATCCCTGCGTAGTCGTGCGGGCCGTAGCTCGCTGCATATTCGAACGAGGCGGGTTTGACTTTCCTGCCACCCCATTCGAATGTGAATCCTGTGGCATCAACAACGATCCGGGGCTCGCGCTTGCAGTCTCCGGCCGGTGCGTAGCGCCCGAAGAGAGCGTCGAAGCCCTTGAGGTCGCGAACCTCGACGGCCATCGCGGGTGTGGTCACCGCTGCCAGCACTGCAAGAGAAGCGAGGACCGTCGCCGCACAAGTGGATATTCTCATGGCTACCCCTAAAGACGCACTCACGGCGAATCTGTCAGGCCGAAAACGCTATCCGCGCGCTGACTCAGCCCAGGGCGAGCTGCACCTCGACTGCTGCGCGCTCGGCCGATTCGAGCGCACCCTCCATGCCGCGGCTGCCGAGCGCCGTGTGCTCGCCGCAGAAGAACAGTCGCTCATGAGGCTTGGCGAGCTCGTTCGCGAACTTTGTCACCTGACCGGGCCCGAAAGTGGCCCACACGCCCGCCGCGAACGGATCGGTGGCCCAGGAGCGCACCTTTGCAACCGTGAGGGCACCCTTCGCCGCAGGTCGCAGGCGCTCAAGTTCGGCGACGACCGCGCGACCGGCGGCCTCGGGACCCAGCAGGTCGAGATATTGTGCGTTGAGGCCTCGCGCCCATGCGGTCAGACTCATGACTTCATCGGGGTTCGGGCCGAAGCGCTGCGCGTAAACCGTGCCCGCGATGCCGTCCGTCCACATCGTCGGATTGAGCCCGTCGCTCTCCCAGAACTTCTTCTTCGGCACGACATGCACCTGCGTGATCGGGACGTAGCTGATCGTGCGGATGGCGGCGTTCTGGACCGGCGGCGGCAACGGATCGATCGCGACATGACGCAGCGTCGCAAGGGGCATCGAGCAGACGACAGCCTTCGCGCGGTGCCGTGAGCCGTCCTCGCACGCCACTTGTGCGCCGTCAGGGCGCGATTCAATCGCGACGACGCGCTGACCCTTGCGCAGATCACCCTTGAGGTGACGCGCCATCGCTTCCGGCAGTCGCTGGTTGCCGCCTTTGAAGGCACCGATGAAGGGCGGACCACCCGCCCCCCGGTTGACGAGCTGCCATTGCGCGACGGCCGCCTGCATCAGCAGCGATACATCGTGCGCCGTCGTGCCGTAAGAGATGTTCGTGTCGTAGGCGAGCTGGATCGCCGCGTCGCTGGCCCCGTTCGACGCGAGGAACTCGTAAACCGGAATATCGAACTGCGCGAACTCCGGATCGAACCAGCGGCCGAGGTCCTTGAACGGCATGAAGCGCTTGAACACCGCATCGGCAAAGCCCCACGGTGGCAGGGACTTCAGCGCATCGGGGAAGGGGTTACGCGGATGACGCGGCCAGTCTGCAAGCGGCACATGACTGCCGTCGATGAACAGCTCCTGCGGCCCGTGCCCGAAGGCGCGCGCGAAGATGTTCTCGAGCTCGACGCCGTACTTCTTGCCGGCTGCGATCACGCGCCCATAAGCCGAAGCGACGGAATTTCCGCCCGCTTCCGGGTGCCCCGGTACGTCGTCCAGCGTATACAGGCGGCCGCCCACGCGCTCACGACCCTCGAGTACGAGTACCCGTAGTCCAGCCTCCTCGAGTGCGAGGGCCGTACCGAGACCCGATAGTCCCGCGCCGATCACGATCACATCGGGTTCGCCCGCGCGCCCTGCATGGGCCCGGCGCGACACGCCAGCCGCAGCGAGCAGTGTAGTGGATGCGATCACGAAATCACGGCGTGAGATGGTCATGGGCCTCTCCAGTCTCGATCAGCGGAAACGATACATCAGCGTCAGACCGAACATGCGCCGATCGGCCAATGTCACGGCGAAATCGCGCGGGTTGGTGGCGCTCACCGTGCCCGGCAGCGGCGGCTGCACCGGCACGACCAGGAACACCCCGGGATTCACGGTGCGCATGACATCGATCACGGTATCGTCGTCGGTGAGATTGTTGACCCACAGCGTCGCACTCCAGGCATCGCGCTCGATCCCGAGGCGCATGTTCACGACGTGCGCATCACCGGTCTCCGCGAGGTTGTGCACCTGAACGTACCGGCTCGCCTCGTAGCTGTAGTCCGCGCGCCAGTTGAACGTACCCCAGCTGCCCAGCGGATACTTCGCCGCGAGCGAAGCCGAAGCGAGATGCTTCGGCACGCGTGGGAGCACGTTGCCGCCAAGATCGCCGGCCGCGAGATAGTCGGCGTAGCATTGCGAGCCTGCGATACACCCGGTGTATGGGCCGCTGAAAATGAGATCGGCCTGATCCGAGCTGAAATATTCCTTGATCTTCGCATCCTGGTACGCATAGGTCATGCGCAGGTTCCAGTGCGGGCCCAGCGCCGCCAGCATTTCCATCTCGACACCGCGGACTTCCGATTTGCCGAGATTCGCGGTGTACGACGTTCCGAACTGCGGCTGCGTGGGTGCACCGACCGGCCTGCCTTCCTCGAGCACCGGCCCGGTCTGCGTCAGCTGCTGGTTCGTCCAGTCGATCAGATAGAGCGCCGTGTTGAGCTGCACACGACGATCGAACAGCCGGCTCTTGAAGCCGATCTCGAAGCTGTCTGCTTCCTCTTCGTCGAAGGAGCGCAAGCCGAGAGTCGCGAGTGCTGCGCGATCTGCGGGTTGAATACGGGCGTTCTCCGCATCCGTGTTGAAGCCGCCCGGCTTGTTGCCCTTCGCGTACTGCGCGTAATACGTCAGCGTGTCGGACGCGAGCCAGGTTGCCGTGAACCGCGGCAGGAAGTTCTTGAACGACGAGTCGTTCACGTACTGGTTGGCGCAGGTGAGGATCTGGCGGTTCGGGCTGCCCGCGATCGGCGCGTTCACGACCGCGCAACCGGACGAAAAACTGCCTGGCATGAAGCCCGTGTTGCTTGTCTTGGAGAACACCGACCGGCCGCCCGTGTGGATCGTGTCCTCCGCTTGGCGCCCCTCGGCGGTGAGCGTCAGGTTTTCCAGCACGTCAAACTCGAGCATCGCAAAGACGGCCTCGTTCTTCGTGCCCGAGTCCACGTCCTGGGGCGTGATTCTCGCGGGCAGATCCGGCTGGCCGGGGACAGGATTTGCGACGAGGTTGCCGGCCAGCGAGCTGGTATCCGGATTGGCCTCGAATGTATAGAAACCTGCCTGCCAGCGCAGCCGTCCATCGCGCGGCGAGGCCACGCGCAACTCCTGGCTCCAGTAGTCGGCGCCCGAGAATCCGATGGACTCGAACGCTCCGCCAAAGCCGCGCAGCGAACTGTAGTCCTGGTCGAGCGCCCCATAATTGCTGATGCGGTCGTAGCTCGACGTGGACGTGAAGACGTAATCGCGCCACGTGGCGTTCATCACGAGGCTCGAGCGGAAGGTATTTGCCTGGCGTCCCTGTTCGAGGCCCGCAGCGCCGTAGCTCGTCGAATTGACCGAGAGGAAGTCCAGCGTGGGGACGGTACCGCAGTAATAGCCCCGGCGACGCGTGCCGGGCAGCGCCTGGTAGCAATTGAGCACCGCGGCCGAACTCAGGCCGGTATTCGGCCCACCGAGACGGACCATGGCCGGCAGTTCATCGTCGTCGACTGAATAGTTCGCGCGCAGTGTGGCGTCGAACCAGTCGGTCGGCGTCCAGTCGAGCGTGCCGCCAATCGACTTCGATCGCGTGCCACCCACATCCTTTGCGCCCGACACGATGTTGGTGTACTGGCCGTCCTTGTTGAAATAGCGGCCGTCCACCTGAAACCGCAGCTTCTCCGCCACGATGGGACCGCTCGCCCAGGCGCTCATGTCCTGGTAATTGAACTCGCCGGCCGACGCCTTGACGCTCGCCTCGTAATTGTCGCTGGGTCGGCGCGTCACGAAGTTGATCGCGCCCGCAAAGGTACTGCGGCCAAAAAGCGCGGACTGCGGACCACGGATTACCTCGATGCGCTCGAGGTTGTCCATGTTGTAGCCACTGATCGAGCCATTGACGAAGACGCCGTCGATGAAGAACGCGGCATTCGCGGCGCCCGAGATGTTCGACATGCCGCGAATCACGGGCCGCTCGAAACCGCGTCCGAAACCATTGCGGAACGAGAAGCCCGGCGTCAGGGCGGCGACATCCTCGACCCGCGAGATACCCATCGCTTCGATATCCGCCGCACCGAGGGCAGTGATCGACAGCGGCACCTGCTGCAGGTTCTCCTCCGCGCGTCGTGCCGTCACGACGATCTCTTCGAGCGCGTTGGGCCCGTCCGTGGCTTGCTGCGCAAGAGCGGGCGCGGCGGCGAGCAACAGGACAGCCGGCACGAACAGTGGCGTGAAGTGCTTCATCGAAATGACCCGGTGGGAACGACTGCCGGATCATAAGCGGCAGGCTCACGATTCGATGTCGGGGAAATTACTCATCAGCCACCCGTCCGCACCCGCCAGAACCGATCGTAGTGGCGGGCGCGGGCCATGTTGACGAAGATCAAGCCTTGCCAGTCGTGCGACGACGCGGCATGACCACCGCAAGCAGCAGCGCCACGACGAAGGCGCCGATCAGGATCGACATCTCGAGTACGTACTCGGTGGGCTGAGTCCAGAACTCGGTGAACAAGCCCCACTCCTGGGTGATCTCGATCGACACCCACATGACTCCCGCGGTCGGCACGGCATAGCGCACGGCGGCGAGGATGCGCGTGAAACGCCCGAGCCGCAGCAGCAGGTAGAAGGTCCAGATCGTGAGCAGGAACGTGGCGACATACGTCACCGGATGATGCAGGCCAAGAAAGCGTGAATCCACCAGGAACAGCGAGACCGCGTAGCAGAACCAGACCACGTACAGCACTTCGAGAAAAGTGATGCGGGCGAAATTGCGCTCCGACGCGGGCGCGGGCTTGCCGGCGTCGTAGCGGCACACGCGCTGGATCCACATGAAGGCGTTGCAGCGCGTGTCGCGGTTGAAGACAAAGAACGGCAGTGTCGCCATCAGCAAGCCGACCGTCGCCTCCACGAACAGCAGGCTCGCTGACAGGACGTGCTCGCCATTCACCACCAACGGGCCCATGCCCATGAACTCCGGATTGAAACGGAACGACAGTTCGATCCAACCGGTCCAGACGAGGTGCGCGGCGATGAAGCCGAACCAGGTCCCGACGGCTTCGCTGCGACTCAACGAGCCTGCGATCATGAGGGCGATGGCGAGGGCCCCGATGCCAATGCTGACCGGCGTGTCGTAATGGTCGGGGAACACATCCATGATGACCCCGAGTGCGCTGTGCATCAGCGGTACGATCGCGAGCACAGCGATGAAAGCGAAGATGCCGACAAACGGCGGCGCGGAGAGACGCCCGAGCCCGGTGGCTGGCGCCGCAGTCGACGTGGTCATCCCGTGAGTCCCCTCTTTACGATAATTGCCGGAATTTAGGCCTTGACGCGATTTGGCCGCAAGACCCGGCGCGCGGCCACACCACGTATCGGCCGGCCCAGGACCTTCGACATAAGCGGTGCCACGAACCGCATTGCCTGAAAACGTGCGGTCCGTCATGCCGGGGACCACGCGCAATGACTACCATGCGCGCCCCTCGAACAGCTTGCTGGCATCGGAGTCGATCGTGGAATTCGTCGAGTTTCTCTGCATCACCACCCTGGGTTTGCTCATCGTCCAGATCATCTCCATGGTCCGGCATCAGCTCACTCGCGATCGCTAGGACGTCCCGCCCGGGCCGCGGGGGCCGAACAGATCCTCTGGCTGCTCGACGCCAGCAAAGCGCCCGCTGATGACGGGCTCCGCTTCGATCAGCTCGTCGGGGTAATGGCGCAGCGCCGCCCGCGCTGCATCCGGCGATCCTTCCAGCCACGTCGAATGATCTTCCTCGCGCAGCATCGCGGGCTGGCGTTTCTTCTCGTTGTGGATTTCTGCAATGCGCGGCGAAGCGGGCAGGGTGATGATCGTGCAGGACGTGACGACTTTGCCGTCGACGCTTTGCGACTCATCCCACAGGCCCGCGAGACCGAACCACGCGCGATCGCGCACCCAGATGCGGTACGTGACTTTCGCGCGCCGTTCCGTCACGTGCGGCTCGAAGTAGCAACTCACCGGAATGATGCACCGCTGTCCCCTGCGCCACGCCGTGCGATACGTCGGCGCGCTCTCCATGCGCTCGATCGTCGCATTGAAGGTCGAGGCCTTGAGCGGCACGCCCTGTGCCCAGCCCGGTATCAGGCCCCAGCGCATCGGCACCGCCTCGCGCACGCCGCTGCGCACGCGGATCACCGGAAAGAGGTCGGTCGGCCGCGCATCAAACGGCGCGACCGCGAAGTCCCATTCGGCGATCTTCAGACCGAACGCTTCGGCGATCGCCGGGGACATGC
>DAORVK010000006.1:0-38341 GCA_035433705.1 Steroidobacteraceae bacterium
CATTACTGGCCCACGCCCAACGGGCACAAGATCACGCTCTTTCTCGAGGAGACCGGGCTCGAGTACCGTATCGTCCCCGTGGATATCGGCGCAGGCGAGCAGTTCAAGCCGGATTTTCTCGCCTTCTCGCCGAACAACCGCATGCCCGCGATCATCGATCGCACGCCGGCCGGTGGCGGTGAGGCGATCGGCGTGTTCGAGTCGGGCGCGATCCTCGTCTACCTCGCGGAGAAGACCGGCCACTTCCTGCCCGCCGACGTGCGGGGTCGCAAGGCCGTGCTCGAATGGCTTTTCTGGCAGATGGGCGGCCTCGGCCCGATGTCGGGGCAGGCAGGACATTTCCTGAATTACGCGCAGGAGCAGATTCCGTACGCGCAGGCGCGCTACAGCAACGAGGTGAATCGCCTGTACGGCGTACTCGACCGCCAGCTCGCGAAGCATGCATTCGTGGCGGGCGGGGACTACTCGATCGCCGATATGGCGATCTATCCGTGGGCTGTGATCCGGGATCGTCTGCAGCAGGACATCGCGCCCTTTCCCGCGCTCTCGCGCTGGCTCGACGCCGTCAAGGCCCGCCCGGCGACGCAGCGCGCCTATGCGAAGGGCGAGCTGTATCAGCGGCGTCCACTGGACGACGCGCAGCGCAAGGTTCTCTTCGGCCAGACCGCCGCAAGCGTCTCGACGGCAGCGACCACCGCGGGGGCGGAACGCAAGACCTGAAAGTCCGCGTTTACCCACCAAATCCGGATTGGGAGAACGGTCGAGCGCAGCTTAAACTCGTTCTCATGGGACTCGTCACTGCGCCGTTCGTACTGAGCAATCCACGTGATGCGACACTCCTGCCGATTCACGTGGATGCGCTCGTCGATACGGGTGCGATGACGCTTTGTCTGCCGGCCGCGGTGGCCGAAGCCTTGCAGCTCGAGGAACTTGAGCGTCGCGAGGTCACGCTTGCCGACGGTGGGCGGCATCTGGTGCCCTATGTCGGGCCGGTCAAGGTCGGTTTCGGGAAGCGCGGCTGCTTCACCGGCGCCTTCGTGCTTGGACACCGGGTACTCGTCGGTGCGATCCCGCTCGAGGACATGGATCTCGTGATCAGCCCGGCAGCTTCGAGAGGTCTGCCACGCCGCTGAAGAGCGCGCGCAGTTCCGCGAGCAGCGACAGGCGGTTCGTGCGCAGCGTGGAGTCCGGGTCGTTGACCATCACGCCGTCGAAGAAGGCGTCCACTTCGCCGCGCAAGCCCGCGAGCGCACTGAGGGCGCCCACATAATCACGCTTCGCTATCGCGGCCTGGACGCCACCGCGCAGCTGCGCGAGCGCACCATGCAACTGCTTCTCCGCCGGCTCGCGCAGTACGGCGGGTGCGACTGCTGAAGGGGTGAAGCCTTCGGCCTTCTTCAGGATGTTCGCGATGCGCTTGTTCGCCGCCGCGAGGCTCGCGGCCTCGGGTCGCGCGAGAAAGCCAGCGAGCGCGGCGAGCCGGGCGTCGAAATCGAGCGGCGAGCGAGGCGCGGTGGCGAGCACGGCGTCGATCATTTCGGTGGTGTACGTCACGCCCGGCTGCTCGAGGTAATAGGCGCGCAGCCGCTCCGAGATGTACTCGTAGACCTCATCTGCGGCCTTGGCGCTCTTCACCGGTTGCAGCGCGACCGCCGTGTCGGTGAGCGCCCGCAGGTCGAGATCGATACGCTTCTCGATGAGGATGCGCAGCACGCCGATCGCCGCGCGGCGCAGGCCGAACGGGTCCTTCGTGCCGGTCGGCTTCTGGCCGATCGCGAAGATGCCGGCGAGCGTGTCGAGTCGATCGGCGAGGGCCACCGCGGTGCCAGGCGCGGATTGCGGCAGCGCGTCGCCCGCGCCGCGCGGCAGGTAATGTTCGCGGATCGCCTGGGCGACGACCGCAGGCTCACCGTCCGCAGTGGCGTAGTACGAGCCCATGATCCCCTGCAGTTCGGGGAACTCGCCCACCATCGCGGTCAGCAGATCGCACTTGGCGAGGGCTGCCGATCGCTGTGCCTGCAAGACATTCCAATTCAATCTCGCGCTAATTGTTTCAGATATCGACTCAATACGTTTGACCTTGGCACCGAGCGAGCCAAGCTTCGCCTGGAAGGTGACGGCGTCGAGACCGGCGAGGCGGGCAGCCAGCGGCTCGCGCCGGTCCTGTTGCCAGAAGAATGCGGCATCCGACAGGCGCGGGCGCACGACGCGCTCATTGCCTGTGCGTACCTGCGCCGGTTCACGGCTCTCGATGTTGCTGACGGTGATGAAGGCAGTGAGCAAGCGTCCCGTCGCATCCTCGACCGCGAAGTAACGCTGGTGATCCTGCAGAGTCGAGATCAGCACTTCACGTGGCAGCTCGAGGAAACGCTCTTCGAAGCGGCCCGCGACCGGCACCGGCCATTCGACGAGCGCGGTGACTTCCTCGAGCAGCGCCTCGCTCAGGATCGCGCGGCCGCCCATCTCCTTCGCCTTGGCTTCGACGCCACTGCGGATCATCTCGCGGCGCTTCGCGAAGCTTGCGATCACTTTGCCGCCTGTCTCGAGCGCACCCGCGTAATCGTCCGGCGTACCGAGTGTGATGGGCGCGGGCGCGTGGAAGCGATGGCCGCGTGTCCTGTTGCCCGCCTGCGTGTCAAGCAGCGTGGCAGGGAGCGTGTCGGCACCGAAGAGCAGCACGATCCAGTGCACCGGCCGCACGAACTGCGCCTCGCCCGCGCCCCAGCGCATGCGTTTCGGGATCGGCAGTTGATCGAGCGAAGACTGCACGATGCCGGGCAGCAGGCCCGCGGTGTCGGCACCGGCTTTGCGGCCCGCGTAGAAAAGGAACTCGCCCTTGCCCTCCTTCACGCGCGTCAGCTCCGCGAGCGTTACGCCACAACTCTCGGCAAAGGCGCTCGCCGCGCGCGTGGGGTTGCCCGAGGCGTCGAACGCCGCGCTCACCGGTGGGCCGCGGCGCTTGATCTCCTGTTCGGGCTGGCGTGTGGCGAGCGCGCGCACCAGCACCGCGAGGCGGCGTGGCGTGGCGAAACTCTCGACGTCACCATGCGTCAGGCCCGCCGCGGCGAGACCGGCGACAATGCCCTCGCGGAACGCGGCCTCGAGGTCCGGCAGTGCCTTGGGCGGCAGCTCCTCGGTGCCGATTTCGACGAGGAAATCGCGCGCGCTCATCGCATCCCCCGCGCGTTGCCGGTCGGCGCGTTGCCCGCCGTGGCAAGCATCGGGAAGCCGAGCGCCTCGCGACTCTCGTGATAGGCCTGCGCGACGCCGCGCGCGAGCGTGCGCACGCGCAGGATGAAGCGCTGGCGCTCGGTCACCGAGATCGCCTTGCGCGCATCGAGCAGGTTGAAGGTGTGCGAGGCCTTGAGCACCTGCTCATAGGCGGGCAGCGCGAGCTTCGTCTCGAGCAGCGCCGTACACGCCGCCTCGTGCTCGTCGAAACGGCGAAAGAGCACGGCGGTGTCGGCGAGCTCGAAGTTGTACTTCGACTGCTCGACCTCGTTCTGGTGGAACACGTCGCCGTAGGTGACGCGGCCGAGCGGGCCGTCGGTCCACACGAGATCGAACACGCTCTCGACGCCCTGCAAATACATCGCGAGGCGCTCGAGGCCGTAGGTGATCTCACCGGTCACGGGCCGGCAGTCGAGCCCGCCGACCTGCTGGAAGTAGGTGAACTGCGTGGTCTCCATGCCGTTCAGCCAGACCTCCCAGCCGAGGCCCCACGCGCCGAGCGTCGGGGATTCCCAGTTGTCCTCGACGAAGCGGATGTCGTGCACGAGCGGGTCAAAGCCGAGCATGCGCAGGCTGTCGAGGTAAAGATCGAGGATGTCGAGCGGCGAGGGCTTGATGACGACCTGGAACTGGTAATAGTGCTGCAGCCGGAACGGGTTCTCGCCGTAGCGCCCATCGGTCGGCCGACGCGACGGTTGCACGTAGGCCGCACTCCACGGCTCGGGACCGATCGAGCGCAGGAAGGTCGCGGTGTGGAAGGTGCCGGCGCCCACTTCCATGTCGTAGGGTTGCAGGATCACGCAACCCTTGTCCGCCCAGTATTTCTGCAGGGCGAAGATCAGGTCCTGGAAGCTGCGCGGCGGCGCGCCGATGGCAATCGCGGTCATGAAGACCGCGAAGTATAGCGGCCGGATGGGGTAACTTGCCCGCCATGAACGTGCCGCGTCCGCAGTTTCCGCATCTGCTTGCACCGCTCGACCTGGGCTTCGCGCGCCTGCGCAACCGCATCCTGATGGGCTCGATGCACACCGGTCTCGAGGACAAGGCGCAGGACTATCCGAAGCTCGCGGCGTACTTTGCGGAGCGGGCACGTGGCGGCACGGGCCTCATCGTGACGGGCGGCATCGCGCCCAATCGCGCGGGCTGGGTCGCGCCCTTTGCGGGCAAGTTGAGCGTGCGCGGCGAAGTCGCGCGCCACGCACACGTGACCGAAGCCGTCCACGCCGAGGGCGGCCACATCTGCATGCAGATCCTGCACACGGGCCGCTACGGCTATCACCCCCTCGCCGTCGCGCCGAGCCGCCTGCGTTCCCCGATCTCGCCGTTCACTCCCTGGGCGCTCTCTTCGCGCGGTGTCGAGCGGCAGATCAGCGCATTCGTGCGCTGTGCAGGGCTCGCGCGCGAGGCTGGCTACGATGGGGTCGAGATCATGGGCAGCGAAGGCTACCTGATCAACCAGTTCATCACGACGCGCACCAATCATCGCACCGACGAGTGGGGCGGCGCGTACGAAAACCGCATCCGCTTCGCCGTCGAGATCGTGAAGCGCACGCGCGCCGCGCTCGGGCCCGATTTCATCCTGATCTTCCGCCTCTCGATGCTCGACCTCGTTGGTGAAGGCAGCACGTTCGACGAAGTCATTCATCTCGCGCGCGAGATTGAGACGGCGGGCGCGACGATGATCAACACCGGCATCGGCTGGCACGAGGCGCGCATTCCGACGATCGCGACCATGGTGCCGCGCGCGGCATTCGCCTGGGTGACCGAGAGGTTACGGCCGCACGTGCTGCTGCCGCTCGTCACGACGAACCGCATCAACGATCCGGCCGTCGCCGAGCGCATCCTGGCTGCGGGCGGCGCCGACATGGTGTCAATGGCGCGGCCACTGCTCGCTGATCCGCAGTTCGCGAAGAAGAGCGCCGAGGGCCGCGCCGACGAGATCAACACCTGCATCGCCTGCAACCAGGCCTGCCTCGATCACGTGTTTGAGAACAAGCCCGCGACCTGCCTCGTCAATCCGCGCGCCGCGCGCGAGAGCGAGCTTCAGTATCTTCCCGTCACGCGCCGCCGCCGCATTGCCGTCGTGGGCGCCGGGCCCGCGGGGCTCTCCTGCGCGACGGTTGCGGCGGAGCGCGGGCACGAGGTCGTGCTGTTCGAGCGTGCGGCGGAGATCGGCGGCCAGTTCAACATGGCGAAGCGCATCCCCGGCAAGGAGGAATTCGCCGAGACGCTGCGCTACTTCGGCCGCCAGATCGAGCTCTCGGGTGTCGAGCTGCGCCTCGGTACGAATGCCACCGTCGAAGTACTCGCACACGGTTTCGATGCCGTCGTGCTCGCGACCGGCGTCACGCCGCGGCGGCCCGCGATAGCGGGCCTCGATCATCCGAAAGTGCTGAGCTATGTCGACGTGCTCCTGCGTGGCGCCCCGGTTGGCCCCCGTGCTGCGCTGATCGGCGCGGGAGGCATCGGCTTCGATGTCGCGGAGTTCCTCGGTCACCCCGAAGACATTGCGCCGAGCCTCGATGTCGGCGCGTTTCTGACGGAATGGGGTATCGACAGGCGGCTCGTGACGCGGGGCGGTCTCGCGGTCGCACTGCCTCCGAAAGAGACGAGCCCTCGCGAAATCTGGCTCCTGCAGCGCAAAGACTCAAAGCCGGGCGACGGTCTCGGCAAGACGACAGGATGGATCCATCGCACGACGCTGAAACGACGCGGCGTGCACATGCTCGCCGGCGTCACCTACGAGCGCATCGATGACGGAGGCCTGCACATCACGAATGGCAAGGATCAGCGCGTGCTTGCGGTCGACAATGTGGTGATCTGTGCGGGCCAGGAGCCACTGCGCGAGCTGCAGGCGCCGCTGCAGGAGCGCGGCATCGAAGTGCACCTGATCGGCGGTGCCGACGTCGCGACCGAGCTCGACGCGAAGCGCGCGATCGATCAGGGCGCGCGCGTTGCAGCAGCGTTGTAGGTGCCGAGCGCGGCGCCCTCGATCAACTGCCGATGCCGCTACCTGTAACCACCGGCGTATTGGTCCAGCCCCCATCCGGCGTGCGATACCAGCCGCCGGCGGCGAGCGCCCCACCATCGAGATGGATGGTCGTGCCGGTCACCCAGCTCGAGAGCTCGCTCGCGAGAAACACGGCGCAGCCTGCGGCATCTGCGGGCTCACCGAAGCGCCCGAGCGGAATCCAGCGCGGAATGTGATCTTGAAGCTTCGGTGGAATCCAGAGCGAGGGCTTGACCTGCCCGGTCTCGGTCGTCTCGGGTGCGATTTCGTTTACGCGAATCCCGGAAGGTCCGAGGTCGAGCGCGAGGCTGCGGGTGAAGCCCGAGACGCCCGCCTTGAAGGCCGAGTAGACGATGCACTTCGGGATGCCGCGGAAGGCTTCAATGGTCGAGATGTTGATGATGCTGCCGCCGGGGCCTGACTTCTTCATGAGCGGCAGCGCCGCGCGAGTCACCTGGAACAGGTGCCGCAGGTTGCTGGCGTAGAGTGCATCGAAATCCTCGTCCGTGTGCTCCTCGAGCGATTTCGCGATGCCGAGGAAATCGCCGACGTTGTTCACGAGGAAGTCGAGGCGCCCGTAGCGCTGCCCCACCTCGGTCAGCAGGGCATCGACCTGGCGGGTATCGCGCACATCCGTCACCGAAACGAGCGCATCGGCTCCGAGTGATGCACGCACGGCATCGGCGCGGGCGCGGTCGATCTCCGCCACCGCAACGCGGGCCCCGAGTTTGTCGAAAGCTTCTGCGATGCCGCGCCCGATGCCACTGCCGCCTCCCGTGACGAGCGCGGTTCTGCCGGTGAAGTCGATCATGCGGGACAGTAAAGCACAGGTCACGGGCTGCGAGCTACGAGCCCCGCGCGGCGGGCAACGTGCCAGTGCGCGCTGACGCGCGCCCGTTCACCACGGCGTCAACAACCGGACAACACTGATGGCTTGTCCGCTTGTTGACATCGTCAGCACGGGTACGTGCACGTGACGTCGCCGCAAATCCTGGCCTGTGAACAAGCGTGCGACACGAGCGCCACGCACTCTGGTCCACCGCCCACCGCCCACCGCCCACCGCCCGGTGCTCGCGGACAGCCGTGGCATACTCACTGACCGTCATGCTCACCATTGCAAACCTTCTCGAGAAAGCGCGCGCGGCCACCGGCCTCCAGGATTTCGGCGACGAGTGGTTCAGGGTGCCGCTGGCGCGCCTGATCGATGAGGTCAATGCCCACGCCGGACTCATCGCGCCGGAAGCGGGCGCGGGCTACCGGATCCTGAGTGCGCTCGAAGACCGGCTGCGGCTCGTGCAGTACCTGAAGGACCACCCCGAAGTGCTCGAGGAGGAGATCGCGGTTGCCTGCGCGATCATCGGTCTGCCGCGCACCGGGTCCACCGTCATGCATCGCCTGCTCGCGAGCACGCCGCGCACCACGTCGTTCTTCTGGTGGGAGACCGCCTTTCCGCTGCCGCTTCCAGGCGAGGCCGCCGGCGATCCAGCGCCGCGCATCGCGCTCGCGCACCAGGTCGTCGATCGCCTGCTCACCGAATGGCCCGATTTCGAGAGCATCGACCCGATCGAGGCGGAAGCGGTCGCCGAAGAGGTGATTCTGCTCGATCGCACCTTCCTGTCGTCGACCTATGATTCGATGATGCCGATTCCGGGCTACGGCGTGTGGCAGGCCGACCAGGACCACGAGCCCGCCTATCGCGATCTCGTGCTCTGGATGAAGGCGCTGCAGTTTCAATCACCGTGGCGCCGGGGCCGCAGGTGGGTGCTGAAGACACCGCATCACCTGCTCGGGGGCATGAACGGACTGCTGAAAGTCTTTCCCGGCGTGCCGCTCGTGATGACGCATCGCGATGTCGGGCAGGTGCTGCCGAGCTACTGCAGCATGTGCGCCTCGATGAGCCTCGGGGCCTCGACGACCTACCGGCGGGAAGTGCAAGGCGCGCACTGGACGAGCCGCTTCAGGACCGGCCTCGAGCGCTTCGAGGCGTGGCGCAAGACGCTGCCCCAGGGTCGCATCGTCGATGTCCGGTACGAGGACACGGTCGCCGATCCGGTCGGCACAGCGGGTCGAGTGATGCAATCCATCGGTCTGGGATTCGACGATGCCGATCGCGCGGCGATGGAGGCCTGCATCGCGGCCAATGCGCGCGAGAACCGGCCCAGGCACAAATACTCGGCCGAAGAGTTCGGCCTGACGCGCGCGGGGATCGCGGCGGATTTCGCCTTCTATCACGACAGGTATCTGTAAGCGGGGAGTGAACATGATTCTCACGGGCAAGGTCGTCATCATCACGGGGGCCGGCCCCGGCATGGGCCAGGCGATGTGTCGGGGAGCGGCGGCCGAGGGCGCCAAGGTGGCCGTCTCGGCGCGCTCGGCGGACGCGATCGCGGCGATCGTGGCCGACATCAAGGCCGCGGGCGGCCAAGCGATCGCCGTGCCGACCGATGTGACCGATGCCGGCCAGTGCCAGCGCCTGGCGGAAGCGACGCTGAAGGCGTTCGGGCGCATCGACGGTCTCGTCAACTCGGCCTATTTCCATCCGCCCTGGGCGAGCCTCGAGACGGCCGCGATCGACGATGTCGCCAAGGCATTCGACGTCAATGCACTCGGGGGACTGCGCATGGCGCAGGCGGTGCTGCCGCAGATGCGCAGGCAAGGCGCGGGCTCCATCGTCAATATCTCCACGCTCGCCACGCGCAAGCCCATGCCCGGGGAGGGCGGCTACGCGATGGCCAAGGCTGCGCTCGCGCAGCTGACGCGCCACATGGCGATCGAGACGGCCGGCAGCGGCGTGCGCTTCAACACCGCGCTCATGGGCTGGATGGACGGCGTGCCGCTGAACACCTTTTACGACTCGCTCCCGGACGGGGCGAAGGTCAAGGCCCAACGCGCCTCCGAAGTCCCCATCGGGCACATCCCGCCCGACCGCGACTGCGCCAAGGCGGTGTACTTCCTGCTCTCGGACTACGCGAGCGAGGTCACGGGCGCGGCGCTTGACGTCAACGGCGGCGACTGGGTCGCGCCATGACCGAGGAGGCTGCCCCGGGCGCCGTCACCCCGGGGGGCGCTGTCGCCTTGGGCGCGGTGACTTCGGGCGAAGCCTGGCGCGCGTTCTGCGAGCGCCTCGCCGCGGCCGGTGAGGTCATCCTCGCCCCCGATGCGCCCGCCGACCCGCGGGTGCGCGCGGAGGGCTTCCGGTACCTGTCGCGTTTGACGCGCCTCGCGCTCGAGCAGCATGTGGAAGCGGCGGACACGGATTTTCCGTTCTTCTACTCCCTCAGCCATGCGACCGCGAAGATCGGCGCCGACAATCCCGACAACGTCTATCTGAACGCCTCGATCCGCGGCGACTGCGACTACCGCATCACCGGCACGCGCGGCAGCATGTTCTATTTCTCGATCGTCGCCAACGCCATGCGCTACCACATCGATGGCAGCAATGTCGCGACCGGCGCGCTGATGAACGAGGAAATCGAGTGGGGCCCGAACGGCGAAGTGGCAATCATCGCGAGCCGCACCCCGCAGCCGAAGAACTGGCTGCGCCTGGAAGCCGACGCGAGCATGATCATCGTGCGCCAGAGCGCGCTCGATCGGGCGAACGAGAAGCCGGGAACCTTCCGCATCGAGCGCATCGGGGGGCCCAAAGTGCCCGCGCCGCTCGATCCGGCGCGCTTTGGGGCGGGGCTTGCGGCGGCTGGTCAGTTCGTGGGCGGCATTGCGCGCACCTTCGCCGACTGGACCCGCCTTTTCCGCACGCACCCGAACGCGTTCCCGCCCATCGACCAGGCGATGTTCCAGAAAGGCGGTGGCAGCCCCGATCTCTACTACGCGCACAGTTACTGGTCGCTCGCCCCCGATGAGGCGTGGGTGATCGAGGTCACGCCGCCCGACTGCTATTACTGGAACTTCCAGCTCGACAACTGGTGGATGGAGTCGTTCGACTACCGCTTCCGCCAGATCACCGTGAACAAGCACAGCGCGCGGCTCGAGCCCGACGGCTCGCTGCGCATCGTCTGTGCCGCGCGCGACCCCGGCGTCGGCAACTGGATCGACACGTCCGGGCACACCGTGGGCACCGCGCTGCTGCGCTGGGCGGGGGCGAGCGAGCACCCGCTGCCGACGACGCGTGTCGTCAAGCTCGTCGAGCTCGAGCAGAAGCGTGCCTGAGACACAATGGAGGCGCGCATCGTCGCAGCGTTTCCACTCGCGGGCGTGCGTGCGGGCTCGGCACTGCTGCGCGTGGGCGCGCGCCTGCTCGCGGTGCAGGACGACGCGTATCGCGCATGCTGGATCGAACTGCCCGGCCTGAACGTCACGCAGTTCGCGCTCAAGGCCGACAGCGCACCGCTGCCAAAGGCATTGAAGCCGGATTTCGAAGCGGCCGTTCGCACAGCCGCTGGTGCAATCCATCTGCTCGGTTCCGGGTCGACTCGCCAGCGCACGGTGATTGCGCGCATCGATCTCGCACGTGAATCGGCCGTGCTTGCCGACATGCCGCAGATCTACGACTGTGTGCAACGCACGCTCGATCTCGCAAGGGGTCCCAATATCGAGGGTGCGATCGTCGATGGCGACGTACTGCGGCTGTTTCACCGCGGTATCGCCACCGCAAGCGCCACGATCGATCTGCAGCTGGGTGTGCTCGAGGGCGAGCCGCCGAGGGTGCTCGACTGGCGCTGGATCCAGCTCGAGCGGCTGGAGGGCGTCCCGCTTTCAGTGACCGATGCGGCGATGGTGGGTCGTCAGCGGGCCCTGTTCCTGGCCGTCGCCGAGGATACGATCGATGCGATTGCGGATGGGCCCATCATCGGTTGCGTCGTCGGCCTGCTGACCGGATCTCCCGATCGGCAGGAAGCCCGCTGGTGCCGGGTCTTCGATGCCGACGGGCGGCCGAGCCGCCGCAAGCTGGAGGGCGTTGCCGTGGATGACGATCTGCGAGGTGCGTGGGTCATCACCGATCCCGACGATCCGGAGCAGGCGGCTGAGCTCTGTCGTGTCGAACTGAGCGGCTTCTAATCGATCGCCAGCCGCAGCACCTCGCCCACCCGCTGCCGCTCGACCTCTTCCGCATGAAACGGCAGGCGCATCCATCGTTTCCCGTCAAAGAGCGGCAACTGGTCGAAGGAATACTGCGAATCGGGTTGCGATGACTGTCCGTAGACCATGACCGCTTCGGCCACCGGACCGTGATCATCGAAGGTCACGGTCTGGATGTAGCTGCTGCCGAAGTTGATCTCGTAGCCATCGGCCTCGAGCGTGTTCGTGCCGAACGTCTCCACCTTGTTCAGCACACCCTCGAACTGCGGGCCGCCATGCACGCCCACCTTGCCGTGGTGCGTGGTGTACGACTGCACCTCGCCGAGCGGCGCATCGAGCGCGAATCCGGTGGCCCGAACCGTCGCGACGGCCTTCTCGAGCGCCTGCAGCAGTTCCGCGCGGATCCGCGGGTCGTCGATCGCGAGATCCGCGGGTGTGGTTGCGGGTTGGGCCGCATCGAAAGGGCGACGCCACACGCCCTTGATTTCACCCGCCGCTCGCCACCATTCGCGGAAAACGTGCTCCCCGCGCGAGTCGAGGTTGTTGCGCCGATCCCAGGCGGCGAGCACGGCACAGCCGGCGCGTCCTGCTTCCGTCGGCGCTGCCCTGCAGACTGGAAGGAACTCATCCAGCACGAGGTAGGCCGCATGATTGCGATTGCGGAACAGCATCGCCTGCAACTCGGCGATACCCACCTTCGCGTGCGGCGCGACGTCATCGGAGCCGGCCAGCCGCTGCCTGATCTCGTAGAGGCCGGAGCGCGTGCGCAGGCTCTGCGGATAATCGGTCCAGCCGATCAGCGGCGAGAGCTCCGGCCAGTCGATGGCGGGGTTGCTCAGCCAGAAGCTGTCATTGCTGTTCTGCACCCAGTCGCGGCGCACGGTGACCGGCATGCGTTCGATCGGCAGCAGCCCCGGCACGGGAGAGCGCGGGTCGCGATGCCAGTCGCAATCGCTGCGGGTACCGGCAAGCACGACGAGATCCGAAGCCCTGAACAGTGCGGCCGCCGGCTTCGACGGTGCACAGCGCTGCAACTGCGCCGCATCGACGTCCGGCACGACGCTCACATCGGCGTACATTGCGCGACCGTCGCGGTCGGCCGCGATGGTGTTGACCCAGGGCACACCGAGCTTCGCGAGCGTTGCGCGCATCTCCCCGACGCTCCGGTCGCGATTGAGACCGAGCCAGATGTCGATGGCGCGCAGGTTGAGGGTATTCGCATCCTTCAGCGCGTACGCGCGGGTGCGCGTCCAGGCGAGACCCGCCTGTGGTACTTCGAGCACGGGTCCGAATCGCGTCTGCCAGATCGTATGTTCCCGCTTCTGCACCAGGCCTTGCGCATTGACGACCTCGTAGTGCACGCGCTGCGCAGTCATCGGTACCACTTTGCCGTCGAGGACATAGCTGCGCGGATCATCCGGCGCGAGCTCGAGCTCGAACAGCGTGAAGCGCTTGCCGGTCGACACCGTGTGCGTCCAGGCGATGTCGCGATTGAAGCCGATCTGGACCACCGGGCTGTGACCGATGGCTGCCCCCATCACATCGAGCGTGCCCGGAATCGTCAGGTGCATTTCCCAGAAGCGGTTGACACCGCTCCACGGGAAATGCGGGTTGCCGAGCAGCACGCCGCGGCCATTCTGCGTGACTTCCGAGCCGAACGCCCAGCCGTTCGAGCCCAGCAGCGGTTCCCGGAGGCGAAAGCGCTCCAGCGCAGCAACAGCATCCGGAAGTGCGGGGGGTGATGCCGCCGCCTCGTCTTCGCCAGGTGGGCTTGCGTCGACAATCGCATCGGCGAAGCGCGCCACGCCGAGCTGGATCATCGTGAGCTCCTGCAGGCGCAGATACTCCGCCAGTGTCATCGGCTGCATCCACGGCTTGCCGCCGCACTGCGCCGGCAGGCTATCGCGGTGATCGCGCAAGAAGCGGTTGTATCCCTGCACGTAGCCGCGGGACACGGCGCGCGTGTCCGGGCTCGCCTTCCCGAAGGCCGCCGCGAGCGCCGCATCGTCCATGTGGCTGCGAACGAAGAGGTCGATCTGGCCGTTCGGCAACACGCGCAAGCCGAGCAGCGCGCGCCCGTCCCCACCGAAGTAGCGCGAACGCTCGCCGCGGATCGTGACGAGCTCGTTGGCGGTCTGGCAGACGTTGTCCTGTGCGTGGGCGTACGCGATGCCGTACGCCAGAGACTCGTAGTCCGGTGCTTCGATGTGTGCGATGCCGTGGGCCGTGCGCTGGATCTGGACGTTGCGGCCAGTTTCCGGGAAAGCGGCGCAGCCGGCGACCAGAGTCGCAAGGGCGGCTGCGCCGATCGTTGCGCGACGGGACATGCTCAGTGGAAGTTCCAGGCGAGCTTGACGCCGTAGGTCCGGGGCATGCCCGGCAGCTTCGCGATCGTGCCGAAGAAGTCGCGCAGTTCATCCTGCGGATCGGTCTCGTCGGTGAGGTTATGGCCCCACGCGTAGACTTCCCACGTGTCGTTCGCCGACATCAGGCCGATGCGCGCATTCACTTCCGTGTGCGAACCCAGCTTGCCGAAGGAGATCGCGCCGGGATACGCGCTGTTGTACGGCGTCGTCGTGGCGTTGTCGGCGGTCGTGTAGAAATCACCCGTATAGGTCACGTCGCCGCGCAGCAGCAGGGTCGAACGCAGCGCGGGCAGCGGGCGCCGCCAGGTCGCGCCGGCTGCGTAGGTGAGCTCGGGTGCGTTCGTCAGCTCGTTGCCCGACACGTCTGCGCCGCCGGTGCCACCGCCCGGGAAGCTGTCGAATTCCGCCTTCAGCAGTCCGAGTGAAGCCTGCAGCGTGAATTCATCGTTGACGTGGAAGATCGCTTCCGCCTCGAAGCCCGAGGTCTCGACCTTCGCCGCATTGTTGATGCGGATCGACGTACGCCCGCCACCCAGGTCCACGAACTGGTTGACCTGGTAGTCATCGTAGTTCGCGATGAACGCGGCGAGATTCAGTGACAGACGCCCGCCGAGATAATTGCCCTTGAGGCCCAGCTCGAAGCTGTCGACCGTTTCCTTGTCGAACTCGAGCCCCTGGTTCGCGGCGAGTTCGTCCCGGTTGATGTAGTCGAGGTTGAAGCCGCCGCTCTTGTAGCCCGAGGCATAGCGTGCGTAGAGATTCGACGTTTCAGTCAGCGCAAAAGTCAGGCTGGCCGCCGGTGCGAAGAAGTTGTCCGTGCGATCGTTGATCAGCGGCGACGGGCTCAGTGGATTCGCGCCAGTCGAACCGATCCGGAAAATGCCGGAGTTGCGCCCGTCGAGCAGCCAGTCGACTTCCTTCTTCTCGGTGGACCAGCGCACGCCGAAGCCGAGCTTCCACCGCTCCGCCATCTGCCAGGTGCCGTTGAAATAGGCCGCATAACTCGTGGTGTTGACCTCGCCGCGGTTGAACACCTTCGACAGTGGCGGTCCGAAACCGATCAGCTGCGAAACCAGGGCATTCGGCAGCGCCGGAGCCGGGGGCAGCGGTGGGCTCAGGGCGCCCGAGGCGTACAGCGGTCCGATGAAATACTGCACGAAGTCGTTGCCCAGCACGACATCGCGGTTGGTGGTCGCGTCCTGCCGGTAAAAGTACAAGCCGCCCGTATAGCTGAAAGCGCGCCCGGTCGACGAGATGAACTGCAACTCCTGCGACAGTACGTCGTACTTGTCCGTGTACTCGATCGAAACGATGTCGACCGGGGAGTAGTCGGTGGCATTGCTGTAAATGGCATCGGTCGTGCGATAGCCGGTGATGCTCTTTACCGTGTGCCCGCTTTCGAGCTCGTAGGAAAGGTCGAGGTTGCCGCCGTAGACGTCGCGCTTGTCGTTCGGATCGAAGCTGAACGCGACGACGCCCATCTCGGGGGCGATCTGCACCGGCCGCATGGCCAGCATGTCTGTCACCGGATCGCCGACGAGGATGCGCCCGTCGCTGTTGAGGCCGTCGAACGCGGCATTGATCTCGAACCGGTCGTTCGCGCGGATCCGCAGCTGCGCGCGGTACGCGAGCACGTCGCGCTCGTTCAGCTCGTTGCCGGTGATGATGTTCGGCACGTAGCCGTCGCGATCCGTCTTCGACACCGCGAACGCGGTGCTGACGGTCTCGCTGACCGGCAGGTTCAGGAAACCCCGCAATTCCCGGTAGTCGAGATTGCCGATGTCCACGCTTGCCGTGCCGCGCAGTTCGTCGTCAGGCTTTCTCGTGATGAGGTTGATCGCGCCGGCCACCGTGTTCTTGCCGAAGAGCGTGCCCTGCGGGCCGCGCAGCACTTCCACGCGCTCGAGGTTCAGCAGCTCCTGGTTGATCGCGGGCGACTGGCCGACGTAGACCCCGTCGATGTAGACGCCGACGCGGGAATCGAAGCCGATGTTGCGGCTCTGCGCACCGACGCCGCGAATCGTCACGGTCGAGCGAAAGTCATTGCCCTTGGAAATCTGCATGTTGGGGATGTAGCCGGAGACTTCTTTCAGCTCCCGCACGCCCGTCTGGTCGATCGAGTTCGCGCTGAACACGGAGATCGCGACCGGCACGTCCACCAGACGCTCGGTGCGCTTCTGGGCGGTCACGACCACCTCATCGATGGCGAAGGCATCCTCCTGCGCGCCCGCAGGCAGAGGCGACAAGAGAAGTGCCGCCAGCAAAGCGCCGCCCGCCAAAGGACGCTGATCACCCTGGACCGAATTCGTGCGAATCATTACTTCATTCCCCCTGGACCGTCAGAAGGGCAAAATGGTATGGGTACTTGACCGGAGTAGCAACGACCATGCGCAAAGTGACGCGTCGCGCCTTGATCGCAGGCGGTGCCGCGAGCGGTGTGGCGGCTGCTGCGGCAGGTGCCTGGTGGTGGTCGCGGCGCAAGCCCCCGCTCGGCATGGACATCCCCGAAGAATTCCTGCAGCGGGGCGCGGCGCTCCTCGCTGAATACCCGAGTGTCGATGTGCACAGTCATCCAGGGCGCTCGTTCCTGGTCGGTGCCAAGCCGGAAAGCCTGATCATCCGCCTCATGCGCGACGGCTTCGAAGCGGATCGCATCGCCGACATGCGCAAGGCGCACGTGACGGCGAGCCTCTTCTCCATGGTCGCCGACTTGCCGCTGCTGTCGCTGGAAGGAGGCGGTCTGCACGCGGCGCGGGAGTTCGGTGAGGGTGAGGCGCGCCGCGACTATGATCGGCAGTTTGCGCGGCTTCGCAGCCTCATCGACGACGGCCTGATCCGGCCCGGACTGTCACCCGAAGACATCCGCGCGGCGCACCGTGACGGTGAACGCGTCGCGGTGCTCTGCAGCGAAGGCGGCGATTTCATCGAGGATCGTCTGGAACGCGTCGCGGCAGCGCATGCGGCGGGTTTGCGGTCGGTCACGCTGGTGCATTACCACGTGAACCGCCTCGGTGATGTTCAGACCGTCGCGCCGGTGCACAACGGCCTGACCGAGTTCGGCGGCGAAGTCGTTCAGGAAATGAATCGCCTCGGCATGATCATCGATGTCGCGCATGCGAGCTACGCGACTTGTGCCGGAGTGGTCGCCCGATCGAGCTCGCCGGTGATGCTCTCGCACAGCAGCCTCGCCGGCGGACCGGAACCCTCTCCGCGCCTGATCACGAAGGAACATGCGCGGCTGGTCACGGGGTCCGGCGGCATCATCGGCGCCTGGCCGGCGGGCATCGGCAGCGCGTCGCTCGCGGATTTCGTCGGGCAGTGCCTGGCGCTGGTCGATGCGGTGGGCATCGAGCACGTCGCGATCGGCACGGACATGGACGCGAACTACAAGCCGGTGCTGACCGAGTACGCGGACTTTCCGCTGCTGGCCGCCGCATTGCTCGCACGCGGCCTGAGCGAGCGTGATGCCGCAAAGGTGCTCGGCGGGAATTTCCTGCGGCTGTTCGACGACGTGGTGGGCAAGGCGCGCTGACGCGGGCGGCGAGCGACGTCGCCCGTCAGGCCACGGCTGCCGTCGCCGCCCGCCGCGCCGGAAACGCGAGCCAGGCCTTCGCGTCGTAGTCGTACAGCGCACACCTGCGCGACAGCTCGCGCAGGTGCTTCCAGCCGGCTACCGTGGCCTTGGCGCTCGCAAGACCGTGCGTGAGGAGACGACGGGTCGCCGCCTTCAGCCGGTAGTTCGGAATGAACGGGTCGTAGTGATGCGCCCGGTGCAGCATGATTCCGTGCAGCAGCTTCTCGAGACGGAACGGGAAATGGATGTCACGGGTGAGGTCGTCGACCTTGCGCAGGCGCATCCACTCGGCGCGCTTGTCGAACCACACTGTGTCGGGGCCGGTGTGGTGCATGAAGATCACCGTGCCCATGATGTAGTTCCACAGGAGAAACGGCAGCACGCCACCGAACAGCGCGATCAGCCACCACGCCTGTCCGGTCACGAAGGCGATGACGATCAGGAACGCGAGATAAGCGACCCCGAACGCCGCCGCGAGCACCGAATCGACGATGAACACCTTGCGTTTCGAGCCGATGTGCCTGCGCGAGGGGAACACGAGCTTGTTCCACCACAACTCGACGAGATAGTAGAGCCCGAAGCCCCAGATCGAGCGGTAGATGCGCTCCATGCGCTGGCGCCACTTCGGCAGCGCCGCAAATTCCTGCGGGCTGAACGGCACCCACACCTGGTCGCGGCCCTTCAGGTTCGCGAAGCCGTGGTGTGCGACATTGTGACCGACGTGCCAGAGGCTGAAAGTGGTGAGGGTCGGCAGGAACACGAGCCGACCGACGAAGGCATTCACCTTGTCGCTTTTGAAGAGGCTGCCGTGGCAGGCGTCGTGGCCGAGCACGAAGAGGCGCGCGAGGACCACGGCAAGCGCGAGTGCGCAAGCAATCTTGCCCCACAGCGGCGCGAGGATGACGCCCACAATGCACGCTGCGAACAGGACGAGATCGATCGAGACCTGGACCGTGGATCGCACGGCGCTCGGTGTGCGCTCGGGGACGGTGATGCCAGCCACGTATCGGTTACTCCGCGGGAGGGGCGCAAAGGCGGGCGATCATAGCACTCGCGCGCGCATGGCCGACGGGCGACGCGCATAGCGGGGCCTGGGTCCTTCCCCGTACGCGGCGACTGCTTCTGCGACACTGAGACGGAACGGGTCACGTACCGTGACGCCACCATAGCGGGCGCCGTCCTGCAGGTCTTCGGAGAGAAGGAGCAGGCAGTGCTGCGCCTGCGCAGCGGCGACGATCAGGCTGTCCCACCAGCTGAGCCGATAGCGCTGCTCGAGCTGATGGGCACGCCCGATGGTCTCGATATCGATCGCTTGCGGCTCCCACGCGAACAGCGCCTCGACATCGGCCCAGGCTTCGTCTGGAGTCAATGGAAATGCGAGCTTGCGGGTCGTTACATTGTAGAACTCGGAGAGGACCTGCGTACTGATGCGCCCGACCCCCTCGCTCCACAGGCGATCGAGCCAGTCCTGCGCGCGGGACTGCTTTACGGCGTCTGCCGGATCCCGCGAGTAAACGAGTACGTTAGCGTCGACGAAGCACAGGTCGGTCATAGATCTCTTCCCGCGCCGGATACCGATCGCCGGGTCTGGAGAGCGGCCTCAGGGGGCGCGAGAGGAACTGCCGCATCGCAGCTTGATAGGCCGCTCCCGAGCGCCGCTTCTCGGCGAGGAGATCGGCGACGAGCCTCGAAACGCTCGTGTCGCGCTCGGCGGCGAGTCTGCGGGCCCATGCGGCCGTGTCGTCGTCGAGGCTGATGGTGATATTCCGCATTGGCCGACTCTATCACGGGAACCGTGATTGAGCAGCGCCCCGACATGGTGCGGTTGCGGCACGGCTGCACTACAATGGTGCGCAAATCAAGGCCTATCGAACCTAACCTGCTGATTCCAAAGAGCCAGGCCGCTGGCACGCCGCGTGCACTCCAACCGTGCTTCCACACTCTTTCTGGCCCGGAGACATTCATGACCCCGACTGACGTTCTGAAGCTCATCAAGGAAAAGGAAGTCCGGTACGCCGACCTTCGCTTTACCGACACGCGCGGCAAGGAGCAGCACGTGACGATCCCGGCGAAACTCGTCGATGAGGACCTGTTCCGCGACGGCAAGATGTTCGACGGTTCGTCAATCGCCGGCTGGAAGGGCATCAACGAGTCCGACATGATCCTCATGCCGGAGCCGAACACCGCGATCCTCGATCCGTTCATCGAGGAAGCCACGATCAACATCCGCTGCGACGTGATCGAACCCGCCACCATGCAGGGTTACGAGCGCGATCCGCGCTCGCTCGGCAAACGCGCGGAGGCGTATCTCAAGTCGACGGGGATCGCCGACAAGGCGCTCTTCGGTCCGGAAAACGAGTTCTTCATCTTCGACAGCATCCGCTGGAGCAATGAAATGCGCGGCTGCTCGTACGAGATCGATTCCGTGCAGGGCGCGTGGAATACGAACACGGCCTATCCGGAAGGCAACAAGGGTCATCGTCCCGGCGTGAAGGGCGGCTACTTTCCCGTGCCACCGGTCGATGCGTTCCAGGACATCAGGAACGCGATGTGCAACGCGCTCGAAGAACTCGGACAGATCGTCGAAGTGCACCACCATGAAGTCGCGACCGGTGGCCAGTGCGAGATCGGCGTGGGTGCGGGCACGCTCGTGCAGAAGGCCGACGCCGTGCAGATCCTCAAGTACGCGGTGCTGAACGTCGCGCATGCCTACGGCAAGACCGCAACCTTCATGCCGAAGCCGATCGTCGGTGACAACGGCTCGGGCATGCACGTGCACCAGTCGCTGTCGAAGGACGGCAAGGCGCTTTTCGCCGGCGACAAGTACGGCGGCCTCTCGGACCTCGCGCTCTACTACATCGGCGGCATCATCAAGCACGCCAAGGCGATCAATGCGTTCACGAACGCAGGTACCAACAGCTACAAGCGCCTCGTGCCGGGCTTCGAGGCGCCAGTCATGCTCGCGTACTCCGCGCGCAACCGCTCCGCGTCGATCCGCATTCCCTGGGTGTCGAACCCGAAGGCGCGCCGCATCGAGGTACGCTTCCCGGACTCTCTGGCGAACCCCTACTTCGCGTTCGCCGCGATGATGATGGCGGGTCTCGACGGTATCCAGAACAAGATTCACCCCGGTGATCCGGCCGACAAGGATCTGTACGACCTCGAGCCGGAGGAGGCGAAGGGCATTCCGACCGTGTGCCACTCGCTCGACATGGCGCTCGAGCATCTCGACAGGGATCGCGAGTTCCTGACGCGCGGTGGCGTGTTCACGAACGACGTGATCGACGCCTACATGGCGCTGAAGGAACAGGAAGTCACGCGCTTTCGCATGTCGACGCACCCCATTGAACTCGACATGTACTACAGCTGCTGATGGCAGGGCGGCGCAACGGCCCGGTTTGGTCTTCGAGGCCCGGCCGGGATATGCTCGAGCCGTATGCGCCGCCTGTCATTTACCTTATTGCTGGCCATGTCCGGCGCGGCGCTTGCCGGCACGATGTACAAGTGGGTGGACCCGGGCGGCACCATCCATTATTCAAGTCAGCCGATGCCCGGCGCGACGGAAGTGCACATCGATTCCGCGCCGCCGGTGAGTGCGTCCGTGACCAACGCGGCGCGCGCCGTCGCGAGCGCGCCGCCCACGGGCGAATCCACGGGGCCATTCAAGTATACGAGTTGCGCGGTGACGAAGCCGTTGAGCGATCAGTCGCTGCCGAACGCGTTTTCGGTTTCGGTGGCGTGGCGGATCGAACCCGCGCTGCGCCCAGGCGATCGCGTCACCGTCGCACTCGATGGCCAGCTCATCCAGGGTGTTTCGCCCACCGCGACCAGCTACACGATCACGCCGATCGATCGCGGCGCGCACACGCTGATGGTCAGCATTCTCGATGCCGACGGTCGCGGCGTGTGCCAGTCGGCCGGCGTCAACTTCTACGTGCAACAGCCGTCACTGCTTGCGCCCAATCGCCGGCCGGCACCGCCGCCGCGCCCGCGGCCCACCACGCCACCGCGGAATTGAACACCGCGCGAGGCTGCGATGCGCGCTGAGCATGCATCGCCCTCGCCGCTCTCGCACTTCGATTCGGCGGATCTGCTCGATGCGCTCGCGACCGGCATCGTCGTGCTCGATCGCCAGCTTTGCGTCGTCTATGCCAACGTCGCGGCGCAGGACCTGCTCGGCGCGGGCTTCGCGCGCGCGCGCGGCCGGCCTTTCGTCGACCTGCTCGCGGATTCGAACGGGCTCGACGCCGTTCTGCGCCGCGCGCTCGAGCGCAGCGAGGCGTTTGCGGATCGCGAGCTTGTCTTCAGACCGACCGGCTCTGCGCGCGAGCCGCGCGTCGTCGATCTCACCGTGACGCCGCTTGAAGGCACGGTCACCGGGTCGCACCTGCTGCTCGAGCTCGCGGATGCCACCCAACGCCAGCGCATCTCGCGCGAAGCGGACCTGCTGGCGCGCCTCGACGGCAGCCGTCTCATGATCCGCCAGCTTGCCCACGAGATCAGAAATCCGCTCGGTGGCCTGCGCGGCGCAGCCCAGCTGCTCGAACGCGAGCTCGCAGACGCGGCGCAGCGCGAATACACCGGCGTGATCATCCGGGAGGCGGATCGACTCACCGCGCTCGTCGATTCCATGAGCGGCTCGGCGCGGCCGCCCCAGAAGGCGCGTACCAACGTCCATGAATTGTGCGAGCACGTGTACATGCTGCTGCGCAGTGAGGCGCGCTCCGCCGTGCTGCTCGAACGCGACTACGATCCGAGCCTTCCGGACGCCGATCTCGACCGCAATCAGGTGATCCAGGCGCTGCTCAATCTCGCGCGAAACGCGATGCAGGCGATCGGTGAGCGTGGCCGCGTCGTCCTGCGTTCGCGTGCACTTCCCGGCGTGACGATCGGTTCGGTGCGGCACCGCCTCGTCGTTGCGCTGCAGGTGGAGGACAACGGCCCCGGAGTGCCCGACGAGCTGCGCGGCAGCCTCTTCCTGCCGCTGGTGACCGGTCGCGCCAATGGCACGGGCCTCGGGCTCGCCGTGGCACAGGAGATCGCGACCCGTCATGGCGGCATCGTCGAGTTCGAAAGCGCGCCGGGCCGCACCGTCTTCACGATGCTCCTGCCAATCGTGGAGCCGGCATGAACGCGCCGCCCTTGCGCGTATGGCTCGTTGACGACGACGCCTCGATCCGCTGGGTGCTCGAGCGTGCACTGCGCGGCGGCGGCATGGAGCCCCGCGCATTCGAGTCCGCCGACAGCGCGTTCGAGGCGCTGCGGACAGATACACCCGATGTGCTGATCACCGACATCCGCATGCCGGGCGCGAGCGGCCTCGATCTGCTGCGACGCATTCGCGAAGGCTGGCCCGCGCTGCCGGTGATCGTGATGACGGCGCATTCGGATCTCGGCAGCGCGGTTTCGGCGTACGAAAGTGGCGCCTTCGAGTACCTGCCGAAGCCGTTCGACGTCGACCACGCGGTCGAGCTCGTCCGGCGGGCTGCGCTGGCCCGAGCGCGCGCCGATGCCGGCGGCGCGAGCGTGCCGCGGATTCCCGAACTGCTCGGCCGCGCCCCCGCCATGCAACAGGTGTTTCGCGCGATCGGGCGCCTGTCGCGTTCCAGCGTGAGCGTGCTGATCACCGGCGAGTCGGGCACGGGCAAGGAGCTCGTGGCGCGCGCCCTGCACGAGCACAGCCCGCGCGCGGCCAATCCTTTCATCGCGCTCAACACGTCCGCGATTCCCTCCGAGTTGCTCGAGTCCGAGCTGTTCGGCCACGAAAAGGGCGCATTCACCGGCGCCGACGCATTGCGTCGCGGCCGCTTCGAGCAGGCCAACGGCGGCACGCTCTTTCTCGACGAGATCGGCGACATGTCGACCCCGCTGCAGACGCGCCTGCTGCGCGTGCTCGCCGAGGGCGAGTTCTATCGCGTCGGCGGTCAACTGCCGGTGCGCGTCGACGTGCGCGTGATCGCCGCGACCCACCAGGACCTCGACGCGCGGGTGCGCACCGGGCAGTTCCGCGAAGATCTCTACCATCGCCTCAACGTGATCCGCATCGAGTTGCCGCCGTTGCGGTCGCGACGCGAAGACGTGCCGGACCTCCTCGCGCACTATCTGCGCGTGGCCGCGCAGGAGCTTGGCGGCGATCCGAAGGCGCTCTCGGCCGACGCGGCAGAGCGTCTCGTCGCCTGGGACTGGCCCGGCAACGTGCGCGAGCTCGTCAATCTCTGTCGGCGACTCACCGTGCTTGCGCCGGGTACGGAAATCCATGCGGACGACCTGCCGGCCGCGATGAGCGGCGTGGGAGGCATGCCCGCGGGCATCGACTGGACCGCAGCGCTCACCCAGTGGGCCGGGGAGCGGCCCGATGATGCCGGCCCCTGGCTCTCGACGGCATTGCCCGATTTCGAGCGGGCGCTCATCCGCGTCGCCTTGCGCAAGTCGCGGGGCCATCGCCAGGAGGCCGCAAGGATGCTCGGCTGGGGCCGCAATACCCTCACGCGCAAGCTCAAGGAGCTGGGGTTGGGAGACGACGCGGGCTGAGAATCGGCGTGTCTCTATAATGCGGGTGCATGGAACACCTGCTTGCAACGCTCGAACACATCGTCCTCGGCAATTCGCTGCGCGCGTGGGGCCTCGCCGCGCTCGCCTTCACCTTCACCTTTGTCATCGTGCCAGTCTTGCGCAGTCTCGCGGCACGGCGCCAGCGCGCCCGCGCCGAGAAGTACGCGCGGCTTGGCAAACCGGTACCCGCGGGTATGGACCTCGCCGCCCGGCTTGCCGCAGGTACTTCGCGCTTCTTCCTCCTGACGCTCGCGCTGTGGTTCGCGACGCGCATTCTGGTTCTGCCACCGAGGCTCGATCACGCCTTCACCTTCGTGATCGTCGTCACCTTCTGGCTGCAGATGGCGATGTGGGGCGTGCAGGCGGCGCGCTTCAGTCTCGACCGACAGCTGCACAGGGGTGGGCCGGAGGACGCCGCGCGCGCGGGCTCCTTTGAGGTGCTGCTGTTCGTTGCGCGCATCGCGATCTACTCGTTCGCGCTGCTGCTCGCGCTCGACAACCTCGGCGTGCAGATCAAGCCGTTGCTCGCCGGTCTCGGTATCGGCGGCATCGCGATCGCGCTTGCGGTGCAGACCGTGCTCGGGGACCTGTTTGCGTCGCTGTCGATCGCACTCGACAAGCCGTTCGAGGTTGGCGATGCGCTCACGATCGACGACGCGACCGGCACCGTCGAGCGCATCGGCATCAAGAGCACACGGCTGCGCAGCGTCAATGGCGAGGAGATCATCATCTCGAACGCCGACCTGCTGAAGGCGCGTGTGCGCAATTACAAGCGCATGCGCGAGCGGCGCTACGTGTTCAGCGTCGGGGTCACCTATGAGACGCCACGCGAGCACCTCGTCGCAGTCCCCTCGATCATCGAGGCGATCGTGCGCGCGCAGCCGAAAACCCGTTTCGACCGCTGCCACCTGCTGCGTCTCGGTGACTGGTCGCTGCAGTTCGAGGCCGTGTACTTCGTGACCGACTCCGATTACCTGCTGTTCGCCAATACGCAGCACGCGATCAACCTCGCATTGCTCGAGGCGTTCGCGCAGCGCGGCATCGGGCTTGCGTACCCGACCCAGCGGCAGTTCGTCGAAGGACAGGGCGCCGTCAGTGGCCCGTCATGAAGCGCGTCCACATGCGCAGGCGCTCGCGCAGGTAGGCGTCGTGTTTCATCGGATCGGGGAACAGGCGCGCCATGACGGCAGGGGGCGGGAAGATGTCCGGGTCGTCGCGTACGGCGAGCGGCAGCAGGGCGCGGCCCGGTACGTTTGCGGTTGCAAAGCCGGTCGCCCTGGTGATCGATGCTGCGACCTGCGGCTCGAGCATGTAGTTGATGAACCGCAGTGCGTTATCCGCGTGTGGGGCATCGGCAGGAACCGCCATCATGTCGAACCAGAGCTGCGCGCCCTCGCGAGGCACTGAATAGACGAGGGTGTACGGGCTGCCGGCCTGCCTGGCCCGCAGGCGGGCCTGGATCGCGTTGCCATTGTCGCTGAACGCGAGGCACACGCCACCGCCTGCAAGGTCGGCGAACTGCCGTGCGTTCGACAGATAGCGCAGGAACGGCCGCACTGCGTGCAGCGCCCGTTCGGCGAGCGCGAGATCGGCGGGGTCTTCGCTGTTCGGGTCGCGGCCGAGCCATGCAAGCACGTGCGGCACGACCGCGATCGGCGTGTCGTAAAAGACGACGCCACAGTCAGCGAAGCGCGCCACGACGTCGGGATCGAAGAGCATGGCCCAGCTGTCCACCGGCGCATCGGGCATGCGCGCGAGGATCATCTCCCGGTTGTAGGCGAAGCCGTTGGTGCCCCAGAGATAAGGGACGCCGTACGCATTGCCCGGATCCTCACGCTGCACGGCAGCCATGACCGCCGGATCGAGATTGCGCAGGTTCGGCAGCTGTGACTTGTCGAGCTTGCGCAGCGCGCCGGCCAGGCCCAGGCGTTCGACGTACGCGGCCCCTGGTACCACGACGTCGTAGTCCGAATGGCCCGCGAGCAATCTGGTTTCGAGGACCTGATTCGTGTCGAGCAGGCTGTAGTTGACCTTGATGCCGGTCTGCGCTTCGAAGTTCGCGAGCGTGTCGGCAGCGACGTAACCGGGCCAGCTGTACACGTTGACAACCTGCTGCGCGCCGTCACGCTGGCAGGCCGTGAGCAGCACGAGCGGCGCGGCGCAGAGCAGGGCTCGTGCGGCGCCGCGCACCACTTCACCCCGAAACCGGTGCGTCCAGCACCTCGCGACCTGTGCGCAACGAGCCGACGAGATCCCGCACCGAGGCGAGACCCTGTGCGCGCAGGTAGTCCGCGATGCCGGCATTCACCTTCTTGCACACCATCGGGTCGTAGAAGAGCGCGGTGCCGATACCGACCGCGGTGGCTCCTGCGATCAGGAACTCGATGGCGTCCCGCGCATTCACGATGCCGCCCTGCCCGATGATCGGAATGCGGTGCGGGCCGGCAACTTCGTGGACCTGGTGCACCTTGAGCAGCGCGATCGGCTTGATGGCGGGCCCCGACAGTCCGCCTTGCACGTTGCCCAGGAACGGGCGGCGGGTCGTCACGTCGATACCCATGCCCATCACGGTGTTGATCACCGCCAGCGCATCCGTTCCCGCCTCGATGCAGCGGCGCGCGTTCTCCCGGATGTCGGTCTGGTTCGGCGAGAGCTTGGTGATGAGCGGCTTTTTCGACACGGCACGACAGGCGGCCACCACGCGCGCCGACATTTCCGGGGAGTTGCCGAACACGACGCCGCCCTCCTTCACGTTCGGGCAGGAGATGTTGATCTCGATCGCATCAATGGGAGAGTCATCGAACCGCCGCGTCACCTCCACATATTCTTCGACCGTGGAGCCCGAAACGTTCGCGATGAAGCGGGTCTCGGCAAAATCGAGACCGGGCAGGATGCTCGTGACAACATGTTCGACGCCCGGGTTCTGCAGTCCGATCGCGTTCAACATGCCCATCGGCGTTTCGTAGACGCGGTGCGGCGGATTGCCGAGCCGCGCCTTGCCGGTGGTCCCCTTCAGCACGAGCGCGCCCGCGTCGCGGTTCGTGAAGCCCTCGATGCGCGTGTACTCCTCGCCGAAGCCGACGCAGCCGGAGAGGAGGACGATGGGCGAGGAGAAGCGAAGCCCGCAGAAGTCGAGGGCAAGGGGTGACGTGGACGGCATCGGGCCATTATAGGGCCTGGGGCGGAGGGCTCAGGGCGAACGGCCAGAGCGCGCTACCGCGCGTCGAACACAGCCAACGTTTCTTGCCCTAAGCTCTGGGCGCTCCGCCCTCCGCCCCGAGCCCTTCGCAATGTTCCACGTGGTGTTGCACCAACCCGAAATCCCGCCCAACACGGGCAATATCATTCGCCTGTGCGCGAACACCGGGTCGGCGCTGCATCTGGTACGGCCGCTCGGCTTTACGCTGGACAAGCGCTCGCTGCGTCGCGCCGGACTCGATTACAGCGATCTCGCGACGGTGACCGTGCACCCGGACCTCGATGCCTGCCGCGCGCAGCTCGAGGGGGCGCGCTGGTTCGTGATCGAGACGGGTGGCGTGACGGCGCACAGCGACGCCGCGTTCGTGCCGGGCGATGCCTTTCTCTTCGGCTCGGAGCGCGCCGGGCTGCCGGGCGCCGTAGTGGCCGCGATACCGGCCGCGCGGCATCTGTCGCTGCCCATGCGTGCCGGCAATCGCAGCCTCAATCTGTCGAACGCTGTTGCGGTCGTCGTATATGAAGCGTGGAGGCAGTGTGGCTACCGGTAACGTGAAACCGAATGGCGTATGGATCGTGCTTGCGCTCGTGATCGGCATGGGGCTCGGGGTCGCCATCGCGGCGAGTGGTGCAGCGCGGCTCGCGGCTCTCGTCACCGCGATCGAGCCCGTCGGCACGCTGTGGCTGAATGCGCTGCGCATGACGGTGATCCCGCTCGTCGTCGCGCTCCTCATCACCGGCATCGCGTCGGCGGCGGAAACGGCAGCGACGGGGCGCCTCGCCGGTCGCGCAATCCTGCTGTTTCTCGTCGGCTACGTGGCATCCGTGACAATCGGGGCCCTCTTCATGCAGGGGACGCTCGCGCTCTGGCCTTTGGGCGACTCGGCGCGCATTGCGCTGCGTGCGGGCGCCAGCGCGGATGCATCGGTGGTGCCTGCCATGCCACCGCCCGGCGAATGGGTCACGGCCCTCATTCCCGTCAACCCGATCGCAAGCGCTGCATCGGGCGTCATCCTGCCACTCGTCGTCTTTGCCGTGTTCTGCGGATTTGCCGTCACGCGCCTGCCACCGAAGGAGCGCCTGCCACTCGTCGCGTTCTTTCAGGGCATTGGCGAGGCGATGCTCGTGATCGTGCACTGGGTACTGTGGGCGGCGCCGGTCGGCGTGTTCGTGCTGGCGCTCGGCGTCGGCATGCGGGGCGGGCTGGGCGCGGCCGGTGGGATCGCCTACTACCTCGCACTGCTGTGTTCGTTGGGCCTGTTGCTGGCGCTCGCCCTGTATCCGTGCGCCGTGTGGCTCGGGCGCGTGCCTCCCGCACGCTTCGCACGCGCCGCGGCGCCCGCGCAGGTGGTTGCGTTCAGCACGCAGTCGTCACTCGCGTCGCTGCCCGCCATGCTCACCGGCGCGCGCGAAACACTGCGCCTTTCGGAGCGCGTCACTTCGATCGTGCTGCCGCTCGCCGTCACGCTCTTTCGCGTGAGCAGTCCCTCGATGAATCTCGCGGTCGTGCTGTTCGTCGCGCACGTGCACGGCACTCCGGTGGGTTTCGCGGTGCTCGCCGCCGGCGTGCTGGTTGCGGTCGCGAACAGCCTGAGTTCAGTGGGCCTGCCCGGCCAGACCTCGTTTTTCACGGGCACCGTGCCGATCGCGCTCGCGATGGGACTGCCGCTCGAACTGCTGCCACTGCTGCTCGCAGTGGAAGTCGTGCCGGACATATTCCGCACAGTGTCCAACGTCACCGCCGACATGGCCGTCGCGGCGATCGTTGAGAGGCGCGAGTAGGCGGCTCGCCCGAGCGATCCACCTCGGCGCGCACGGGGCGTGTCATGAGGTCCCTCACGACTTCGGCGGCCGGCACTCCTTCGTACAGCGTCTTGTGGATTCCCTCGACGATCGGCATCGAGACGCCCTCGCGTCGCGCGACTTCGAGCACGGCACGGGCTGCGGGGTAGCCTTCGACGACCTGGCCAATCTGGCGCAGCGCCGCGTCCGGCGTCATTCCACCCGCGAGCAGAAGGCCGAAGCGACGGTTGCGCGACTGGTCGTCCGTGCAGGTCAGTACCAGATCACCGAGTCCGGCGAGTCCCATGAAGGTTTCGCTGCGCGCACCGAGCGCGACGCCGAGGCGCATCATCTCCGCAAGTCCGCGCGTGATCAGCGCGATGCGCGTATTGGCGCCAAAGCCAAGACCGTCCGCGAGGCCTGCGCCGACCGCGAGCACATTCTTGACAGCGCCACCCGTCTCGACGCCCACGATGTCGGTGGAGGTGTAGGCGCGGAATTTCTCGGACGAAAGATCCTCGGCCAGCCGGTGCGCGAAAGCCTCGTCAGGGGAGGCGATCGTCATGGCCGTGGGCAGGCCTGCGCCGACCTCCTTCGCAAACGTGGGGCCCGACAGGACCGCGATATTCGGGTGGGCGCCAAGTACCGCGCGTGCGACCTGGTGCGGCAGGAGTCCGGTCGCGAGCTCGAAGCCCTTGGTCGCCCACGCGATTCCCGTGCCCGGTTCGACGAGGCGCACGACGTCGCCGAGAACTTCGCGAAACGCGTGGCTCGGCACGACGAGGATGGCATCGCGGGCCCCTTGCAGGCAGCGCGCGAGATCGGGCTCGACAGTCAGCAACTCGGGGAAAGTGGCCTGTGGCAGGTAGCGCTCGTTGCGGCGCTCGCGGCCCATGCGCAGGAGCGCTGCCGCATCGCGGCTCCACAGCCGCACACCATGCCCCGCACGCGCGAACTGGATCGCGAGCGCGGTCCCCCATGATCCGGCGCCGAGGACGGCGATCGGCGCGCGCGGCGTGGCGGCCGCTGTCACGTCAGTTCTTCGTCGCGTGTTGCCCGTCTGCCATCGAACGGGCGTACAGCGCCTCGAAATTCACTGGCGGCAGCAGGAACTGCGGGAAGCCACCCTGCATCACGAGGTTCGAGACGGCGGCGCGCGCGTACGGGAACAGCACGCCCGGGCACACGCTCGAGATGGCCCGCTTGACGTCGTCGTCTGACAGGTTGCGCATCAGGAATGCGCCCGCCTGCTTTACTTCGACGAGAAACGCGGTCTTCTCACCCTGCTTGGCCGACACCGTGACGGTGAGCAGCACCTCACGCACGTCGTCACCGATGGGGCTCACGGTGGTGTTGAGGTCGAGATTGATCTGCGGATTCCAGTTCTCCCCGATCCGCGGGCCCTGCGGCGACTCGAAGGAGCAGTCCTTCAGGTAGACGAACTGCAGGGCGAGCTGCGGCCCGGCGTCGTCGGGCTTCGCTGCGGGTGTCTCAATGCTCACGATGGGGATCTCCCGAGTAGCTTGTCCAGTTTGCCGTCGGCGTCGAGCGCCGCGAGGTCATCGGATCCACCGACGTGCAGGTCGCCGATGAAAATCTGCGGGACTGTGCGCCGGCCGCTGCGCCGGATCATCTCCTCACGCCCCGCTGCATCGACATCGATTTCCTCGAACCCGACGCCTTTGCTGGCAAGGAGGTTACGCGCGCGCGCGCAGTATGGACACCAGCCTGCAGCGTACATGACGACTTTGGGCGCACTCACTTCGTGTCTTTCGTCACTGGCAGATTTTCCGCGCGCCATGCCGCGAGCCCGCCACGCAGGTTGACCGCCTTCCTGAAACCCTGGGCGGCGAGCTGGCGCGCCGCCGAGGCGCCGAGCGAACCGCTTTCGTCATACACGACGATCGGCTTCTCCAGATACTTCTTCAGGGTTTCAGCGGCGTTCAGGATCTCGGCCGACGCAAGGTGCTTTGCACCGCCGACGTGACCCGCCGCGTATTGCCCGGCCGTGCGGATATCAAGCACCAGAGCATGCTGGTTCATCAGCCGGATGGCTTCCTGCGGCGACACCGCGGCGAAGGCGTGTGCACGGGCGCGCAGCTCCCAGGCGATCACCATCACGAGTGCAAGCCCGGTCGCAGCCACGAGCCACGGGTGTCGGACGGTGTACTCGAGCAATTGCTCCATGGGCCGTGGACCTCTGCAAAGGGCCGCGAATTATAGCGGGGACGCTGCGCTAGACTAGACTCAATGCGAGTTTCCCGGGCTTTTCTGACATTTTGCCTTGCGCTCACCATGATCCTCCCGGCCGGGATCACCGGGGCCCAGTCGGCTGGCGAGGCTGCCCGGGCAGCGGCGGACCTCAAAGCCGTCAAGGCCGAAATCGCGAAGATCGCTGCCCAGGTCCGGCGCGATTCGGTCGACCGCAGCAAGCTCACCCGTAATCTGCGCGCGGCGGAAGTCTCGGTGGCCGACGCGCGCACCGGGCTCGGACGCCTGCGGGTCGAACGCAGTGAACGGGCGGCAAAGCGCGCAGAGCTCGCGCGCGAGAAAGCCGGACGCGAAGCCGCGCTTGCCGCCGAGCAGCGTGAACTCGCGAGCGAGCTGCGCAGCGCCTATCTGATCGGGCGGGAAGAGCCGCTCAAGCTGCTACTCAACCAGGAAGATCCCGCGCGGGCGGGCCGCATGTTCGCCTACTACAGCTATTTCGGCCGCGCGCGGGCCGACCGGATCGCACGTATCGAGGCGTACGTGGCGGGCATCGCCGCGCTCGATGCCGGGTTGCGGGCGGAAGAGGAGCGGCTCGCCGATCTCGAAGGGCAGCAGAAAACACAGGTCGCGCAGCTCGAAGCCGCGCGCGCCGGGCGCCGCAAGGCGCTCGCCGAACTGGAAGCCGAATCGCGCACGCGCGCACAGACGCTCGAGCAGTTGCGCGGCGAGCAGGCCGGCCTCGAGAAGCTGGTGCGCGACCTGAAGCGCGCCCTCGAGCAATACCC
This sequence comes from Steroidobacteraceae bacterium, assembly GCA_035433705.1. GTDB lineage: Bacteria > Pseudomonadota > Gammaproteobacteria > Steroidobacterales > Steroidobacteraceae > CADEFQ01. The sequence goes on from DAORVK010000006.1 coordinate 31,744, forward strand.
CGTCGACGGCAAGGCCGCGTTCGGCAAGCTGCGCGGCAAGCTCGCGTGGCCCGTCGTCGGCAAGCTCGTGGCGACCTTCGGTTCCACGCGCGCCGGTGCCATCAAATGGGACGGTGTGATGATCGCCACCGGCCGTGGCGCGCCGGTGCGCAGCATCGCAAGCGGCCGCATCGCCTACGCCGATTGGCTGCCGGGGCTCGGTCTGCTTGTCATTGTCGATCACGGCGACCACTACCTGAGTCTCTACGGCCACAACGATCAGCTCTACAAGGCGGTCGGAGAGCGCGTCGCACCGGGCGACACGATTGCCGCAGCCGGCGACAGCGGCGGGCGGAGCCGCACGGAGCTCTACTTCGAAATCCGCCGCAACGGCAAACCGATTGATCCAGGACCCTGGTTTCGGGCCCGGGAGCCCTGACGTGTGATTTCCATCACACATTTCCGGTCACTTGCGCCCGATTCGCGGGTACGCCCGGGCGGTGCACTACGGACACAATGCCCACCCTGCGTCGAAACGCCAACTCGATCCATTCGCCGTGAATCGCCCTGTGACATGGTGCAGGCCACACTCAGGGGAAAGCTGGATGGCCACACCCGCCGAACAACTGCGCCCGGGCGAATGGAACTCGCTCGAGCCTTACGCACAGCTCGTACGCTCGCTGCTGCCGCGCGCGTCGAGCATTGCGGTGTTCGACGCGAACGCGAACCCGCGCTGGTCGAATGACACCGCGACCTGGCCCGAGCTTGTGCAGGCCGTCGAGCAATCGGCGCGGGACGCCGCGGGTGACAGCGCAAGCGCCGGCCAGCTGCGCGTTCTCGAAGGCGACATGCCGCTCTATCTCTGCTGGCTGCGGGACGATGATTCCCGCGCACTGCTGGCCGTTGTCGCGATCCAGTGCCGCGCGAGCGGCGACGCGGAGCCGCGCTCCTTCTCGTTCGTCCATGCCCTCATCCGCCCGGCGCTCGAATGCCTGCGCCGCGAACTCGTTGCGCGCCACAGCATCGATCTCCTCGCGGAGAACCTGAGCGCCCGGGACCGCGACCTCGAACTCGTCCTCGCTGTCTCGAGTCGCGACGGGGTCCGGCCCGGTGATGACGCCTCGGCGCTGCGCGTGATCCTCGAGAACTCGGTCGCACACCTCGGCTGCGCGCTGGCAGCGGTACTGGTACCGGAAAAAAGCCTCATTCTTTTCCGCATGGCGCAGGAGAACCCGGCCGATGGCCGCTTGCTCGCGCAGACTCACCGACACCTGTTGTCACTGGCCCAGGTGCGTCGCGATCCACTCATCATGAACCGGCTCGCGCAGAATTCCGCGCTTGGCGCGCTGCCGTACAAGATCCTCTCGTGCTCGCTGCGCAGCGCGGCGGGCCGGCCGATCGGCATATTCGCGCTCTTCCGGCACGAGATCGCCGCCGATTTCACGGATCGCGATGCGCGCCTTGTCGACGTGCTGTCGCGCAAGGCGTCGCTGATCATCGAGGCGAGCTATGACGCGATGACCGGGCTCCTGACTCGCCAGGCGTTCGAGCAGCGTGTCGGCGACATGCTGGCGAAAAAGGCGGCGGGGAAGCGCCTCGCGGTGCTCTACGTGGATGTCGACCAGCTGCATCTCGTCAACGAGAACTTCGGCATGCACGTCGGCGACCTGATGCTCTCGATGCTGGCCGACATGATGCGCCGGCGCCTGCCGCCCGGCGCAGTGGTGGCAAGAATCTCGGGCGATCGCTTTGCGATGGTGATGCCCGGCAGTCTCGAAGCCGCCCTCGAGCTGGCCACCTCCTGGTGCGATACCGCGATGCAGCTCGCGGCCGTGCAGGGCGACGAGCGTTCGCGCGCCTCCCTCAGCATCGGTGTTGCGGAACTCGGCAGTGAGGCGGGCGAATTGACCCATGCGCTCGCCGCAGCGGAGACCGCGTGCAAGGCCGCCAAGGATCGCGGCCGCAATCGTGCCGAGGCTTACCTCGCAGCCGATGAAAGCGTCGTGCGGCGCTTCACCGACATCACGATCGCGGCGTCACTGCGTGCCGCGGTCGCCGATGACCGCCTGCGGCTCGATGCGCAGTTCATCCTGCCGCTCGACGGCGCGCGCGGCAATCCGCCGCATTTCGAGCTGTTGCTGCGCATGATCGACGACGACGGCGAAACGCTCGGGCCCGACCGCTTCCTGTCGGCGGCCAATCGCTATCAGCTGATGCCGACCATCGATCGCTGGGTTATCGAGCATGCGCTCGCGCAGCTGCAGCCCCACGCGGCAACGATTGCCGCCACGAATGTGGTCTTCGCGATCAATTTCTCGGGACAGTCTTTGACCGACACAGAGTTCGCCGACGAACTCATCGCGCGCATCGAGGCAAGCGGCCTGCCGCCGCAGTCGCTGTGTTTCGAACTGACCGAGAGCGCGACCATTGCGAACCTCGCGCGCGCCGAAGTGCTGATGCGCCGTCTGCGCAAGCTCGGCTGCGGCGTCGCGCTCGACGATTTTGGCACCGGGCTTTCCTCGCTCGCGTACCTGCGGCAACTGCCCGTATCGATGCTCAAGATCGACGGCAGCTTCGTGCGCGACATCCTGCGCGACCCGCGCTCCGATTCGCTGGTGCAGGCGGTCGCGCAGCTCGCGCGCACGATGCAGATGCTCACCGTGGCGGAGTACGTCGAAACCGATGCAATCCGCGAGCGCATTGCGGCCCTGGGAGTCGATTACGGCCAGGGTTTTGCGATCGGCCGGCCGGTACCCCTGGTCGAGGTGCTCGCCGGCCTGCCCGCCGCGCTCGATCGCGTGCCGCGGCTCACCCATCAGCCGGTCAGCGATCCGGCCCCGAGCCTTCATTAAGGGCCCCGGCGTGGAAACTTGCCGCCGGTCGCAGGCTGTGTAGTAATCGGCCCATGCAGGTCCGCTCCCGCACCATGCTGGCTCTCGCCACGGGCGTTGTGCTCGGCTTTGCCGCGTCGATGACCGGCAATGTCTTCGCCGACCTGCGTGGCGGCGACGGGCAGGCCGACACGGTGCTGCCCTGGGAAGATGCCCGTCTGCTTGCCGAAGTGCTCCAGCGGGTAAAGCGCGATTACGTCGACGGTGTCGATGATCACGCGCTGATGGACAACGCGATCCGCGGCATGGTCGGTGCGCTCGATCCGCACTCGGCGTTTCTCGACGCCGAAGAGTACGAGGAGATCCGCGCGAGCACCGCCGGGTCCTACCCCGGCGTCGGCATCGAAATCGCCGCCGAGGCTGCGGGCATCAAGGTATTGCGGCCGATCGAAGGCTCGCCGGCGTTTCGGGCGGGCGTTCGCTCCGGCGACCTGATCGTCGCGATTGACGGCGAGAAGGTCGGCCCCGACATCGACCACGCGATCGAGCGCATGCGCGGACCAGCGGGCAGCCACGTTACGCTCACCCTCGCGCGCGCGGGAGCGCCCGCGCCGATCGACGTGGCGCTGCAGCGCGCGCAGGTCGCCGTGCACAGCGTTGAACATGCGCTGCTCGAACCGGGGTACGGGTATCTGCGCATCACCAGTTTCAGCGAAACCACCGCGGGCGATGTCGATCGCGCACTCGCTGATCTCGAGCGCACGTGCGGCGGCCATCTTGCGGGGCTCGTGCTCGATCTGCGCAACAATCCAGGCGGCGTGCTCGAGGCGGCCGTCGAAGTATCCGACGCTTTCCTCGATTCCGGCCTCATCGTGAGCGCTGAAGGCCGCACGCCCGATGCACGTTTCCGCATGGAAGCCTCGCCGGGCGACGAGACCGCCGGCGCCGACCTGGTCGTGCTGGTGAACGGCTCCTCCGCATCCGCCGCCGAGATTCTCGCAGGCGCGCTCAAGGATCATCATCGCGCCGTGCTCGTCGGCCACACCACTTACGGCAAGGGTTCGGTGCAGACCGTCATGCCGCTGTCGGGCGGGCGTGCAGTGAAACTGACGACCTCGCGGTATTACACGCCTTCGGGCGCCTCGATCCAGGACAAGGGCATCACGCCCGACATCGTGATCGACGGCAAGGAAGCAGTCCCCGCTGCCGCCACCGCGGCGAGCGATCGCGAAGTGCGCATCGCACTCGATACTCTGAAGTCGCGCCGCCGTCTCGCCAGCGCTGCGCACTGACTCTTGGAATTCCTGCAGTCGCTCGTCGAACTCGTGCTGCACCTCGACCGACACCTGGTCGAGCTGCTGGTGCGCTTCGACGTATGGATCTACGCACTCCTTTTCCTGATCATCTTCGCCGAGACAGGGTTCGTCGTCACGCCGTTCCTGCCGGGCGACTCGTTGTTGTTCGCGGTTGGCGCGCTCACCGCCGTCGACACGAGCGGCACGCTGACGCCGCTCGCCGTGATTCTCGCACTGTCATCGGCGGCAATCCTCGGCAACACCGCCAATTACGCGATCGGGGCGCGCATCGGCCCGCCCGCCTTCAGCGGCCGCTACCGGTTCCTGAAGCTCGAGTACCTGCGCGAGACCGAGGACTACTTCCGTCGCTACGGACCCATGACGATCGTGCTGTCCCGCTTCGTGCCGATCGTGCGCACCTTCGCGCCGTTCGTGGCGGGCGTGGGACGCATGCCGTATGCGCGCTTCCAGACCTACAACGTCGCCGGTGGCGCCGGCTGGGTGGCGCTTCTGGTCCTCGCGGGCTATCTCTTCGGCAACCTGCCGTGGATCAAGCGGAACTTCGGGCTTGTCACGGTGCTGATCGTCCTCGTGTCCGTGATCCCGATAGGCATGATGATGCTGCGCGTCAGGCGAGAGCGCGCAGCGCGCCGATGAGTGCGCCGGCGCCTTCGACCTGCCAGCCAGCCAGGCGCGATGCCATGGCCCGATTGTGTTCCCTGGCTTCCCGGGAGTAGTGTCTCCCGCCGGCCTCGGCCGAATGTATCGGTCGCGCCCGAACAGGGGGTTTCCATGAGCGCACCGAATCCGCAGAACAGCACAACACCCGCTGCGCCCCCGGCAGTACCCGGTCGCGAGGAGCGGAACTGGGCCATGTTCGCGCATCTCTCGGCCCTCCTCGGCGGGCTCCTGACGTCCGGCTGGGCCGGCAACATCGGCTTTTTCATCGGACCCCTGATCATCTGGCTGATGAAGCGCGAGACGATGCCTTTCGTGAACGACCAGGGAAAGGAAGCGCTCAACTTCGCCATTACCGTATCGATCGCCTGCTTCGTGCTGCTGTTGCTGACGATACTTTCACTAGGGATCGGGGCGCTGCTTACCATTCCGCTGTTGATGGCGATCGGCATTGCAGCGCTCGTTTTCATCATCATCGCGGCGATCAAGGCCAACGAAGGGGTTGCGTACCGCTATCCGCTGGCCATGCGGCTGGTGAAGTAAGTCCGCTGCAGGGACGCTGCGAGTCAGGCGAGCGCGCGCAGCGCGCCGATGAGTGCGCCAGCGAGCAGCGCCATCGTCGGCAGCATCGAAAGCGCGAAGCCGATGTGCCGGCGTTCGGCCGCGCGCGTGTAGCCGAAGAAGTAGAAGATCCGGCCGATCACGTAGACGAAGCCGAGGCCGGCCGACCAGAGCGGGTCGATGTAGAACGCAAAGAGCAGCATCGCGGGGATGAGGACCACGAGCAGTTCGAGCGTGTTCACCTGCACGCGGTAGTAGCGTTCGAAGTCGGCATTTCCGGTGATGGCCGGCGCGCGCACCCCGAAGCGCCCCCGGGCGCGGGCAACTGCCATGCCGAACGCGAGATACTCCGCGAGTGCAAGGGCGATTACGAGGTGGACCCAGGCCATGCGGCGATTCTCCGCGATGCGCGCCCGCACCTGCAAGCCGCGATGGCAGAATAGCGGCCATGGCAGGCAAGCAACGCGGGTACGCGCACCGCATCGACATTGACGCCGACACCACGCGGGTGTGGCGGGCGTTCACCGAACCGAAGGCGCTCGCGCGCTGGTGCGCGCCGGGCTCGAGCATCAAGCCCCGGGCCGGCGGCAGCTTTCGCGCGAGCGTCGATCGTGTCAGCACGATCGACGCGCACATCGACGTGTTCGATGCCAGGCGTCGCCTGCGCCTCATCCATATGGAGCGGCCCGACCTGCCGGCGCGGGACGTGACACTCATCGACGACTTCCTGCTCGAGGCCGACGGCGCGGGCACGATCGTGCGCCTGCTCGGCTCGGGCTTCCCGGACGATTCCGTGTGGGATCCGCATTACCTGCGCATGCGCGCGAGCTGGGAGCGCGCGCTCGCGCGGCTCAAGGTCTATCTCGAGAAACACATGGACAAGGAGACGAAGAAATGACGGGCTTCATCCTGCGCGCGCTGATCGCAGCCGGCGGCCTCTGGCTCGCCTCGCGGTGGGTTGGCGGCTTTTCCATCACGAGTACGGGCACGCTGCTGATAGCCGCCGCGCTGCTTGGTGTCGTGAACGCGGTCGTGCGTCCGATCGCGGTGGTGCTCACTTTTCCGATCACGATCGTCACGCTTGGCCTGTTCCTGCTCGTGGTGAACGCCGGCATGGTGAGCCTCGTCGCCTGGGTCCTGCCGAATTTCACGATCGCGGGCTTCTGGCCGGCCGTGCTCGGCGCGCTCACCGTGAGCATCGTGTCGTGGCTCGGGTCCTGGTTCATTGGCTCGAGCCTCAAGGTCGAGGCGCTG
>DAORVK010000006.1:38441-46681 GCA_035433705.1 Steroidobacteraceae bacterium
TCCGGCCAGTTGACGAGCACGACACCGGCGAGGATCACTGCCATGCCCGCGAGCATGACGCCGGTGAGTTGCTCATGTAGCAACCACCCGCCGAGCAGCGTTGCGAGTGCGGGGTTCACGTAGCCGTAGGTCGCAACGCGTGCCGGCGTGGTGTGCTGCGTGAGCCACGCGTAGGCCGTATAGGCGAGACACGAGCTGAACACGGTGAGATACGCCATCGCAAGCATGCCGGGCGCGGACCAGTTCCACTGGTGCTGCTCGCCGAGGCCAAGGCCAATTGCGGTGAGCATCGCGCCGCCCGCGAGCATCTGCAGCCCGGTGAACGCGAGGATATCGAGCGCCTTCTGCGCGTTGCGGAAATAGATCGTGCCCGCGGCCCACCCCAGGCAGCCGACGAGGATGCCCAGTTGCGGTACGAAGTGTGCCGTGGAAAAGCCTTCCCGCGGCCAGACGATCGCGACGGTGCCGAAGAAACCGAGCGCGAGACCGATGCCGGTGCGCCGGTCGATGGGCTGGCCGCGCACACCATGGAGGCCGAAGATCGCGATCCAGAACGACGAGGTGACATTGAGCAGCGCAGCCTGGCTCGACGGCACCCACTGCAGCGCCCACACGTTGAAGCCGTTCGACACCGCGATCAGGAGCAGCGCCATCACGAAGAGCTGCTTCACGTCGGTCGCTCCGACTGCGATGCGCTCACCGCGTGCGCGCGCGACGACGGCGAGCGCGATACCGGCGATCATGAAGCGGATGCCCGCGAACAGGAACGGCGGCAGGTGATGTACGCCGACGGAGGTTACGAGGTAGCTCGATCCCCAGACGATATAGATGATTGCGAAGCACACGATCAGGCGTGTGCGGAAGGCGGCGGGGGCGGTCATGGGGGCCGCCATGCTGCCACAATCGTCAGACGACGGTTCGTGTTCGCGCTGCCCGGAATCGCTCGAGGCTGACGGTCGGCCAGATCGTCTTCGCGTCGTAATACTCCGGGACAGCGCGCGCGCCCGCAGGCAGGGTGACCCAGGGGAGCCTGGTCGAAGTGTAGATGTGGATGTCCGGTGGAAAGAGCCCCGGCGAGTCGAGCGTGCCGACGCGCAGGAAGGCGATTCCCTGTCCCGCACCCGAGTAGTGGCTCCACAGCGCAATGTGGCACTGCGGGCAGCGGACGATCTTCTGGCCGCGGCCGCTCGCCGAGGGTGTGTCGATGGAAACCGGCGCGCCCGCAAGCAGCACGACACGGTCGGTCTCGACCAGCGCGTTCAGCACGAACGCGGAGCCGGTTTCGCGCTGGCACCAGCTGCAGTGACAGCAGTTGACGAAGATGGGCGTTGCGGTCAGGCGATAGCGCACTGCGCTGCAGCTGCAGCCGCCCTCCGCCGAAATCTTATCCGCCGCGCTCATGCCGAACCGGGCTTCGCTCCCACTGCGACACGATACAACCACCAGCCGAGCGCCGCGATCAACAGCAGGCCGAGCCACGCACCGAAATGCAGTGCATCCGGCAGCGCGAGCACGTCGCGATTGGCCGTCGCGACGATCGGGACTGCGATCAGGATGCCCATCAGCGCCTCACCCGTGATCATGCCCGCGCCGAACAGCACACCCTTGTCGCTCTCGCGCCCGGCTTCGCCTGCGCCCGGCTTCGCGCCACGCGCGCGATCGGCGAAGTGGGCGAGGAGACCGCCAAGGAAAATCGGCGTCGAAAGTTCGAGTGGCAGATAGATGCCCACTGCGACCGCGAGTACGGGCATGCGGAATTGCGCGCCGCGCGCCTTCAGGACCTGATCGGCGATGATGATCGCAATGCCGATCGCGACGCCGATCGCCACCAGGTTCCACGGCAGCGCGCCGCCGAACATGCCCTGCGCGACCGACGCCATCAGGGTCGCCTGTGGCGCGAGCAGTGGTGTCGGGTGCTCTGCGGTCGGCGCGCCAATGCCATAGGCGGAATTCAGCAGGTTCAGCACCGGCGCCATCACGAGCGCGCAGGACACCGCGCCGATCGCCAGCATCACCTGCTGGCGCCAGGGTGTGGCGCCGACGATCTGCCCGCACTTGAGATCCTGCAGGTTGTCGCCACCGACCGCGGCCGCACAGCACACCACGGCGCCGATCATGATTGCAGCCACCGGGCCGAGAGGCGCGGTGCGGCCCATGAGCAGCCACAGCACGAGCGACGCGAAGAGGATCGTGCAGATCGTGATGCCCGACACGGGGTTGTTCGAGGAGCCGACGAGGCCGGCCATGTAGGCCGATACCGAGCAGAAGATGAAGCCGGCCACGATCATGATGATCGTCATCGGCAGGCTCACGCCCCAGTTGCCGACGATGGCTTGATAGAGCAGCGCGAGCGGTATCGTGAAGAGCACGATGCCGATCAGCACGAGATTCATCGGCAGGTCGCGTTCGGTCTCGGCGAGCGCTGCGTCAGCGCCTGCGCGCGTCGCGGCGAGCCCGCTCCTGACACCGGAAAGCAGCGAGCTGCGCAGATTGACCACCGCCCAGATGCCGCCGATCAGCATCGCGCCGACACCCAGGTAACGGATCTTCGCGGCCCAGATCGCATAAGCCGCGTCGCCCGCGGAAAGCCCCTGCAGCGTGGCGGCGAGTGCCGGGTCGGCGCTCGCGTAGTGCGCCGCATAGAGCGGAATGGCGATGTTCCAGGAAATGATGCCGCCGCCGACGATCAGGATGCCGATATTGAGGCCGACGATGTAGCCGACGCCGAGCAGTGCAGGCGAGAGGTTCACCGCCATGTAGGCGATGCTTTTGCCCGCGTAGCCTGCGATCGCTGCGGTGTCCGGGATGAGCCGCATGCCGCTGCCCGCGAGCAGTTTCACGAGCCCGCCCCCGAGCGCCGAGCCGGCGAGGATCCTGAGGCCCTGCGCCGGGTTCGCGCCGGTCTTCAGAACCTCGGCCGCCGCGACGCCTTCGGGGAACTTGAGCTGCTGTTCGATGATCAGCGAACGGCGCAGCGGCACCGAGAAGAGCACGCCGAGGATGCCGCCGAGGCCCGCAATCGTGAACACCCACGAGTACTCGAAGTCGGTCCAGTACTGCAGGATCACGAGCGCGGGAATCGTGAAAATGACGCCGGCCGCGATCGAAGCAGCAGCCGAGGCGCCAGTGGCGACGATGTTGTTCTCGAGGATTGTGCCGCCGCCGAGGAGGCGTAGCACGCCCATCGAAATGACGGCCGCTGGAATCGCCGAGGCGATGGTGAGCCCCGCAAAGAGGCCGAGATAGGTGTTCGCCGCCGCGAGGATCATCGCGAGCAGCATGGAAAGCACGATGGCACGTACCGAGAGCTGGGCCGTTGCGGCCATGTTGTTTCCCCCGTGAGAGCTCAGGGCTCAGGCCTCAGAGCTTAGGGCCAGAAGCGGCGGCTGGCCAATGTTTGCTGCCCGCGAGCCGTGCGCAGGCCGCGCGCAGCAGGATGCGCGAGTACAGTTTGTGAAAGGCGAGGAGCGCCGAAAACCTCCGGCCGAGTGTCGGCCTTCCCGTCGCCGCGTCGCGCACGGGGATCACGGCGGATCCGAAATAGAGGCGGGTGCGCGGGTCCTTGCCGCCCGTGCCAGACCCGGCACCGGGCGTGGGCTCTGTCTTCAGCCATGAGCGCGTGCGCCCCGTGAAATCGGCGAGCAGGATCTCATGCTCGCGGCGGTCCTCGACTCGCCATGCGGCAAAGGCATCGATCTCGCCTGATGCGAGCATGCGGGCCTCGCTGTCGGTCGACGGTCGCGACGCGAGCCACCGCAGAATCACGCGTTCAAGCCTGAACACCCAGGTCGTGTAGAAGGCTGCGATGAACTGCGCCAGCGAGAGGGTGCCGCCCACTTCAGCGACATAACAATCCGCGTACGCCCCGCCACTTCGACACTGGTCGAGCAATGACCCAGGCGGCAACGGGCATGACTCAACCAACGCTTCCGGCCCGCCGCCCATGGCTCTCAGCCCGTAGCCCCCGACGCGCTACCAGCCACAGGTCTGCCCCTTGCTCTGCTCCGCGAGCCACGCCTGCAGCGGCTGGAAATACTCGAGGATCGCGGCCGCATCCATCTGCCGCGTGCCGGTGAGTTTCTCCATGGTGTCCTGCCACGGCTCACTCTGCCCGAGCTTCAACATCGCGGCGAACCGCTCGCCGGCCGCCTTGCTGCCGAAGATCGAGCATTCGTGCAGCAGGCCCTTGAAGCCGGCGGCCTCGCACAGCGCCTTCTGGAACTGGAACTGGATGATGAACGAGAGGAAATAGCGCGTGTACGGGGTGTTTGCCGGCACGTGATACTTCGAGCCCGGGTCGAAGTCCGCTTCGGTGCGCGGCACTGGCGGCGCGACGCCCTGGTACTGCGTGCGCAGCTTCCACCACGCTTCGTTGTAATGGGCAGGCGTGATCTCGCCCGAGAAGACTTTCCAGCGCCATTCGTCGATCACCTTGCCGAAAGGCAGGAACGCGATCTTCTCGCTCGCCATCTTCATCTGCTGATTGATCACGGCTTCGCGAGAGGGCTTCACCGCGCTCACGAGCCCCAGGCCGTGCAGGTACTGCGGCGTCACCGAGAGGTTCACCGTATCGCCGATCGCTTCGTGGAAGCCATCGTGCGCGCCGTTCTGGAAGAGCGGCGGCAGGTCCTTGTACCAGAGGTAGTAATAGACGTGGCCGAGCTCGTGGTAGATCGTGAAGAGATCTTCCTCGTTCGGCTGCATGCACATCTTGATGCGCACGTCGTTTGCGTCGTCCATGTCCCACGCGCTCGCATGGCACACGACTTCGCGGTCGCGCGGCCGCACGAGCATCGAGCGCTCCCAGAAGGTCTGCGGCAGCGCAGGAAAGCCGATCGACGTGTAGAACGTCTCGGCTGATTTCGTCATCCGCACCGCGTTCCATTGCTGCTTCTTGAGCTCGCGGTCGGCCGACTCGATGCTCGCATTCGGGTAGGGCTTCAGGATGTCGTCATAGACTTTGTTCCAGGTCTGCGCCCACATGTTGCCGAGCAGGTGCGCCGGGATCGGCTTGCCGGCCGGCACCTTGTCCTCGCCATAGCGCTGCGCAAGGCGGCCACGCGCATAGCACTGCATCCCGTTGTAGAGTGGCTGGACCTGGCCCCAGAGCCGCGAGACGACCGCGGCAAATTCATCGGGCGGCATGTCGTAGCCGGAGCGCCACATCGCGCCAAGGTCCGCGAAGCCGAATTCGCGCGCGCCCTCGTTGGCGAGTTCGACGAACCGCTGATACTTCGGACGCATCGGGCGCGCCGTGTCATGCCAGCCGACCCACGCCTGCTCGAGCGTCGCGTAGTCGCGGCTCGTCGCAAGCGTCTCGGAAAGCTGGTCGAGGTTGCGGCAGGAAGCAGGGCCCGAGGGACAGACCTTGCCCTCGCCGTACATCGCACCAAGGCTCGCGAGGATCTCCGTCAGCTCCGTACGCTTCGCCGGATCAGAAGGCGCAGGCGCCGAGGTCTGCAGCTTGAGCAGCTTGAGGCTGCGCTTCGTCGCCGGCGTGCCCGGTGCGTCGGCATAGGCCTTCGCTTTCCCGGTCCTGTCGCCAAGGAACTCGAGGTAGCGGTCGTTCGCCCGCGCGCTCAGCAGCTGCGTGTCGATCGTGATATCGGTGGCCTGCGTCCAGTCGGCGGCGGCCACTTCGCGCAAGACCGGCTTCAGCTGTTCGTTGACCAGCGCGATGAATTCATCGGCGTCCGGTTTCGCGACTGATCCGGCCGGGGGCGTGGCCGGCTGCTGCGTGCATCCCGGGAGCGCGAGCAACGCAAGCGCGATCAGGCCCGTCGCCCGTTGTCCGGCCGCCCGCAGCCCGGTGCTCACTTCACGCCGCCCATCAGGCGTTTCGCGAAGGGCGAGATCAGGAACATCACCGCACCGCCGATGGCGCCCCACCAGAAGATGCCGAGGAACTGGTGAGGCATCGCCGCGATGTTGTTCGGGTCGAACTCGCCCGCGAACTGGCCCGCGAGGTTGTTGCCGATCGCGGTCGCGAGGAACCACACGCCGAGCGCCTGGCCGACGAAACGCGTGGGCGCGAGCTTCGTCATCGAGGAGAGTCCAACCGGCGAGAGACACAGCTCGCCGAAGGTGTGGAAGAGATAGGTGAAGACGAGCCACGTGGGTAGCACCTTCTCGCCCGCGACGACATACTGCGCGGCGAAGAACATCACGACGAAACCGATACCCATCAGCACGAGGCCGAGCGCGAACTTGACCGGCGCCGACGGGTCGAGGTTGCGCTTGCCGAGCGCGACCCAGAGCGCCGCGAACACTGGCGAGAAGATGATGATGAAGAGCGGGTTGACGTTCTGCAGGACACCCGCCGGCATCAGCCAGCCGCCGATCTGCCGGTCCGTGTGCCGGTCCGCGAAAATGTTGAGCGACGCCCCCGCCTGCTCGAAGCCCGCCCAGAACATTGCGCAGGCGATGAAGAGCGCGAGCATCACGAGCACGCGCTTGCGCTCGGCCGTATCGAGACCCGCGAAGAAGAGCATGTACGCAAAATAGCCGGCGGCAAATGCGCTGATTGCCCAGAACGAGCTTTCGAGGAGATCCACGGGGTCGACGTGGATGCGGCCCGCAATGGCGAGCAGCACGATGGCGACGATCGCGGTGACGATCGCGGCAACGATCCACCACGCGCGTCTCGTGGTGGCGGGATCCGCGTCCGACATGCCCGGCTCGACGCCTGCGTGCCCGAGATAGCGGCGCGTCACGGCGAACTGCGCCAGCCCGAAAAACATGCCGACCGCGGGGGCCGCGAAGCCCATGCGCCAGCCGAAGTGGTCGGCGAGAATGGGCACGAGCGTCGATCCGAGGAACGCGCCGACATTGATGCCCATGTAGAAGATGTAGTAGCCGGCGTCGCGGCGCGCGCCGCCTTCAGGGTAGAGCTGCGCGACGATCGCGCTGATATTCGGCTTCAGGAGCCCGACGCCGAATACGATCAGCATCAGGCCGAGGAAGAAGAGCGATTTGGAGCCGGTGGCGAGCAGGGCGTTGCCGACCATGATCAGGATGCCGCCCCACCACACCGCGCGTTGCGCGCCGGTGAGCCGGTCGGCGATCCAGCCGCCGGCGAGTGAGAGCAGGTAGGTGCCGGAGATATAGAGCCCGTAGATCGCGTTGCCGGTGCGATCGTCGACACCGAGACCGCCTTCCTCGATCGACGCGACGAGAAACAGCACGAGAATCGCGCGCATCCCGTAGTAGGTGAAGCGTTCCCACATTTCGGTGAAGAAGAGCGTTGCGAGCCCGCGCGGATGTCCGAAGAACGCCCGGCCCGAATCCCCCGCGACCACTGTCGTCGACATCGAATCGGCCATTTTGAGGCTCTCTTGTGTGTGCCCGGCGCGCGGCGCCGTGATGGCGCCGGAGTGTGACCGATGTTGCCTTGCGCCAGCAAGGCAGCAGCCACGCAGCCCTAAGGTGAGTCCGCGGAGTCCTGCCGGGCGTCGGCGCGACGCACTTTCTGCATGATGCGCGCCATCACGAGCCCGCCTTCATAGAGGAGGTACATCGGTATCGCCATGATGCACTGGGATATCGCGTCGGGGGGCGTCAGGAACGCAGCGACCACGAAAATGCCGATCAGCACGTAGCCGCGCGCCTGCACCAGTTTCTCGACGGTCACGAGTCCGGCAAGCACCGCGAGCACCACTGCAACCGGCATCTCGAAGGCGACGCCGAAAGCGAAGAACATCGTCAGCACGAAATCCATGTAGCTCGAGATGTCGGTCATCATCGTGACGCCGGCCGGTGTCGTTTTCGTGAAGAACTCGAACATCACCGGAAACACCGCAAAGTAGGCGAACGCGGTGCCGACATAGAACAACAGGATCGAGGAGACGAGGAGCGGCAGGCCGAAGCGTCGCTCGCGGCGGTAGAGTCCGGGCGCGATGAAGGCCCATATCTGGTAGAGCACCACCGGCATCGCAAAGTAGAGCGCGACGAAGAACGCGAGCTTGAACGGCGTCATGAACGGCGAGATCACGCTCGTCGCGATCAGCGTGGCGCCCTTCGGCAGCTTCTCGAGCAGCGGCTGGGCGAGGAACGTGAAGAGCTCGTTCGAGTAGATCGCGCAGGGGACGAATACGATGATCACTGCGATAAAGGCGCGCAGCAGCCGATCGCGCAGCTCGAGCAGGTGCGAGACGAGCGTGCCTTCGGCAAGTCGTTCAGGTTCCTCGCTCATGGTCCGCGGCTGGGGGCAGTGGATCGGCGGTGGCCGGCGGCGCATCCGC
>DAORVK010000006.1:46781-70696 GCA_035433705.1 Steroidobacteraceae bacterium
GCGTCGGCGTGGCTCACGTCGGCGCGTGCCACATCGTCCTCGGGCTGGTAATACTTCTCCGCCACCGGCGGTGGCGCTGTCGGCGACGGCGCTGGTTGGGCAGCGGGCTGGCGGGGCTTTGATTCCTCGAGGATCGTCTCCTCCTCGAGCTGCTCGCGGAACTGGCGCGCCATCGCGCGCGCGCGACCGAGCCAGCGCCCCACCTGCGAGGCGAGGCGCGGCAGCTTCTCCGGGCCGAGCACGATCAATGCCAGCGCAAAGATCAGCAGCAGCTCGGTGAAGCCGACCTCGAACATCGCGTCGTAAGGCGGCGGCCGGTCAGGCGCCGCGGTCGATCTTGCTGTCGGCGTCGCGCTTGGCGACTTCCGGGAACTCGGCGTCCTTGTCGTCGGACTTGATCTGCTTCACGTCGCCGGTGCCGCCCTCGGCTTCACCCTCGCCCATCGACTTCTTGAAGCCACGCACGGCCGCACCGAGGTCGGACCCGATGGTCCGCAACTTCTTGGCGCCGAAAACGAGCAGCACCACCAGCAGGATGATGATGAGCTCGCGCATCCCGATACCCATAAAAACCTCGACAATGCGCACCCGTGCGCATGTGTGCGGATGATAGGCCAAAAGACGCGCCCCGGCCGGGAAAGTTCGCCGTCAGGATGCGTGCGCTTCCAGCCAGAACGTGACGGGACCGTCATTTTCGAGCGCTACCCGCATATGAGCGCCGAATTCGCCCGCAGCGACCAGCGGATGCCGTGCCCGTGCCTCGGCCACGAAATGTCGGAACAGCGCCTGCGCGGCTTCCGGGGCCGCAGCGGTGCTGAAGCCGGCGCGGGCGCCCTTGCGCGTATCCGCGGCCAGCGTGAACTGCGGCACGAGCAGCAGCCCGCCAGCCACCTCGACGAGCGAGCGGTTCATGCGGCCCTCGTCGTCGGGGAACACCCGATAGCCGAGCACGCGTTCCAGCAGGCGCGTCGCCGAGGCCGCGCTGTCGGCCGCCTGGATGCCGATGAGCGCGAGCAGGCCGTGTTCGATGCGACCGGTAACCCGCTCCCCGACCGTCACCTGCGCGAAGTTGACGCGTTGAATGAGGGCGATCATCTGTGCCCGATCGTGCCATCTGCCCGCCCTGCGGGGAAGCGAAGGTGGCAATTCCCGTGCGCAACCCGGTAACATCCGAAGCGATTTTCTGCAGGGGTTCCCCATGTTGCTTGCCAGCCGGATCACCGCCGCTCTTGCACTTTCCGCCATCGTCGCCGGCGCCGTGGGTGTCGCCAGGGCGGAAGGCAACGCGGCGCGCGGCAAGGACCTTGCGTATACCTGTCTTGGCTGTCACGCGGTCGAGAACTACAAGAACGTCTATCCGACCTATAGCGTGCCGAAGTTGACCGGCCAGAACGCGGCGTATATCGCCGCGGCCCTGCACGGTTACCAGTCGGGCGATCGCTCGCACGGCACGATGCACGCGCACGCCGCGTCGCTCAGTGATCAGGACATCGACGATATCGCCGCGTTTCTCGGCAGCGAGCCGCTGAAGCAGACCGGCAAGGCGCCCGATGCGGGCGTCCCGCAGGCGGCCCAGGTCTGTGTCGCTTGCCACGGTGTCGATGGCGTGGCGGTGCTGCCCGATTACCCGAGCCTCGCCGGCCAGCACGCCGATTACATCGAGCGCGCGCTCGAGGAATACAGGAAGGGCGCCCGCAAGAACCCGATCATGGCGGGCTTCGTCAGCACGCTGAGCGCCGCCGACATCAAGACAGTCGCCGCGTATTACAGCAGCCAGTCGCCCGGGCTTGAGACGGTGGCGAGACGGGCGTCGCGCTTCAGCGCCCGCTGAGACGCTCGAGAAACGCCGCGGCGGTGGTCATCCACGCGTCGCGGCTCGGCTTGCGGCGCAGGACGTGCGCCTCATCTTTCACGCCCAGATACCAGACTTCGGCGCCGTTGCCGCGGGCGCTTGCCACGAGACGCTCCGCGTCGAACACCGGGGCGATCGAGTCCTCCACGCCGTGCACCACGAGGAGGGGCTTGCGCAGCGCGCGCGCATTCGGGATGCGGGCCCATGAAGCGACGCCCGACAGATCGAGGCCGCCGGCCACCCGGTCGCTGTACTGCGCGAGCGAGCCGAGCGCCACCAGCGCGCCCTGCGACTCGCCCATCAGCACGACCCGTGAACGATCAAGATCGCGCTGCACGCCGATCCACACCAGCAACGAACCAATGTCACGGATCGCGTCCTCGCGGCGCGAGTCGCCGAGCAGGGCGAAGCTGCGGCCGTAACCCGCAGCGCCGCGCACATTGGGCGCAACCACGGCGTAACCCAGCACATTCACGGTGAGCTGTGTGAAGGCGTCGAAGCCGGGGCGCCCCTGCTCGTCGGGACCGCTCGCGATGCGCACGAGCACCGGATGCGGGCCTGGCGTGCGAGGCTTGTAGACCCACGCGGGCAAGGTGCGCGCGCTGCCGTTGACGCGATCCCAGGTCGGGAAGCTGATCAGCTCCGGTGTCACGAAGGCGGCCGGGTCGATCGGCCCGGGTTCACTCTGCGTCCAGCGCGTGAGCGTGTGGGTGGCCGGTTCGTAAACGTAGGCATCGGGCGGCTGCGTTGCGCTCCCGGCTGTCATGGCGAGGCGCCCGCCGGCGTGATCGAAGGCGAGATTTGCGATGCGGCCGGCGGGCAGGTCTGCGGGCGCGAGCTCGTTGCGCGCGATCTGATCGATCACCGTGAGCCGGCTGACTCCGGCGACGTTCGCGACGAATGCGAGATAGCGGCCATCCGGTGAAACCGCAAAGCTCTCGATGTCCCAGGGAATCTCCGCGGTGAGCGGGCGTAGCGTGTTCGCGACCGGATCAAGGTACTGCAGGCGCGCGTAGTCATCCTCGAACGGCGCAATGAGATAAATGCCGCGGCCATCCGGCGCAAAGCGCGCGGCGCGCACGCGTCCCGGCGGCGATGGCAGCGCAATCTGCGCGATGCCGCCGGTCGCCGCGTCTGCGAGCCAGAGTTCGCTCTGCTGCGGATTGGCATCATTCTCGAGGAGCAGCCGCGCGCCGTCGGGCGACCAGTCGAGCGGCCGCCAGCTCCTCTCTCCTGCGGCCACGAAAAGGCGGGCGTGAAGGTTGCCGCCCGGCTCGAAGGCGACGATATCCCGGTGCATGCCGTCGGCAGCAACACCCTGGACAGCGACGATCTTGCCGTCGGGCGACCACACCAAGGCGTCGGTGCGGACCACGGAGCCCGTCACGCGCGCTGTGCTGTGATCCGCGAAGCGCCAGACCCACAGCTGCGGCGGAGCGCCCGCGACGGTGGTCGCGAACGGCACGCCCGTCGCGCCTGGCGCGGGTGACGCGTTGGCTGCGAGCACTTCGGCACCGTAGGTTAGCTGCTCGCGCGCGCCGAGAGGCGCGGCAACCCTGTGCAGTTGGTCGGTCTCGGCGAATCGCGTCGTCACGAGCATCGAGCCGTCGGGAAGCCAGCCGCGAAATTCCGCCGAACGCGCCTGCAGCCACGGCGCGACCCGTTCGGTGAGCGCGGCAGAGACGCCCGGGACGCCGTCGAGTATCAGGTTGCCGCGTTCTTCCCGCGCGGCCTGCGCCGGCAGGGTCGCGAGGACGACGAGAAGCAGGGCCGGATATGATCGCCGCATCAGGATATGGTGACACACCAGACAATAGTGCGCGGACTCGACGACATCACCGCGATCGACGCGGGCTACGTGCGGCGAGGCCTGGCGGCGATTCATGTGATCGAGCAGGGCGGGCGCGCTGCGCTCGTCGATACGGGCACCACTCATTCCGTACCGCAGGTGCTCGAGGCCCTGGCGTCGCTCGGCCACGAGCCCGGCGACGTCGACTTCGTGCTGCTGACGCACGTGCACCTCGACCACGCGGGCGGCGCCGGTGCGTTCATGCGCGCACTGCCCAACGCGACGCTCGTCGTGCATCCGCGCGGCGCCCCGCACATGATCGATCCGGCGAAACTCGTCGCGGCATCGATCGAAGTCTATGGCGAGGCGCGTTACCGCGAGCTGTATGGAGAGATCGCTCCGATCGACGCAACGCGCGTGCGCACGACGCAGGACGGCGAGCAGCTCGCGCTCGCCGGACGCGTGCTCGAGTTCTGGTTCACGCCGGGTCACGCGCTGCACCATCAGGCGATAGTCGATCACGCGTCGCGCACGATTTTCACCGGCGATACCTTCGGCCTCTCGTACCGGGAGTTCGATACGGCGCGGGGTGCCTTCATTCTTCCGACCACGACGCCCACGCAGTTCGACCCGCAGCAGCTTGCGTCCTCGGTCGCGCGCATCGCCGCCTGGCGCCCGCGCGCGGTGCACCTGACGCACTATGCCCGTGTCGACGACGTCGCACGGCTGGCCGCCGACATGACGCTGCAGGTGCGTGCGTTTGCCGCGATGGCGGAGCACCATGCCGATGCTGCCGACCGGCGCGCGTGCATCCGGGCGGACATGCGCACGCTGCTGCGTGAGCGTAGCCTCGCGCACGGCTGCGCGATGAGCGAGGCGCAGTTCGACGCCTTGCTCGCCGATGATCTCGACCTCAACACCGACGGTCTCCTCGCCTGGCTCGGCCGCCGCGGACTATGATCGGGCGCATGACTGCCCAGCGCCGCTTCAAGGCTTACCGGATTCACGAAGAGAATCGCAAGATCGTTGCGCGCTTCGAGAGCCTGACGCTCGACGACCTGACGGCGGGCGAAGTCGTGGTTCGCGTGACGCACTCCGGCATCAACTACAAGGACGCGCTCGCCGCGACCGGCGCGGGGCGCATCCTGCGCCGCTATCCGCTCGTCGGCGGCATCGACTTCGCGGGCATCGTCGAGTCCTCGGGCGATGCGCGGTACACGGCGGGTGACCCGGTACTCGTCACGGGTTGCGGGCTTTCGGAAACGGTCGACGGCGGCTACAGCGAGATCGCGAGAGTCAGTGGCGATGCCGTGATTCCGCTGCCGCCCGGTCTCGACGCGCTGGGCGCGATGACCATCGGTACCGCGGGATTCACGGCGGCGCTGGCGATTCATCGCATGGAGCACAACGGCCAGACACCCGCGAAGGGACCGATCGTCGTGACCGGTGCGACCGGTGGCGTCGGCAGCCTTGCGATCGACATGCTTGCGCGGCGCGGCTACGAAGTCGTCGCCGTGAGCGGCAAAGCGCAACACGCGGAGTACCTGCGTGCGCTTGGGGCCGCGACCGTGCTCGCGCGGCAGGAGATCGATTACGGATCGAAGCCGCTCGAGGCGGAGCGCTTCGCGGGCGCGATCGACAATGTCGGCGGCGAGATGCTGACCTGGCTCACACGCACGGTGGGTTATTGGGGCAACATCGCGAGCGTCGGCCTCGCCGGCAGCCCGAAGCTTGAAACGACGGTAGTGCCTTTCATCCTGCGGGGAGTGAACCTGCTCGGCATCAATTCGTCCGCGACGCCGCGCGAACCGCGCCTCGCGGTCTGGCAGCGCATCGCCGCAGACCTCGCGCCGCGGCACCTCGATCGCATCCGCGCACGCACGATCCGCTTCGACGAACTGCCGGGCGCATTCGGCGCGCTGCTCGAGGGCGGCATGGTGGGCCGAACCGTCGTGGCGATCGGTTGACCCGCCGGTTTCCGGTACACTCCGCCGATGCCGGCAACCGAACCGAAGCCGAAGCAGTCTGTCGCCCTGTCCGGCGTGGTGGCCGGCAATACCGCGCTCTGCGCGGTCGGGCGCGCGGGCAACGATCTCGCCTATCGCGGCTACGATATCCGCGAGATCGCAGAGGCCTGCGAATTCGAGGAAGTCGCGCACCTCCTCGTCCACGGGATGCTGCCGAATCGCGCCGAACTCGTTGCCTACAGGGAAAAGCTCAAAGGGCTTCGCAGCCTGCCCGCGGTCGTGCGCACGACGCTCGAGGCACTGCCCGCATCGAGCCACCCGATGGACGTGCTGCGCACCGGCGTGTCCGCTCTCGGCTGCGCGATGCCCGAGAAGGACGATCACGGCACGGCCGGTGCGCGCGAGATTGCCGATCAGTTGCTCGCCTCGCTCGGCTCGATGCTCTGCTACTGGTATCACTACAGCCATTCGGGTCACCGCGTGCACGTCGAGACGCAGGACGATTCGATCGGCGGCCATTTCCTGCACCTGCTGCACCGCAAGGCCCCGCCCGCTTCGTGGGTGCGTGCGATGCACACCTCGTTCATCCTCTATGCCGAACACGCGTTCAATGCCTCGACCTTCACCGCGCGAATCATCGCGGGCACGGGCTCGGACATGTACTCCTGTATCACGGGGGCGATCGGCGCGCTGCGCGGCCCCAGGCACGGCGGCGCGAATGAAGTTGCTTGCGCAGTCCAGCAGCGCTACAGCTCGCCCGACGAAGCCGAGGTCGACATCCGGCGGCGCATCGCGGCAAAGGAACGGGTGACGGGTTTCGGCCACCCCATCTACACGATCGCGGATCCGCGCAATCAGGTGATCAAGGGCATTGCACGCCGGCTCGCGCAGGAGGGCGGCAACACGAAGCCATACGACATCGCCGAACGGCTCGAACGGGTGTTGTGGGACGCGAAGAACATGTTTCCGAACGTCGACTGGTTCAGCGCCGTGACCTACACCCTGATGCAAGTACCGCCGGCGATGTTCACGCCGCTCTTCGTGATGGCGCGCACCACCGGCTGGAGCGCGCATGTCATGGAGCAGCGCGCGGAAGGCAAGCTCATCTGGCCATCGGCAAATTATGTGGGGCCGGAGAATCAGGCGTTCGTGCCGATCGACAAGCGGCAGTGACCGCGAGGCGCCCCGTCCCCGATCAGGTGATCGTCGACATCGCGAGCTACGCGAAGGACTGCGCAATCGGTTCAAAACTGGCCTACGACACCGCCCGCTACTGCCTCATGGACACGCTCGCCTGCGGCTTCCAGGCGCTGCAATACCCGGCGTGCACGCGCATGCTGGGGCCCGTGGTACCGGGCGCCACGATGCCGGGTGGCGCCCGCGTGCCGGGCACGAGTTACGAGCTCGATCCGGTGCAGGCCGCATTCAACATCGGCACGATGATCCGCTGGCTCGATTTCAACGACACCTGGCTTGCGGCCGAGTGGGGCCACCCGTCGGACAATCTGGGCGGCATCCTCGCGGTCGCGGACTATCTTTCGCGCGTGGGCGTCATGGAGGGCCGCAAGCCGCTCACGGTGCGTGACGTGCTGACGGGCATGGTGAAGGCCTACGAGGTGCAGGGCATCCTCGCACTCGGGAACAGCTTCAACCGCGTCGGCCTCGACCATGTGCTGCTCGTCCGAGTCGCCTCGACTGCAGTCGTGACCGCGATGCTCGGCGGCACGCACGAACAGGTCATGAACGCGGTGAGCCATGCGTGGATCGACGGCGGGACGCTGCGTACCTTTCGGCACGCACCCAATGCGGGTTCGCGCAAGAGCTGGGCGGCGGGCGATGCGACCAGCCGCGCGGTGCGCCTTGCCTTCATCGCGCTCGGCGGCGAGCCGGGCTATCCGTCGGCGCTGTCGGCGAAAACCTGGGGCTTCGAGGAGGTGCTGTTCAGGGGCAAGCCCGTCACGATCGCGCAGCCGCTGGGCAGCCATGTGATGGAGAACGTGCTCTTCAAGATCAGCTTCCCCGCCGAGTTCCACGCGCAGACTGCGGTCGAGTGCGCGCTGCAGCTGCACCACCAGGTGAAGGCGAAGCTCGATGCGATCGGGCAGATCGTGATCGAGACGCAGGAACCGGGCATGCGCATCATCGACAAGTCCGGGCCACTCGCGAACCCGGCCGACCGCGATCACTGCATCCAGTACATGGTGACGATCTCGCTGCTCCACGGCCGCCTGAGCGCGGCTGACTACGAGGACGCGGTCGCGAACGATCCGCGCGTCGACGCGCTGCGCGCGAAGATGCAGGTGGTGGAGAACGAAACTTTCACAAAGGAGTACTACGAGCGCGACAAGCGCTCCATCGGCAATGCCGTGCAAGTGTTTTTCACGGACGGTACGTCGACGCCGCGAGTCGCGATCGACTGCCCGATCGGGCACCGCAAGCGCCGCCAGGAGGGCCTGCCGCTGCTCGTGAAGAAGTTCGAATCGTCCGTGGCGGCGCACTTTTCGGCGAAGCAGGCCGCGGCGATCACGACACTGTTCGCTGACGCAACGAAGCTCGACGCGATGCCCGTGCATGACTTCGTCGCGGCGATGGTCAGGAACTGAAGGCCGGGACCTGAAGCGTGGGCAGCGAGGCGGACAACGGGGAGCGCGCGCGACTCATCGGGGGCGCCGCTGCCCTGGGCGTGCCGCTCGGGGAGCCGCAGGCGCTGCTGCTGCTGCGCCTCCTCGCTGAGCTCGCGCACTGGAACAAGGCCTACAACCTCACTTCGATCGATGATCGGGAAGGGATGCTGACGCATCACCTGCTCGACAGCCTCTCGGTCGCCCCGCATGTCGCCGGTGAAACGGTAGCGGATGTCGGCACAGGCGCCGGCTTCCCGGGGTTGCCGCTTGCGATCATCGATCCGGGGCGGCGCTACACGCTGATCGATTCGAACAACAAGAAGATCCGCTTCGTCGCGCACGTGGCGCGCTCGCTCGGGCTCGGCAATGTCGAGCCGGTGCACGCGCGGGTCGAGGACCTCGCGCCCGCGACGGCGTTCGATACGGTCGTCACGCGCGCCTTCGCGCCCTTGCCGCGCCTCCTTGCGCTGGTGCGCCCGCTGTGCGGGCCGCAAACCCGGGTGCTTGCGATGAAGAGTGCGCGCCTGGACGAGGAACTGCGTGGCCTCGATCCAGCCTGGCGGCTCGATGCGACTGTCGCGCTGCAGGTGCCGGGGATGGATGCGAGCCGTGCACTGGCCGTTCTGCGGCTCGCCGGGGAGGGCAGCGGCCGCCGCCGCGAGCCGCTACACTCGCCCGGATGAAGCGCGTCATCGCGATCGCGAACCAGAAGGGCGGTGTCGGCAAGACCACGACGGCCGTGAATCTCGCGGCGTCGCTCGCCGCAACGAAGCGTCGCGTGCTGCTGATCGACCTCGACCCGCAGGGTAACGCCACCATGGGTTGCGGCGTCGAGAAGTCGCAGGTCACACGCGGCACTTGCGAGGTGATGCTCGGCGAGTGCGACATCGGGAGCGCTATCGTGGCCGTGGAGCCCGCCGGCATGTGGCTGCTGCCCGCGAATCAGGATCTCACCTCGGTCGAGGTGCGTCTCCTCACGATGATCACGGGTCGCGAACTGAAACTGCGCCAGGCCCTGCGCCCGGTGCGTGAGCAGTACGACCAGATCCTGATCGACTGCCCGCCCGCGCTCAACATGCTCACCGTGAATGCGCTCGTCGCGGCCGACAGTGTGCTGATTCCGATGCAGTGCGAGTACTACGCGCTCGAGGGGCTGTCGGCGCTCGTGTCGACGATCGAGCAGATTCGCGCGGCGGTGAACCCCGATCTCGAGGTCGAAGGGATCCTGCGCACCATGTTCGACCCCCGCAACAATCTCGCCAATGAAGTCAG
The DNA here is from genome assembly GCA_035433705.1 of Steroidobacteraceae bacterium. Lineage (GTDB taxonomy): Bacteria > Pseudomonadota > Gammaproteobacteria > Steroidobacterales > Steroidobacteraceae > CADEFQ01. Next base: position 56,286 of record DAORVK010000006.1, read on the forward strand.
CGCGCAGCTGATCGAACATTTCGGCGACAAGGTGTTCCGGACCGTGGTGCCGCGCAACGTGCGGCTCGCGGAAGCGCCGTCCTTCGGCCGGCCCGCGATGTTCCACGACAGGGAGTCGCGCGGCGCGCTCGCTTATCTCGCGCTCGCCGGCGAAATGCTGCGCCGGGAGGACGGGCTGCGGGCTCCCGAACAGCTATCATCCGCGTCATGACCCAGAAGAAGGCAACCCTTGGCCGCGGGCTCGCTGACCTGCTGGGTCAGGCGGCGCAGCGCGCCCATGCGGTCTCGGCCCCTTCGGGCGAGCCCCGCGTGGGTGAGGAACTCGCGAAACTGCCGCTCGACCTGCTGCAGCGGGGGCGCTTTCAGCCACGCACCGACATGCGGCCGGAATCCCTGCAGGAGCTCGCCGATTCGATCAAGGCGCAGGGAATCGTGCAGCCGATCGTGGTGCGCCCGCTCGCGGGCACTGGCGACGGCGCAGCCCAGCGTTACGAGATCATCGCGGGCGAGCGCCGCTGGCGGGCCGCGCAACTGGCCGGCCTCGCCGAAATTCCCGCCGTCGTTCGCCACGTGCCCGACGAGGCGGCGATCGCGATGGCGCTCATCGAGAACATCCAGCGCGAGAACCTCAATCCGCTCGAAGAGGCGCGCGCGCTCGAGCGGCTGATTGCAGAATTTGGCGTCACGCACCAGCAGGCCGCCGACGCCGTGGGCCGTTCACGCGCCGCCGTCAGCAACCTCCTTCGTCTGCTCGAGCTCGCACCGGAAGTGACCGGACTGGTGGAGCAGCGTGCACTCGAGATGGGTCACGCGCGCGCGCTGCTCGGTCTCTCGCAACGTCGCCAACAGGTCGAAGTCGCCGCGCTGGTCGCACGCAAAGGACTCTCGGTGCGCGAGACCGAAGCGCTCGTGCGGCGTCTTGTGACGCCACACCATTCTCCCGGGACACCGGCGCAGGACCCGAACGTCACAAACCTCGAAAGCGAGTTGTCGGCGAAGCTGGGCGCGAAAGTCGCAATCCAGCACGGCGCGGGCGGCAAGGGCAAGCTCGTCGTCAGCTACAACAGTCTCGATGAGCTCGACGGCATCCTGGCCCACATCAGCTAGGCGTGGTGCCGGGTTTTCGGTTATTCGGTTATTGCGCGCCAGCGGCGCAATAACCGAATAACCGAAAACCCGGCACCATTGCGTTTTCTCCTACGTAGTTCCCGCGTAATTCTTGCTGGCGCAGGGGTCCCCCCGTATAATCCGCGCGCTTCGCAAACGGTGCCCTAAGTGGCTGCCGTGCAAGGAAAATTGGGCTGAAGGCCGTCTCCCGTCCTGTCGAGATCAAGTCGCGCGAACCTGGCATCAGGCGACTCGCCGCGCGGATCCTGCTGGCACAGGTTGTGGTCACGGTCGCCCTCGCGGCGATGTGCTACGGCTTGTGGGGAGCTCGCCATGGCGCATCGGCGCTGGCGGGTGGTTCGATCGGCTGCATTGCGAACCTGTACATGACCCTGACGGCGCTGCGCCCTGGCGGCGGCGCCGGCTTGGTGTTGGGCCGGGTCCTGCTCGGCCAGTTCGTGAAGGTGGCGCTGACCGTGGCGATGTTCATCGCGGTGGCGCGCACCGGCAAGGCGGCGTGGCCGCCGGTCATCGCGACCTATGTCGCGACACTGGTGGTGTTCTGGGTGGTACCCGCGATGGCGGGGCCCCGACTTCCGCCGCGGTCGAGAGGTTGAGGGAAGGGCAAGGTTCGAGCAGCGATGGCATCCGCACACGGCGCAGAACACGGCACGACGCCGACCGACTACATTGTCCATCACCTCACGCACCTGAAAGTCGGCGAGGGGTTCTGGACCTGGCACGTCGATACGCTCCTGATGTCCGCCTCGCTCGCGATCCTGGTCGGCTGGGTCTTCCGGGCGGCCGCGCGCCGCGCGAACGCCGGCGTCCCCGGCAAGTTCATCGGTTTCATCGAGCTGGTCTACGACTTCGTGGACGGGCAGGTCGCGGATATCTATCACGGTGACCGCCGCTTCATGGTGGCGCTGGCGCTGTCCCTCTTCACGTGGATCATCGCGATGAACACGATGGATCTGCTGCCGCTCGACCTGCCGGGCGGCATCGCGGCGCTGCTCGGCGCGCAGTTCTGGCGCGTCCTGCCGACTGCCGACCTCAACGGCACCATCGCCATGGCGCTCGTGGTGCTGCTGCTCATCATCTTCGCCGCAATCCGCGCCAAGGGCGTGGGCGGCTACCTTCACGAGTGGGTGTCGGCGCCCTTCGGCGGCCATCCGCTCCTCTGGGTCCCGAACATCATCCTGAATGCAGTGGAGCTGCTCTCGAAGCCTGTGTCGCTCGGCATGCGACTCTTTGGCAACATGTTCGCGGGCGAGCTGCTTTTCATGCTGATCGCACTGCTCGGCTTCATGGTCGTCGGTGCGACTTTCGGCAGCGCAGCCGGCTTCATCGGCCAGATCCTGCTCGGCACCGCGTGGGCGATTTTCCACATCTTGATTGTGGTGCTGCAGGCCTACATCTTCATGGTGTTGCCCATCGTCTATATCTCGATGGCCGAGGATCACCACTAGTTTCCGTTTTTTGACGCACTTTCGAATCGACCAGGAGTACTCAGATGGAAGCAATCGCAACGGTTCAGGCGTACACGGCGCTTGGAATCGGCATCATCATCGGCCTCGGCGCGATCGGCGCCTGCATCGGCATCGGCGTGATGGGTTCGAAGTTCCTCGAATCCGCCGCACGGCAGCCGGAGCTCACGCCGATGCTGCAGGGCCGCATGTTCCTGCTCGTGGGCCTCATCGACGCGGCGTTCCTCATCGGTGTCGGTCTCGCCATGCTGTTCGCATTCGCGAATCCGCTGCTCGAGAAGCTCGCGGGCGGTTGAACCCAGGCTGAAGGAGACGGGCCATGACCGTCAACGCGACATTCATCGGGCAGATGATCGTTTTTGCGCTCCTGCTCTGGTTCTTCTACAAGTTCGTGGTGCCGCCCATTGCGCAGGCGATCACGGACCGGCAGAAGAAGATTGCCGAGGGCCTCGCGGCCGCTGAACGCGGCCAGAAGGATCTCGACGAGGCGAAGTCGCGCGCCGACGTGGTCGTGCGCGAGGCACGCGAGCGCGCGAACCAGATCCTCGACCAGGCGAGTCGCCGGTCGAACGAGATGGTCGACAGCGCGAAACAAGCGGCGAGCGCCGAGGGTGACCGGGTGCTCGCGAACGCGCGCGCCGAGGCCGCCAACGAGACGTCGCGTGCGCGCGATTCGCTGCGCCGGGAAGTCGGTGCGCTCGCGGTGGCCGGCGCATCGCGCCTGCTCGAACGCGAGATCGACGCGCAGACGCATGCGCAGTTGCTCGACAAGCTTGCCGGGGAGATCGCGCGTGGCTGAGAGCGCAACCGTCGCCCGACCGTACGCGCGCGCCGCGTTCGAGTTTGCGCAGGGCGCCAGGGCGCTCGCGCGCTGGGGCGACCTGCTCGAGACGGCCGCCACGGTGGTGCGCGACGAGCGCTTCGCTGCGCTCCTTGGCAACCCGAAGGTGACGACGCTCGCACTTGCCGACATCGTGATCGATATCGCCGGCGAGCGGGCCGACGGGCACGGCCGCAACTTCGTGCGGCTCCTCGCGCAGAACCAGCGGCTCGCGCTGTTGCCGGAGATCGCCGTGCAGTACGCGCTGCTGCGCGCGCAAGTCGAGAATACCGTCGACGTCGAGATCGTGTCCGCGATTGCGCTCACGCCGGCCGACACGGAGAAGTTCACGCACGCGCTCACGCGCCGCCTGAACCGTGTCGTGCGCCTGCTCCCGAGCGTCGACCCGGGCCTGCTCGGCGGCGCGGTGATACGCGCCGGCGACTTCGTGCTCGACGGCTCGGTGAAGGGCAAGCTCGAGCGCCTCGGCCAGTCCATGGCGAATTGATTTTCAAGGACTCCATCGCATGTCAGTCAAAGCATCGGAAATCAGCGACCTCATCAGGCAGCGCATCGAGAAGTTCTCGTCTGCGTCGGAGGCGCGCAACGTCGGCACGGTGGTGTCCGTCACGGACGGCATCACGCGCATCCACGGCCTCGCCGACGTGCGCTATGGCGAGATGATCGAGTACCCGGGCGGCGTGTTCGGCCTCGCCCTCAACCTCGAGCAGGACTCGGTGGGCGCCGTGGTGCTCGGCGAATACAAGGGCATCCGCGAGGGCGACACGGTCAAGACGACTGGCCGCATCCTTGAAGTGCCAGTGGGCCCGGAGCTGCTGGGCCGCGTGGTCGACGCGCTCGGCAACCCGATCGACGGCAAGGGGGCGATCAAGGCGACGCGCACCTCGCCGATCGAGCGCGTGGCGCCGGGCGTCATCTATCGCAAAAGCGTGTCTCAGCCGGTGCAGACGGGCTACAAGGCCGTCGACTCGATGGTGCCGATCGGCCGCGGCCAGCGCGAGCTGATCATCGGCGACCGCCAGACCGGCAAGACCGCGATGGCCGTCGACACGATCATCAACCAGAAGTCGTCTGGCATCAAATGCATCTATGTGGCGATCGGCCAGAAGCAGTCGTCGATCGCCAACGTCGTGCGCAAGCTCGAGGAGCACGGGGCGATGGCGCATACCATCGTCGTTGCGGCGTCCGCCTCGACGCCCGCTGCCCTGCAGTACCTCTCGGCCTATTCGGGCGTCACGATGGGCGAGTACTTCATGGACAACGGTCAGGACGCGCTGATCATCTATGACGACCTGTCGAAGCAGGCAGTCGCCTACCGCCAGATCTCGCTGCTGCTGAAGCGCCCGCCGGGGCGCGAGGCTTTCCCCGGCGACGTCTTCTACCTGCACTCGCGCCTCCTTGAGCGCAGCGCGCGGGTCAACGAGGAATACGTGGAAATGGCGAGCAAGGGCGCGGTCAAGGGCAGGACTGGCTCGCTCACCGGACTGCCGATCATCGAGACGCAGGCGGGCGACGTCACCGCCTTCGTGCCGACCAACGTCATCTCGATCACCGACGGCCAGATCTTCCTCGAGACCGACCTCTTCAACGCCGGCATCCGTCCCGCGATGAACGCCGGCATCTCCGTGTCGCGCGTCGGTGGCGCGGCGCAGACGGACATCATCAAGAAACTCGGTGGCGGAATCCGCCTCGCGCTCGCGCAGTACCGTGAGCTCGCGGCGTTTTCGCAGTTCGCCTCCGACCTCGACGAGGCGACCCGCCGTCAGCTCGAGCGTGGCGAGCGCGTCACCGAGTTGATGAAGCAGAAGCAGTACGCGCCGATGTCGGTCGCCGAAATGGCGCTCTCGATCTACGCCGTCAACAGCGGCTACATGGACAAGGTCGAGCGCAAGAAGGTGGTCGATTTCGAGGCCGCGTTGCAGCGTTTCGCGAAGGGCAACTACAAGGAAGCCGTGGATGCCGTCAATGCGAAGCCCGAGCTCAAGGCCCACGAGGCGACGTTGAAGAAGATCTGCGACGACTTCATGGCCACCGGCGCGTACACCTGACGGGACTCTGATGGCCGGCACGAAGGAAATCCGCACGAAGATCACGAGTGTGAAGAGCACTCAGAAGATCACCAAGGCGATGCAGATGGTCGCGACGAGCAAGATGCGTCGCGCCCAGGACCGCATGCGCCTCGCGCGCCCGTACGCGGAGAAGATGCGCGCGACGATCGGCCACCTGACCGAGGCAAACCCGGACTACCGCCACCCGTTCATGGTGACGCGCGAGCCGAAGTCGATCGGCATCATCGTGATCTCGACCGACCGCGGCCTCTGCGGCGGGCTGAACGCGAACATCTTCAAGAACACGATCTACCTGCTGCGCGAGTGGCAGCAGAAGGGCGCGGAGGTGAGCCTGTGCCTGGTCGGCTCGAAGGGGCTCGGCTTTTTCCGCCGGCTCGGCCTGCCGATCCTCGCGAACATCTCACATCTCGGCGACCGGCCGCATGTGAAGGACCTGATCGGCACCGTCAAGGTGATGCTCGACGCGTACCGCGAGGGCAGGATCGACCGGCTCTTCCTGGTGAACGCGCACTTCGTCAACACGATGACCCAGAAGCCGGTGGTCGAGCAGCTGCTGCCGGTCGAGGCGGTCGGCTCGGGCGACCTCGCCGGGCACTGGGACTACATCTACGAGCCGAGCGCCGCCGGGATTCTCGATGGCGTGCTGATGCGCTACATCGAGTCGCAGGTGTATCGCGGTGCGGTGGAGAACGTGGCGTCCGAAATGGCCGCGCGCATGGTTGCGATGAAGGCCGCGTCGGACAACGCGGGCAAGCTGATCAACGAGCTGCAGCTCATCTACAACAAGGCTCGGCAAGCAGCGATCACCAAAGAGCTCGCCGAGATCGTCGGCGGAGCGGCGGCAGTCTGACAAGGATTATGACTATGGCTACGGGCAAGATTACCCAGATCATCGGCGCGGTCATCGACGTGGAGTTTCCGCGCGAATCGATTCCGCAGGTCTACGAGGCGCTGAAGCTCGCGGACGCGGACCTCACGCTTGAGGTGCAGCAGCAGCTCGGCGACGGCGTCGTGCGTACGATCGCCATGGGCTCCTCGGAAGGCCTGAAGCGCGGCCTTGCGGTCACACCGACCGGCAAGCCGATTTCGGTACCGGTGGGCGCGGCGACCCTCGGACGCATCATGGACGTGCTCGGCGCACCGCAGGACAACCGCGGTCCGGTGAACGCGAAGGAACACTGGTCGATCCACCGCCCCGCGCCGTCGTACGACGAGCAGGCGGGCGGCCGCGACCTGCTGGCCACCGGCATCAAGGTCATCGACCTTCTCGTGCCGTTCGCGAAGGGCGGCAAGGTCGGCCTCTTCGGTGGCGCGGGCGTCGGCAAGACCGTCAACATGCTCGAGCTGATCAACAACATCGCCAAGCAGTACAGCGGTCTGTCGGTATTTGCCGGCGTCGGCGAACGCACCCGTGAGGGCAACGACTTCTACCACGAGATGGCGGAGTCGGGCGTCATCGACCTCGAGAAGCTCGAGAACTCGAAGGTCGCGATGGTGTACGGCCAGATGAACGAACCGCCGGGCAATCGCCTGCGCGTCGCGCTCACCGGTCTCACGATGGCCGAGTACTTCCGTGACGAAGTGCGCCCGGATGGCGGCAAGGGCCGCGACGTATTGTTCTTTGTGGACAACATCTACCGTTACACGCTCGCCGGCACCGAAGTGTCGGCGCTGCTCGGCCGCATGCCGTCGGCGGTGGGCTATCAGCCGACCCTGGCCGAGGAAATGGGCGTGCTGCAGGAGCGCATCACCTCGACCAAGACCGGTTCGATCACCTCGATCCAGGCCGTGTACGTGCCCGCGGACGACCTGACCGACCCCTCGCCCGCCACGACCTTTGCGCACCTCGATGCGACGGTGGTGCTGTCGCGCCAGATCGCCGCGCTCGGCATCTACCCCGCCGTCGACCCGCTCGACTCGACGAGCCGCCAGCTCGACCCGCTGGTCGTCGGCGAGGAGCACTACAATACTGCGCGCAGCGTGCAGGCCGTATTGCAGCGCTACAAGGAGCTGCAGGACATCATCGCGATCCTCGGCATGGACGAGCTGTCCGAAGAGGACAAGCTCACCGTGTTCCGCGCGCGCAAGATCCAGCGCTTCCTGTCGCAGCCGTTCAACGTCGCGAAGGTGTTCACCGGCCAGGACGGCAAGATCGTCTCGCTGAAGGACACGATCCGCGGCTTCAAGGGCATCCTGGCGGGCGAATTCGACAGTCTCCCGGAGCAGGCGTTCTACATGGTCGGTTCCATCGATGAGGCCGTCGAGAAGGCGAAGACGCTGAGCTGAGGTATACCGTGGCTGAGTCGGTTATTCATGTCGATGTCGTCAGCGCCGAGGGCGAGATCTTCTCGGGTCCCGCGAAGATGGTGTTCGTGCCGGCGTCGGAAGGCGACATCGGTATCGCGCCCCGTCACGCGCCGCTGCTCACCCTGCTGAAAGCCGGCGAGGTGCGCATCCAGACGCCTGACGGCGCCGAGCACCTTATTTTCGTGGGTGGCGGCGTGCTCGAGATCCAGCCGAAGAAAGTGACTGTGCTCGCCGATACGGCGCTGCGCGCAAAAGACATCGACGAGGCGGCCGCGCTCGCTGCGAAGCAGCGCGCCGAAGAAGCGCTCAAGGACAAGGTCGACAAGATCTCCCAGGCCGAAGCGCTCGCCGAACTCACGCGCGCCGCGGCGCAGTTGAAGCTCATCGAGAAGCTGCGCAAGCTGAAGGGCTGAGGCCCAGCGCTTCGAACCAGCGGTGCACGGCGGCCGGGTCGAGGTGCGCGCCTGCAAGCCCCACGTGGCCATCGGGGCGCAGGAGATAGAAGGCCGGCCCCTTGATCCCTGCGCGCGCGAGCTCTCGGGCATTGTCGCCATCGCCCGCAAACTCGTGGACGACGAGCCGGTCAACGGGCGCACCCAGATCGCCAGAGGCCGCGCGTTGTCCGAAGACGAGCAGGTTGAACTTTGTGTCGTCGAGATGCCGGAACAGATCCTCGCGTGATCCTCCTGTCCGGAACCGCAGCTGCATCCAGGGGAACCGGTCGCCTGGCTGCGGCGCGTCTTTCGACAGTTTGCCGAGAGTCTGCGACAGTGGGCTCGCGCGATAGGCGATGCCGGTCTGGGACAGCGTGCGGAATGCAAACCGGCGCGCACGTTCGCGCGCCATCGCAAGCGCCAGGACGCTGGGGAGGATCCGCGTCCTGAAGAGGCTGCCCAGCCAGTTGTCCGACACGATCAGCTTGAACGCGCGATCGGTCGTCTCGAGCAGCCGCTGCGCGACCGGGAGGCGCTCGGCTTCATAGGTGTCGAGCAACGAATCGCTGGCCCGGCCCGAGACTGCCAGTGCCAGTTTCCAGCCGAGGTTGTAGGCATCCTGCAGACCCGTGTTCATGCCTTGCGCTCCCACTGGGCTGTGAATGTGCGCGGCATCGCCGAGCAGGAAGCAGCGCCGGTCGCGGAAGCGCTCCGTGACCCGGTGATGAATGCGGTAGGTGGAGAACCAGTGGCAGGCCTTGAACGCAATGCCGTCGCCACCTTCGCCGCGCAGGGATGGCACGACGTCTTCGAACAAGACAGCCTCCTTGCCGCGCAGCGCCTGCGGCAGGATGCCGATCACGCGCCAGCGATCCGTGCCGCGCAGCGGAAAGTACAGGTGAAAGCCGTTCCGCCACAGGTACACGTTGAGTGTGTCGGGAACCATTGGGCCGGTCGCTTCGGCATCGGCCACGAAGAAGACATGCTCGTACGGTGCACCCGGGAAACCGATACCGTTCAGCTCGCGGACGGTGCTCTTTGCGCCATCGCAACCGGCGACGTAGCGCGCAGCGAGAATGCGGACGCGGCCGTCCGGATCGCGCAGGCTCGCTTCGACGTGATCCGGCTTCTGCTCGAGCGCGATGAGCTCAGTGCGCCAGGCAACATTCACGCCGAGGTGGCCGAGACGCTCAGCCAACAGATGTTCGTTGTCGTCCTGGCCGAGCAACAGCACGAACGGATAGGGGCTGATTCCCTCGCCCATCACGCCGAGCGGTATGCGCGTCCTGCGGCGACCCGCGACCCAGATATTGGCCGCGCTCGCGATCTTTCCGGACTCGAGGGCCCGTTCGACGATGGCGAGTTTGGCGTATATCTCGAGTGTTCGGGCATGTACACCGATCGCCCGCGTCTGTTCGGCCGGGCCGGGGTGGCGGTCGATGATCGTCGCCCGGATTCCCCATCGCGCGAGCTGGTTGGCGAGCATGAGGCCGGTGGGGCCCGCGCCGACGATGAGCACGTCAGTGGATCGACTCATGCAGCGCCTGATGCATGGGGGCAGGTGCCGCGCCGTGCCGCCCCGTCAGTCAGGGGCGGTACGGCGCGGCCTCATGTCATCCCGGCGTCACTTCAGGATCAGCTCGCGGATGAGCTCGCTGCCGAGCTGCGTGCGCATCTTGCCGCGATCGGCGCTCGCCTTGGCGGCCACCGCGCGGTCTGCCCAGACTTTGCGCTGCAGCGGCTCGATCCTGTCATCGAGCCCGTCCAGGGCGGCCATGTTCTTGTAGGTGATGGTCAGAATCAGGTCGGCATCGCCAGGGTCCTGGGCCTGTGCCTCATAGACGCGATAATCGAGGATGATGCCCGCTTTCTTCTGCTCCTCCATGAGCGACTTGTAGGTCGTTGCGAGATAGCTCATGTAGGCGTCGAACATGCCGGGTTCGATCTTGATGAACGACACGTTGGTGACCGGCCCTTCGCTGTACGAACGTGCCTCGTCCGCAATGCCCGTGCCCGGTACACAAATGATCGCGAGGGCTGCAAGCAGCCCGAATCCCCTGATACGCATGGTGTTCTCCGTCCTTTGAAGTGTTGTTTTGAACGCCCATCCTGCGGGCGAGCGGGCGACTATGCGCCGACAGACGAAGGGGCGCAATTCCCCGCGGGCCGCTCCCGACCCGCGGGGGTTGCGCTCGGGCCGGTTACCTTGTCGTGCCCGGCTCGACCGGCTCGGCCTGCGCCCTGGCGGACGCCTGCCATTTGGTGAACTCTTCCTTCGTCACCGCGCCATCGCTGTTCCCGTCGGCCGTGGCGAAACTGGCGACGAGATCCTTGTCAGCCGCCGCTTCGCTCGCCGTGATGCCGCCATCCGCATTTCTGTCGAGCGATTCGAACGACTTCGAGGCCATGGTCTCGCCGGCGAGGGCAGTGCCTGCGAGCAGTGCTGCGGCCGTGATGATCAGGTGCTTCATGTCATACCTCCGGTGGTGTTGCTGCATCTTTCGCTGCTCACCCTATTGCCTGCGATTCGCGGGCGAAATGTCCGGTGGCGGCGACAGGCCATTGGCACAGCGGCGCCCGTCCTACAGACAGGAGTCTTCGCGAGACCGGAAATGCCAGTCTCTGGCGCGGGTCTCGCGTCCGCGACGTCACCGGTGCGCCGGCGCACGGTTCCGGCTTCAGCCGACCCGCGGCGCCGGTGCCGTCCTACATTCGCGCGGCGCTCGGATACAATTACGCGATGCCACTCACGATCGTGATTCTCGCCGCGGGTCAGGGAAAACGGATGCGCTCCGACCTGCCGAAGGTCCTGCAACCGCTCGCCGGCCGGCCGCTGCTTGGCCATGTGATCGACACCGCACAGGAGCTCGCGCCGTCCGCCATCCATGTGGTGTTCGGACACGGCGGCGATCGCGTGCGCCAGGCGCTGCCAGAAGCACCGGTCTCCTGGGTGCTGCAGGCCGAGCAACTCGGCACTGGCCACGCTGTCGCCCAGGCGATGCCGCAGGTGGACGATCGCGAGCTCGTCCTTGTGCTCTATGGCGACGTGCCGCTGATCCGCGTCGACACCCTGCGGCAACTCATCGCACTGGCAGGCCCGAAGAGCGTTGCGTTGCTCACGGCCGAACTCGACAACCCCGCGGGCTACGGGCGCATCGTGCGCAATGCGCGTGGCCAGGTGCAGCGTATCGTCGAGGAAAAGGACGCGCCGGCACGCGTGCGGCGCATCCGCGAGGGCAACACGGGCGTGCTGGTCGCACAGGCAAAACTGTTGCGGCGCTGGCTCGCACGGCTGCGCACGAACAATGCCCAGGGCGAGCTCTACCTCACCGACATCATCGCGATGGCGGTGAAAGAGAAGGTCAAGGTCGCGCCACTGGTCGTCGAAAGTCCCGGCGAGGTGCTCGGAATCAACGACAAGGCGCAGCTCGCCGCTGTCGAGGCGATCTACCGTGCGCGCCGCGCGGACGCGCTGCTCGCGGCGGGCGTCACGCTCGTGGACCCCGCGCGTATCGACGTGCGTGGCACACTCGCGGTCGGCCGCGACGTGCAGATCGATGTCAATGTGATCTTCGAGGGCGCCGTGCGCCTGGGTGATCGCGTGCGCATCGGCCCGAACTGCGTGATCCGCAACACCGGGATCGGCGACGATACCGAGGTATTCCCGAACTGCGTGCTCGACCGTGCGACGATCGGGCCGGCCTGCCACATCGGCCCCTTCGCCCGCTTTCGCCCCTCGTCGACGCTCGCGGGCGGTGTGCACATCGGCAACTTCGTCGAGGTGAAGAACAGCGTGCTCGGCGAAGGCAGCAAGTCGAATCACCTGACTTATCTCGGGGACGCGGTGATCGGCGCGAAAGTCAATGTCGGCGCTGGCACCGTCACGTGCAACTACGACGGCGTGAACAAGTCGCAGACGCACATCGACGACGGCGCCTTCATCGGTTCGGGCAGCATGCTGGTGGCGCCGGTGCGCGTCGGCGCACGCGCGACGATTGGTGCGGGCTCCGTGATCACGCGGGACACGCCGCCGGACAAACTGACCCTCGAGCGCTCGAAGCAGGTGACCATCGATGGCTGGCAAAGACCCACGAAAAAAGTCTGAGCACAGGCCGCGGGCGCGCCGCTGATGGCGTTTACCGCCGCCGAGATCGATGCGTTGCGACTCAGCTTCGGTGTCGCGGCGCGCAGTGTGCTCTTTTCATTGCCGTTCGCGACGTGGATTGCGTGGCTCCTCGTGCGCGGACGCTTCCGGGGGCGCTTCGCGCTCGACGCCTTCGTGCACCTGCCGCTCGTGCTGCCGCCGGTCGTCATCGGCTATCTGCTGCTGGTGCTCTTCGGGCGTCGTGGCCCGATCGGGAGCTGGCTGTACGGGAGTTTCGGCATCCAGCTCGCATTCACCACGGCCGGCGCCGCGCTTGCGACCGCGGTCGTGTCATTCCCGTTGATGGTGCGCGCGATTCGCCTGTCGCTCGAGGCGGTCGACCGGGGCCTCGAGGACGCCGCGCGCACCCTCGGTGCAGGACCCATGGACCGCTTCCTCTCGATCACGTTGCCGCTGATGTTGCCCGGCATTCTCGCGGGCGCAGTCACGGCTTTCGCTGCGAGCCTTGGCGAATTCGGCGCGGTGATCACTTTCGTCTCGAACATTCCGGGCGAGACACGTACGCTGCCGCTCGCGCTCTACACCGCGATCCAGTCGCCCGGTGGCGACGCCGCCGCGGCGCGTATTGCGGCGCTGTCACTCGCGCTCGGCTTTACCGGACTTGCCGTCTCCGAGTGGCTCGCGCGGCGCATGCGCCGCGCACTGGGCCAGGCGTGATTGCGGTGCCTGCATGATCCACGTGGATGTCGCGATGCGCCGCGGCGACTTCTCGCTCGACGCGCGCTTCGAGACGCCCGAGGCCGGCGTCGTCGCGCTCTTCGGCCGCTCTGGCTGTGGCAAGACGACACTCGTCAATCTGATCAGCGGCCTGTTGCGGCCCGAGCGGGGCCGGATCGACATCGGTGGCGAGACACTGCTCGACACCGCGAGCGGTCGCTCCCTCGCCCCGGAACGGCGACGAGTCGGCTACGTGTTCCAGGACGCAAGGCTCTTTCCGCACCTCACCGTAGCGGAGAATCTCGCCTTCGGGCTGCGACGCGTGCGCGGCAGGCCACACATCATCGAGTACGACGACGTCGTGGCGTTGCTCGCTCTTGCGCCGCTCGTCGATCGGCGTCCGCATTCGCTGTCGGGCGGCGAGCGTCAGCGCGTCGGCCTTGGCAGGGCGCTGCTCGCACAGCCTCGCCTGCTGCTGCTCGACGAGCCGCTCGCCTCGCTGGATGTGGCGCGGCGCGAGGAAGTGCTGCCCTATCTCGAAGCGCTGCGGTTGCGTCTGGCGTTGCCCATGATCTATGTGAGCCATGCGTTCGATGAAGTGCTGCGACTCGCGACGCATCTGGTCGTGCTCGAAGCGGGTCGCGTCGTCGCGCAGGGGTCGTTGACCGACGTGAGCCTCGATCCGGCGCTGACCGCGATTGTCGGGCCGGCGGCGGCCGGTGCGGTGCTCGACGCGCAGGTGCTCGAAGGCGATGCCGCGACCGGGCTGACGCGCGTGCGGGTCGGACGCAGCGGAGAGCTGCGCCTGCGCGCGCCCAATCTGCCCTCCGGTTCGCAGGTGCGCGTGCAGGTGCTCGCGCGCGACGTGATTCTCTCCGACCGCGCACCGGTGGGCCTGAGCGTGCGCAATGCGCTGCGAGGCCACATCGTCTCGATCGATCCCCACGGTGATGAGGCCTGCCGCACGCTGATCGATCTCGACGGCGCACGGATCGTCGCGCATGTCACCCGCGACGCGGTTTCAGCATTGCAGCTGCGGCCGGGTGGCGAGGTGTGGACGCTCATGAAAGCAGTATCGCTGCGCAGTCACGCCTTTCCGCACGCTTAGACGCGATCCCGGCGCCGGGGTTCCGCCCGGGCGAAAGTGTGAAGCAATCTTCAGCAGCGCGACAGTTTCGCGCAAGATCCGATCCGCTAGTGTGTTGCCGACGAACTGGTTCGTCACCTCAACCACTGGAGAATGATCATGATCGTAAAGTCCACGCCCCGCACGAGACCGAGCGCGCTTGTTGCGGTGTCGGCAATCCTGTTCGCGCTCGGGTTGTCTGCTTCGGCGGCCTCGCT